>NZ_AWSA01000008.1 GCF_000576595.1 Intrasporangium oryzae NRRL B-24470 | reverse complement strand
CGGGCCGCCCGCTCGGCCGCCGCGGCCGCCTCCGTCTCGGCCCGCGCCCGCTCGTCGTCATCGGAGGCGGCCATGCCCCTCTCGCCACGGACGACGGCGAGGGCGGGGCGCGACGCGGCAGGCTCGTTCCACGCGACGACGTCCTCGATGTCGACCGACCCGAAGCCCGAGTAGCTGAGAGCTCTCACGAGGGCCCCCGTCAGGACCGAGGCCTCGGCGTCCTCGTCGGCGATGAGGGCCGTCAGGGTGGCCCGCACCTCGTCGGCGACGCTCGGACCGACCGCCTGCCCGGCCTCGGTCGACACGGCCGCGATCCGGTCGGTGAGAGCATCGACGCGCCGGGCCCGCTCGCGCCCCAGCAGGCGCAGCTGGTCGGCGTCGAGGGTGCGCTGGGCCTCGCGGAGCAGCTCGGCGAACGACCGCAGCTCGTCGACCTCGTCAGGGTGGGTCCGGACGAAGTGGTTGACCGCCCAGGCGGCGACCGTGGGCCGGCGCAGCGCGCCGATCTCCTTCGCGAGCGAGGACTCCCCGGCCGCCTTCGCCTCCGCGACCAGCCGCGAACGCTCGGCGACGAACTCGCCCGGGCGGACGGCATACAGCCGCTGGACGGCGGCACGCAGGTGCAGGATCACCCGAGTCATCCTCCCGCAGAACGGATTGGCGCGGCGTGACGAATCCCGAGAGAGTGACCCCATGATCTGGATCTGTGCGACGTGTGCCGGAGAGACGGCCGACCGACCGACCCCTCCTGCCGAGTGCGCCGTGTGCGAGGACGAGCGCCAGTGGGTGCCGGCGGACGGCCAGCGGTGGACGACCCTCGACGAGCTGCGCGCCGCGGGTACGACGATCTCGGTGACCCAGGTCGAGCCCGAGCTGTGGGGGCTGCGTGCCAGCCCCGAGGTCGGGATCGGGCAGCAGACGATGGTCGTGCGAACCCCGGAGGGCGTCCTCCTCTTCGACTGCCTCGGCTACATCGACGACGAGACCGTCGAGCTCGTGCGCGGCCTCGGCCCGACGCTCGCGGTGGCCGCCAGCCACCCGCACATGTACGGCGTCCAGACCGAGTGGGCCCGTGCTCTCGGCGACGTCCCGGTGCTCGTCGCGGAGCGCGACCAGGAGTGGGTGCGCCGGGTGGACCCGCTCGTGGAGCTGTACGACGAGCGGCGCGAGGTCGCGCCCGGGCTCACCCTTCATCGCGTCGGGGGCCACTTCCGCGGGCAGGCCGTCGTCGAGTGGGCGACCGGCAACGAGGGGCGCGGCGTGCTTCTCGCCGGCGACGCGATCTTCCCCAACCCGGACCGGCGCTCCGTCAGCTTCATGCGCAGCTATCCCAACCGGATCCCACTCTCGGGCAACGTGGTCCAGCGGATCGCCGCCCAGGTCGAGACGCTGCACTTCGACCGGCTCTACAACAACTTCGGGGCCGTCGTCCCGGCCGACGCCAAGCGGATCGTCCGCTTCTCGGCCGACCGGCACACCGCCTGGGTCCGCGGCGACCACGACGACCTGACCTGAGGTCACCGCAGGGACATCCGGGTGAAGCTCGAGCCCCCGTCGGTGCTGCGCCACACCGAGTCGGCACCCTGGACGGCATACACCGTCCGCGGGTCGACGGCGGAGACCTCGCCCCAGTTGGCCGTAGGGAGGCCCCCCGAGGGGGGCGTCCACGTGACGCCGCCGTCCGCGCTCGTGAGCAGCTCCGACTCGACGAACGTCCCGTCGGCGAAGAGCTGCTCGCCGGTGCGGACGACGAGACGGTCGGCGTCGAGGGCCGTGACGCGGAGGTTGGTGAAGCGGACCGGACCGATAACTGGGTGCGCGCGCGACTCCCACGTCGCGCCGCCGTCGGTGGACCGGTAGACGGCATACCCGGACGACGGAACGCCGGCCGCGCCGAGGGCGCACAGGGCGAAGAGCGTCCGGGGGTCGCTCACGGTCGGCACGACGGTGAGCTCGGCCGCGTTGTCGCAGCCGCTCGGTCTCGCCACGGTCACGGGAGTCCCGGAGACGCGGAGCGCGGTGAAGCCGGAGAAGAGCCCAGGCACCCCGCTCACGGTGTTGACGTATGCCGTCCTGCCGGCGAGCGCGACCCAGGCGCCGTAGGCCCATGGCCGGGTCGGCTGAGTCGACAGCTGTGGCACGTCGACCTTGGTCGCCGAGGTGTCGTCGATGCCCGCCCGCCACACCTGCACCTGTCCGCACTGCCTTCCGTAGGTCCCCTGGACGCAGGTGCCCGTGACCATCCAGAGCGCGGTCCCGTCGGTCTCGAGCGAGAGGACGTCGCCTGACCCGTGTGGCATCGGGGTCCAGGTCCGGCCGGCGTCGGTCGTCCGCAGCAGCGCCGCGCCGTAGACCCAGCCGTGCGACGCGCTGACGAAGCGCGCGCCGGCGAGGACCTGGTCGCCCTCGTAGCGTGGCGCCCGGACCGCGGGTGGCGAGAAGGACCCGACCTGCCCCCAGGTGCGGCCCTCGTCGCTCGAGGCGACGAGGGCCGGGCAGCTGAGCGCGCCGCAGACCGACGAGCCGAGGGCATAGAGGTACCCGTCCTGGGTCGCGCGCACCGAGTCGACGCCGAAGGCCTTCGGCATCGGCTGGAGGGCGCCCTGCGAGGCCGTCGGAGGCGGCGGCGTCGAGCGCCTGGCGCCCGAGGAAGCCGACGTGTCCGGTCCGCTGGTCGTCGCCGGACCGGACGAGGCGGCGCTGTCGGGCCGACCCGTGGTCTCCGCGGGAGGCGTCCGGAGGAACCCGTTCGTCCCGAGCACGACGGCGAGGACGAGCGCGGCGGCGGCCGCGACCCCGCCGAGGGGACGGGCCCAGCCCCGGCGGCGGCTCCGCTGCACCAGCTCGTCCCAGTCGGCCTCGTCGCCCGGTCGGTCGACGATCGCCGCACGCTCGCGTGCGAAGAAGTCGGCCACCGGGTCGAACGGCTCACGTCCGGCCCGGTCGGTCGGGTGGCGGTCGGGGGTCATCGGGCATCCTCCAGCAGGGTCGCCATGCGGTGCCGTGCCTCGAACAGGTCGCGCTTGACCGCGCCCTCGGACTTGCCGAGCTGCCGGGCCACGGTCGAGACGGGCAGGTCCGCGTAGTAGTGGAGCAGCACGACGAGGCGGAAACGGTCGGGCAGGGCCTCGACGGCCTCGCGGACGGTGAGCCGCGTCGCCGGGTCGTGCCGGCCGTCGTCGCCGCCGTCGCTCACGCCGTGCCGGGCGAAGGCGGCCGACTCCCGTCCCCGCGAGCGCCAGTGGTCCCGCACGAGGTTGGCCGTCACGGTGTAGAGCCAGGCCCGCGGCTCGGCGATGGTCGTGTTGCTGCGCAGGAGGCGGACGAAGGCTTCGGTCGCGAAGTCGTGGGCCAGGTCGGGGTCGCCGACGAGGCGGACCGTCCAGCCGACGAGCCTCCCGAAGTGGGCGTCGTACACCTGGCGGACAGCGTCGCGGCCCGGCGCGCTCACCGCACCCGCCATGGGAGCCCCCCTCACTCCGAGCTGTCGGACGCCAATCGTCACGCCTGCTGAGACGCCGCGGGGACTTCGGCGGTTGGCGTCTTTCCGTGGCGGCGCGACCCCGCGCCGCGTGGCCCGGGCGTCGGTCGGCCTACGAACGGCCGTCGAACAGGAGCTCGCCCCCCACGTACGTGCGGGTCACCGAGCACTCGGCGATCTGCTCCGCCGGCCCCTCGAACGGGTCGCGGTCGAGGACGGCGAGGTCCGCGTGGCCTCCCGGGCGCAGGTGTCCCGTGACGTCCTCGTGGTGGTTGATCCGTGCCGAGCCGGCCGTGTACGCCGTGAGGGCCTGCGCCAGGGTGATGGCGTTGCGCGGGTAGAAGGGCGGCGCGTCCGCGACGCCCGGCGGGGTCCGGGTCACGGCGACCTGGATGGCGGCGAGGGGGTCGGGGCTGCTGATCGGCCAGTCGCTGCCGGCCGCGATCGGCGCGCCTGCAGCGACCAGGTCGCCGAAGGGGTACTGCCAGGCGGCTCGGTCCTCGCCGAGGAAGGGAATCGTCAGCTCGTCCATCTGCGGCTCGTGGCAGGCCCAGAGCGCCTGGATGTTCGCGGTCGCACCGAGCGCGGCAAACCGCGGCACGTCGTCGGGGTGGACGACCTGGAGGTGGGCGAGATGGTGCCGGTTGTCGGTCGGACCGTTCGCGGCTCGGGCCGCCTCGACCGCGTCGAGTGCCTCGCGGACGGCCCGGTCTCCGAGCGCGTGGACGTGCACCTGGAAGCCCTCGGCGTCGAGCCGGGTGACGTACTCACGCAGGGCGCTCGGGTCGACGAACGAGATCCCGCTGTTGCCCGTCCGGCAGCCGCACCCGTCGAGGTAGCTGTCGGTCATGGCCGCGGTGAAGTTCTCGGCGACGCCGTCCTGCATGATCTTCACGGAGGTCGCGCGGAAGCGTCCGACGCACCCGCGGCGTCTCAGCTCGCGCAGCTCCTCGACCTGCTCGAGGCCGCGGGCCCGGTCCCACCACAGGGCCCCGACGACCCGCGCCTTGAGGTCGCCGTTCGATGCGGCCCTGACGTAGACGTCGTAGACGTCGTCGAGGCCGAAGACCCGCCCGACGGCCGCGTCCTGCCACGCGGTGATGCCGTGAGACAGGAGCACCTGCTGCGCCGCAAGCAGCCCGGCGTACTGGTCCTCGTAGCCGATCGGGTCGGCGTGGTCGGCGACGAGGGCGACGGCGCCTTCGTGGAGCGTGCCGCTGGGGCTGCCGTCGGGCTCGCGCTCGATCCGCCCGTCGACAGGGTCCGGCGTCCGCGCGTCCATGGCCGCCCGACGCAGGGCGACCGTGTTGACCCACGCCCCGTGCGCGTCACGGTTGGCCAGGATGACCGGCCGATCCGGGACGACCGAGTCCAGCAGCTGGCGCGTCGGGGTGCCACCGGGGAAGAGCTCCATCGACCAGCCGCCGCCGGTGATCCAGTCCTGCTCGGGATGAGCCGCGGCGTAGGCCGCGATGCGGTCCAGGCACTCCTGCGCCGTTTCGGCGCCGTGGAGATCGCAGCGCAGCAGGTCGACACCCGCCATGACCGGGTGCACGTGGGCGTCCTGGAAGCCGGGCAGGAGCAGCCCGCCCGCGAGGTCGACGACCTCGGTCCCAGGGCCTGCCAGCTCGAGGAGCTCATCGCCACCGACGGCCGCGATTCGGCCGTCGGCCACGGCCAGGACGCCGGGCCGCGAGCGCGGGGAGCCCGGGTCGAACAGCGAACCGCCCACGAAGATGGTCTCGACCGTCTGCGTCATTGCACGAACCTCTCGATCGTCTGATGCGATGACGGTACGGGAGCACGGGCGAGCCACGTAGGCGGCACCCGTTGCTGCTGGGCGGCGAACCCTCGGGGCTCATGCCGGTGGCCGGATGATGGTGTCAGGCCGTCACGGCGTCGGTCAGGGCCCGGCGCGCGCCGACGAGGGAGGGCCCGTACCACGTGAGCAGACGTCCGCTGACGAGCGCGGTCCGCGTCCGGTGGAAGGCCTCCGGCCCGTCGTCCGCGGTGAAGACGTACGGCTCGTCGGGCAGTAGGACGACGTCGATGTCGTCGCGGTCGAGCTCGTCGAGCGGGACGGCCGGGTAGCGCCCGGCGTGCTCCGCGAAGACGTTGCGCCACCCGAGCCGGGCGACGACGTCGCCGGTGAACGTCGAGCTCCCGACGACCATCCACGGGTCCCTCCAGATCGCGACGGCCACGCGGAGCGTCGGATCGGGCACCGGGCCGCCCCACTCGGCGGCCGCCTCGCGGAGCCAACCCGGCACCTCGACGTCGAGCGCTTCGGTGAAGAGCCGTCCGAGCGAGGTCAGCGCTCCCGGCACCGACTCGATGTCGGTCACCCAGACGGGTATGCCGCTCTCCCTCAGACGTCGAACGTCGAGCTCCCGGTTCTCCTCCTTGTTGGCCATGACGAGGTCGGGACGCAGCGCCTCGATCGCGCGTCGGTCGGGGTTCTTGGTGCCCCGGACGCGCTGCACCGCGAGGTCGGCCGGGTGCGTGCACCAGTCGGTTGCCCCGACGAGCCGCTCCGGGCACGTCGCGGCGAGGGCCTCGGTGATGGAGGGGACGAGCGAGACGACGCGCCTCACCTCGGGAGCGAGCCCAGCGGCATACCCGAGGTCGTCGGTCAGCACCCTCACCTCTCCCCCTCACCCCGTTCGATGTACCTGCGCACGCCATGCCTCGCGCAGATACATCGAACCACGGGGTTCAGCTCGGTCAGACGTTGCGGCGGTACTGCCCACCGACCTCGAAGAAGGCCTCGGTCACCTGCTGGAGCGAGCAGACCCGGGCGGCGCGCATGAGGACGTCGAAGACGTTGTCGCCGTTGATCGCCGCGGTCTTCAGCTCCTCGAGCGCGGCCCGCGCCTCGACCTCGTGGGCCTGCTGGAAGGCGCGGACCCGGGAGAGCTGGCTCTGCTTCTCCTCCTCGGTGCCGCGCGCGAGCTCGATCGTGCGGGGCACGTCGCCCTCGTGCGGGTTACGGAAGGTGTTGACGCCGATGATCGGCAGGCTGCCGTCGTGCTTGCGGTGCTCGTAGAGCATCGACTCGTCCTGGATCCGGCCCCGCTGGTAGCCCGTCTCCATCGCGCCGAGGACGCCGCCGCGCTCGGTGATCTTGTCGAACTCCTTGAGGACGGCCGCCTCGACGAGGTCGGTCAGCTCGTCGATGATGAACGAGCCCTGGAGCGGGTTCTCGTTCATCGCGAGGCCCCACTCGCGGTTGATGATGAGCTGGATCGCGAGCGCCCGCCGCACCGACTCCTCCGACGGGGTCGTCACGGCCTCGTCGAACGCGTTGGTGTGCAGGGAGTTGGCGTTGTCGTAGATCGCGATGAGCGCCTGCAGGGTCGTGCGGATGTCGTTGAAGTCCATCTCCTGGGCGTGCAGGCTCCGGCCCGACGTCTGGACGTGGTACTTGAGCTTCTGCGAGCGCTCGTTGGCGCCGTACTTCTCCTTCATCGCGACGGCCCAGATCCGGCGGGCGACCCGGCCGAGGACGGAGTACTCGGGGTCCATGCCGTTGCTGAAGAAGAACGACAGGTTGGGTGCGAAGTCGTCGACCTTCATGCCGCGCGCGAGATAGCTCTCGACATAGGTGAACCCGTTGGCGAGCGTGAAGGCGAGCTGGCTGATGGGGTTCGCCCCGGCCTCGGCGATGTGGTAGCCCGAGATCGACACGGAGTAGAAGTTGCGGACCTGGTGGTCGATGAACCACTGCTGGATGTCGGACATCATCCGCAGCGAGAACTCCGTCGAGAAGATGCACGTGTTCTGGCCCTGGTCCTCCTTGAGGATGTCGGCCTGGACCGTGCCCCGGACGTTCGACAGGGTGTATGCCGTGAGCTCCTGGCGCTCGTCGTCGCTCGGCTCCCTGCCCTCCCGCGCCCGGAACGCGTCGAGCTGCTGGTCGATCGCGGTGTTGAGGAAGAAGGCGAGGATCGTCGGCGCTGGGCCGTTGATCGTCATCGACACGGACGTCGTCGGGCTGACGAGGTCGAACCCGTCATAGAGCGCCTTCATGTCGTCGAGGGTCGCGATCGAGACGCCGGACGTACCGACCTTGCCGTAGACGTCGGGGCGGGGGTCGGGGTCGCGGCCGTAGAGGGTGACCGAGTCGAAGGCGGTCGACAGGCGCGTCGCCGGCTGGTCCTTGGAGAGCAGCTTGAAGCGGCGGTTGGTCCGGAACGGGTCGCCCTCGCCGGCGAACATGCGCGCCGGGTCCTCGCCCTCGCGCTTGAACGGGAAGACACCCGCGGTGAAGGGGAACCGGCCGGGGAGGTTCTCGCGGCGAAGGAAGCTGACGAGCTCGCCGTGGTCGGTGTAGCGAGGCAGGGCGACCCGGGGGATCTTGTTGCCGGACAAGGACTCCCGCGTCAGGCGGGTGCGGATCTCCTTGTCACGGATGTGGACGACCTGCTCGTCCCCGGAGTAGGACTCGACGACGGTGGGCCACTCGGCGAGCGCGGTCGAGACCTCGGCCGGCAGCTCGGCCCGGGCCGACCCCAGGAGCGCCTCGACACCCGACCCGTCCGAACCGGCATCGGCGAGCTCGCCCCGCACGGCCTCGAGCCGCTGCACCCGACGGGCCTGAGCGGCATACGCCTCCGTGTCGGCGTGGTAGCCGCGCACGGTCTCGCTGATCTCGGCGAGGTAGCGGACGCGTGCGGCGGGGACGACCGTGGCGATACGCGTCGACTGCCTCGTCGTGACGTGGGGCAGGACGCCTTCGGTGACCGGCATCCCCTGGTCGGACAGGAGGCTCCGGAGCTCCTGGTACAGCGCCGTGACGCCGTCGTCGTTGAAGGTGGCGGCCGACGTGCCGAAGACCGGCATGTCGGTCGGCGACTTCCCGAAGGCTTCGCGGTTGCGGACCATCTGGCGCCCGACGTCGCGCAGCGCGTCCTCGGCGCCGCGGCGCTCGAACTTGTTGATCGCGACGACGTCGGCCTGGTCGAGCATGTCGATCTTCTCGAGCTGGCTGCTCGCGCCGAACTCGGGCGTCATGACGTAGAGGGAGACGTCGGAGTAGTCGACGATGGCGGCGTCGCCCTGTCCGATGCCCGGCGTCTCGAGGACGACGAGGTCGAAGCCGGCCGCCTTGACGATGTCGATGACGTCGCGCAGGCCGGCCGGCACCTGGCTGCGGCCGCGGGTGGCGAGGCTCCGGAAGAAGACGCGGTCGCCGTCGAGGGAGCTCATGCGGATGCGGTCGCCGAGGAGGGCGCCCCCACCCCGGCTGCGGGTCGGGTCGACGGCGAGGACGGCGACGCGGAGCTTGTCCTGCTGGTCGAGGCGCAGGCGCCGGACGAGCTCGTCGGTGAGGCTCGACTTGCCGGAGCCGCCGGTGCCGGTGATGCCGAGGACCGGGACGCGGCGACGCGAGGCGGCCTCGCGGATGCCCGCGAGCGTCGTCTCGTCGATCTCGCCCTCCTGGGCGCCCGTGATGGCCCGCGCGACCGCGGACCGCTCGCCCGAGAGGACCGCGTCAAGCGTCGGCGCCGAGATGTCCCACGGGTCGAAGTCGCAGTCGGACACGACGGCGTTGATCATCCCGGCGAGGCCGAGGCGCTGGCCATCCTCCGGGCTGAAGATCGTGACACCGGACTCGCGCAGTCGCGCGATCTCGTCGGGGACGATGACCCCACCGCCGCCGCCGACGACCTTGACGTGGCCGGCGCCGTTGGCGCGGAGGAGCTCGACGAGGTACTCGAAGTACTCGACATGGCCGCCCTGGTAGGAGCTGACGGCGACCCCCTGGACGTCTTCCTCGATCGCCGCGTCGACGACCTCCTGGACCGACCGGTTGTGCCCGAGGTGGATCACCTCCGCGCCCTGCGACTGCATGATCCGCCGCATGATGTTGATCGAGGCGTCGTGCCCGTCGAAGAGGCTCGAGGCGGTGACGATGCGCACGTGGTGCCGAGGCGCGTGGGTCGCCGGCTTGGGAGCGGGCGTGCTGACGTCCGTGGTGCCGGCGTGGGTGGTGCCGGGGTCGGTGGTGCTGCTGTCGGGCGTGGTGCCGGTCTGGGTCACGAGAAGGGCCTCCGGGGGTGCGGCGCTGACCTCAAAATAGTAGGACTTCCAACTAATGGACGTCAACGGTCCGGCGCCCTACGATGAGGCCATGGTGCGAGAGGATCCGAGGCCCGACCCGTCCGAGTCCCCGGGCCTCGCCTTCGACCCCATCGAGCGCGCCCGCAGCCAGTGGGTCGAGCAGGGCTGGGACGCCGCCGCCGACGGCATGGCCGCCATCACCTCGCTGATGCGGGCCCACCAGATCGTCCTCGCCCGCGTCGAGTCGACCCTCAAGCCGCTCGGGGTGACCTTCGCCCGCTACGAGGTGCTCATGCTCCTCTGGTTCAGCAAGAGGGGGTCGCTGCCGATGAAAGTCATCGGCTCGCGCCTGCAGGTCCACCCGACGAGCGTGACGAATGCCGTCGACCGGCTCGAGGACGCGGGGCTCGTCACGCGTCGGTCCCACCCCGAGGACCGCCGCGCCGTCCTCGTCAGCCTCACACCGTCCGGGCGCGAGCTCGCCGAGCGGGCGACGAAGGTGCTCAACGCCGAGGTCTTCGAGCGGCCCGAGCTCTCCTCCGAGGACCTCGGCGCCCTCGTCGACGTCATCACGCGCCTGCGGCGGAGCGCCGGCGACTTCTGACCGCACCCTGATGCGCGCACCTCGCGGACTTCCGGCGCCTTCCGGCCCGGGTCGCGACAGACTGAGGCCATGAGTGACATGACCGTGGACCTGCTGACCGACGAGCACCGCGTCTGGCTCGCCCAGCACCGCAGCGAGCTGCGCCGCTTCGCGCGGGGCGCGATCCACCCCCGGGGCGGCTTCGCCTGGCTCGACGACTCCGGAGCCCCCCGGCTCGACCACGACGTCGAGCTGTGGATCACCGCGAGGATGACGCACGTCGCCGCCCTCGCCGTCCTCGAGGGCGACGAGTCCTTCCGCGACATGCTCGACCACGGCGTCCGCGCGTTCCGCCCCGGCGGCGTCCTCCACGACGACGAGTACGGCGGCTGGTATGCCGCTGTCGGCGCCGACGCTCCCACCGTGGCCGACAAGCGCGCCTACGAGCACGCCTTCGTCGTCCTCGCCGCGGCGAGCGCCACGGCCGCCGGCCACCCCGACGGGCAGGAGCTGCTCACCGAGGCGCTGGGCGTCTACGACGAGAAGTTCTGGCGCGAGGACGACGGCCTCGCGGTCGACGTGTGGGACCGGACGTGGTCGGCGCTCGAGGACTACCGCGGGGTCAACGCCAACATGCACTCCGTCGAGGCGATGCTCGCCGCCTACGACGTCACCGGGGAGCGCCACTGGCTCGACCACGCCCACCGGATCGTCGAGCGCGTCGTCCACGGCTTCGCGGCCGGCAACGCCTACCGGCTGCCCGAGCACTTCACCGCCGAGTGGACCCCGCTGCCCGACTACAACCGGGAGGACCCAGCCCACCCGTTCCGCCCGTACGGCGTGACGATCGGCCACCTCCTCGAGTGGTCGCGGCTCGCCCTGCACCTGCGGCACGCCCTCGGCGACAGCGCCCCCGAGTGGCTCCTCACCGACGCGCGGGCCCTCTTCGACGTCGGCGTGCGCGACGGCTGGGACGTGGACGGGGCCGAGGGGTTCGTCTACACGACCGACTTCAACGGCCGGCCCGTCGTGCGCGACCGGCTGCACTGGGTCGTCACCGAGGCGATCGGCGCGGCGTGGACGCTCCTCGTCGTGACCGGTGAGGCCGCCTACGGGGAGCGCTACACCAAGTGGTGGGACCATGCCCGCCGCCTCTTCGTCGACGAGGTGCACGGCTCCTGGCGGCACGAGCTCTCGCCTGACAACGTGCCGGCTGCGACGGTGTGGGACGGCAAGCCCGACGTCTACCACGCCTACCAGGCAGCGCTGTTGCCTCCGCTCGGCCAGATCACATCGTTCGCCGGAGCGACGCGGGTGGCGCGGCTCAGCTGAACCGGGCCGCGTCGGGGTATCAGCCCGCCCCGTGGACCCCTCTGACAGGAATCCCACCAAGACGTCCTGTCAGGAGGGGCCATGGGACACCGACACCCCCGCGGCGCAGCCGCCCGGACCGCCATCCTCGCCGCCGTCGCCGCACTCTCGCTCGCCGGTGGGTGCGCCGCGAAGGGCACCCCGACCACCGACCAGGTTGACGGGTCCGGGACCGTCGCCACGGACGGCGCCACGTCGTCGACCACGGTTCCGACCCCCGACGACACCAGCGACCAGACGACGGCGGCCGGGAAGCAGCAGTCTTCCGACTCGGGAAACTCCGGTGGGGACTCCGGTGGGGACTCCGGTGGAGACTCCGGTGGGGACTCCAAGGGAAGCTCCAGCGGGTCGGACAACCGGGCAGCCGGGTCGCCCATCGACGTCCCGAACGTCCCGCAGCAGCACACCCCGATGGAGGGGCTGCGCTCCTTCATCGTGTCGTCGTTCGTCGAGGCGTGCGGCGGCACGACGCTCTGCGTCACCCTGGTCTACCAGGACGGGGCGTGCTTCGTCGGCTACGACCCGAGCGGCAAGGTCGCCCGGGGCTCGAAGGTCACGGTGCTCACGGAGTCCCAGAAGGACTGCGACGCCGGCAACAGCGGCGGCGGCACGGATGGAGGCTCCACCGACGGCTCCACCGACGGATCCACGGGTGGATCCACCGACGGATCCACCGGCCCGACCACCGGCCTCGCGCCGACACCGACCTCGACCACCGCGACCGTGACGGGACCGGAGCAGACCGATGGCAGCGGGCCCGGCTGACGTCGTCACCAGCGACGGGACCCCGACGGACGCGCCCGGGTCCGCCGCCGAGCCCGCCGAACCTGCCGAGGCTGCCGAGGCGCCCGGCGTCGACCCGCGGGGGGACGTGACGCGACCCCTGGGCGGCTCACCGAGCGTGCTGCAGGAGGTGCCTGCAGTCCTCAGGGTGCTCGGGCAGGTCGTCGCGCCGGCGACGCTCATCACTGCTGTGCTCATCTTCTTCGGCTGGTCGCGCACCGCAGCACTCTTCGGCTGGTTCGGGGTCGACCCGACCTCGCTCGGCTTCTCGAGCACCGACTACCTGCTGACGAGCCAGGACGGCCTCTTCGTGCCGGGGGTCGTGATCGCCCTGCTCGTGCTCGTGATGATGTGGGTCCTCGCCCTCGTCCGGCGCTCGGGCCGGCCGTCACCCTTGAGCGGCCCGTGGGTGGGGCCGGCCGCGGCCGTCGGAGGCCTGGCCCTCACGACCAACGGGCTCCTCGGGGTCTTCGGACGTGGTGTGCTCGTCGACCGTCTCTGTGTCGCCCCGCTCTGCCTCATCGCGGGCGTGGCCCTGCTCAGCCTCGCCGCGCACACGGTCCGGTCCCGGCGGCTCACGTACTCGCGCGGCGCCGGCGTCGCGGAGATCACAGCCCTGACCATCGTCATGGCGATGGCGCTCTTCTGGGCCGCCGGCGACTACTCGGCTGCAGTGGGGCGCCAGCGGGCGACCGAGATCGCAGCCGGTCTCCACGCGCGACCGCACGTCGTCCTCTACAGCGACCGGTCGCTCGGCATCACGGCGCGCGGCGTCCGGGCCGTGCGATGCGTCGGCGGGGATGCGGCGGCCTACGGCTTCCGCTACTCGGGCCTCGTGCTGCTGCTCAACTCCGAGGGGCAGTACGTCTTCCTCCCCGCGGGGTGGACTCGGTCGGCCGGGAGCGCCATCGCGGTGCCGAAGCGCGACGGGATCCGCCTCGACTACCGCAGTGCCGGCGCGACGGACGGAGCGCTCCCGGCAACATGCTGACGGTCAGGCGACGCGTCGTCGGGCGGCTTCCTCTGCCTCCCGCCGCTCACGGGCCGCGCGGGCGGCTGCGACCTTGTCCTCGCGCTCGCGCTCGAGACGGCGCTTCGGGTCGTTGCTCTCGCCGAGCTGGGCGGGGCCGAAGAGGCCGAGACCGATGAGGCGCAGCCGGTAGGCGATGCGGTATCCCATCGAGAGCCCCTCGTTCTTGCCACGTCCGGCCATGTCGGTCCCCTCAAAGTTGATTAGTACACGAACTGTTAGTGTACGCACAGTATCCCGTGAGCGGACACCAAGGTCAGGAGGACGATCGGATGGAGACCGGAACCGGAGCCGACACGATCGACGGCACCATCGACGGCACCATCGACGAGGCCGTCGGGGACGCCATCCGGGAGCCTTCGAGCGGGGCCGATCCCGACGACCTGCTGCGGCTCGATCAGCAGGTGTGCTTCGCCCTCGCCGTCGCGGCGCGGACCGTGATCGGCCTCTACCGGCCGATCCTCGAGCCCCTCGGGCTGACCCACCCGCAGTACCTCGTGATGCTCGCCCTCTGGGAGCGCTCGCCGCTCACCGTGCGCCAGATCGGCGAGCTGATCAGCCTCGAGCCGGCCACCCTCTCGCCGCTGCTCAAGCGGCTCGAGGCGAGCGGCCTCGTCACGCGTGAGCGCCACCCCGCCGACGACCGTGCCCTCGCCATCACGTTGACGGCCGAGGGACGCGCCCTGAGACAGCGCGCCCTCGAGGTCCCTCCCCAGGTCATCGACCGGCTCGGTATGCCGCTCGAGGCGCTGCACGACCTCCACCGGTCGCTCACCGCCGTCATCGCCGCGGGTGCCGCCGCCCAGCGGACGGCGGGCGGCCCGACGGACGGCACGGCGGGCCCGCCAGGGGCCTGATCGCCGACACGCCGGGACCCCCGGGGCCACCGCCCGATATCGGGACAGGCGCCCACGAAGGAGGCAGTCTGGTCCCGTGAACACGACCCACGCGGCCGCGACCTCCTACGACGGCAGGACCTTCACCTTCGACCCCGACGACTGGACCGGCCGGCCGGGCGAGCTCGTCCGGGTCGACCCGGCGAGCGGCCCCCTCGTGGGGCAGGTCCGCGATGCGCGGCCCGGACGCAGGATCGGGACCGGGCTCGTCCTCGGCATGGTCGTCGACGACGGCACCGTCCGGCTCGGCCATTCCGAGCCGTTCGCCAGTGCGCCGATGCGGCCGCTGACAACGGCCGAGCTGACGTCTTTCCAGGAGCAGCGCGGCGCGCAGCTCGTCGTGGGGAGCTGGCGTTCCGGTGACGTCGAGACACCGCTCGCCCTTCGGGCCCAGGGGTTCAACCGACACACGTTCCTCTGCGGGCAGAGCGGCTCCGGGAAGACCTATGCGCTCGGGGTCATCCTCGAGCAGCTCATCATGCACACCGAGCTGCCGATCGTCGTGCTCGACCCCAACGGCGACTACGTCCACCTCGGCACGCCACGACCCGACGCGCCGCCGGCCGAGAGCGCGGCGATCCGCGCCGCCGACATCGTCGTGCGCCATGGTCGCGCCGACGGCGAGGAGGCCATCAAGGTCGCCTTCGTCCACATGCCCCGACACGTCCAGGCCGCCGTCCTCGAGCTCGACCCGGTCCGGGACCGGGAGGAGTACAACCAGTGGCTCCACCTCCAGCTCACGAGCGGCGTGGGGACGATGGACGATGTCACGACCGCGCTGCGCAACGGCCCGCCCGCCCCCCGCGCCCTCGGCCAGCGCATCGAGAACCTCGGGGTGGCGGAGTGGGACATCTGGCCCTGGAACCTCGACCACCAGGAGCCACCGCCCCACCGCGTGACCGTCCTCGACGTGTCGACGTTCCGCACGGCGCAGGAGCCGCTCGTCACCGCGCTCGACGTCGTCGAGCGGCTGTGGGCGAACCGTGAGGACCGGGTGCCGACGCTCGTGGTCATCGACGAGGCGCACAACCTCTGCCCGGCCGCGCCGACCACGCCCCTCCAGACGATCCTGACCGACCGGCTCATCCAGATCGCCGCCGAGGGACGGAAGTACGGCATCTGGTTGCTGCTCTCGACGCAGCGCCCGTCGAAGGTCCACCCTCAGGTGACGTCGCAGTGCGACAACCTCGTCCTCATGCGGATGAACTCGCCCGCCGACGTCGAGGAGCTCGGCCGGCTCTTCGGTTTCGTGCCCCCGTCCATGCTCGAGGTGTCACCGACGTTCGCCCAGGGCGAGCTGCTCGTCGCGGGCGTCTTCACGCCGGTCCCCATCGAGGGGCGCGTCGGCCCGCGCATCACCGTCGAGGGCGGGTCCGACGTGCGCGTCCCCATGCCCCCTGCACCCGACGGACACTGAGGAGCGAAGGACACTCGTCAGGTCTCGTCGGAGAGGTGACGGACGTCCGTCTCCTCGGGGTCGTCGGGCCGCAGGGCGCCTTGGCCGGGCACGGCAGTGCCGGCCCCGTCACGGGTGATGACATCGATCGGCGGGTTGCCGACGAGCCGGTTTCCGTGGCCGACGTCGTAGGCGGCCTTACCGGACTCGTCGAGGTGGGTGTTGAGCGTGTCGTTGGCGACGCCCCGCCGACCGTGCTGCATGAGGAACGCCCCTCCGGCCAGCACGATGATCAGCAGGACCAGCACCACCAGTCCGAACTGGTCTCCCATGACTCCTCCTCGCTCAGGCCTTCACACCGATGGGTCAACTGTCCCACCGGCGCGACGGCCGGGATAGACCAAAGGTCCCGAGTCGTTCTCGGTCGTGTCGAGGGCTCACGATGCCCGTCGCCGCTGCTCGGGTCAGGGCGCTGCTCGGTCAGGGCTGTGGCCGGGCGACGGGGAGGCGCACCCGCATGACGGTGCGGCCCGGGCGCGAGTCGACTTCGATGGTCCCCCCGTGACGCTCGACGACGATCCGGCGGGCGATGTCGAGGCCGAGGCCGGTGCCCTTGCCGACCTCCTTGGTCGTGTAGAACGCCTCGAAGGCTCGGGCCGCCACCTCGGGCGGCATCCCGACTCCGGTGTCCGCGATCTCGACGACGAGGTGGTCGCCATCGGGCCGGACCGAGACGTCGAGGGTCCCGACGCCTCCCATCGCGTCGACGGCGTTGCCGATGAGGTTGGTCCAGACCTGGTTGAGCTCGCCTGGATATGCGTCGATCCGTGGCGCCGCGGGGTCGTAGTGCCGCTCGACGGCCACCCCGTCACGGAGCGTGTGGCCGAGGACGACCAACGTGCTCTCGAGGCCCTCGGTCACGTCGATGTGCTGCATCGAGGCCCGGTCCATCTGGGAGTACGACCGAACGGCGGCGACGAGCTCGGAGACACGGCGGGTCGACTCCTTCACCTCGGAGAGGAGCGTGTCGACCGACCACGTGCTGCCGACCCACTCGAGCCCCGGCTCGAGCGCGTCGCCGAGGAGGTGCGCGGCCCGGTCGCACCAGGCGACGTCGGCCCCGGCCGCCGCGAGTGGCGGCCCGACGACCCAGTCGCGCTCGACGCCGTGCCGGGTGAGCCACGACGAGATCTCGTCCTCACGGTCGGCGAGCGCGATGGGGTCGTGCAGGGTGGCCACCGGCTCGACCTCACGGCGCAGGCCGTCGAGGCCGATGAACTGGTCGGGCGAGATCCCGCTCTGGGCGAGCCGGCCGAGGGACAGCAGGAGCGTCGAGCAGACGGTCTCGAGGGCGTCCACGGCCCGCGTGGCCGCCGAGGCCGGGTTGTTGATCTCGTGAGCGAGGCCCGCGGCGAGCGTTCCGAGCGTGACGAGCGCCTCCCGCTGGCGCACCGTCGACTCGATCGTCCGGGCCGTCCCCGACAGCCCCTGCACGAGATGACCACCGAAGGGGAACCACGCGTCGATCCGCGCGCGGAGCTCGGCCGCGGGGACGACGAGCAGCCGCCCGACGGACACACCCCGCCCCGTCGCGAGGTAGACGCCACGCTCATCCCACGCGCGGAAGCCACCGGCCCAGCGGCCGGGGACGTCCATCCGGCCGACGACGACGTCCTCGCGCCCGACCCTGCGCAGCAGCTCGATGGCGCCGTCGACGAGAACCCACCAGAGATCGGCGTGGTCGCCCTCGTGGAAGAGGTCGACGCCGGGCTCGATGCGGACCTCCTCGCCCGCCGCGACGAGCTCGACGAGCTGGTCGTCGGTCAGCCCGGTGAAGAGCGGCAGCGGCCGCAGGTCCTCGAGGTCCATCACGTCGTCGCCAGGTAGCGGTGGACGAGGTACACGGCCATGCCGCCCTCACCGACGGCCGACGCGACCCGCTTCATCGACTCGAGCCGCACGTCGCCGGCGGCGAAGACCCCCGGCACGCTCGTCTCGAGCGCGAACGGCGGCCGGCTCAGCGGCCACCCGTGGGCGCGTCCGCCAGCGACGAGGTCGGGCCCGGTGACGACGAAGCCGTGGTCGTCGCGGGCGACCTCGTCGCCGAGCCAGTCGGTGCGCGGCGCGGCGCCGATGAAGACGAAGAGCCAGCTCGTGTCGACGTCCTCCGTCTGGCCCGAGTCGCGGTCGACGAGGGTGATGGCCTCGAGGTGCCCGTCACCGCGGGCCGCGACAACCTCGGTGCGCACCTTGACCTCGATTGACGGCGACGTCTCGATCCGCTCGACGAGGTAGCGCGACATCGTCGCCCCGAGCGAGGGACCGCGCACGACGAGGACGACCCGCTTGGCGTGCCGGGCCAGGTTGAGGGCGGCCTGACCGGCCGAGTTGGCAGCCCCGACGATGTAGACGTCGTCGCCCTCGCACTGGCTCGCCTCGCTCGCCGTTGCGCCGTAGTAGACGCCACGGCCGGTCAGCTCGTCGAGACCCCTGGCCTCGAGACGTCGGTAGGACACGCCGGTCGCGACGATGACCGCTCGGGCCTCGATCGACCCCTCGCCGTCGAGAAGCACGGCCCGGACCGGGCCCCGCGTCTCGAGCCCGGTGACGTCGCGCGCGACGACCATCTCGGCGCCGAAGCGGCTCACCTGCGCGACGGCGCGCTGGGTCAGGTCTGCGCCGGTGAGGCCCTTCGGGAAGCCGAGGTAGTTCTCGATCGCCGCGCTCTGGCCGGCCTGGCCGCCCGGCGCCTCGCGCTCGACGACGACGGTGCTGAGGCCCTCCGACGCGGCATACACGGCCGCCGCGAGGCCGGCGGGACCGCCGCCGACGATGCAGACGTCGTAGAGCGGCTGGTCGGCCGCGGTCCGCAGTCCGAGCGCCGCAGCGACGGCCAGGGTCGTCGGCGCCCGGAGGGTCTCGCCGTCGGGCACGAGGACGAGCGGCAGGTCCGTCACCTCAGCGCCGGCGAGGTCACGCAGGCGCTCGCCCTCGGCGTCCCGCTCGACGTCGTACCACTGGTACGGCACGTGGTTGCGGGCGAGGAAGGTCTTGAGCTCGTGGCTGCGCTCGGACCACCGGTGCCCGACGACACGCACGTCGGACGTGTGGTCCGGATGGGCCGCCTGCCAGTCGCCGAGGAGGTCGTCGACGACGGGGTAGAGCCGCTCCTCCGGAGGGTCCCACGGCTTGAGCAGGTAGTAGTCGAGGCCGATCGAGTTGATGGCACGGATGGCGACGTCGGTGTCGGCATACGCCGTGAGCAGGAGCGACTTCGCCTCCGGCGCGTGCGACCGAGCCTGCTCGAGCAGCTCGATGCCCGTCATCCCGGGCATCCGCTGGTCGGCGGCGATGAGGGCGACCGGCGTCCCCCGAAGGGCCAGGGTCGCGAGCGCCGACAGGGCCTCCTCCCCGGACGTGGCCCGAACGACGCGGTAGCCCGAGCCGTAGCGGCTGCGCAGGTCGCGCGTGATCGCGGCCGAGACCATCGGGTCGTCGTCGACCGTGAGAATGGCGGGCTTGCTCATCCGACCTGCCTTCGCTCCATCTCGCGGGCACGTCCCGCGGTGACGGGCGGATGCCCGTCGCGGTCAGCGTAAGTCGGTCGAAGCGGCGGGGTCCGCGGTTCGGCGAAACCCCCGGCCGTATGCCGCCGGGTTGGGTTTGCGGGCACGCCGACCACCCGCACGGGGCCCGGAGGGCCGGTCGGGCACCACCGGGCGAACCGTGCGAGGGTCGTCGACACCGCTCCTACTGGGCCAGGATCTTGGCCTTCTGCGCGGCGAACTCCTCCTCCGTCAGGATCCCCGCGGCCTTGAGCTCCCCCAGCTTCTTCAGCTGCTCCAGGGGGTCCGGCGCCGCGGCCGCCGGCGGCGGGGGCGGGGGAGCCTCGTACTGCTGCGGGGGCTCCTGCTCGTACTGCTGCGGCTGTTGCTGCTGCTCCTGGGCGGCCCACCTACCCGCCTGGCGCCTCGAGACGCGGTTCGACACCGCCGTCGCCGTGCCGGCGACGACGGCCGTCCGTGCCATTCCACCGATGAGTCCCATGGTTCTCCCGTCCTGTTCCGATCGTCCGGTTGTCCTCGTCCGGTTGTACTCGTGTGCGTTGGGTGTCGTGGCCTGCTCGTCGCGCCTAGGCCTCTGCCGACTCGAGTGCGTCGAGCATCTGGACGACCTCGGTGGCGGGAATGCGGGCGCTCGCGACGACCTCGGCTCCTGCTCGCCGCATGGCCGTCACGAACGGGCCGGCCCACGTGTTCTCGTAGAGCACCAACCCGACCGCGCTCCCCGGCTCGATGAGTGAGGCGGCCTCGCGCACGTCGTCGTCGTCGAAGAGGCCCGACTCGACGCCCTCGAAGACGGCCAGGTCCAGGGTCCCGTCGCCGTCGAGGTCCGTGATCCGGACCGCCGAGAACGTCCCGTCGTCCTCACGCTTGACGAACTTGAGGTCGAGGATCCGGATGATGCCGCGGTCGACGAGGTCGACCAAGGCCTTGAGCCCCTCTCCGTTGAGCTTGGCCTTCGGGAACTCGAGGGCCAGGTAGTCGATGGGGCCGATGTCCTGCTCGCTCATTTCCAACCTCCAACTCGATCATGGGCCATCCGCGCACCGCGCTGGGTCGGTGCCGACCTCCATGTCGAGGCTGGCACGGCCCTGCCGGGGTGCGGATCATCCTCTGCGGGGGATAAGCACGGTCTCCGACAGGTTTCGCGCTCCGCGCCCATGCACAGGACGTATGCCGCTCAGCTCGCGTCGCGGCCACGCGCGGGAGTCAGGGTGGCCGGGTCACCGGCCCCGGCGGCATACGGGCTCGGAGATGTCATCCCTCCGGCGAGGCGCCCGTCGACGATCTCGACGACGTGGTCGGCGGCGACGAGGTGGTCGCGCTGGTGCGTGACCATGACGGTCGTCAGGCCCCGCTCGGTCGTGAGGCGGCGGATGAGGTCGAGGACCGCCAGCCCGCGCTCGGTGTCGAGGCTGCTCGTCGGCTCGTCGACGAGCAGCAGGGACGGCTCGTTCATCAGGCCTCGCGCGATCGTCACGCGCTGGCGCTGCCCGCCCGAGAGCTGGTGGGGGCGTCGGTCCGCCTGACCCGCGAGCCCGACGGCGTCGAGAAGGTCTCGTGCGCGCTGACGCGCCGCGTCGAGGGGGGTGCCGGCCAGGTGGGCGATGACGAGGAGCTGGTCGAGCGCCGTGAGGGAGGCCAGCAGGTTCGAACTCTGGAAGACGATGCCGATCTCGTCCCGACGCGCGGTCGTCCGATCCCGGTCGTCGAGCGCGGCGAGGTCCCGGCCCTCGAGGAGGACCCGGCCGGAGTCGGGCCGGATGAGAGTGGCCGCAACGGCGAGGAGGCTGGACTTGCCGGATCCGGACGGGCCGACGACCGCCGTGAGGCTCCCGGGCTGCGCGACGAGGGTGACCCGGTCGAGCGCGGTGAGCCGTCGGTCGCCGTCGGGGTAGGTCAGGGTGACGGAGTCGAGGTGGAGGGTCATCGGGCACTTCCCAGGGCGGTGAGGGGGTCGACGGAGGTGATGGCGCGCAGGGCGACGGCCGCTCCGGCCAGCCCGAGCGCGATGAGGGTCAGGGCTGGGACGGCGAGGGTCGCAGCGTCGAGGACGACGGGGACGGCCCCGCCGACGGCGGCCCCGATGGCCGCGGCCGCCGCGGTGCCGAGGGCGGTCCCCGCCACGAGGAGGACGAGCGCCTGGCCGAGCGCGTCCCTCAGGAGGTTGGCCGTGGACGCGCCGACCGCCTTGAGGATCGCGATCTCGCCGCTGCGCTGCACGGTCCACACCGTGAAGAACGCACCGATCACGAGCGCGGAGATGGCGAAGAGGAGGGCGCGCATGAGCTGGAGCGAGCCGTTCTCGGAGGAGTAGGAGCCGATCGCGGCGAGCGAGTCCGCCTTCGAGAGGGTGAGGGTGCCGAGACGGGCGTCTGCTGCCGCCAGGGCGTCGTCGTCGACGCCGGCCCCGGTGCCCGCATCCGCGCCCGGATCGGTGCCCGGATCGGTGACGAGGGCGAGGAAGGTCGCGGCACGGGGAGCCTGCCCGTTCGGCGAGGCGTCGGCGGTGGAGGCCCAGACGAGCGGGGCGTGAGAGTACTCGCCGGTGCCCTCCACCGCCGCGACGACGACGTGGCGGCCGCCGAGCTGGAGCTCGTCGCCGGCGGACACCGAGAGCGCCGCGGCTGCCTTCACGGAGAGCACGACGCGCCCGTCGTCGACGGCCGGGGCGAGCGGGGACCCCGGCGCGACGGCGAAGACCGCGACCCCCGCGGTGCGTTCACCCCTCGAAGCCCGGCTCATGCCGACGGCAACCGGGTCCGCGCGCCTGATCCCGGGCTCGACCACCCAGGCGTGCTGGACGGACGGCGGGATCGACGACTCGGAGAACGCCGGCTTCTCACCCGGCGGAGGGGCGGCGAGGACGAGGCGGTCGGCAGGCAGGTCGGTCACGGCGGAGGTGTTGCCCCGCGCCAGGCCGGCCGTGAGTCCCGAGAGGAGGACGACCAGGAGGGTGATGAGGGCCACGACCCCACCCATGAGGGCGAACCTCCCTCTGGCGAAGCGGAGATCGCGCAGGGCGACGAACACGGTGGTGGATCCTTTCGGTACGAGCCACCGGGTGCTCCTCGCACCCGGACGGACGGTGGCGCGACGGTCTGTCGCACCACGTCCAAGGCTCGTCCGGTCGGGCGGGATGCCGCATCGTGCTGCCGACTGGTCGCGCGCGACCCGAGGACGGAGGCCGGGCTCAACCTTTCGATGGATGCCCGCTCCGGTCGCGCGCCGTAGGCTGCGAACGACATGGCCGGCCTTCCCCAGCGCGAAACCCGCACAGCGGTCCTCTCGACCCCGGAGGTGCCGCGGTTGCTGCGTCTCGGCCTCCACGTCCTCGTCGGCGCGTTGCTCCTGCTCTCGATGGGGCGCGCCGTGGCGGGAGGGGAGGCCCACGCGGCGTGGACGGTCGTCGTGGCGCTGGTCGTCGGCGCGACCTATGCGGCCGGCCCGCTCGTGCCGGCGGTCCGGCGGTCGGTGCGGGCAGCGGCCGCCTGGCTCGCCCTCCTGCTGGTGGCCTGGCTCGTGCTGCTCCTGCTCACTCCCGACGCGGTCTACCTCGCGTTCGCCTGGTTCTTCGTCATCCTTCGGCTGCTTCCACGGCCGGCCGCACTGGCTGCCGTGGGCGTGACGACGGCTGTGGCGGTTGCCGGGTTCGTCTGGCACGCAGGGACCTTCACGGCTGCCATGGTCATCGGGCCCGGCATCGGTGCCGCCGTGGCGATCGCGACGGTCCTCGGCTACCAGGCCCTGCAGTCCGAGTCGGAGCAGCGGCGCCGGCTCATCGTCGAGCTCGAGCGGACGCGGTCCGAGCTGGCGAGCGCCGAGCGTCGGGCGGGGGTCCTCGACGAGCGCGAGCGGCTGGCCCGCGAGATCCACGACACGCTCGCCCAAGGGCTCATGAGCATCCAGCTGCTCCTGCGCGCGGCCGGACGCAGCCTCGACCCAGCGCGTGCCGCAGCCCTCGTGGAGCAGGCCCGGCAGGCGGCGGCGGACAACCTCGCCGAGGCACGCCGCCTCGTGCGTGCCCTCGCGCCGTCAGAGCTCGAGGGGTCCTCGCTGTCGCCGGCCCTGGGACGGCTCTGCGCGGCCACCTCGGCACAGACCGGCATACCGGTGTCGTTCCACCACGACGGCCCCGAGGCGGCCCTGCCCGCCCAGGTCGAGGCGGCGCTCCTGCGGATCGCTCAGACTGCACTCGGCAACACGGCCCAGCACTCCGGCGCCACGCGCGCGGACGTCTCGCTCACCGTGATGGACGACGCGGTGACCCTCGATGTCGTCGACGACGGGTCGGGCTTCGACGTCGACGCGCCGCACGGCCCCGGGACTCATCACGACGGCGGCTTCGGGTTGCGGTCGATGCGCTCGCGAGCCGAGGAGATCGGCGGCCGGTTCGCCGTGGAGTCCGAGCCGGGCCGGGGCACCGCCGTCTCCGTGCAGCTCGACCTGCGCGGCGGGTCCCCGCAGGTGACGGGCGGCACGCGCGCGGACGGGGTTCCGGACGCGGGCACGGGCGGGGGCACGGACGGGGGCACGGACGGGGGCACGGACGGGCGCTCCGCCGAGGGCGCCGACTCTCGCGCGGGGGACGCTCGATGACCCCGGTCCGGCTGCTCATCGCCGACGACCACCCCGTCGTCCGCGCAGGCCTGCGCGCGGTGCTCGAGTCCGAGCCCGGGCTCGTCGTCGTCGACGACGTGGCCGACGCCGACGAAGCCGTCTCACGCGCCGCGGCCGGGGACGTCGACGTCGTGCTCATGGACCTGCAGTTCGGCTCAGGCCCCGACGGGTTCACGGCCACGAGGCGGATCACGTCGCAGCAGGACGCACCCCGGGTGATCGTGCTCACGACGTACGACTCCGAGGCCGACATCGTCGCCGCGGTCGAGGCGGGCGCCGCCGGGTACCTGCTCAAGGACGCCCCGCCGGAGGAGCTCGTGGCCGCGGTCTTCGGCGCGGCGGCCGGCCGGTCGGCTCTCGCGCCGGCCGTGGCGACCCGGCTCATGGACCGGATGCGCGCGCCGATGACGGCCCTGAGCGGCCGGGAGACGGAGGTTCTCCAGCTCGTCGCCGCCGGCCTGTCCAACCAGCAGATCGCTCAGCGGCTCTTCGTCTCCCAGGCGACCGTCAAGTCCCACCTCGTCCACGTCTTCACCAAGCTCGACGTCGACTCGCGCACGGCCGCGGTCGCCGTCGCCGTCGACCGGGGGCTCATCCGCCGCCCACGCGGCTGAGGGCTCCGCCGACGCCGGGCACGAACCGGGAGGCGGTGCCAGCGGTGGAGGCCACCGGGCCAGCCGGGCGACCGACGTCCTCACGGCCGGAGCCGGGTCACGAGAGCCAGCCGCCCAGGACGTCGACGAGGGCGTCGCTCACGGCGCCGTCGCAGACCCGGTCGTAGAAGCTGTAGCCCGGCATCGGGTTGCACTCGAGGCACCAGTAGTCCCCGGCCTCGTCGACCTTGAAGTCCCAGCCGGCGAAGGTGAGTCCCTGCTCGGCGGTCAGGTCCACGAGGAGGTCGGCGAGCGCGTCCGGGACGTCCACCCGCTGACGCCGGGCCTGCCGGTCGGAGCGGTAGTCGATGGCCGTGCTCGAGAAGCGGCAGGCGACGACGTCCTCGCCGACCACATGGGCGCGGACGTCGTCGCCCTCGACGAGACGTTGGACGAGGAGCGGGCCGGCGGGCTCGGGCAGCGCGTCGACGTCGGTCGCGGCGATCTCTCGGGTCGTGGCCCGGGTGCCGCAGACGGGCTTGACGACGGCCCGGCCGGCACGCACGAACTCCGCCAGACGCTCCCGGTCGCTCGACATCAGGCTGGGCGGCACACGCAGGCCGCTCGCCGAGAGCCACGCGTAGTGGGCGGGCTTCGAGCTGTTGAGCTGGTGGTGCCGGGGCCGGTTGACGACCGCGACCTCCGTCTCGTCCATCCACGCCGTGAAGCCGTCCATCAACCCCTGCCACCGAGCCGCTTCCGCCGGGGAACGACCGAGGTAGATGGGCCGGACGTAGATCCCGCTCAGCTCGCCGGGGCGGACGACCTCGCCTCCGTGGAAGACGTCGGAGCCGTCCGGAGGCACCGACAGCGACCAGCCGCCGGTGGCCGCGAGGTCGACGAGGTCGATGACGGCGAAGGGCACCTCGCGCATGACGCAGCGCGTCGCGAAGTGGACCATGACGGGGTCGGCCCGGCTGCCCGCGATGCCGATCACGGGACCGCCACCTCCGCGTCGAGGCCAGGCAGCCCGGGGTCCGGCGCCCTCGCCTCGTCGAGGAGCCAGACCGCGAGCGCGTCGGCGATGAGGTGGGCGTCGCCGTCGAGGGATCGGTCCCACGTCCAGCAGTCGACCCTGGCCAGGGTCCCGCGTCCGGCCTCGTCGACCAGCCACCAGACCGTGGCCAGCTGCAGCTCGTACGAGCGGGCCACGTCGAGGCTCGCGGTCTCGAACCAGCGCGGGACGGAGCCGGGCGCGAGGACGCCCCGCCCGGCGACCCGAACCCTGACGAGCCGGGCGGACGGCAGCGACCGCCGGGTCCGGACCGGCCCCGGCACCCGGTCGGCGACGCCGTAGGCGCTCCGACCGGTCGCATAGTCGTACACCTCGGCCCCCGACGCGACGGGTCCCTCGTCCGCGCCCGCGACCTCGCCGACCTGCATCGCGGTGAACCGCTCGCACCGCACGGCCACATCGAGGCCCGGGAGGCCGGCCACCCGCCGCACGCCCATCACCGCACTGCCCGGGAAGCGCCCGCACGGCGACAAGGGCGTGGGTCGGTTGACCACCGGGGAGCGCGAGAGCATGGCGATCGAGCGCGAAGCCGCGACCACCTCGGAGTGGAGGAAGCGGTCGTCCGGCGTCAGGTCCGGCGACGGGTCGGCGGCGCTGAGCCACAGCAGCGGCCGGTCCGGCTCCACCCGCGGCCGTTCCCTGCCGTCCTGGACGATGCTCACGCCCGCAACGAGGGCGCGATGGCTGAGGAGCTCGAGCTCGATCGACCGCGATGCGAAGGCTTCCTCCAAGGCGCCCGCGAGGACGCGCTGCGCGCCGAAGCGGTCGAGGACGGCCGCGGCCCGCAGCGGCGGCCTGGTCACATCAACGGCCGGGTCGGCCGCCCGCCCTGGCCGTGATCCAGATCGGTGGCGCCGGCGGCCTCGGGCTGCTCCGGCTGCTCGGGATCGCGGTCCTCGAAGGGCTTCTCGACGGTGAGCTCCTTCTCACCCTGCTCCTTCTCCCCCACCTCCTTCTCGCCGACGTCCTTCTCCCCGACATCCTTCACGTCCTTCTCGCCGTCCTTCTCGCCGACGTCCTTCACGTCCTTGTCGCCGTTGTCCTTGGACTCCTTGTCGTCCTTGTCGCCCTCGTCCTTGGAGTCCTTGACGTCCTTCTCGCCCTCGTCCTTGACCTCCTTGTCGCCCTCGTCCTTGGAGTCCTTGACGTCCTTCTCCCCCTCGTCCTTGACCTCCTTGCCCTCCTTCACGTCCTTGCTGTCGTCCTCCTTGGTCTCCTTGTCGTCCTTGCCCTCCTTGCCCTCCTTGTCGTCCTTGTCGTCCTTGTCGTCGACGTCCTTGGTCTCCTTCTCGTCCTTGTGCTGGTCCTTCTCGTCCTTCAGCTCCTTCGCGTCCTCCTCGGGCTTGAGCGGGGTGAGAGGGTCGGTCGGGCTTCCGGATGCGGCGAGGGCCTGGGCTGCGGCCTCGGCCCGGGCTCGGAGCGACTCCGAGCCGGCCTCGTCGAGGCGCGACTGCAGCCGACCGATGACATCGATCCTGTCCTCGGGTGGGATGTAGGGATCAGCCATGATGTGAACCTCCGCAGTGAGTTGTCGTGCGTTGAGCTGACGCCGAGACCCGGACGGGCCGTCGGGTCTGATGGACTACCAGTAGAGGACGAGCTCGTCGTCGACGACGATCCCGTGACCCTGCACGGTGATCCGCAGGTCGCCCGGGCTGATGTCGGGCGTCGGCCCGATCTGGTGGAGGACGTGCCCGGTGTGGACGAGGGCGCGCCCGAGCGAGTACTCGATCCGCAGCGGCGGGGTGGTGCGGGCGAGCTCCAGCCTCGTCAGCGCCTCGGGATACGTGAACGCCGGCCACACGAGCAGCGACGAGCCGGCCGCCGGCAGCCTGACCGGCAACGTGAACGACACCGTTCCCGTGGCCGCTGCATAGTGCGGCTCGTCGAGCACCCGTTGGTACTGCAGGTCGAAGTGAATGGAGCCTCCAGCGGTGCGCGGGATCCCGCTCTCCGTCCAGATGTGGCACGACGGCCGGGCCAGGTCGTCGGCGTAGCGTGCCGGCATCCCGAGCGCGTGGCCGAGGCGCCGTGCGAGTGTCAGGTAGAGCCCGCCGAACCGTCGGTCGAGGAGGGCGTTGGACGCGGCTACCTTGTCGTAGTAGGTCGCCCGGGCATCCGCCGACGGGGCGAGGTCCATGTACGCGTTGACGCCCAGGGTGAAGAAGGACGAGCGCGGGGAGCGCGTCGTCCACATCGGGCGCAGGGCGATGACCTCCTGGGCCACTCGGTCACACTCCGGCTCATCGAGTATGTCGAGCTCGCCCAAGGATCCGACGTCTGCGACCCGACTGAGCATGCCGCTGCGCCCTCCGTTGTCCGGCGACGATGCGCGAGGCCATGATCCCACGGAGCGACGGGCCGCGGACGAGAACTCGCGGGTACGGACGAGAGCAGCCGGGAGGGGACCCGGAGCCTCAGGTCGACTCGGACCACTGCGCCAGGATCTCGGCGACGGACGTCGAGCCCGGCACGGGCGGCGGCGTGGGCCGGTCCAGCGTGCTCCGGGAGAACCGCGGAGCCGGCGCGGCCTGGACGACGCCGGCGGCCTCGACGTAGGTCCCGCGCTCGGCGAGGTGGGGGTCTCGAGGCGCCTCCGCGAAGGAGAGGACCGGCGTCACGCAGGCCTCGGCTCCGGCGAAGTGTGCAGCCCACTCGTCGCGGGTCCGCGCCAGGAACGCCTCCTCGAACCGGGTCCGCATGGCCGGCCACGACGCGCGGTCGTGCTGGTGGGGGAACTGCTCGAGCGGCATACCGAGCCCGGTGAGCAGGGCCGCGAAGAAGTGGGGCTCGAGAGCCGCGACGGCCACGAACCGCCCGTCCGCGCAGGCGTACGTGTCGTAGAACGGGGCGGCGCCGTCGAGGACGTTGGCCTGACGCTCGTCGGACCACGCGCCCATCCCCCGGAGGGCCAGGGTGAGCTGCGACAGGATGGCCACGCCGTCGACCATCGCGGCGTCGACGACCTGCCCACGTCCCGACCCGGACCGCTCGACGAGAGCCGCGAGGATCCCGACGACGAGGAGCATGGACCCGCCGCCGTAGTCGCCGACGAGGTTGAGCGGGGGCGGGGGCGGCTCAGCGGCGCGCCCGATCGCGTGGAGGGCGCCGGTCAGCCCGACGTAGTTGAGGTCGTGCCCGACCTGCTGGGCGCGCGGGCCGGTCCGCCCCCAGCCGGTGACCCGGCCGTAGACGAGCCGGGGGTTGCGGCGCAGGACCTCGTCCGGACCGATGCCGAGGCGCTCGGTCACCCCGGGCCGGAGCCCCTCGACGAGCACGTCGGCCCGCTCGGCGAGGTCGAGGACCGCCGAGCGGCCGTCGTGGGTCTTGAGGTCCACGGCGACCGAGCGCCGGCTCCGCAGCACGACGTCCGCCGTCGGGTCCCCGAGCTGGAGGCCGCGGCCCGCAGGACGCTCGAGCCGGACGACGTCGGCCCCGAGGTCGGCGAGCAGCATCGCCGCATGGGGTACGGGGCCGAGGCCAGCCAGCTCCACGACCCGCAGACCGGTCAGCGGGCCGCTCATCGACGTCCCTCGACGAAGGCGTCGACGAGGGCCGCCGCCTCGTCGGTGGCCCCGGCCGCGGCGATCGCCGCGGCCTCGCGGTCGAGGTGCTCGTCGAGGGTCGACGACTGCGCCGAGCGGAGCAGTCGTCGGGACTGCCCCAGCGCGTATGCCGGACCGCTGGCGAGGCGCTCGGCGACCGCTCGTGCGACGGCGGGGACCTCCGCGTCGGGACAGGTTCGGGCGGCGATACCGAGCTCGACGGCTTCGGCCGCCGAGAGCCGGCGACCCGTCAGGACGAGGTCGAGGGCGCGCCCCAGACCGACGGCGCGAGGCAGCAGCCAGGACGTGCCGCAGTCGGGGGTCAGGCCGATGGCGGTGTAGGCGGTGAGGAACGTGGCCGACTCCCCCGCGATGACGAGGTCGGCCGACAGGGTCAGCGCGAGGCCGGCCCCCGCGGCCGCGCCCTGCACGCCCGCCACGACGGGCTTCTCGAGGACGTCGAGCCGGCGCACCACCTGGTGGGCCGCGTCGGCCAGCTCGCGCAGGAAGGCCCCGCGGTCCCGGGCGGCGGCCATCGCCGCGACGTCACCGCCTCCGCAGAAGAGCCTGCCGCGGCCGAGCAGGAGCACGACCCGCACGCCGTCGTCGGCGGCCGCAGCATCGAGGGCCGCCAGCAGGGCGCCCGCGAGCGGCAGGTCGAGCGCGTTGGAGCTCTCGGGGCGGTTGAGCTCGATGGTGGCGACACCACCGTGCACCCCGTAGACGACGGGAGCGCCCGGCACGGCGCGGGAGGTGCTGGTCATGTCCTGACGGTACGACCTGACGGTCCCTGGGGGCGGCACCTGGCGACGCGTTGGACGACGCGGGTCGGATCTCGCGAAGCCGCTGAGCGGGGCACACCACGCGGCTATGTTGAGCGGGAAGGTGCTCCGGACGGGATGGGCATCCCTCGACCGTGCGACGGAGGGCAGGAAGCCGTGAATGTCGTCCTGGGACTGCTCGTGACCGTCGGCGTCACGGCGATCACCGTCACGGCCATGCTCCTGGTCCGCCGACGGGCCCCCGTGGGCGGCTACTTCACCGACGGCGACCGCGCCGCCGGCGTCTTCGGCGTGCTGGCCACGGCGTTCTCGGTCCTGCTCGGGTTCATCATCTTCCTTGCTTTCCAGTCGTACGACCGGGCCCGCATGGGCGCCGAGACCGAGGCCACCGTCGTCGCCCAGATGGTCCAGACGGCCCGGCTGATGCCCGCGACGGTGTCCGGGACGCTGACCGGCGAGCTGGTCTGCTACGGGCGGTCGGTCGCCGGTGCGGAGTGGGACGCGCTCGACGCCGGGAAGCTCGGGGATGCGCTCAATCCCTGGGGGGTGAGGATGGTCGCCACGGTCTCCGGGGTCGAGCCGCAGACCGCGAGCGAGCAGTCCGCCTACGACCGGTGGATGGCACAGACGGCCGACCAGCAGCAGGCGCGCAACGACCGCGTCCACTCCGTAGACGGCATCATCCCCGCGCCCCTGTGGCTGGCGCTCCTGGTCATGTGTGCCGTGCTGTTCGGGTTCCTGCTCCTCTTCGCCGACTCTGGGGAGCGGGCCACGACCCAGGCCGTGCTGATGGGCAGCGTGACCGTCGTCATCACGCTCCTGATGCTGCTCGTCGTCTTCTTCAACCACCCGCACGGCGAGGGGGTCGGCCGGCTCCAGCCCACGGCGATGGAGCGCTCGCTCCGTCTCATCGACCTCCAGCTCGGGGCGGTCGGGGCCTCGGTCACGCCGCCCTGCGACGCGCGGGGCGTCGCGCGCTGACCCCTTGAGCTAGGACGCCGCCTCGACCACCTCGACCGCGTCGACCGCGCGGTTCGGCGGCGGCGTCACGAGGATGACGATGCTGACGAGCAGCACCCAGAGCGGGAAGATCAGCTGCGTCCACTGGTGCTCCCCGGCAGCCACCAACAGCACGAGGGCCACGAGGTAGCCGAGGTAGGTGACCCACCGCGGCATGGCGGCGGTTCGCAGCCCGACCGTGCTCACCGACAGCGTGAAGACCGCGGCCATGCGCATGGCGTACACCGAGACCAGGGTGTACGTGCTGTCGCGTCCGAAGTACCAGACCTCGAGGCTGACGTTCGACCGGGCGAGCATCGCCAGGAGGCTGCCCGAGAGGACGGCCCCCATGAAGAGCATCCCGAGGAAGAGCAGCCCGCTCCCGAGGAACACCGTCGAGAAGAGCCGGTCCTCGACGACGCCGAGCTGGTCGCGGACGACGCCGATGAACCAGAGGAAGGCGATTCCCGCGAACGGCACCAGGTTGAGGCCGATCTCGACGAGCCGGCGACGCGACGAGTCGGACTCGAGGACGGCGAGATCGCTCGACGAGAGGGCCAGGCGCATCATCGTCATGGCGGCGAGGAGCAGGACCCCGAAGGCGATGCCCGCGAGGGCGGCCGACCGCCTGCTCCGCCAGAAGGACGCCGTCAGTCTCGGCGTGGTGGTAGCGGTCATGTCGTCACGACCAAGGCGAAGACGGTCATCCGGTGCCTCCGATCCTCCAGCGCGAGGCTGACGCGCCTCTGCCCGCCACTGCCAGCATCGCAGGCCGACGCGCCCCTGCGTCCCGACTCCGCAGAATGTGCCTGATACCACCGTCCTCGCGTCGACCCGTCGCCGGGGTCGGAGAGGGCGGGGCCTCAGCCGTTCCGGTCGACCTCGTCGGCGACGTGTTCGGCGATGGCGAGGCTCGACGTCGCGGCCGGGGACGGGGCGTTGCGGACACACGTCACCCCGTCGCCGTGGCTGATCCGGAAGTCGTCGACGAGGCTGCCGTCGCGCTCCACCGCCTGGGCGCGCACGCCGACGGAGCCCCTGACGACGTCCCCCGGGCCGATCTCGGGCACGTAGCGCTGGGCCGAACGCATGGCCGCCCGCACCGACAGGGACCCGAGCACCTCCTTGGCGCCGGTGCGCCAGTGGGACCGCGCGAGCCGCCAGAACCCGGGCCAGCCGACGATGTCCCTGAGGTCGGCCGGGTCGAGGTCGAAGCGCCGGTAGCCCTCGCGCTCGAGGCCGAGGACGGCGTTGGGCCCGACGTCGAGACCGCCGGTCACGCGCCGCGTGAAGTGGACACCGAGGAACGGGTAGCGCGGGTCGGGGACCGGGTAGACGAGCCCCCGCACGAGGCCCTGCTTCGCGGGCCGCACGCTGAGGTACTCCCCCCGGAACGGGATGATCCGTGGGCCGCCGGCGTCGGCGGCGAGCCGAGCCACGCGGTCGGCCTGCAGGCCGGCGCAGATGACGAGCCGGTCGACGCGGTGCCGCGTCTCGCCGCACACGACGTCGATCCGCCCGCCGCGACGTTCCACGCCCGTCACCCGCGCGCCGAGGAGGATCTCGCCGCCGGAGGCGCGGATGTCCTTTCCCATCGCCTCGGCGACGGCGACGTAGTCGGTGATCGCGGTCCGCGGGGAGTGCAGGGCCGCGAGACCGACCGCGTGCGGCTCGATCTCGCGGATGCCGTCGCCGTCGACGCGGCGCAGGCCCGGGACGCCGTTGCGCCGGGCCGTCGCCTCCAGGGCGTCGAAGCGACCCAGCTCGGAGGAGTCGACCGCGACGACGAGCTTGCCGTACTCCTCGTAGGCGATCGCGTGCTCGGCGCAGTAGTCGCGGAGCAGCTCGCGGCCCCGCGTGCACAGGCGCGCCTTGAGGCTGCCCGGCTGGTAGTAGATCCCTGCGTGCACGACGCCGGAGCTGTGCCCGGTCTGGTGCGACGCGAGCCGGTCCTCCTTCTCGAGGACGACGACGCGGGCGCCGGGGCGGCGCCGGGCCAGCTCGCGCGCGACGGCCAGGCCGACGATCCCACCGCCGATGACGCCGGTCGACTGGGTGGACATGCAGACCATCCTCCCCCGCCCGGCTCGGAGCCGACGGCCGGGCGGGTGCCCGCTGAGCGGCATACGGGCGCGTATGCCGCTCAGCCCGCTTCTCAGCGAAGCGGCTCGAACGCGGCGGTGAAGTGGCGCAACGACGGCGGCTCGGCGGTGATCCGGTAGCCGGGCAGGGACGCGGCATCGGCGGCGACGCGCGCGCACACCTCGATGACGTAGTCGATGTGACTCTGGGTGTAGGTGCGACGCGGGATGGCGAGCCGCACGAGATCCATCGACGACGGCGCCTCGCTGCCGTCGGGCTGCCGGCCGAACATCACCGTCCCGATCTCGCACGAGCGGATCCCCCCGGCCTCGTAGAGCGCGACGGCGACCGACTGGCCGGGGTACTCCAGCGGGTCGAGGTGAGGCGCCAGGCCGCGGGCGTCGAGGTAGACGGCATGGCCGCCGATCGGGCGCAGCACGGGCACGCCGATCCGCTGGAGCGCCTCACCCAGGTAGGCGGTAGAGCGGATCCGGTAGCGCAGGTAGTCGTGCTGCACGACCTCTCTGAGCCCCTGGGCGAGAGCCTCGAGGTCACGGCCGGCGAGGCCGCCGTAGGTCGGGAAGCCCTCGGTGAGGATGAGCTGGGTCCGGCACGCCTGCGCGAGGTCGTCGTCGCGCATCGCCAGCCAGCCGCCGATGTTGCCCATCGGGTCCTTCTTCGCGCTCATCGTCATGCCGTCTGCTAGCGCCGCCATGTCGCGCACGATGTCGGCGACGTCGCGCTCGCCCTGCCCCTCCTCGCGCTCGTGGATGAACCACGCGTTCTCCGCGAAGCGGCACGCGTCGAGGAAGAGCGGCGTGTCGTAACGGTCGCACACCTCGCGCACACCCTGCAGGTTGGCCAGGGACACCGGCTGGCCGCCGCCGCTGTTGTTGGTGATCGTCACCATGACGCAGGGGACGGAGGCGGCGTGCTCGGCGAGCAGCGCGTCGAGCGCCTCGAGATCCATGTTGCCCTTGAAGGGGTGCTCGCTCAGCGGGTCGCGCCCCTCGGCGATGACGAGGTCGACGGCCCGAGCGCCGGTGGCCTCGACGTTGGCCCGGGTCGTGTCGAAGTGCGTGTTGTTCGGCACGATCCGACCGGGGCCGCCGAGCGCGGTGAAGAGGATCTTCTCGGCCGCCCGACCTTGATGGACGGGAATGACGTGCTCGAAGGGGAACAACTCGCGCACCGCGTCGACGAACACGTAGAACGAGGGCGACCCGGCATACGACTCGTCGCCGTGCTGGATCGCCGCCCACTGGTCGCGGCTCATCGCTCCCGTGCCGGAGTCGGTGAGCAGGTCGATGAGGACGTGCTCGGCACGCAGCTGGAAGAGGTTGTACGCGGCGGCGCCGAGGTGCTCACGACGCTCGGCCCTCGTCGTCATCCGCAGCGGCTCGACGGAGTGGATGCGGAAGGGCTCGATGATGGTGCGGAACGGCTCCTCCTCCATGGCTCACAGCCCCAGGTCGCTGAGACCGGGATGGTCTGCGGGGCGGGGCCCTGGCGCATCCCAGTGGTAGAGCCGGTCGGCCTCCTCGATCCGCAGGTCGTTGATGCTGGCGTGCCGCCACCGCATGAGGCCGTTCTCGTCGAACTGCCAGTTCTCGTTGCCGTAGGACCGCCACCAGACGCCGTCGACGTCGCGGGACTCGTAGGCGAAGCGGACCGCGATGCGGTCGTCGCCGTGGGCCCACATCTCCTTGATGAGCCGGTAGTCGAGCTCCCGCTCCCACTTCTGGGTCAGGAAGGCGACGATCGCCTCGCGACCCTGCAGGAAGGTGGTGCGGTTGCGCCACCAGGAGTCCTCGGTGTAGGCGAGCGCCACCCGGGCGGGGTCGCGGGAGTTCCAGCCGTCCTCGGCTGCCCTCACCTTGGCGATCGCGTCCTCGCGGCTGAACGGCGGGACGGGTGGTCTCGGCTGCGGTGTCGGCTGCGGTGTCGGTTGCGGTGTCACGGCTACCTCCTCGGTGAGGGTCCGGTGCGGGCGCTCTCCGATGAGCGTATGGGGCGCACAGTGCCTCGAACCGGGAAACTGGCCTCACCTCGATGTCCTGAAGGAGACGTGATCGCATGGACCAGGTTGGGATGGGAAAGGTCGGCCACGGCCGAAGCACCGCAGATCGTGGGAGGTGGGCCGATGTCCGGGCGTGACGTGCTCGACGAGCTCGTGGCACAGGAGGAGCGCCTCGTCTTCGACCGGTTCGACGAGGACACCGCGTGGGAGCTCGGGGTCGCCCTGCGGGAGGCTGCGCGCTCAGCCGGACTGCCGATCGCGATCTCGATCAGGCGCAACCGCCAGCGGCTCTTCCACGCCGCGCTGCCGGGCTCGTCGGCCGACAACGAGGGCTGGCTCGCCCGCAAGAGCGCCGTCGTCGACCGCTACGGCCAGTCCTCGCTGCGGGTCGGCGAGCAGTTCCGGGTCGACGGCAAGTCCTTCGAGGCCGACTCCCGCCTCGACCCGGCGGTGTTCGCGGCGCACGGTGGCGCGTTCCCGATCCTGCTGCGCGGCACCGGCTGCATCGGCACCGTCGCCGTCTCGGGACTGCCCCAGCGAGAGGACCACCGGCTCGTCGTCGAGACCCTCGAGGCCTTCCTGGCGGCACGGGCCTGAGCCGACGACGCGGCGGTGCCCGGGCCACGCCCGGGTGCGTGTGCTCATGCGCTGCCTGGTCGCGCCCCCTCGGCGAGCCGGAGCGGGATCGGCACCAGGTCGCAGAGGTCCTCGAAGGAGATGCCGAAGGTCTCACGCACGACGACCCCGTCGGGCTCGATGAGGAAGACCGCCAGGTCGGTGTAGACACGGCTCACGCAGGCGACGCCGGTGAGCGGGTAGCGGCACCGCTCGACGAGCTTGCTCTCCCCCTCGCGAGTCAGCAGGTTCATCATGACGAAGGTGTCGCGGGCGCCGGTCGCCAGGTCCATCGCGCCGCCGACGGCCGGGATCGCGTCGGGCGCGCCGGTGTGCCAGTTGGCGAGGTCGCCGGCCTGTGAGACCTGGTAGGCACCGAGCACGCAGATGTCGAGGTGTCCGCCCCGCATCATCGCGAACGAGTCGGCGTGGTGGAAGTACGAGGCGCCCGGCAGCTCGGTCACCGGGATCTTCCCCGCGTTGATGAGGTCGGGGTCGACCTCGTCACCGGTCGCCTCGGGTCCCATCCCGAGCATGCCGTTCTCGGTGTGCAGGGTCACCCCGCTGTCGGGCGGCAGGTGGTTGGACACGAGCGTCGGCTGGCCGATCCCGAGGTTGACGTACGCCCCGATGGGGATGTCGCGGGCGACGACCGCTGCGAGAGCATCGCGACCGAGCGGCCCCGAGCCCGACGAGGCCGGTACGGCCGGCGCTGCTGGGACGGCCGGTACCGCTGGGTCGGCCGGCACTGCTGGCAGGGTGCTCACTGGTCCTCCTCATGGTGCGGCTCGGTCGCGGTGGCGGGCACCACCACCCGGTCGACGAAGATGCCCGGCGTCACGACGTTCTCCGGGTCGATGCCACCCCGCGGCACCACCTGGCTCACCTGGGCGATGGTCGTCGTGGCGGCGGTGGCCATGACCGGCCCGAAGTTGCGTGCCGTCTTCCGGTACGTGAGGTTGCCGGCCTCGTCGGCGACATGCGCCTTGATGAGGGCGAAGTCGGCGCGGATCGGCAGCTCGAGCACGTAGTGGCGCCCGTCGATCTCGCGCACCTCCTTGCCCTCCGCGAGCGGCGTGCCGTAGCCGGTCGGGGTGAAGAAGGCGCCGATGCCGGCCCCCGCGGCCCGGATGCGCTCGGCGAGGTTGCCCTGCGGGACGAGCTCGAGCTCGATGGCACCGGCTCGGTACGCCGCGTCGAAGTGGTGGCTGTCGTGCTGCCTCGGGAACGAGCAGATGATCTTGCGGACGCGGCCGGCGGCGATGAGGGCGGCCAGGCCCACCTCACCGTTTCCCGCGTTGTTGTTGACGATCGTCAGGCCCGAGGCGCCACCCCGTACGAGCGCCTCGAGGAGCTCGACCGGTTGACCAGCGGTACCGAAACCTCCGACGAGGATGGTCGCCCCGTCGGGGATGTCCGCCACGGCCGCCTCGACGGTCGGTGAGATCGCGACCACCGTCCTCACCGCCCGACGTTCTCGAGGACCACGGCGAGGCCCTGGCCGACACCGATGCAGATGCACGCGACTCCCCAGCGCTCGCCCGACCGTTGCAGGCTGCGCGCGAGCGTGCCGAGCACCCGTCCCCCCGACGCGCCGAGGGGGTGGCCGAGGGCGATGGCGCCGCCGTGCTGGTTGACGATCTTGTCGTCGATCGGCCAGGCGTCGAGGCACGCGAGCGACTGCGCCGCGAAGGCCTCGTTGAGCTCGGCCGCTCCGACGTCTCCCCAGGTGATCCCGGCGCGCGCCAGCGCGACGGTGGCTGCCTCGACCGGTGCGTACCCGAAGTACCGCGGGTCCAGGGCGCTCGTGCCCCGACCGGCGATCCGGGCGAGAGGCGCCAGGCCCACCTCGTCGGCGGCGCGCTCGCTGCCGAGCAGGACCGCGGACGCGCCGTCGCTGAGCGGAGACGCGTTGCCGGCGGTCACGGTGCCGTTGTCCGTGCGGAAGGACGTGCGCAGGCCGGCCAGCCTCTCGACGGTCGTCTCCGGACGGATCGACTCGTCGCGCGTGAGGTCCACACCGTCGACGGGCACAACGAGGTCGTCGTAGAAGCCATTCGACCATGCCTCGTCGGCGAGACGGTGCGACCGCGCGGCGAACTCGTCCTGTCGCTCGCGGCTGATCCCGTGGCGCTCCCTGAGCAGCTCGGTCGCCTCGCCGAGCGACACCGTCCACTGCGAGGGCATGGCCGGGTTGACGAGGCGCCACCCGAGGGTCGTCGACGCGAGGCCGAGATCGCCTGCGGGATAGGGCTTCTCGGTCTTGGGCAGCACCCAGGGGGCGCGCGACATCGACTCGACGCCACCGACGACGACGACGTCGGCGTCGCCGGTGGCGATCTGCCGCGACGCGATCATGGCGGCATCGAGGCTCGATCCGCACAGCCGGTTCACGGTGGTGCCCGGGACGCTGGGAGAGAGGCCCGCGAGCAGGGTGGCCATCCGGGCGACGTTCCGGTTCTCCTCGCCCGCGCCGTTGGCGTTGCCGAACACGACCTCGTCGACGTGTTCGCCGGCGCCCTCGCCGGCGAGACCGGGTGCCCGGTCGACGAGGGTGCGCACCACGTGGGCGGCGAGGTCGTCAGGGCGTATGCCGGCGAGGGCGCCGCCGTAGCGGCCGAACGGGGTGCGGACCGCGTCGTAGACAAACGCGTCGTTCATGGCTGACTCTCCTGGTGTGAGCGGTCGATCTCCTGCTGGGCGATCGCGAAGGCGTGGTTGGCGCTCGGCACGCCGAGGTAGATGGCCGTCTGGAGCAGCACCTCCTCGATCTCCTCGCGACGCAGGCCGTTTCGGAGCGCAGCGCGCACATGCAGCGCGAGCTCCTCCCAGTGGCCACGCGCGACGAGCGCCGTGAGGGTGATGACGCTTCGCGTCCTGCGGTCGAGGCCGGGACGGGTCCAGATCTCGCCCCACGCGTAGCGCGTGATGAGGCTCTGGAAGGCGGCTGTGAAGTCGGTCGTGCGGGCCTCTGCTGCGTCGACGTGCTCCGTGCCGAGAACGGCGCGGCGCACCTCGAAGCCGTCGGCCAGGGTGGCCGATCGCGTGGGATCGTCGGTCATGTCAGGTCTCCAGATCGGTCGAGCCGGGGGTGTCCCATCAATGCGGCCCCCGGTGAGGCGGGGTCCAGGCCCGAGGAAGCGGGAGAGGACGCGCGCGACCTCGAGCGGGCGCTCCGCCGGCGCGAGGTGCGCTGCGCCCGGAATGGTGACGGCCTCGCCGCCGGTTCCCGACGCCACCTCCGCGGCGAGGGCGACGGGCGTCACATTGTCGGCCTCACCGGCCACCGCCAGGATGCGGCACCCCACGGTGCCGAGGCGGTCGCGGACGTCGAACGCGGCGAGGGCCTCGCAGCAGCGTGCGTAGGAGCGGCTGTCGGCATGCTGCAGCGAGGTGAGCAGCGCGGTGCCGGTGGCCGGGTCGCGCTCGAGGAAGCCGGGCGCGAACCAACGCCGAGCCGACGGCTCCACCATCACGGGCGCCCCCGCGCGGCGCACGAGCTCTGCCCGCTCGTGCCAGTCCCGCGGTGAGCCGATGTGCGCTCCCGAGCAGATGACCGCGGCGGCGTCGAGGCCTGTCTCGGCAGCGTGGCCGAGGGCGACCTCGAGCGCGACCGTCCCGCCCAGGGAGACCCCCGCGACGAACGTGCGCCCCCGGTGCTCCTCCCGGACGGGCCGGGTGGCCGTCACCACCGCCGAGGCGAGGTCGGGGATGGAGAAGGCCTCGTCGTGGGCCGGGCTGCGTCCGTGGCCCGGCAGGTCCCAGCCGACGACGGTGACGTCACCGTCGAGGAGGGCAGCACACCCGTCCCAGAGCGGCGTCACGGCGGTCCCGAGCGAGGGACCGACGATGAGCAGGTCACCGTCGGCGCTGCCGTGCCGCAGCACGGTCAGGGTGAGGTTGATCATCGGGTCACGCTCCCCGCGCGGTCGCGGTGCGAGGCGTGCCGCTCGAGCGCCTGATCGACGAGGAGGGCGGCGACACCGAGGTATGCCGCCGGGTCGAGCAGGTCGTCGACGCGGGCGTCGAGCGCCTCCCCCTCCGGGCCCCGCCCGTCGAGGCCCTCGGCCAGCAGGGCCCGGACCTCGTCCCCGGACCCTCCACGCCGGAGGGCGTCTCGCACGTCCGGGACCAGCGCCTCGCCACCGGGGAGGGACGGCAGGAGCTGCAGGATGCGTTCGGCAACGAGCGCCGGGCCGACCGCTCGCACGTTGCGGCTCATCGCGTCGTTGTGGACCTCGAGCCCGCACAGCACGTCCGCCAGCTGGGCCGCGGCGACGGGGACGCGGGAGAGCAGCCGCGTCAGGGCGCCCCACTCGGCGTGCCACGCGCCGTCCGGCCGCTCGTCGGCGGCCAGGGCTGCCGCGGTGTGCAGGGTCGCGGCCAGGTGCGGGGCCTCGATGCCGACGGCCCGGACGAGGACCGACAGCACCGGGTTGCGCTTGTGCGGCAGCGTCGACGAGCCTCCGCGACCGTCGGCGGCCGGCTCGGCCACCTCTCCGATCTCGGGTCGGGACAGCAGGATCACATCGCCGGCCACCTTGGCGAGCGCGTCAGCGGTACGGGTGAGCGCGTCACCGAGACGGGTGACCGGTGAGCGGTCCGTGTGCCACGGACGAGCAGCGACGAGGCCAACCTCGTCGGCGAAGATCTCGGCCGCCTCGAGCGCCCGACCGGGAGTGAGGGCCTCGACGAGGCTGAGGGTGCCGACGGCGCCGCCGCACTGGGCCGGGAGGGACGCCCGAACCGTGCGCAGCTCGTCGATGGCGTCGTCCAGCGCGCCGAGCCAGCCGGCGGCCTTGGCCCCGAAGGTCGTCGGGAGCGCGGGCTGCCCCAGCGTCCTGGCCGACATGACCGTATGCCGGTGAGCTCGGGCGTGGCCCGCCGCCGCGTCCGCGGCCCGCACCAGGCTCTCCAGGGCCGCGCCGAGGGCTCGGTGCGCGAGGATCATCAGCGCGGTGTCGACGACGTCCTGGCTCGTCAGCCCCCGGTGGACGGCTGTCGACGCCCCTGGGGTCGCCCCGACTGCGCGACGCAGGGCGTGGACGACGGGGATCACCGGGTTGCCTCCGGGCTCGGCGTCCCGGGCGATCTCGTCGACCGCACGGCCCACCGTCGCGCCCAGGGCGGACACGGCGTCGGTGACCGCCCGGGTCACCAGCCCGAGCCGCTCCTGGGTGCGCACCCACGCGACCTCGACCTCGACGAGGGCACCGAGCACGGCACCGTCGCTCGCGAGGTCGGGTAAACGGTGCGAACCCGGGGACAGCATCGTCATCAGAGCTCCTGGCGCGGGAAGCGGAGGAACACCGTCTCGTCGTCTCCTTGGAGGCGGATGTCGAAGCGGAGGCTGCCGTCCGGCTCGCGCGCCGCGACGAGGGTCGGCCGACGGTCCTCGGGAACGGACCTGAGGAACGGGTCCGCGGCCAGCGCATCGGTGTCGTCGGGCAGGTAGATGCGCGTGAAGAGCCGGTTGAGCAGTCCGCGGGCGAAGACGGTGACCGCGACGAACGGCGCCCGCCCTGGCGCACTGGGACCGGGCTCGAGGGTCGTGAAGGAGTAGTGGCCGTCCCGCCTCGTCGACACGCGGCCGAAGCCGGTGAAGGTGTGCCCGTCGCGGTGCATTGAACCCTGGCGCTGGACGGGCCGCCCGGCCGGGTCACACTGCCAGATCTCGAGCAGGGCATCCTGCAGGCCGGCACCGGCACCGTCGGTCACGGTTCCGTGGAGCTGCACCGCACCGGGCGTGCCCGGGGGGACGAGCAGCTCGCCCCCCTCGTACGGCAGCGCGTAGTGGTAGAAGGGGCCGATCGTCTGACCGGGCGTCGGGACGAGAACCCCGGGGACGGCATACGGCCGCGTCGGTGTGGCGGTGCGGGTGTGCTGGTCAGACATCGTCGCCCTCCTGCTCCATGCGGGTCGCGTGCGATCCGGTGAGGACGATGTCCCACGTGTAACCGAGCAGCCACTCGTGCTCGGACCGGTCGTGGTCGTAGCGCGCGACGAGTCGGTCGCGAGCCGCGGGGTCGGTCACCGACTGGAGGATCGGGTCGAGCGCGAAGAGCGGGTCGGACGGGAAGTACATCTGGGTGATCATGCGCTGGGTGAACTCCGTGCCGAAGAGGGAGAAGTGCACGTGCGCAGGCCGCCAGGCGTTGCGGTGGTTGCCCCAGGGGTACGGGCCCGGCTTGATGGTGACGAACGAGTAGCGCCCCAGGTCGTCGGTCAGGGTGCGGCCCACGCCGGTGAAGTTGGGGTCGATGGGCGCAGGGTGCTGGTCGCGCTTGTGGATGTAGCGACCCGCCGCGTTGGCCTGCCAGATCTCGACGAGCTGTCGCCGGACCGGTCGGCCGTCGCCGTCGACGATGCGCCCGCTGATCCGGATGCGCTCGCCGATCGGCTCGCCGTCGTGCTGGATGGTGAGGTCGGCCTCCAGCGGGTCGACATCACGCTCGCCGAAGACCGGTGCCACGAGCTCGACGCCCTCGGGGTCCGCGTGGTGCAGGTCCTTCGTCGGGTGACGCAGGAGCGAGCTGCGGTACGGCGCGAAGTCGAGGCGTGACTGGGTCCTCGTCAGCCCCGAGGCGGCCTCATCGGCCTGGATCCGTTCGATTTCTCGGTCGATGGCCGACTGGCTGGCCAGCCCGGCGGTCGGCGGCTGGGCCGGTTCGGCCGGTTCGGCCAGTTCGGCCAGCTCGGCATGCTGTCGGCTCACGTCGGTTGTCCTTTCGTCGTGGTGGGTCAGAGCCATGGGGTCGCCGCCTGCGAGGCGAGGCGGACCGGTGTGTTGGCCGCGCCGAACCCGCTGTACCCGCCGCGGCGTTCGAGCAGCTCGATGTAGAAGCGGCCGCCGACCAGGGGGGTGTAGAGGTGCAGCAGCTCGCCTCCTCGCTCGTCCCGGTCGTAGAGGACGTTGAGCCGGCGCAGACGAGCGAGCAGCTCGGGGGGCGGGTCGAGCCGCGCAGCGAGGTCGTCGTAGTACGAGTCGGGCACGGGCAGGACCGGAGCCCCTGACGCCGCAAGCGACTCCGCTTGCCTGAGCAGGTCGGTGCAGGCGTAGGCGAGCTGGTTCACGCCGATCCAGGTGGGATGCCCCGCCCCGTGCACCGCGATGTTGAGCACGACGCGCAGCGCTCCTGCCTCGGGTTCGAGTACCCGACTGCGCAGGCGGCCCGCCGGGTCGATGAACTCGCTCACGGGTCCAGGACGCAGCCCGATCAGCGTGCGATGGAACGACACCTCGGCATCCGAGCGGTCCGTGTCGACGGCGATGCCGAGATGGTCGAGCGGCCCCCAGCGGCCCGGAGCGGGGACGTCCATCCGGGGGCAAGGGCTGCCCAGGCGCACCTCGACCCCTGCTGGGCTCCGCGTCGCGTCAACGCGGCCCTCGGGCTCGCGGGTCTCGCTGACCGGCAGGTTGAAGGCGTGGGCGCGGGCGCAGAGTGCCGAGTCGGTATCGCCGTCCACGGCCACGGCTGCGACGTGCGGGCGCTGCCCGGCGGCGGACCGTCGCAGCTCGAGGTCGGAGCGGGCGTCGAGGACGACGGTCGCCTCCCCGTTGCGCAGCACCGTGCGGGCCGCGCGCCCGATCCCGTCCGTGTCGGGGCCCTGCGGCGACACGGCGGTGAACCCCAGGCGAGAGAACAGCTGGAGCATCGACGGGTCCCCCGGCGTGACGGCGATCTCCACGTGGCCCACGCCGGGCAGCTGAGGCGCCGGCGGCGGGTCGAAGAGCTCGACCCGCGGCCGTCCGGGGCGGTCGACACCCTCGGCGAGGGTCCGGCCGTCCGACGGCTGCTCCCAGCGGCGACGGAGCTGCTCCTCGAGGTGCAGCAACGACCGCATCGCGTCGCGGGCGGTGTCCCGCGGGTTGGCCTCGCGCACGATGTCGCTGAAGACCTCGAGCGAGAGCGGCCCCCGGTAGCCGGCCTCGACGGCGGCGCCCACGACGCTCTCGACGTCGAGCGCCCCCTGGCCGGGGAAGCAGCGGTGGTGTCGGCTCCACTCAAGGACGTCCATGCTCAGCCGGTGTGCGTCGGCGATCTGGACGAAGGCGATCCGGTCGCCGTCGAGACCGGCGAGGGCCTCGGCGCCGTCGCCGCGCGCGAGCATGTGGAACGTGTCCACCGCCACGCCGACGTTCGGCAGGTCGACCAGGTCGACGATCGCGCGGGTCTGGTGGAAGCGGTTGACGTGCGTGCCCCAGGCGAGCGCCTCGTAGGCGAGCGTGAAGCCGTGCTCGGCAGCCACGTCACCCACGATGCCGAGCTGCTCGGCCGTGAGCTGCGAGTCGTCCACCGAGGCCGGGTGGACGGCGGAGCAGAGCAGCGCACGGGTCGCCCCGAGCCGCTCCATGAGCTCGAACTTGGCCCGGGCGAAGCGCAGCCGGTCGGGGAAGACCTCGGGGGTCAGGCCGACGACGTCGCGCAGCGGCTGGAAGAGGTCGATGGCGAGGCCGAGCTCCGCACACCTCCGGGCGATGTCCTCCGGTCGGCACGGTGACGCGACGACATCGGCGTCGAAGAGCTCGACCGAGTCGAAGTGGGCGGCCGCGATCGCCTCGAGCTTGGCCGCCAGGGTTCCGCTGATCGACACGGTGGCGATTCCCTTGCGCATGGGTCCTCCTCAGCTCGCGTGGCCGACGGCGGTGGGCTCGCCGGTGGGGGTGGGGGTGGTCCCGCCGAGGACGTCGAGTCCGGTGAGCCGGGTGAAGTGGGCGGCCATGCGGGCGGCGTCGGCGCGCTCCCCCGTGAACAGCTCGTATGCCGCTGCGTGCTGGAACACCGCCATGGCGCCTCCCGTCATGGTGGCGCAGCCCCGGGCTCGGACCGCGTGGACGAGCTCGGTCTCGAGCGGGAAGTAGATGATCTCGGCCACCCACTGACCGGGGTCGACGAGGAGCGGGTCGAGCGGCATACCGGGGACACCGGTCATGCCCACCGGGGTGGCCTGGATGAGCCCGCCGGCGCCGTCGAGCGCGGTCGCGACGTCGGAGTGGACGGTGGCGCGGCCGGGACCCAGTGCGGCGACGAGGCGCTCGACGACGGCCTCGGCCCGCACCCGGTCCGTGTCGACGACGCGAAGGTGGCGCACCCCGGCGCGCAGGGCCCCGTAGCCGACCGCCACCCCTGCGCCTCCGGCCCCGAGCAGCACGGCGTCGCGGCCCTTCGCCTGCGGCAGCGTCGCGGACAGCCCCGAGGCGAACCCGTTCCAGTCGGTGTTGTGCCCGACCGTGCGCCCGTCCCGGATGACGACGGTGTTCACCGCTCCGAGCGCCGTCGCTTCGGGCGAGAGCTCGTCGACCAGGTCGACGACGACGTTCTTGAAGGGGTGGGTCACGTTGAGCCCGTCGAACCCGAGCCGGACCGCCCACGCCAGCACGTCGCCGGCGGCGTCGAGGCCGAGGCCGAGGCCGAGCTCGGCGGCATCGATGAGGCGGTAGGCGAGGGAGCGGCCCTGCGCCGCCCCCTCGCCCTCCTGGAGAGGCGCAGCGAGCGAGCTGCGGATGTGCTCGCCGAGGAGCCCGATGACGAGCGACGTTCGGCTCTGCGGTGACGACATGGTGCGACTCTCCTGGGTGCTCAGTGCGAGGTTCGGTCGATGACGGGACTAGCTCGAGGCCTGCGCCGAGAGGCTCCGACCGGTCGCCTTCGCCGTCGCCCGTGACGCCTTCCGGCCGAGCTGCGCCGTCGGGACGCGGTGGGTGCCGCGCGGGCCGGTGGCGACGGCGATGGCGGAGATGAGGCAGGCGACCACGGCGAAACCGGCGACCTTCGGCCAGCCCGCCCCCGTGGGCCCGAGGAGGGCCGCGGCGATGGTCGGGGTGAACCCCGCGAGCGCGAAGCCGAACTGCGTGCCGATCGCCATGCCCGAGAGGCGCACGCTGGTCGGGAAGTACTCGGCATACGTCGAGGGCCAGACGGCGTTGGTCGCGCTGTAGACGATCCCGGCGAGCAGGATGCCGACGACGGCCGTCAGGGCCCGGTTGCCGCTGGCGATGACGGCGACGTATCCGGCGGCGAGCACGGCCGAGCCTGCGAGGCCGCCCAGGAACACCGGCTTGCGACCCACCCGGTCGGAAAGGCTGCCCCAGAACGGGATGACGGCGATGGCCACGAGGTTGGAGACGATCGCGACCCACAGCATGTACGTGGAGCTGAAGCCGATGCCGTAGTCCTTCTTCGTCGCGAAGGTGAGGGCGAAGACGGTGTAGAGGGTGTTGACCATGGCGACGAACGCCGCGAACATCACGCGCAGCACCGAGCGCCAGTGGTCGCGGAGCAGCACCGACAGGGGCGTGCGGGGCACCGAGCCCGCCTCGACCTCTGACTCGAAGGCGGGAGTCTCGTCGAGCCTGCGCCGGATGACGAGGCCCACGACGACGACGACGGCGCTGAGGAAGAAGGGGACGCGCCAGCCCCACGAGAGGAGCTGCTCCTCGGACAGCAGGGCTGCGAGCGGCAGGAACACGGCCGGGGCGAGGACCTGGCCGCCCTGCGTGCCGCTCAGCGTCCAGCTCGTGAAGAAGCCGCGGCGGTGATCGGGGGCGTGCTCGAAGGACATCGAGTTCGCGCCCGCCTGCTCGCCCGCGGCCGACAGGCCCTGGAGCAGGCGAAGCACGACGAGCAGGATCGGGGCGAGGATGCCGATGGTGTGGTACGTCGGGAGGCACCCCACGAGGAAGGTCGACACGCCCATGAGGAGGAGGGTGAGGATGAGGACCTTCTTGCGGCCGAACTTGTCGCCCAGGTGGCCCAGCAGGAAGGAGCCGACCGGGCGTGCGACGTAGCCGACGCCGAAAGTGGCGAGGGAGGCGATCGTCGCGGCCGTCGGGTTGCCCTCGGGGAAGAAGATCTGGGGGAACACCAACGACGCGGCCGTGCCGTAGATGACGAAGTCGTAGTACTCCAGGGCGCTGCCGACCCACGCCGCGACGGCGGCCTTCTTGGGCGAGCGAGCCGGAACCGCGCCGGCCGGGCCGGTGGGGCTCTCGCCCTGGTGCGCGGGGCTGGACGGTGCTGCGTCGAAGCCGGGGATTGGCGTCATTGTCGATCCTCCTGGTGTGGGGCCGCCTCATCCGACCCGAGCTGGGCCTGCCGCCGCGCGGCGGACGAGAACGGCGATGTTCTTGGCGCTCCTCCGCCCGGACGGGCGATGAAGGTGATCTCGACGGTAAGGAGGCCTTGCACGAAGTGGCAATCGTTTGCCAAAATTTGCCAGGTGACGCGAAACGACCCGCCCCGACCCGTGACGATCATCGATGTCGCCCGGGAGGCAGGCGTGGCGCCGTCGACGGTCTCTCGGGCCCTCAGCAACCCCGACCGGGTCAATGTCGTCACGCGCGAGCACGTGCAACAGGTGGCTGCCCGGCTCGGCTACCGGCCGAGCCCGGCCGCCCGAGCCCTCGGGACGGGTCGGACCTCGACCCTCGCCCTCGTGCTCCCCGACATCACCAACCCGTACTTCGCCGGTCTCATCCGGGGCGCCGAGCGCCAGGCCGAGGCCACCGGTCACATCCTCGTCATCGGCAACAGTGAGGAGAGCGCCCGGGCCGAGGCGCGCATGGTCGAGAGGCTGGCGCCGAGCGTCGACGGGTTCCTGCTCGGGTCGAGCCGCCTGCCCGACGCCAAGATCGTGCAGTTCAGCGCCATGCGGCCGGTCGTCCTCGTCAACCGCAGGGTTCCGTCCGTGACGAGCGTGAGCCCGGACCAGCAGGACGGCACCAGGCAGATCGTCGAGCACCTCGTCGCCCTCGGGCACCAGAGGGCGATCTTCCTCGCCGGGCCACCCCAGTCCTGGCTGGGTGGCCAGCGATGGGCGGGCATCTCGGCAGCCGCGCGACGACACCATCTCACTGTGCGCCGGCTCGGTCCCTACGCGCCATCGGTCGACGGCGGCTTCCTCGCCGGGGAGGCGGCGCTCGCCGACGGCGCGACCGCTGTCATCGCCCACAACGACCTCATGGCGATCGGGGCGTTGCGGCGCCTGCGCTCACGCGGTGTCTCCGTTCCCGACGACGTGAGCATGGTCGGCTTCGACAACATCTTCGGCGCCGACTTCTGCGACCCGCCCCTGACCACGCTCAGCGACCGCACCGAACAGGCAGGCCGCTCGGCCGTGGACCTTCTCGTGGCGCTCGTGCGCGACCAGAGCAGGCTCGACGGCGAGACGCCGGCCGAGATCGTCGCGCCGACGACGCTCGTCGTGCGCGAGTCGACCGGTCCGGTCCGGCGCTGAGATCCGCTGTCAACCTCCCCACCCCGAAGAAGGAGCATCACCCATGACGCCGAACGCCCCCGTCGTTGCCGTCCTCAACGGCCCCAACCTCAACCTCCTCGGCGAACGTCAGCCCGAGGTCTACGGCCGGGAGACGCTCGACGACGTCAGACAGCTGTGCCTGCGAACCGCCCGTGACGCGGGGCTGGAGCTCGACTTCCGCCAGAGCAACCACGAGGGCGAGATCGTCGACGCGATCCACGAGCTACGGCACGCGGTCGCCGGCGTGGTCATCAACGCCGCGGCCTACACCCACACGTCCGTCGCCATCCGCGACGCGATCGCCGTCGTCGACGCACCGGTCATCGAGGTGCACATCACGAACGTCCACCGCCGCGAGGCCTTCCGCGGGCACTCCTACCTGTCCGACGTGGTCGAGGGGGTCATCGTCGGGTGCGGCACCCAGGGGTACGCCCTCGCCATCGCGCGCATAGGCCACCTCAGCGCTGCACGACCGGGCACGAGCTCCCCCTGAAGGACCTTGGATCGAGCGGTGGTCGCCGCGAAACGGATCCGAGAGGTGGATCTGGACGTGGACGACAGGAGGGCCCCCGGCCGGCATCTCAGCCGGTCAGGGGCCCTTGAGTCGTGCTCGTCGGAGGTGGTGACGACCGCCGTCGCCGCGACGGTCAGGCGCGCAGCGCCTCGGCGAGCCCGCGGAAGTCGTCGATGAGGATCGCCATGTCCTCGTCGGTGTGCGCGAGCGAGACGAGCCACTGCTCGTCGAGACCGGGCGGCGTGAGGACGCCACGGTTGACGCCCCACAGCCAGGACAGCTCGGCGAGACCGAAGTCCGTCGCCTTGTAGTCGCGGTAGTTGCGCACGGGGGTCGCGGACCACGTGACACAGCCCTTGACGCCAAGGCCGACCGTGTGGGCGGGCAGCTCGTGCGTCCGGATGATCTCGTCGATCGCGTCCATGGCCCGGTTGTTCATGGCCTCGGCGGCGTCGAGCGCCTCGTGCGTGCAGATCTCGTCGACGGCGCGTGCGGCGGCCATCACGAGCGGGTTGCCGTTGTAGGTACCGAAGTGCGCCATCCGTCCGTCGACGACGACCTGCATGACCTCCCGCTTGCCACCGAAGGCCGCCAGCGGCAGCCCGCCACCGATCGACTTCGCGAGGGTGATGAGGTCGGGCTGCACGCCGAGGCGCTGGGAGGCACCGGCATACCCTGCCGTCAGGCCGGTCTTGACCTCGTCGAAGACGAGGACGACGCCGTGCTCGTCGCAGGCCGCGCGGACCCCGGCGAGGTAGCCCTCGTCGGGGACGACGATCGCGAGGTTCTCGATGACGGGCTCGACGACGAGGGCGGCGATGTCACGGCCGTGCTCGGCGAGGACCCGGTGGAGCTGACCGAGGTCGTTGTACGCGATGACGTGGACCGTCCCGGCCTCGACGTCGAACGGCACCTCGGGGATGGGCGCGTCCGCCGGGCCGATGTCGGCGAGGTCGGGCTTGACCGACACCTGGAGCGCGTCGTAGCCGCCGTGGTAGCCGCCCTCGATCTTGATGATCGCCTTGCGGCCGGTGAAGGCGCGCGCCGCGCGGATGGCGTACATGAGGGACTCGGTGCCGGAGTTGGTGAACCGGAGCATGTCGAGCCCGAACCGGGTCTGGTAGCGCTCGGCCATCTCGGTCGCCTGGGGTGAGGGCGTGACGAAGAGCGTGCCGGTGTGCGTGAGCGCCTCGGTGACGCGCTCGACGACGACCGGGTTGAGGTGCCCGACGAGCATCGCGCCGAAGCCCATCGACAGGTCGAGCAGCCGGTTGCCGTCGACGTCGGTGAGCCAGGCGCCGCGCGCGGACTCGATCGAGATCGGGTAGGGCTCCCAGTGCTGGAAGCTGCTCGTGACGCCGAGCGGCAGCGACTGGCTCGCCCGCGCGTTGTGCTCGCCCGAGCCGCGGGACCACGACGTGAACCGCTCCCACTCGGCCGCGAGCAGCTGCTGGACGCGGGCGGGGTCGACGGGCCGGGAGTCCGTCGGCAGGCTGCGCCGGGTCGCGGGGTCGTGCGCGGGAACGGCGCGCGTGGTCAAAGTCATTTCTGCCTCCTCGATGGATACCACAGCAGGACGCGGGGTATCCCGAGGCTACCGATTCAGTGGCCGTTTGCACAAGCGACAGCGGATATCAGTCCTTCCGTCTGCCTTCGACCTTCGGATTTCGTCGTATGCCGCTGAGCCGCGGGGGACGCCCCCGGTCCCCGCGGCGGCCCCGCGCCTCCCCGCACGCGCCTTTCACGGCCTCGGACGAGGTGGGGGTCAGGTCCTTCACCGGTGCGCCCCGGCTTTCGGGCCAGCGGCAGGACTACCTTGGGCGCCATGCCGACTTCACGGTCACGCAGGTGGCGACGTGAGCCACGATCCAGCCCTGGCGAGAGCCGCTTGCCGCCGACCGTCGCGGTCGTGGTCGCCGTCCTCGCGTATGCCGTCCTGCCGGAGGGCCTGCTCGTCGGACCCCGGTTTGCCATCCCCGCGATCGAGCTCGCACTGTTGGGCGTCCTGCTGGTGACCAACCCGCGACGAATGGTCCGGCAGACGCAGTGGTCGCGGGCGGCATCCATCGCGCTCGCGTGTGTCGTCATCGCGACGAACCTTCTCGCGCTCGGCATGCTGGTGAGGACGCTCACGTCGTCCAAGGCCCAGGGGACGTCGTTGTTGCTGGCCGGAATGCAGGTGTGGCTGACCAACGTCATCGGCTTCGGTCTGCTCTTCTGGGAGATCGACCGCGGCGGGCCCGTCGCGCGCCACACCCTCGCGCGCGAGCGGCTGGCGCCCGCCGACTGGCGCTTCTCGCAGGACGAGAACCAGGACGCGGTGCGTGAGGTCGCCACCGGCTCGAGCGCCCGGAGCAACTGGCGCCCGGCCTTCATCGACTACCTCTACGTCTCGCTGACGAACTCGAGCGCCTTCAGCCCGACCGACACGATGCCACTGACGGGCCGCGCCAAGGCCCTCATGGGCCTCGAGGCTACGGCGGCGCTGCTCACCTCGCTGCTCGTCGTCGCTCGTGCCGTCGGCGCCATGGGATCCGGTGGCTGAGTCGGCGACGGCTCTTGGCGACGGCTCTCGGCGCGCGAACAAGCGAGGAGCACGTCGGGGCCGGGGTGACATCCTGAGCGTGTGCGTGCCGTGGTCATCGATGCCGTTGGAGCCCAGCCCGAGGTCCGGGAGGTTGCCGAGCCGACAGCCCCGGCATACGGCGTGGTCGTCACGGTCAGGGCGACCGGGATGTGCCGCAGCGACTGGCACGCGTGGGCCGGCCATGACGACATCGACTTTCCGCACGTACCAGGCCACGAGCTCGCCGGCGTCATCGCCCAGGTGGGCCCGGGGGTGACCCGGTGGAGGATCGGCGACCGAGTGACCGTCCCGTTCGTCTGCGGCTGCGGCCGCTGCGAGTGGTGCCGCACCGGGCAGGCCCAGGTCTGCCCACGCCAGGAGCAGCCCGGCTTCACGCACTGGGGGTCGTTCGCCGAGTCCGTTGCGCTCCACGCGGCAGACACCAACCTCGTGGGCATCCCCGAGCAGGTCGACTTCGCGACCGCGGCCAGTCTCGGATGCCGGTTCGCGACGGCATACCGCGCCCTGGTCGGCCGGGCGCGGGTCGCTGACGGTGAGTGGGTCACGGTGGTTGGTTCCGGCGGCGTCGGGCTGAGCACGGTGATGATCGCCCGAACGCTCGGGGCGCGGGTGGTCGCCGTGGACCGCAACCCAGAGGCGCTCGCCGCGGCATCATCCCTCGGCGCCGAGCACACGCTGGTCGCGGACGGCACCGACATCCCGGCCGCCGTCGCGGAGCTCACCGGCGGCGGCTCACACGTGGCCGTGGACGCGGTCGGGAGCGAGCAGACCTGTGCCGACTCGATCCTCAGCCTTCGCCGCCGGGGCCGTCACGTACAGGTGGGCTTGCTGCCACCCGTCGACGGTCACCCGCGGGTGCCGATGGCGCGGGCCATCGCCTGGGAGCTCGACCTGCTCGGCAGCCACGGGATGGCCGCCGCCGACTACCCGGGCATGATGCGCCTCATCGAGCAGGGCCTGCTGCAGCCCCAGCGGCTCATCGAGCGGACGATCGGACTCGAGGAGGCCGCGTCGATGCTCCCCGTCTTCGACCGAGCGACGATCGCGGGCATGACGATGGTCGACCCGGCCCGGTGACGCAGCGTGTCAGGCTCCCGGCACCTCAGGCGCCGCCGCCGTGTCTGGCCAGCTGCAGCCAGGTCTCCACGACCGTGTCGGGGTTGAGTGACATGGACTCGATGCCCTCGTCGAGCAGCCATTCGGCGAGGTCGGGATGGTCGGAAGGGCCCTGTCCGCAGATGCCGACGTACTTGCCGCGCTCACGACAGGCGCGGATGGCCATGGCGAGCATCTTCTTGACGGCCGGGTCGCGCTCGTCGAAGGAGCCGGCGACGAGCGCACTGTCGCGGTCGAGGCCCAGGGTCAGCTGCGTCATGTCGTTGGAGCCGATGGAGAAACCGTCGAAGTGGTCGAGGAATGCGTCGGCGTTGACCGCGTTGGACGGTACCTCGCACATCATGACGACCTGCAGCTCGTTCTCGCCGCGGACGAGGCCGTGCTGCGCGAGCAGGTCGATGACGCCCTCGGCCTCGGCCACCGTGCGCACGAAGGGGATCATGATCTTGACGTTGGTCAGGCCCATGTCGTCACGGACATGCTTGAGCGCCTCGCACTCCATCGCGAAGCACTCGGCGAAGTCCGCGGAGAGGTAGCGTGCGGCGCCGCGGTAGCCGATCATCGGGTTCTCCTCGTGCGGCTCGTAGCGCTCGCCGCCGAGCAGGCCGGCATACTCGTTCGACTTGAAGTCGGACATGCGCACGATCACCGGCTCGGGCGCGAACGCTGCGGCGATCATCGACACGCCCTCGGCGACGCGTTGCACGAAGAACTCCCGCGGGCCGGCATACGCCGCGATCAGCGCCTCGATCTCGGCCTTGACGCCGGGCTCCTGGTCATCGAGCTCGAGCAGCGCCTTGGGGTGGATGCCGATCTGCCGGTTGATGATGAACTCGAGCCGCGCCAGACCGACCCCCTTGTTGGGCAGCCGGGAGAACTCGAAGGCCTGCTCCGGTGTGCCGACGTTCATCATGATCTTGACCGGGAGCTCGGGCATCGCGTCGAGCGCCGTCTCCGTGACCGTGAACGCGCGCAGCCCCTCGTAGACGAAGCCGGTGTCGCCCTCGGCGCACGAGACGGTCACCTCCTGCCCGTCCGTGAGGGTCCTCGTGGCCGTGCCGCTGCCGACGACGGCCGGGATGCCGAGCTCGCGGGCGATGATCGCGGCGTGGCAGGTGCGGCCACCGCGGTTGGTCACGATGGCGCTCGCCCGCTTCATGATCGGCTCCCAGTCGGGGTCGGTCATGTCGGCGACGAGCACCTCGCCCGCCTGGAAGTCGTGCATCGCGTCGATCGACGCGAGGACGCGAACGGCGCCAGCACCGATCTTCTGCCCGATGGCGCGTCCCTCGACGACGACAGGCCCCCGCTCGTCCATGCGGAAGCGCCGAAGCGTTGAGCCCGTCTGGCGCGACTGCACCGTCTCGGGGCGCGCCTGCAGGATGTAGAGACGGCCGTCGACGCCGTCCTTGCCCCACTCGATGTCCATGGGACGGCCGTAGTGCTCCTCGATGCGCATCGCGTGGCGGGCCAGCTCGGTGACCTCCTCGTCGGTGAGGGACAGCAGGTGCCGATCGGTCTCGGGCACCGGCACGAAGTCGACGGTGCGCCCCACGCTCGCGTCGCCGGTGTAGACCATCTTCGTCGCCTTGCCACCGACGCCACGCTTGAGGATGGCCGGGCGTCCCTCACGGACCGCCGGCTTGTAGACGTAGAACTCATCGGGGTTGACGGCCCCCTGCACGACGGCCTCGCCGAGCCCGTAGCTGCTCGTGATGAAGACGGCGTCGCTGAAGCCGGACTCGGTGTCCATGGTGAACATCACGCCCGACGAGCCGATGTCGGAGCGGACCATGCGCTGGACCCCGGCCGACAGGGCCACGACGGAGTGGTCGAAGTTGCTGTGCACGCGGTAGGCGATGGCCCGGTCGTTGTACAGGGAGGCGAAGACGAGCTTGATCGCGTGCAGCACGTTGTCGATGCCGCGCACGTTGAGGAAGGTCTCCTGCTGACCCGCGAACGAGGCGTCGGGCAGGTCCTCGGCCGTCGCGCTCGACCGAACCGCGAAGCTCATCTCGGCTGCTCCGCGGTCGCCGGCTGCCTGTTCGCTCACGAGCCGTTCGTAGGCGTCCCGGATGTCGCGCTCGAGGTCCGCGGGGAAGGACTGGCGCTCCACCTGCTCACGGATGCTCGCGCCCACGTCGGCCAGACGACGCGTGTCGTCGACGTCGAGCTCGGCGAGGAGCGCGTTAATGCGGTCGGCCAGCCCGCCCTCGGCGAGGAAGCGGCGGTAGGCCTCCGCTGTCGTCGCGAAGCCGTCGGGGACCGCGACCCCGGCGGCGGACAGGTGCTGGACCATCTCGCCGAGCGAGGCGTTCTTGCCTCCGACGGTCTCGACGTCGGCCAGTCCGAGGTCGGCGAACCTCTCCACGTTCTTGGTCACTTCAGGTCCTTCCGTCGTCGATCCTGCTCGGGGGTGCGGCTGTCCGGTCACGGTCAGCCGATGTCGTTGAGGCGGCCGGTCTGCATGATCACCGCTGCGATCTCCTCGACAGACATCGCCGAGGAGTTGACCACGGGTATGCCGTGGCTCCGGTACATCGCCTCGGCCCGGCGGAGCTCGTACGAGCACTGGGCCAGGCTGGCGTACCTCGATCCGGGTCGCCGCTCTCCGCGCACCTGGCTGAGCCGCGCCGCCGTCGACAGGAGACCGAAGCACTTGGCGGCATACGGCCGGACGGGTCGCGGCAGCTCGCTCGAGTCGAAGTCCTCCTCGACGAGCGGGTAGTTGGCCACCTTGATCCCGTGCTGCAACGCGAGGTAGATCGACGTGGGCGTCTTGCCGCACCTGGACGGGGCGACGAGGATCAGCTGCGCCTGCTCGAGGTTGCGCATGCTCTGCCCGTCGTCGTGCTCCATCGCGTACTCGACCGCCCTCATGCGCGCCTCGTAACGGCCGAGGTCGCCGACGCCGTGCAGGGCACCGACGTGGCGGGCAGCGTTGACGTGCAACACGTGCTCCACGGTCGCCAGGTGCGAGCCGAAGAGGTCGATGAAAGCGCACCTCGTGCGCTGCAGCTCGGCACGGATCTCCTCGTCGGAGACGGTCGAGAAGACGAGTGGCGTCACCGCGTCCGTCATGGCTGCGTCGAGCTCGGCGACGACCTCCCGGGCCCGCGCCACGGTCGTGATGAACGGGATCTTGCGCCGCGCGAACCTGACCGTCGGGAACTGCTGGAGCATCATGTTGCCGAGCGTCTCGGCGGAGATGCCCGTCCCCCCGGCCAGGAAGAAGGCCGGCGTCGGCGGGGCCGAGCCCAGGGGTGCCGAGCTCGGTGGTGGTGTCGTCGATGAAGCCACGAGAGGCACTGTTGCACACCCGCCGACCACAGAGGTCCCCCGGCTGCGGGGAGCGTGACCCACGACTCAGTCGGCTTCCAACGCCGCAGGCACCGCAGTGGATCTCGATGCCGGCCCTGACTGGAAATGGCGCATCAGGGCGCTCGACTCCCCGAAGGACGTCTACGCACTGTGGCGCGCGGCTGTCACCCGATCGCGCCACGAGGTAGCCCAGCCAAGGGCTCCCGAGACAGGCATTTCCCTGGGGACGCCCGTCACGGACCACGCCAGGCCGCGAAGGGCCCGGTCCGCGCGACGCCGCCACCGACTGAAACCCGAGCGGACACGCCGCCGACCGCCATCTGCTCAGGGGAACTCGGCTCATCACCCTGGTCCACGAGCGGCTGGCGATGCACATCGGCGAGGTCGCGGGCATCCGGCTGCTCTCGCCACCGATCCCCCACCTCCAGCCGCTCAGCCTCCCATCGTGACGACGACCTTTCCTGAGGCCGATCCGCTCGAGACCGCCGCGTGCGCGTCCATCACGGACCCCAGGTCGTATGCCGTCGGGTCGAGGATCGGCCGTAACCGACCCGCCTCTGCCATCTGCGCGGCTGCTCGGAGAATCTCACCGTGATGCGCCCGACCGACACCGGTGAGCAGCGGCAGCAGTGTGAAGACGCCTGAGTAGGTCGCACCGCGGAAGCTGAGCGGGGCCAGGCTGTGCGTTCCCCAGCCGAGGATGCTCACGACGTGACCCGTGTAGCGCCGTACCGCCCCGAACGACGCATCGAGCGTGGCGCCGCCGATGGTGTCGAAGATGACGTCGAACCCCTCGCCATGAGTGGCCGACGAGACGTACTGCTCCACAGAGGTGGCGCGGTAGTCGATCGGCACCGCGCCCAGCTGGCGGATCCGGTCGAGGTCGGGTCCGCTGCCGGTAGCGAAGACCGTCGCGCCCCGGGCAACGGCCAGCTGGACCGCGATGTGACCCACCCCGCCGGCTCCTCCATGGATGAGGACGGACTGCCCCTGGCGCACACGGGCACGGTCGACGAGCCCTTCCCACGCCGTGATGACCGACAGGGGCAGCGCGGCGGCCTCGGTCATGCTCAACGAGGCGGGCTTGAGGGCAAGCAGGTCGGCGTCGACCGCGACGTACTCGGCCAACGACCCCGGGACCTCACCCACCCCTCCGGCCAGCCCGAACACTTCGTCGCCGACGCTGAAGGAATCGACATCCGCCCCGACCTCGGTGACCACGCCCGCGACGTCGAGCCCGAGGACGGCGGGCGGGGTGACCTGGGCATGGGCGGCACTCCCGGTGCGGATCTTCGTGTCGAGCGGGTTGATGCCGCTCGCGGCGACGCGCACCAGCACCGTGCCGGGCTCTGCCGTGGGGCGGGACAGGCTGCGCACCCTGAGTGCGGAGCCGAACTCGTCGAGCACGGCGGCGGTCATCGTCGGGGCGTCGCTCTTCTTCGTCGTGGAGAGGTTCATCGGCGCGGACCTTCCACGTGCTGCAGGACCGTGGTCATCTGCCAGTCGACGGTGGAGTGGTCGATGGTGTCGTGGACCGGCGAGTCCCCCATCTCCCCCGTGATCCCGGCTGCGCCGGCCCGTGCGCGAGCCAGGTCGTCGTAGGCGACGATGTCGAGGATCGTCCGGTCTTCCCGCTGGACGATGCGCCTCCAGCGGAACCCTGGTTGCCGTCTCAGGTACGCGTTGATGTCGGTGTTGGCGTCGATGAAGTCCGCCGCTGTCAGACCCCCAGCCAGCTGGAGAGTCGTGATCTCGAGCACTTCGGTCATGGTCGCTCCTTCTCGAAGGGATGCGCGGCAGGCACCAGATCGGTGCGCCCGCTCCCCCATGGTCCGGGCGCCGGGCGAGCCACAACATCAGTCGTTCGACGGTCCTCGCTCCGCGCAGAGTCGCGCCCGAGCGGGGCCCATGCCGGGCGACGCCCGCTCAGTACTCCCGCGCGGTGAGTGCGTCGCGCAGAGCAGCCCTGGACGTGACACCGAGCTTCGGGAAGACCCGGTAGAGGTGCGCGCCGACGGTGCGGGGCGAGAGGAACAGCTGCTCTCCGATCTCACGGTTGCTGAGGCCCGATGCGGCCAGGCGTGCGACCTGCAGCTCCTGAGCGGTCAGCTCGGTCGCCTGCGTCGCGCCGACCCGGCGAGTGGGGCCCGTGGCCCCGAGCATGGCCTCCGCGCGAGCGGTCCACGGCGCTGCGCCGAGGGCGGAGAACCGTTCCCGGGCGCTCTCGAGATGTGGGCGGGCCCGGCGCATGGCCCGGTCGCGTCGGAGCCGTTCCCCGTAGGCCAGCTCCAGCCGGCCGAGGTCGAAGGGCCACTGCGTCGAGGACGGGTCGCCGACGATGGCGTCGAAGAGCTCCGGGTAGTCGGCATCGTCCGCGCTGAGCGCCTGGGCTCCACGCCACAGAAACTGAGAACGCGTGGAGAGCAGTGGTATGCCGGTGTCGGCCGCGGCGCGGACGTGAGCTCGCGCCATGGCCGGCTCACCACACCGCACGGCGGCCTCGACGAGGTCCATCACCATCCACGGCGTCACCTGCTCGTGCGGGGGGAACACTCCGGGCTCGGTCACCGAGCGGTAATGGTCGAGCGCCTCGCGGTATCGCGACTGGCTCAGCGCGGCCAAGCCGTCGACGTATGCCGTGAAGGTGCGCACCGCGAGCGCGTTGCGCGGGAGGGCCCACTGCCGCATACGAGCGTGGGCCGTCTCGAGGTGGATGGTGTCGCCTCGCGCGGCCGCGAGGAGCATGCCGGGGAGCCGGGCTCCCCAGAGCAGAAGCGCGTAGTCGCGCTCCTCGCAGACGCGGACCGCCTCCTCGGCGTGGGCGGCAGCCTCGTCCCACGCTCCGGCGAAGAAGTCGTCCACAGCGAGCATGAGCAGCGCCTGCGCGGCCAGGGCAACGGTGTCCCCCACTCGCCCCGCCTCCACGATGCGCTCGAGCGGCGCGCGGGGGACCCGTCCGACGTACCACCGCGCCTGGGCGATCTCGACGACCTCCATGGGGCTGCAGGTGTCGTCCAGGGCGTCGACGAGCCGGTCGAGCTCGCGCAGCTGCTCCGGTGTGGAGTGGGCCGGGTCGGCGAAGGTGGTGGCCGCCACCCGGACCGGCGCGGAAAGCAACGGACCGAACCGCGAGACCGCGTCGTCGAAGGCTGCCCACAGTCCGATCCGGCCACCGAACGAGCAGATGGTCATGAGCGTCACGACCGCGTTCTCGATGGTGCGCGCGTCGGTCGTCGAGGGAGGCCCGGACACGGAGGTCTGGCTCAGGGCTCCGGAGAGGATCCCGTGCGCAGTGTCGATGTCGCCGTCGTTGTTGAGCAGATGGGACGCCGCCGCCACGGCGACCTGCAGCGTTTCCGTTGCGTCCGGGTCCTCGGCTCGGGCGCGGTCGAGCAGTGCGGCCGCCCCACCGAGGTTGCCGGTGACGTGCGCGCCGACGAAGGCGGCCTGTGCGAGTCGTCGCGCCCGCTGCGTCGGCGCGGGGCTCAGCTCTGCCGCTCGAAGCAGGAGGGCAGCCGAGCGCACGCCATCCCCGCGGTCCAGCATCCGCGTCGCGAGACCCTCGAGGTGGCTCGCGACCAGCTCGTCCGGGGCCAGGGCCGCCTCGGCGCGGTGGAGAGCCCGAACGTCGGGGTCGTCGGCGAGGTCGGCGAGACGCCGGTGAGCGGCACGCCTCTCGGGCGCCGACGCGAGGTCGACGACCGCGGCACGCACGAGCGGATGGGCGAAGGTCACCCGGTGGCCACGACGGTCGACCGACACCATGCCGTCCGACTCTGCGGGCTCGAGGTCGTGGTCGGAGGCGGCGATGACGCGCATGAGGGCCGCTCCCGCACCGTTGTCCAGGGCCGCGAGGAGCAGGAGCCGGCGCGTCGGTGCCGGCAGGGAGGAAACCCGAGCGGCAAACATGCGGCGCAGCCGAGCGGTGAGCGGGAGTGTCGTCGGCAGGCTGTCGGCGCCCGACTCCTGGTCGGTCGTGATGACTCGCTGCAGCTCGATGAGCGCCAGCGGGTTGCCGCCCGCCTCGGCGACGATGCGGTGCTGGACGGACGGGTGCAGGCCGGGGCGGGTCGTCTCGAGCAGGGTTGTCGCAGCGTCGTCGTCCAGCGGATCGACGCGCAGCTCTTGGATCGTGGCGCGATCGAAGAAGCTCTCCTCCCCTGTTCTCAGCGCCAGGAGCATCCCGATGCGGCTGCCCGTCAGACGTCGGGCCACGAGGCTGAGAACCCCGGCGGTCGCCCGGTCCATCCAGTGGATGTCGTCGAGGACGAGGAGCACGGGAGCGGGCTCCGAGAGGTTCCGGAGGAGCGCCAAGGTCGCGCTCGTCAGCAACAGCCGCTCCGGCGGCGAGCCGGTTCGCAGTCCGAGCGCCGTCTCGAGTGCAGACCGGTGCGCGGCGGACAGGGACGAGAGGTCGGTGGCATCGGACATCAACAGCTGGTGCAGTCCGGCATAGCTGAGGTCGGCCTCGAACTCGGCCCCGGCGACGTGGCGCACGAGCGCTCCCCACTGCGTGACCGCTTGCGCGGTCGCGTGCGCCAGCAGGGCAGACTTGCCGATGCCCGGGTCGCCGGTGACGACCAGCGCAGCCCCGACGGTCGCGGCCTGTTCGAGGAAGGCGTCGAGCGCCCGTATCTCTTCGGCACGGCCTGCCAACGACCGGGCTGGCCCCGACCGATCCGGCGTCTCGGTCGTCTCGGTCGTCTCGAGCGAGGATGGATGTGCCTGCTGCGGTGGCTCCACACGCCTCAGCGTGCCCGGTATGCGGGCGGCTGAAAAGGCGCGCGACCGCCACGGCAGCCGCCGACGAAGGGTCCGGCCTCTCCCGGCACTGACCGCGCCCGCTCTCGCCGCACCGGCTGAACGTTATGGGCGCGGCGAGAGCGGGCTGTCGGGTCGGCGCGGGGATCGCGCGTCAGCGGCCGCAGGTCAGCCCTTGATGAAGTCGAGCAGAGCCGGGTTCACGACGTCCGGATGGGTCCACGCGATGTTGTGCGGGCCACCAGCGACGGTGACCACCTGCAGGTCGGCGATCATGCCCGGCAGCCGCGCTGCCGTCGCCTCGTAGGGCAGGATCCGGTCGGCGTCGCCATGGATGAGCAACGTGGGCACGTCGATCCTGCCGACGTCGGCCCGGAAGTCGGTCAGCCAGGTGTCGACGCAGGCCCACGTGGCGTACGGCCCGGCTGCCAGTGCCATCGCGAAGGCGGCCTGCCAGGCCGGTTCACTGATGCGGGTGCCACCCAGCACGTCGACGTTGAAGAAGTCGTCGAGGAAGGCCTTGAAGTAGGCGGGTCGGTCCTCGATGATCGCCGCCTTGATCCCCTCGAACACCGAGCCGTCGACCCCGTCCGGGTTGTCGTCGGTCTTGAGCAGGAAGGGAGGAACCGACGCCATCAGGACCGCCTTGGCGACCCGCTCGGAACCATGCCTGGACAGGTATCGGGTGACCTCTCCCGTGCCCATCGAGAACCCGACCAGCACGGCATCGCGCAGGTCGAGGTGTTCGATCAGTGCGGCGAGGTCGTTCGCGAAGGTGTCGTAGTCGAAGCCCACGGTCGTGTTGCTCGATTTGCCGAATCCGCGTCGGTCGTAGGACACGACCCGGTAGCCGGTCTCGAGGAGGACGCGTGCCTGCTTGTCCCACGAGCGCCCGTCGAGCGGGAAGCCGTGGATGAGCACGACGGGGCGGCCGGAGCCGTGGTCCTCGTAGTAGATCTCGATGTCGTGGTCGTTCTCGTGACCGACGGTCAAGGTTGGCATGGGAAACCTCCTGGGCAGGGGTGGCGCCGGCGCACTGCTGCGGCCGGCCGGGCGTTCGAAGCGGGCGGGAAGACCACGCTGCCGAACTCCTCCGACTCTGGGGCCAGCCGCGGTGGCGGTCATCTGTCAATCGACTGCACGTCACCCGAAACCGGCAGCCCTCACGTGGCACCCGCGCCTTCAGCACCTGAGCTGTTCAGGTCGTCGGGATGAGTCCACCGTCGATCGTGACGTCGGCGCCGGTGATGTTGCCGGCGACGTCGCTGGCCAGGAAGGCGACCAACCTGGCCACCTCGTCCGGATGGGTGAAACGTCCGGTCACCGAGTCCCGCGCCGCCGCGGCGGCGACGGAGGAGGGGTCGGTGCCCTGTCGGGCCGCCACGGCGGCAGCGACGCCGTCGCTACCGAGCCAGAGGTCGGTGGAGACCGGCCCGGGACTGACGGTGTTGACGCGTATGCCGTGCGGCCCGAGCTCCTTGGACAGCGACTTGCAGAAGCTGCGCAGTGCGGCCTTGGCGGCGCTGTAGTCGATGACCGACGGGTCCGCCAGGGTCGCGTTGACCGAGCTCGTCGAGACTATGGCGCCGCGGCCGCGGGCGAGCATCATCGGAAGCGCTGCCCGGGTGGTGCGGACGGCGGCCATCAGGTTGAGGGTGTACGAGTTCGCCCACTGCTCGTCGGTCACCGCGGCGAAGCCGTCCAGCCGCGGCGTGACCGCCCCGACATTGTTGACGAGGATGTCGAGGCGACCCAGGCCGGCGGCCGCGTCGACCAGATACGCGACCCCATCGGGTTCGCTGAGGTCGGCGGCTACGTAGGTGACCGTGCCGGATCTGCCCAGCGCGTCGAGCTCTGCGGAGGCGTCACGGGCACCTGCCACGACCCTGCAGCCCTCATCGACGAGCACTCGGGTGATCGCCAGGCCGATCCCCTTGCTCGCACCCGTGACGATGGCGACCTTCCCGGCGAGACCGAGGTCCACGGGTCAGAGCCCCTGCTCGTCGAGCCAGCCGAGCACGGCCTTGGCGACCTCGCTCCATCCGTTGTCGATCGTGAGCGAGTGCCCGCGGCCCTCGAACTGTCGCAGCTCGGTGACGGCGGTCGACTTTCGGTACTGCTTGAGCGTCGACCGCGTCACGACATCCGGGACGGTGTGGTCCTCGAGGCCGGAGATCAGCAGGAGCGGGCCACGCGTGTTGTTGGCCGTGTCGACAGCGGCCTCCGAGTGCAGAGAGAAGTTGGCCGCCGCCGCCTGGAAGAGGGGCTTGGCGGGCGACGGGACGGTCCACCGCTCGAAGAGGTCGTCCGACTCCTGCTCGCTGACGGCGTTTCCGAACCCGAAGCGGAACTCCTTGGCGGTCAGTGAAACTGCCCTGTTGCGGTTGGCCGGGTTGCCGAGCGCGGGCAGTCCGGCCCGCAGCTGGGCGAGCGGTAGCGGCAGCACCCCCTTGATCTGGGCGGGGTCGATCGCGACGGCGGCAGCGGCCTTGCCCTGCCCGAGCAGTTTCTCGGCGATGAGCCCGCCGAACGAGTGCCCGATGACGACCGGGGCGTCCCCAAGGCCCTCAACGATCTTCGCGTAGTGGTCGGTGACGTCGTCGATCCCGAGGCCGGCGACGTCGTCAGGATGCTGCCTCGCCGCCTCGACAGTCTCCGCCTCCCCGGGCCAGCCTGGGGCGATCGGTGCGTATCCCGACTCGCGGAAGACCTCGACCCACGGGCCCCAGCTCGTGGCGTGGAGCCAAAGACCGTGGATGAAGACGACGGGACGCTGGGCTTGGTCCATGATGTGCCTTTCGACAGGGTCCGCCGAAGGACGCGGACCGGGTTGTCGCACGGTGCGACAGCTCCAAGGCTGACGGCGCCTGCCACCGGAGTCCAAGACCCGTTGCGCGCGGATCGATAACCATGACGGCTTCCACGGAGGACGGCAGGGTCACTAGCGTGGGGAGGTCGCGGCACACAGCCGGCCTGGACCCACCAGGCGCCGCGACCCGGGGAGGAGCTCACATGGAGCTGGACCTGCGGTTGGTGCGCTACTTCGTGGCCCTGGCCGACGAGCTGCACTTCGGTCGGGCGGCCGCTCAGCTCTATGTGAGCCAGCCCGCTCTGTCGAAGCAGATCCGCAAGCTCGAGGACCAGCTGCGCGAGACTCTTCTCGTTCGCGACAGTCGGCATGTCGCGCTGACCGCCCGGGGGCAGCAGTTCCTCGGCGACGCCAGACGCCTGCTCGCGCTCGCCGACAGCATGACCCAACCCGGCCGTCAGGACGGCGTCAGCATCGCCCACGTCTTCGAGCTGTCGACGAGCCGACTGGTCGCCGACGCCTTCGCCCGGGCGGAGCCGGACATCCAGCTGCGCGAGCACGCGATGGACAGCATCACGCAGCTCAATGCCCTGCTGCACGGGCGCCTCGATGTCGCCATCTTGCGCGTCACGCCCCGGATGCAGGCCGCCCACCCGAGCGGGTGGCGTCACCGGCTGCTGCGGCTCGAGCCGCTGTTGCTCGTGGGATCCGGCGGCGACGACACGGTTCCGACGGCGTCGTTCCACGAAAGACCCCTGCACGTCTTCGGCGATCCACCGGACTCGGGCACCTACAACGCACACGGGCAGTACCTCACCGCCCTGCAGGATCGACTCGGTCTCGAGATGCGGTGGCTCGGGACGCCCGGTGCCTTCAGCTTCTGCGTGGCCCAGGTGCGGCGAGCCCCGACGCGGATCCGCTACCTCGAGTTCCTGAGCTATGCAGAGAAGTACGTCGATGTCGGGATGCGGATGTTCTGGCCCCAGGAGATCCAGCCCTACTACCCCTGGTCACTGGCGTGGCGTGCCGACGATGTCGCCGCCACAACGACCACGCTCATCGAGGTCGCCGTGGGGCTGGCGGAACAGCACTCCTGGCTGTCGCTGGACCAGAGTGCGACGGCGGGCCCTGCGTGGATGCCCGACGACGAGCCGGCATGGCGCGAGCTCATGTCCTGAGCGCCGATGCCAGAGGCCCTCACCGACGTTTCCGCTGTTCAGGGGCTTTCGGGGCACTGATGGCAGGTGAAGGATTCGAACCCTTGTAGCTTTCGCGACGGAGCGGGGGTCGAATGGTTCACGCCGGTGTCATGCTCGGCTGCGCGGCGCTCGGACTCGACTGGTTCGCAGCCATCGGCCTCGGTTGGCTGGTGCTAGTCGGCTCTCGCGCGTCTGGTGTCGTAGGCCCACATCGCGATCTCGACGCGGTTGCGGGCGCCGAGCTTGGTCATCAACGATGCGACGTGGGACTTGACCGTGCTCAGGCCGATGAAGAGCTCGGTGGCGATCTCGGCGTTGGTCCGGCCCCGTGCCACCAGCGCGAGCACCTCCTCCTCGCGCTCGGTGAGCGGGTCGACGGGCTGGACCGGCATCACCGGCGCTTGGTCGGCGAAGGTCGACAGCAGTCGGCGGGTGACGTTGGGGGCGATCAGCGCGTCCCCGTTGGCCGCCGCGTGGATGGCCTGCACGAGGAGCGCCGGCCCGGCGTCTTTGAGCAGGAAGCCGCGGGCGCCGGCGCGCAGCGCGCCGAGGACGTACTCATCGAGGTCGAAGGTGGTGATCACGATGACCGCCATCGGGTCCGTCACGTCTGGCCCGGCCAGGCGCCGCGTCACCTCGATGCCGTCGAGCCCAGGCATCCGGATGTCGACGAGGAGGACATCGGGACGCAGCCGCGTCGCCACGTCGAGCGCTGTCAGCCCGTCTGCTGCCTCCCCCACGACCTCGAGGCCGGGTTGCGCGCCGAGGATCATCACGAGCCCAGTGCGGACCAGGTCCTGGTCGTCGGCTACGACGACACGGATGCTCACGCCAGCGCCTCCACCGGCAGCACGGCCTCGACGACCCAGCCACCCTGGGGTCCCGGTCCCGCGGAGAGTGATCCGCCGAGGAGCTGGGCGCGTTCGGCCATGCCCAGCAGCCCGAACCCCGGGTCCGGGGCCGGCCCCGGCTCGGCCTGTCCATCGTCGCTCACTCGCAGCCGGACGGCGTCGCCCTCCCGGCGTACCTCGATCCCGACGCGGGTCGCACTCCGGGCATGCCGTAGGGCGTTGGTCAGCGACTCCTGCGCGAGCCGGTAGAGCGCGGTGTCCACGGGTCGTGCCAGCCGGGTCAACGAACCGTCCAGCGAGACCTCGACGGTGGGCGTCGCGTCGGCGCGCGCCAGAGCAGGCAGGTCCGCGACACCGCGCTGCGGTGAGTAGGCGACGGCGTCCTCCTCACGCAGCACCCGCACCATGGATCGCATCTCTGCCAGGGTTCGCGACGCTTCAGACTCGATCGCGGCCAGGACCTCGGCAGCCCTCTCAGGCTGGGTGCCGGCGACCACGCCACCGGCCTGCGCCTGCACCGCGATGGCCGAGACGTGGTGGGCCACGGTGTCGTGCAGCTCGCGGGCCAGAGCCACCCGCTCCTCATTGCGGATCTCGCGCTGTTGGCGATGCCAGAGGTCCGCGCGGTAGCGGAACACCGCAGCGAGGGCGACGAACAACAGCAAGAGGACGCTCCCTCCGAAGATGTCGGCCCAGCCCGCTGAGGAGGCGTACATCGCCAGCGCGACGACGGCTGTCACGAACGCCGTCCCCCAAACCACCTCCCGCCCCGAGCCCCACCGCACCAGGGAGTAGAGCAGGATCAGGACGGCCATCATGGAATAGAGGCCCAGGTCCTCGGCGTGCGCAGTCAGCTGCAGGACCGAGAGCAGCCCGGCGACGCCCCACCCGACCAGGGCGGCCGTGAGTGGCCGTTCCCGGCGCCAGAGCAGGGCAGGCATCAGGGCCAGGGCGAGCACCGTCACCAGGGGCCGCCAGGCCAATTCCGGCCGAACGATGCCCTCGACCAAGGCGGCGGCCGCGAACACGCCCGCCAGCAGCCAGTCGAGCCGACCGATCGGTGGGGCGTCAGCAGGCCGCGGCTCATGCCAGGTGGAGCGCCGGACAGTGACCACGGCTCCAGCCTAGGGATCGCCGCGCCTCGGCGTACCCGCCGAAAGAACGAGAGAGAGACCGTGCCATCGGCCAGGTGAACTCCAGCCTCCGGGCCGATGTGCCCCGCCGCCGGGCTCAGGGATCGTGGACCTACCGATCCTCACCACCACAACGGAGCCCATGATGACAACGCGTCACCCCGCCACCGCCGCACTGGAAGACGAGCGGATCCCGGTCAGAGCCAAGCTCGCCGCAACGTGGACGAGCTTCATGTTCCTGTACGCCTACGTGGACATTCTCAACTTTTTCACGCCCGGCGTCATCAAGGACATCCTCGACGGCAAGGTCTTCGAGTTCGACCTCTCCCAGACCTTCTCGACCACGGCGCTGACCCTCGTGGCCGTCCCGATCTTCATGGTCGTCCTGTCGATGACGCTGCCCGCCCGGGCGAACCGCATCGCGAACCTCGTCGTGGCCTCCCTCTACGTCCCCGTCACGGCTTTCAACGTGGCGGGCGAGTCCTGGCTGTTCTTCTACGGCCTTGGAGTCGTACTGGAACTCCTCCTCCTCGCCGTCATCATGCGGGACGCCTGGACCTGGCCCCGCACCGCACCGTCGGCCACCATGACGACCAGCCGGGAAGGTGAAGCCGTTCGCGCCCAGCAGGCGTGAACTCGGGGGCAGTCAGAGGCAGGCCGACCTGCCCTCGGAATCAGTAGGGACGACACCAACCGACTGTGTGGGGCCAAAGGCAGACCAGAGTGTCCCTTTGGCACCACACATCAGGACGAAGCTGCTCTCAGCTCGTCGATGGACCGCGTGAGCCGGGCCAGGGTGTCGCTGTCGACGACAGCATTGCTGTGCAGCAACCCGACGATCGCTGCACCGGCCACGCCGTCGTGCGCCGTTCGGACGTCGGCGCCCGCAAGCTCCCTCTTCAGTGCACCGCCCGAGGGCCGACCCGGGCGGAGGACTCCTTGGACGACCACGCTTCCCCCGAGGACGACGGGCAGCTCGTCGTGTCCGTCGCGGACCAGGCGAAGAGTCCTGGCCAGCGCAAGCTCTGCCTCCGCCGTGATCGCGGCCGCCTGCTCGTCGGTGGCCTCCGCACGGAACGCCAGCGGAGCCAGCCGGGCGAGCCGCACCGGTTGGCCGTTGTAGGCCCAGCTGACCAGGGCCGCGAGCAGCGCCGACCGGTCTCCTTGCGCCGGTTCCAGGCCGAGCTCCTCGACCACCAGGCGCGTCAGCTCGGTAGGTTCACCGGCCTCGTCGAGGTCGGCGGCGACGGCGCGCACGATCTTGCGGCCGATCCAGAAGCCCGATCCCCGGTCACCGAGCAGCCACCCGGTCCCGTCGACCCGGCGCTCGGTGACCAGGTTTCGGAAACGGCCGGCAACGGCCCCGGTGCCTGCGACGAGCGCCACTCCGGCAGGCTCGACGGCCGAGGAGTGGTACATCGCGAGGATGTCGGACGCTCTCGTGTACTCGGCTGCCGGCACGGCGAGCGCCTGCGTCACGGTCCGCTCATTCAGCAGATACTCCTCGCCTGCCGCCGCCAGCACCACCTGGCCCACCGCTTCAGGTCCGAGGGCGGCAGTGGTCAGGGCCGTCGACGCGGCCTCGGCCAGGGCTGCCAGGGCCCGGTCGGCACCGACCGCCGTGGCGTTTCCGCCGGTGGAGGCGCCGTAGCCGAGGCAATCGGCGTCGGCGGAGACCACGACCGCACGCGTGTGCGACCCGCCCGCGTCGATGGCCAGCAGTACTCCGGGCTCTCTCACTCAGGATGCTCCACTCGGCGAGGCTCCACTCGGTGATGCGCGCAGGTTCGACAGGTCAGGCAGTACGACGGATCCGGCCCTCGTAGCGCGCTTCGATCACGTTGTTGTGCTCGTCCCCGCCAGGGATGTTGGCGGACACATAGAGCGGCGTCTGCTCTCCTCGCTCCGCGAGCGTCCTGGCGACCCCGATGGTGAGCAGCTGCGCGATGTAGGCGGCCGTGATCGACGAGACCGCCCCGACGCGGGCGTCGAAGTCCATGTCGAGGGTGGCGTCGCCGTATGGCGCGAGATTGTCGATGACGACGTCGGCCACCTCAGCGAGTCGCTGCCCACTCGGGTGCTTGGGCGACACCCGAGCCGTGTGCTCCATGCTCGTCACCGCGATCACAGGGTGGCCGTGCTCGCGCGCCAGGAGGGCCAGGCCGACGATCGACCCGTTGACACCGGAGTTGGACGCGATGACGAAGACGTCATGGGGCTGCCGGTTGACAGTCGCGAAGACGTCGTCGGCGATATGCGGGTCCCGCTCCAGCGGGGGGCGGCCGTTCAGCTCCGCGAGCGTGTGCGATCCATAGAGGACGGCGTCGCGAAGGGCGACCTTGTTCGTGGGGATGAGCCCGCCGGCCCGACCTGCGATCTCCATCGCGAACGCCTCGGAGTGCCCGGTGCCGAACGCGTGGATCACCCCGCCCGCAGCGATGCAGTCGGCAAGGAGGGTGACTGCCCGGTCCAGACCACCGTCGGAGGCGAGCCGGGTGATCGCGTCCAGTCGGGTGCCAACCTGTGCGGCGTATGCCGCGATGTCATCGGGGGCGTTCGCCCACATTCGCTTCTCCTATCGTCGGACTGGGTCAAGTCTGGTCGCTGCCGGGCCCGGGCGACATCCGGAAGTCGAGGGGCCGTGGCACGGGCTTCCCGGGGCACAGCCGCTGCCACAGCTCGGCGAGGGTCCGGTCGCCCTCGGCGAGGTCCGGCACCTCGAGCCTCTCGAGCACCTCGAGCGCCGCCGCGTCCTGCCCCAGTGCGGCCATCGCCTCGGCCAGAACCATCCGGGTGCGCCCGTGCTCGCGTACCGCCTCGGGGAGGCCGGCCACCGCTGCCACGACGTCCTCCGATCGGCCCGCGTCGAGCAGGGCCACGAGCCGCTCGACCGCGAGCCGACGGTCGTCGGGAGCGAGCGCGCAGGCACGCCGATACAGCTCGTCGCGCGTCGTCGCGTCGCCGGCGAGCAGCGCCTCACCGCGCAGCGTCATCGCGGTGGGCTGCAGCTCGGCGCTGCGACCGTATGCCGCCTGCGCACCGTCCAGGTCCCCGCGCAGATGCCGTGCCGTGCCGAGTGCGTAGCGGGCCCACCAGCCTGCCCCTCGTTCGACGGCGTCCGACAACCGCGCCACCCACCTGTCCGAGACGACGGGCAGGGTCGGTCGCTGCGGGTCGATGTCGTCGAGCGCAGTGGGGTCGTCAGTCTCGACGAACCGAAGCAGGGGCAGGCTCTCGTCTGCGACCTCGGGGAACGGTGTCCCCGGGAGCTGAGGCGCCCCACGGAGTGCGAGCTCCACACGGCCCCAGCCCGATCCGGTGTGGACCAGCTCACCGGGACCGAGGTCGGCCACCTCGTGGAGCCACCGGTCGTGCTGGGCAGCGAGCCAGGCGGGCGGGGTGGCCGCATGGACCGCGTCGCGAGCCGCCTGTGCGGCGACGCCGTAGTCCGCCGCAACGACGGACGGGTCGAGCTCGAGCGGCGCGAACGCCTCCGTCCACGTCCTGCTGGCGTACCCCTCGAGGAGGTCGTGCTCGAGCTGGGTCGGGCAGACACCAGCCTGGATCTCCAGGTAGCGGGTCCCCGTGATGCCCAGCCAGTCCTGCCAGCGCCGGCCGCCCGGGCCGTTCCCCCACAGGAACAGCTTCCGGCCGCGAAGGGCGGCTGTGGACGTCTGGGCGATCCCCCGACCGTCGGGCTCCACGGCGGCGACCAGACGGCCGTGCTGGTCACCCACCTCGTAGAAGTAGTCGGCGGCATACCGGCTGGCGCTGGGCACGCTGACGTCGACCTCACCGTCGGGAAACGGCACGGACACCCGCTCGAGCACCCCCGCGTAGTCGGTGCGCCACGCGGTGTCGGCCGGTACGAGCACCCGGGTCCCCCGCGTCTCTGGCACCGCGATGTTCGTCCAGTAGTAGAGGGGCTTGGGTTCGGGGTCCGGGTTGAGCACGCGGGTGGACGCCATCAGGCGGGCGTCGCTGAGCCACAGATCGACCTGGAGGACGAGGTCGCGGGTCCGCTCCCACTCCCAGAGGCGCACCACCGGGCCGAGGGGCGTGTCCAGGACGGCGGCGTGCACCGGCAGGTTGGACGTGGTGCTGTGGCCGGTCGAGCCGAGGTTCCACTCGATGCCGCCGGCGAACCACGCGTCCGTGAGCCCGAAGTTCGCCCAGCGCAGTCGTGGGTTCCGATGGACCAGCTCCCGCCCGCTCGCCTCGTCGATCAAGGACCAGAGCCGGCCGCCGAGCGACGGCAGCACCAGGGCGCGTGCCTGGCCGTTGGCCAGCTCGATGGCCGGAAGCTGCACGGTGTGGTCCGCACGGTCGTAGTCGCTCAGGACGCCGTAAGGGAGCGGCGACGAGATGCGGCCGCGCAGGACCCGCTCCATCATGTCCGCAGGGGCCTCTTCGCTGACCCTTGTCGTGCTCGACCCGCGCACCGGCGTGAGAGCCGGCAGAAGGCTCACCGTGCCGGGGAGCGACCCGGTCACGGCAATTGACCGGAGTTGCGCATAAGGAGCGGATCCGGGTGCGGTCACGAACGGAGTCTGATTGTTATTGATTGATTACGTCAAGATCCTTGACGCAATCGATCACGTGACAGCACGATGTGGGATCACGGCACCCAACGTGTCGCCAAGCACGTGGCGGGGCACCGGGCCTCGCGCGACCTAGGAAGTAGGGAGCGGATGGATCCTCGGAACAACCAGGTTGATCGGCGCACGATCCTGCGACTGGCGTTGGCGGGTGGTGTGGTGTTGCCCGCGCTGTCCCTCGCCGGCTGTGCGACCAGTAGCGGTGGCGGCACGACGAACAGCAGCGCCGCGGGCGGCACCAAGAGCGACAAGAACCCGTTCGGCATGGCCGCCAACAGCACGGTCGAGGCGATCATCTTCAATGGTGGCTACGGCTTCGACTACGTCACCTTCGCCGCCGGCGTCCTCGAGAAGGCGCAGCCGGGCAGCAAGGCCACGGTCAAGCCTTCGACGCAGATCGCTCAGGAGCTGCAGCCGCGGTTCGTCGGTGGCAACCCGCCGGATCTCATCGACAACTCCGGCGCGAACGCGATTGGCCTCAACACCATCGTCGACCAGCTCGAAGACCTCAACGACGTGTTCCAGGCCAAGAACCTCGAGGGCACGACGATCAAGGACACCCTGTACCCAGGGGTCGAGGCCCCGGGCACCATCAACGGCAAGCTCGCAGCGATCAACTACGTCCAGACCGTCTACGCGATCTGGTACTCCGCTTCCCTCTTCGAGCAGAACGGCTGGACCGTGCCGAAGACCTGGGACGAGGCGATCGCCCTCGGCGCCAAGGCCAAGGCCAAGGGCAAGTACCTCATGCTCTGGGGCAAGGAGGCAGCAACGTACTACCAGACCCTCTGCATCGCCTCGGCCATCAAGGAGGGCGGCGACGAGGTGCGGCTCTCGCTGGAGAACCTCAAGCCCGACGCCTGGAAGCAACCGGCCGTCCAGAGCGTGTTCAAGGCACTCGAGACGATCATCAAGAGTGGCTACATGAAGCCGGGCGGCGCGGGCACCCAGTTCACCGCTGCTCAGGCCCAGTGGAGCAACGACCAGGCCGCCCTGCTCTACCCCTCGGGCTCGTGGATCGAGAACGAGATGAAGAAGCAGACCAAGGACGGCTTCAAGATGACCGGCGCACCCGAGCTGACCGTCACGTCGAGCTCGAAGATGCCCTACACCGCGTTGCACTCGGCGGCTGGTGAGCCGTTCGTCGTCCCGAGCAAGGCCAAGAACCCCGCCGGTGGCAAGGAGCTCCTGCGGGCGATGCTGTCCAAGGAGGCAGCGACCAACTTCGCCAAGACCAAGCTCGCGCCGACGATCGTCAAGGACACCGTTCCCGCCGACGGGTTCGGCTCCACGGCGCTGCAGTCGCAGGGCAAGATGCTCCAGGACGCCGGCACCGACGTGTTCACGTGGAACTTCGTCGACGTCTATGGCATGAACCAGGACCAGCTGGTCCCGTGGAACGCGTTCCTCTCAGGGCAGATCGACGCAGCCGCCCTCACCACGGAGCTGCAGAAGATCACCGACAAGGTTGCGAACGACCCCTCGGTCAAGAAGGTCGAGGTCAAGTGACCCAGTGCCCGGCCCGGCGCGACACTGCCGGGCCGGGCACACTCGTGTCCACCACCTGTGGGTGGCGGGTGGGCTGGCAGCCGTGCTCGAGGCACCAGCCGACCCTTCGCAGCAAAGGGGAGTAGCCCATGACCGCAGTTATTCCACAGACCGGAACGCCGGCGGCGGTGACACGACGGCGTCGCCGACGTATGCCGATGTCGCGCCGGGGCTTCGTCCTCATCACCCTCGGCTTGCCGTTCGTGTTCTATGCGGTGTTCGTCCTGTGGCCGTTCGCCCAGGCGTTCATCTACTCGCTGACCAACTGGAGCGGGTTCTCGGACACCTTCGACTTCGTCGGCATCTCCAACTACGAGGCCCTGCTCAACGACGACACCTTCCTGCAGGCCGTCCGCAACAACCTGCTCCTGGCGATGGTCGTACCGTTCGTGACGATCGCGCTGGCGCTGGCGCTGGCCACCCTGGTGACCGTGGGAGGGTCGAGCACCGGCGCAGTCCGGGGCCTGGGCCGCTCCTCGTTCTACCGCATAGTCTCGTTCTTCCCGTACACCATCCCCGCGATCGTCATCGGCCTGATCTGGTCGCAGATGTTCGACCCGTCCAGCGGGCTCGTCAACGGGCTCCTCACCGGCATCGGACTGGACCAGTTCACCTCGTTCGCCTGGCTGGGTGAGGTCAGCACCGCAATGCCGGTGTCGATGTTCGTCATCATCTGGGGCTTCGTCGGGTTCTACATGGTCCTGTTCATCGCGGCCATCAAGGGCATCCCGTCCGAGCTGTACGACGCAGCCCGGGTCGACGGCGCCGGCCGGTTCCGGATGACCATGATGGTCACCCTGCCGATGGTGCGCGACACGATCCAGACCGCGTACATCTACCTCGGGATCCTTGCGCTGGACGCGTTCGTCTACATGGCGGCCCTCAACGCCAGCGGCGGCCCCCAGAACTCCACCCTGACGATGACCCAGGACCTGTTCAACACCGCGTTCAAGAAGGGCCAGTTCGGCCTCGCGAGCGCCATGGGCGTGGTCCTCGCGGTCCTGACCCTGCTGTTCGCGGCCGTCGTCTTCCTCGTCAACCGCCTGACCAAGGGGAAGGACCGCTGATGGGCGTCGCAAACCCGCCCCGCACCGCCTCGGACGCCAAGGCACCCAAGGAGCAGGAGCCCAGCCCGGCGCCGAGGGGCGACCGCGCCGTCACCGCCGTGTCGCACATCGTCCTCGCGATCTGGTCGATCATCGTCATCCTGCCCTTGGTCTGGGTGTTCCTGTCGTCGTGGAAGACCACCGGCGAGATCTTCAAGTCGCCGCTCGCGCTGCCCCAGCACTGGAGCTTCGACAACTACATCGGCGCGTGGACCGACTCGCACATCGGCCGGTACATGCTCAACTCGGTCATCGTCGTGACCTCGGCGCTGGTCATCGTCATGATCCTGGGCTCCGCGGCGGCCTACTCCCTCGCGCGGTACCCGTTCCCCGGCAGCGGCGTGGTCTACTACTTCATCCTTGCCGGCCTGACGTTCCCGATCTTCCTCGCGATCGTGCCGCTGTTCTTCGTGCTGAAGAACGTCGGGCTGCTCAACACGCTGCCCGGGCTCATCGCGACCTACGTCGCGTTCGCGTTCCCGTTCACGGTCTTCTTCCTCTATCCGTTCTTCCGCGCTTTGCCGCAGGAGATCGCCGAAGCCGCCGAGCTCGACGGGGCCGGGGAGTGGCGCACCTTCGCGCAGGTCATGGTCCCCATGGCGCGGCCGGGGATCGTGGCGATCGCCATCTTCAACTTCCTCGGCCTGTGGAACCAGTTCCTGCTCCCGATCGCCCTCAATACCAACGAGGACAACTACGTGCTGTCCCAGGGCATGGCGCGGTTCGCCTCACAGGCAGGGTATGCCGTGGACTTCGGCCAGCTCTTCGCTGCCGTGGTCATCACCATCGTCCCCGTGCTGGCGGTCTACATCTTCTCCCAGCGACAGCTGCAGGGGTCCCTCTCCCAGGGCACGCTGAAGTAAGGAGGCGTGCCCACCGCGGGCCGGGCCGGCGAGCAGTGGCGCACGTGCGGCATACCGCTGAACAGCAGGTCGCCGAGGCGCGCCCACCGTGGGACGACGCGCCCAAGCGACCCGTCCGGGCCGGGTCCCCGGATACGGGGCCGCGTTCCCTTTCACAGTGATCTGTGATTAGATTCGACTGGTTTGAACCCCACCCGATCGAAATCAATCAGCCAAGGGCCCCCTGGCGACAGGAACGCAGCAGAACCCAGCCACTCCTCCCCAGTGTGTCGCGCGCAATACGCGACCGCCAGAGCGGCGAAGCTCTGACTCGACCACCGCAATCAGCAACCACGGGCACCCCTATCACCGTCCTGGAGCGGGTATGACCGCACGACAGCCCAGGGCCGCTGACCGCGGCTCGCGCTGGAGCACCTTGCTCGGACTCCTGGCCGAGCGCGGCCGGCTGAGCGTTGCCGAAGCCTCGGAGGCGCTCGGCGCCTCCGAGGCAACAGTCCGGCGCGACTTCGGCGACCTGGCCGCGCAGCAGCTGGCGACCCGCACCCACGGCGGCATCGTCGCGACGGCCGTTGCGTACGAACTGCCAGCTCGGTACAAGGAGGCCGCCAGCGACGGCGCCAAGGAGCGGATCGCGACCTACGCCGCCGACATCCCGACGGAGGGGGCGGTCGTGGGGTTCAACGGCGGGACGACGACGAGCGCTGTCGCACGCCGTCTGGCCGCGCGGTCCGACCTGGCGATGTCGTCAGCGCGCCCCGCCATCACCGTCGTCACCAACGCCCTCAACATCGCCACCGAGATGGTGCTCCGACCGTTCGTGCGCTGTGTGTCGCTGGGCGGGGTGGCGCGGCCGGAGTCGTACGAGCTGAGCGGCCCGCTTGCCTCGATGGTCCTCGGCGAGCTGTGGCTCGACACGGCGGTGATCGGCGTCGACGCCGTCTCGGCCGAGGCTGGCGCCACGTGCCAGCACGAGGGCGAGGCCGGGATCAACTCGCTCATGGTGCAGCGCGCCGAACGAGTGATCGTCGTCGCCACGGGTGCCAAACTCGGCGGCCGCGCGTTCGCCCGCATCTGCCCGGCGAGCCGGATCGACCTGGTCGTCACGGACGACTCCGCCGACCCCGCCGCCGTGGCCGACCTGCGGGCCGCCGGCGTCACCGTCGAGGTCGTCTGAGGGGTTCCACGCCGAGCGGTTTCGCGGCCACACGGATCCTGGCCACGTGGGTTCTGGCCAATCGGTTGTCAGACCAGGTGGACCTCGACGCCGGCCTCGCGCAGGGCGGCGACCTCCTCGCGGTCGGCGCCCACCGTCGTGACGAGATGGTCGATCCGCCCGGCGGGACAGATGGCTGCGAAGGTGCGTACGCGAAGCTTGTCGGCGGTCGTGACGCAGACGACCTGCTTGGAGCGCTCGATCATCGTGCGGATGATCGCCGCCTCGGCCTCGTCGCGGCACGTGGCGCCCTCGCGGGCGGTCAGACCGTTGACCCCGACGAAGGCGACGTCGAGCGACAGCTGCCGCAGCACCAGGGTCGCGAGCGGGCCGGTGACCTCGTAGGACTCCGGCCGGGCGACGCCGCCGAGAGAGACGCACCGGATGTGCGGGCGAAGTACCGCCTCCGTGGCGATGTTGAGCGCGTTGGTGACGAGAGTGATCTCGCCCCCGTCGGCCGCGAGGTCCTCCCGCCCGGTGATGGCGCGCGCCGTCACGGTTGTCGTCGTGCCGCCGTTGAGGCCGATCACCTGGCCCGGCTGGACGAGCCGTGCCGCGGCGTCGGCGACGCGAGCGCGGTCGTCGTCGCCGAGGCTGCTGCGATACCGGTAGGGCAGCTCGTACGCGAGCGACGTCGCGACGACGCCGCCGTGGTTGCGTTCGACGAGCTGCCGCTTCGCCAGCTCGGAGAAGTCGCGACGGATCGTCGCCTCGCTGACCCGGAGCAGCTCCGCCGCCTCCCCCACTCCGAGCCGGCCGGACGTTGCGAGGCGGTCGAGCATGATCGACCACCTGCTGGCCGGGTTCCGCGCGAGGTCGGTCTCATCGCTCACGCGCCGACCCTACCGTGCGGCCGCAATCGTGGACATGACCATTGCTGCGCGCTTAGGCTGTCATTCGCGCAGACATGATCAAGTGCGACGTTGCCGGGTCTGTAGCCCGTAGTTCTGAAGTGACGAAGTTCTGCAGTTCTGTCGTGCGCAGTGCCGTAGTTCTGAAGTTCCGCCCCTGACGATCCGGAGCCGCCTCATGTCCCAGACCACTCATCTCGCCCGAGAGATCGCCACCCAGCCCGACGACTGGGCCCGCACGGTCGCGCGCCTGAACGAGCTCAGTGGATCGCTGCCCCGGCCCGGCGAGCGGGTCGCGACGATCGGCTGCGGGACGTCGTGGTTCATGGGGCAGGTGTATGCCGCCCGGCGTGAGTCGCTCGGGCTGGGGGTCACCGACGCCTTCGCCGCCTCTGAGCACCGGCTCGGACGCGACTACGACCGGGTGGTGGTCATCAGTCGGTCGGGCACCACGACAGAGGTCATCGCCGTCGTCAAGCAGCTGCGCGCCGCCGGGGTGCCTCACGTGTCGATCGTGGCCACCCCAGGGACCCCTGTCGCAGAAGCCTCCGCGTCGACGATCCTGCTCGATGACGTCGACGAGCAGTCGGTCGTGCAGACCCGCTTCGCGACCACGACTCTCGCGCTTCTGCGCGCCTCCCTCGGCGAGGACCTCGCTCCGGTGGTGGCGCAGGCGCGCGCCGTCCTGGGCGAGGACATCACCACCGCGCTCGGCCCGCTCCTGACGGTCGAGCAGCTGACGTTCCTGGGCCGCGACTGGAGCAACGGCATCGCCAACGAGGCGGCCCTCAAGCTCCGCGAGTCCTCCCAGTTCTGGGCCGAGTCCTACCCCGCTATGGAGTACCGACACGGGCCGATCAGCATCGCCGCTCCCGGGCGGGCGGTGTGGGCGTTCGGCCGGGTGCCTGAGGGTCTTGCGGAGCAGGTACGCGGCACAGGTGCCCATTTCGAGCACCGCGACCTCGACCCGATGGCCGATCTCGTGCGGCTGCACCGGCTGTGTCTCGCCCGCGCCGAGGCCGCCGGTCTCGACCCCGACGCGCCGCGCAACCTCACCCGGAGCATCGTCCTGACCTGACCTGACCTGACCTGACTCAAACACCGTCTGTGACCTCCGGCCGGGTCATGCGGTTGCCAGAAGGCGCATCAGCCTCGCGGCCTCATCGGCGACCGCATCCCGCGCCGCTCCGAGGTACGTTCGCGTGTCGACCGTCGGCGTGCTCTCGAGCCGGCTGAGCATGGCACGGGTGAAGACCTGGTTGAGATGCGTCGCGATGTTCACCTTGGTCATCCCGGCGCGCACCGCTGCCACCAACCCGTCATCGGCGACCCCCGACGAACCATGCAGTACAAGTGGCACCGGCACCGAGTCCTTCAGTGCGGCAATGAGATCCGTGTCCAGCAGGGCCGTCCGGTAGGTCATCGCGTGCGAGCTGCCGACCGCGACCGCGAGTGCGTCGACCCCGGTGTCGGCGACGAACCGCGCCGCCTCTCCGGGGTCGGTGCGAGCCCCCGGCGTGTGCACCCCGTCCTTGCCGCCGACCTCTCCGAGCTCCGCCTCGACGCTGACGGCGTGGGCGTGGCACAGCTCGACGATGCGACGCGTCTGGGCGCGGTTCGCGACGTCTGACAGTCGGGATCCGTCGTACATCACGGACGTCAGACCGAGCCGCACGGCGTCCTCGACGAGGCCGACATCCTCGGCGTGGTCGAGGTGCACGACGACCGGCTGGTCGCAGGCGGCTGCGATGGCCAGCGTCGCAGCGGCAATCGGCGCTAGCGAGCCGTGGTAGCGGACGCAGTTCTCCGAGATCTGCATGACGACGGGCAGGCCCACCTTCTCGGCTGCCGCGGCATACGCCTCGGCGTGCTCGATCTGGATGACGTTGAAGGCGGCAAGCCCGCGCCCCTCCGCGCGCGCCGGCTCGAGCACCTGCCCGAGGTTCACGAGCGTCATACGAGACTCTCCTCGATCTCGAAACTCGACAGCAGGCGCTCGACGTCCCTCGGGTCGACGGCGCCGGCGATCGGCTGCAGGACGGCTGCCGCGGACCACGCCACAGCGCGCCTCAACACCTCGGCCCAGGCGTCCCGCCCATGAGGCAGGCCGCCGAGCGTCTCGATGTCGGCGGCGAGCGAAGCCGTCAGCGCATCTCCGGCTCCGGTTGCGTTGCCCTTCAGGGGTTCCCGGAGCCAGGCTCGGAGCTCGACGCCGTCGTGGAGCAGTTGTATGCCGTTCTCGCCGTCGGTGACGACCACCGCCTGGGCGCCGTGGTCGGCAAGCGCGAAGGCGAGGTCGCGAGCCGTGGGCGAGACAGAGCGCGACGAGACAGGGCCAGACGAGGCAGGACCAGACGAGGCAGGGCCTGGCCGGCCGAGCTGGGTCGCCGCCGCCTCGGAGCGGTTGGGCTTGACGAGAGTCGGCCGGGCACCGAGGGCGCGCGCCAGCGGCCGGCCGCCGACATCGAGCACGACGTGCAGCCCCGCGCGAATGGCTTCCCTTGTCAGGGTCTCGACGAGATCGTCGGATGCTCCAGCCGGCAGGCTGCCCGAGATCGTCAGGACGGATGCCTGTGGAGCAAGTGCCGCCACGGCCTCCGACACACGAGCCCACACCGAGTCGGGCGGGGCCTCGCCGGCCTCGTTGAACAGGGTCGCCTGCCCCCGATCGTCGACAACCGCCACGGATCTGCGTGTGCGACACGGAGACTCGACCAGGCGATGACTCAGGCCCCGGTCAGAGAGGTCGGTGGCGAAGTCTGCCAGCTCGTCGCTGCCCACCTGTGCGACTGCGACGGCGCACCGCCCCTGCCCGGTCAGCACGGAAGCGACGTTGACTCCCTTGCCGCCCGCCCGCTCGTGAACCTCCTCCACGCGATGCGACTCGCCAAGCATCACGGTCGGGACGGCATACGTGATGTCGATGGCCGGATTGGGAGTGAGTGTGATGATCATCGGCCGACGAGGTCGAGCGCGATCGTCGCCGCGCCCAGCGAGCCGGAACGATCTCCGAGGGCGGCCGCCTCGACGGCCACATCGTCTCGGCCCAGCCGAGCTGTCAGCTCGGCGCGCAGCGGGTCCAGCAGCGTGTCGCCCGCGTGCACGAGGCCGCCGCCGATGAGGACGAGCTCGGTGCCGGCAGCCGCGACGACCGGGGCGACCATGATGGCGAGGGTCTCGATCGCCTCCTGCCAGACCCGGCGAGCGACCTCCTCGCCGGCCTCCGCGCGCCGGGCGACCTCCTGGGCATCGCCGACGATGCCAGTCTCCTGCGACCAGCGGCGTCCGATGGCCCCCGCGCTCGAGAGTGCTTCGAGGCAGCCGCGCTGTCCGCATCCGCACAGCGGCCCGTCGGGGACGACGATGACGTGGCCGATCTCACCGGTCCACAGGCCCCCCGTGACGAGCTTGCCGCGGCACAAGATAGCGCTCGCGAGCCCTGTGCCCAGAGGCACGAACAGAACGTTGTCGGCCTCGCGCGCGGCGCCGAGCCGATGCTCGGCGAGCAGGCCGGAGCGGACGTCGTGGCCGATCGCCACCGGCACGTCGACGTGGGCGGCGATGGTGCCGCGCAGGTCGAGGTCGCGCCATCCGAGGTTGGCCGACCAGACTCCGATCCCGGCCAACTCGTCGACAAGGCCGGGGACTGCGACACCGACGGCAAGCACGTCGACCGCGCCGGCCACAGCGCCGGTGAGCTCGCCCACCGCGTGGACCGAGACCTCGCCGAGCCGTGGTCCGACGCCCGCAGGAGTGGGACGAACCGTCTCGGCCAGGACGTCGCCCGTCGGGGTCACCAAGGCGGCCTTGATCCGGGTGCCGCCGACGTCGATCCCGACCACCGCTTCGCGCATCACGGTGCGCAGTTTATGCGCGCTATTGCACGATTGAACAGGATAACGATCAGATTTGGACAGTTTCGTTGCTCGCGGCCAACGCCTCCACCATCTCTCCATCCCCCATGCGCAGCGTGCCGACCGGCGCAGGGCGGATGGGGGCGCCAACTTCCCCACCAGTGCCCCCCTAACACCCGTGGAGCGCCGTGTGGAGCCGGTTCCAGCCGGACAGCGCCGGTCAACGGCAGAAGGGCCCCGAACCCGCGTTTCCGCAGGTCAGGGGCCCTTCTGAGCACATGGTGGCAGGTGAAGGATTCGAACCTTCGTAGCTTTCGCGACGGATTTACAGTCCGCTTCCATTGGCCGCTCGGACAACCTGCCGTGGTGCGTCTGGAAGGATAGCAAGAGATCGGGCGCGCGCCGAATCGGGATCCATGCGGCATCCTGACGTGTCGCGGCCCGCCGCCGACCACCCCCAGAGCAACCCCGAGACCCCCACCGGAAGGAGCCACGATGGCCGACTCCTCGTTCGACATCGTCAGCAAGTACGACAAGCAGGAGATCGCCAACGCGGTCAACAGCTCGGCCAAGGAGCTCGCGACGCGTTACGACTTCAAGAACGTCGGCGCGTCGGTCGAGCTCGCCGGTGAGGTCATCAAGATGAAGGCCAGCACCGAGGAGCGCTGCAGGGCGGTCCTCGACGTCGTGCAGACCCACATGGTCAAGCGCAAGGTCAGCCTCAAGCACCTCGACGTCCCCGAGGCCGGCCCGCGCCTCTCGGGCAAGGAGTACCACCTCGATGCCCCGCTCAAGGAGGGCATCTCGCAGGAGAACGCCAAGAAGATCAACAAGCTGATCCGCGACGAGGGCCCGAAGGGCGTCAAGTCGCAGATCCAGGGCGACGAGCTGCGCGTCACGAGCAAGTCGCGCGACGACCTCCAGGCCGTCCAGCGGATGCTCCAGGCCGCCGATCTCGACGTCGCGCTGACCTTCACCAACTACCGCTGACCGGGTCGTCCCAGCCACCCGACGACGTATGCCGCCCAGCTCACCGAGCTGGGCGGCATACGTCGTCCTCGGGCCGGGTCACGCAGGCGAGCGCCCGGCCAGGCGCTGGAGCAGCAGGGTCTGCGCGACGACGAGCCGCTCGATCTCCCCGAGGTCCACGCTCTCGTCGGAGGCGTGGATCCGCGACAGGGCGGTGTCCTCCGCTCCCCAGAGGATGAACTCGGCGTCGGGCGCCGCCTGCTGGAGGGTTCGGAGCAGCGGGATCGACCCGCCGGAGCCCGCCTCGCCGACCGGCTTGCCGAACGCCTGCTCCAACGCCCAGCGGGCCGCGTCGTAGGCGGGTCCGTCGGTCTCGCAGTGGAAGGGCGGGGCGGCCTTCGTCCGCTGCACCTCGACCTGGGCGTTCCACGGCGCGTGCGACTCGAGGTGCGCGACGAGGGCGTCGAGCTCCTTCTCGGGGTTTGCGCCGGGGACGATCCGCATCGAGATCTTCGCCCTCGCCTCGGGGATGAGGACGTTCGACGACGTCGCGATGGGGGTCATGTCGATGCCGATGGCGTTGATCGACGGGTGCATCCAGAGCCGGTCGCCGACCGGACCGGTGCCCGTCAGCGCCACCCCGTCGATGACATCCGCGCTCGAGCGGAAGTCCTCGTCGGCGAACTGCTCGCCGGGCCACTCGCCGGTCGTGACCCCCTCGACGGCGACGTTGCCGTCGTCGTCCTGGAGCGACGACAGGAGCCGCGCGAGCGCCATCATCGCGTCCGGCGCCGGGCCGCCGAAGACGCCCGAGTGGAGAGCGTGCTCGAGGGTGCGGACCGTGACGATGCAGGCGACGTCACCGCGCAGGGCCGTCGTGAAGACCGGCTCGCCGACCCGGAGGTTGCCCATGTCGCAGACGACGAAGAGATCGCAGGCGAAGAGCTCCGGATGGGCCTCGACGAAGGCCTCGAGGTTGCTCTCGGTCTCCTCCATCCCCTCGAGGATGAGCTTGACCGTGCACGGCGGCTGGCCGTCGAACATCCGCAGCGTCCCGAGGTGCGCGACGAGCCCGCTGATGTCGTCGGCCGCCCCGCGCCCGTAGACCCGGCCGTCGTCCTTGCGCGTCGCGACCCAGGGGTCGGACGTCCAGCCCTGCTCCGGCGGTGCCGGCTGGACGTCGTAGTGGGCGTAGAGGACCACCACGGGCGAGCCCTCCGGACCGGCGATCTCGGCGTAGATCGGCGGGTAGCCGCTCGGGACGTCCATGAGGGCGGCGTTGCTGAACCCCGCCTTCTGGAACAGCTCGAGGGTCACTCGTCCCATCTCCTCCACCGGCTCGGGCGGGTAGCCCGGGAAGGCGATCGAGGGGATGGCGACGAGGGTCTCCAGGTCCTTGACCAGACCCGGCATCAGCTCGGTGGCCTTGCTCACGACTTCGTGCACATCCATGGTTGTCTCTACTCTCCGTTCTCGGCTCGGCTGGGTCACCTCAGGTCACGTCGGCTCGGTCAGAAGAAGACACCTCCGATGAGGGCACCAACGGCGACCGTCACGACGGACATCACGAGCATCGGGATGAAGAAGCTGTGGTCGAACAGCTTGGACCCGAGCTTGGTCGTGCCCGACAGGTCGAAGTTCGCAGCGGCGATCTGGGTGCCGTTGGCGGGCAGCGTGTAGACGCCGCTCAGCGCTCCGGCCCACATGCCGGTGACGACGCCGGCGGGCAGGCCGGCGGCGAGCCCGATCGGGACGATGGTCCGCGTCGCCGTGGACTGGCTCGTCGTCAGGGCGGCGACGAGGAAGACGGCCAGGGCGAAGAGGAACTTCCAGTCGGTGACCCAGGCCCCCACGGTGCTGACGATGTACTCCTCGTGCGCGGAGATGAAGGTCGCGGTCAACCAGGCGATCCCGAAGAGGGCGATGGCCGAGACCATGCCGGCCTTGAAGACCGACATGTCCGGGACCGTCTTCACGTCGGGGCGCCCGACGAAGAGGATCAGGGTGCCCACGACGAACATGACGAGCACGATCGTCGTCGTCATGTCGATGGCCACGGCGCCTTCGCCCTCGACCTCGAAGGATGGCCGCAGGTCGGGGAAGAGGCCGAGCAGGACGATGACGACGACGCCGAGCAGGAAGACGAGCGCCGAGTTGCGGCCCGCGGCCGTGTAGGTGAGCTGGGACGAGGCCGACGGCCCGGGGGCGACGGTGCCCTCGGTTCCGGTCTCACCTGCTCCGGTGCCACCTGCTCCGGCGCTGCCGGAGCCGCTACCGGATGCCGGGGTGTTCGAGCTCGCCGGGCCGCCCACGGCCACAGTGGCGGGCATCGCTGCCGCGGCGGCGGTCGGGGCCGCCAGGACGCCGGAGGCGATCCGCGCCTGGACCTCGGGGTCCTCGTCGAGGTCCTTCCACATCCGGTTGACGATGAGCGACGTGACGACGATCCCGATGATGCAGGACGGGATCGTGATCGCGAGGATCTGGGTCAGCCCGAGGTTGTAGGGCTCGACGTCGGTGAGGGTCAGCATCGCAGCCATGGCTGCCGAGACGGGCGAGGCCGCCAGGGCCATGCCCGACTGGACCACGGTCACCGTGAGCGGCCGCGACGGCCGGATGTGGTTCTTGTACGACACGTCGTAGATGACCGGCAGCAGCGGGTAGATGATGTTGCTCGTCCCGGCGCCGATCGAGAAGGCGAACGCCGTCAGCGGCGCGATGAGCGTGATCTGCTTCGGGTGCCGCTCGATGACCTTGGCTGCGACGGCGACCATCCAGTCGATCCCGCCCGACGCCTGCATCATCGACGCGGCCAGGACGACGGCCAGGATGATGGCCATCGCGGCGGCGGGCGGCTCTCCGGGCGGCTCACCGAAGATGAAGACGAGCACGAACGTGCCCAGGCCGCCCCACAACCCGACGCCGACTCCGCCGGCCCGGGTACCCATGACGATCGCTCCGAGGACAACGAGTGCCTCGAGCACGAAACTCACGCTCATCTCCGTCTCCTTCTCTGGGGTGTCCCGTGGCTGCCCGTTTGCTCAGGCTGCGGTGCACTCGGTGTCGAGACGCTGCTTCAGCGTCGCGAAGGCCTCGTTGAGGCTCTGCAGGGTGTCCTGTAGCTGCTTGTTCGATGTCCCGGTCGACCCGCTGCCCGCCTCGACGGCGGCCTGCCTGACGTCGGTGATCGCGGTCCTCAAGGTCGAGATGAGGGTGTCGTAACGGCCTTCGGTCACGGCCTGGAGCTGGTCGAGCTTCGCGAGCGCGGCGTCGGCCCGTGACTGGATGGCCTCCGCCGTCGCGGTGCGCACGTCGAGCGACCGCACCTGGTCGGCCTTCGCGACGAGCTGCTTGTACTGGCTGCACAGGTTCTGGGCGGTCCGCTGCTGCTGCTGGCCGCCGCACCCTGCGGCGAGCGGGACGAGGGCGAGGGCCAGTCCCAAGCTCACCACCCTGCGGCGCCGCCGGCCGGCTCGAGCCTGCACCCTGGACTCCATGGCGTTCACGTCGCCTCCCGATGCTCTGCGCTCGAGCGCCGTGGGTGCGAGTGGGCACCCGGGGGCCGGCGTTCGAGTCCTCCACGTGGACTGTCTCGCCGCGTGAGCAGCGTCCGCCTCATCCGCAGCGCATGAAACGCGCCGAGCCCACCGCCCCATCCATCCAGCCCTCGGCGCCGCGGGCGTCCGGGTCTCGCCACCTCGGGCAGAGGTATGCCGCCCAGCTCGGTGAGCCCGGCGGCATACCTCTGCGTGGGGTGGCCCGAGGGGTGCGCTCAGGGGAGGTCAGCCGGCGGCAGATCGGGGAACACCTCGGCGGCGAGCGGCCACCAGAAGAGGTGGCGGCAGAGGGCGGCGTACTCCGTCGGGGACACCCACCGCGTCTCGTGGATCCCGTCGTCACCCTGGGTGAGCGGCGGGGCGCTCTCCTCGATCCGCACGCGGAAGACCTGCAGATAGGGAGCGTCGCGCGTGAAGGTGTTGTCGTCGGTGAGGGCCGTGAACCGCTCGTAGCCGCACGGGTACACGAGGCCGGGGTCGACGACGAGACCCGTCTCCTCGACGGTCTCACGGAGGGCGTTCTCGAGGGGTGTCTCCCCGGGCTCACGCCAGCCACCGGGCGAGCCCCACTCGGCGCGGCGGACGCTGTGGACGGCGGCGAACCGGCCCTCCCGGTCGCGGACGAAGATCATCGCCGCCGAGACCTGCGACTCACGAAGCGGCACGTCCGACGCGATGAGGTCGACGTCGCTCGGGCCGTTGGGGAACGGGTGGGCGAGGTAGCGCCGGAGACCCCGGTCGCCCTTGCGCTTGCGCAGGCGCAGGCCCGAGGCGTTGAGGCGCCGGGCGAGGTCGACGCCCTCGGTCGGGGTGGCCCCTGCGTCGACGACCTGCTGCCACCGCGCGTCCGGGACGTCGTAGTGGTCGCCGTCGAAGGCCCGCGGGTGCATCCCGACGGCCCGCGCGAAGGCATGGAGCTCGGCATACGACGTGTCGCTGACGAGGTGCGCGAAGTGCCTGCCGTGAGCGGGCCAGATCGGCTCGTCGATCCACAACGTCATGGGCGCAGCCTATCGAGGCTGTGGACAGTGCCAGCCGGAGGCAAACGAATGCTCCTAGGGTCAAACCGTCAGGTCACCGAGCGGCCGGGTCCGGCCGAGCAGGAGGAAACGCCATGTCCCGTTCCATCGTCGACACCGACCGGATCGCCGCCGCTGCCGGCGACATCACCCGCCTGGCCGAGAGCATCCGGGGCGACGTCGCCGCGCTCCGGGCCCGGCTGACGGCCCTCGACGGCTCGTGGGAGGGACCGGCCAAGGCCGAGTTCGTCCGCGTCATGCACGACTACCAGGGCCTCCAGGCCAAGGTCAACGAGTCCCTCGCCGACATCGCCCGTCTCACCTCCCGCGCCTCGGCTGCTTACCTCGAGCACGAGAACGCGACTCGGGCGCTCTTCGCCCGCTGATCCAGCCCCGCCCCACGGGCCGAGGCGCTCGGGGCCAAGCCGCTTGGGCCCGAGGGGCGCGCTGCCGCTGGGCCGCCCCTCGGCCCCGGACGGCGTGACGCTCCCGGCGGCTGCGATACTCCCGGCATGGACCGGACCCGCATGACCCGCCTCGCCGATCGGGCCAGCACGGACGTGGACGCGCTCAACGCCCTGCTCGACGCGGTCCCCATCGCCCACGTCGGGCTCGTCGCCGACGGCGGACCGGTCGTGATCCCCACCGCCCTGGCCCGCGACGGTGACCGGCTCCTCGTCCATGGGTCGACCGGCTCGGGGTGGATGCGCCGCCTCGCCGAGGGAGCGGAGGCCTGCGTCACGGTGACAGCGCTCGACGCCGTCGTCGTCGCCCGGTCGGCCTTCGAGTCGTCGTACCGGTATCGCTCCGCGGTGCTCTTCGGCCGGTTCGTCCCGGTCGAGGGCGCGGCGAAGGAGGCCGCCCTCGACGTCCTCGTCGACCACCTCCTCCCCGGCCGGCGGCCCGAGGTGCGGCCATCGAACCGGCGTGAGCTCTCGGCGACCCTCGTGCTCGCTATGCCGATCGGCGAGTGGTCGCTCAAGGTCGCAGGCGGCTGGCCGGAGGACCCCGACGACGACGTCGCCGGGCCCGCGTGGGCCGGCATCGTGCCGGTGGGGACGGCCTACGGAACCCCCGAGCCGGCCCCCGACCTGCGCCCGGGCATCCCGGTGCCGGCCTCTGTCCGAGCCCTGGCCTCGACCCCCGGCCCGGTCACGGATCCGGCCTCCCCCACCCCCTAGCACCGAACGAGACGTTCGGGCGCCGAGGAGGTATAGGCCGAAGGGCGGCTCCCCTGGGGGAACCGCCCTTCGGACGCAGTGCGAGAGCAGGTGGGCTCAGAAGCCCATGCCGCCCATACCGCCCATGTCGTCGCCACCCGGCATGGCCGGAGCGGCCTTCTCGGGCTTGTCGGCGATGACGGCCTCCGTCGTGAGGAAGAGCGCCGCGATCGAGGCGGCGTTCTGCAGCGCCGAGCGCGTCACCTTGACCGGGTCGATGATGCCGGCCGACAGCAGGTCGACGTACTCGCCCGTGGCGGCGTTGAGGCCCTGGCCCGCCTCGAGGTGGCGCACCTTCTCGGCCACGACCCCACCCTCGAGACCGGCGTTGATCGCGATCTGCTTGAGCGGAGCCTCGGTCGCGACGCGGACGATGTTGGCGCCCGTCGCCTCGTCACCCTCGAGCTCGAGCTTGTCGAGCGCGTGCGCGGCCTGGATGAGGGCGACGCCACCACCGGCGACGATGCCCTCCTCGACGGCGGCCTTCGCGTTGCGGACGGCGTCCTCGATGCGGTGCTTGCGCTCCTTGAGCTCGACCTCGGTGGCCGCGCCCGCCTTGATGACGGCGACGCCGCCGGCGAGCTTGGCGAGGCGCTCCTGGAGCTTCTCGCGGTCGTAGTCGGAGTCGGACTTCTCGATCTCCGCCTTGATCTGGGCGATGCGGCCCTCGATCGCGGAACGGTCGTCCTGGTCCTCGACGATGGTCGTCTCGTCCTTCGTGACGACGACCTTGCGCGCCCTGCCGAGCAGGTCGAGGGTGGCGTTCTCGAGCTTGAGACCGACCTCCTCGGAGATGACCTGGCCGCCGGTGAGGATCGCGATGTCGCCGAGCATGGCCTTGCGACGGTCGCCGAAGCCGGGGGCCTTGACGGCAACCGACTTGAACGTGCCACGGATCTTGTTGACCACGAGGGTCGCGAGGGCCTCACCCTCGATGTCCTCGGCGATGATGAGGAGCGGCTTGCCGGACTGCATGACCTTCTCGAGGAGGGGCAGCAGGTCCTTGACGTTGCTGATCTTGGAGTTCGCGACGAGGACGTAGGCGTCGTCGAGGACGGTCTCCATGCGCTCGGTGTCGGTGACGAAGTACGCCGAGATGTAGCCCTTGTCGAAGCGCATACCCTCGGTCATCTCCAGCTCGAGGCCCATGGTGTTGGAGTCCTCGACGGTGATGACGCCTTCCTTGCCGACCTTGTCCATCGCCTCGGCGATGAGGCCGCCGATCTCCTCGTCGGCCGCAGAGATGCTCGCGGTCGAGGCGATCTGCTCCTTGGTGGTGACCTCCTTGGCCGACTCGAGCAGGGCCGCGGAGACGGCCTCGACGGCCTTCTCGATGCCGCGCTTGAGGGCCATCGGGTTGGCGCCGGCCGCGACGTTGCGCAGGCCCTCGCGGACCATGGCCTGGGCCAGGACGGTCGCCGTCGTCGTGCCGTCACCGGCGACGTCGTCGGTCTTCTTGGCAACTTCCTTGACGAGCTCCGCGCCGATCTTCTCGTACGGGTCGTCGAGCTCGATCTCCTTGGCGATGGAGACGCCGTCGTTGGTGATCGTGGGGGCGCCCCACTTCTTCTCCAGGACGACGTTGCGGCCCTTCGGGCCGAGCGTCACGCGGACGGCGTCGGCGAGGATGTTCATGCCCCGCTCGAGGCCGCGGCGCGCCTCTTCATCGAATGCGATGGTCTTGGCCATTCGGGTGGTTCCTCCCACACGAAACGTTGGTGGTGGCCCGCACGCCGTCCCGCGACGGACGGGACCGGCTCCCCCAGCTCACGTCGCTGTGAGACCCGACCCCTCGGCATACGGCCCTGATCTGTCACTCCCCCGAGGAGAGTGCTAACGCCATTATTGGCACTCGCACCCTGAGAGTGCAAACAGTCGGGACGAGGCCGTATGCCGCTGGGCCCCTCCCGGGAGCCCTCCCCTCACGCCTCGACCCGCCAGACCCGCGGGCGGACGTCACCCGCGGCGAGCTGCTCGGCGCGCAGCACCTGGATCCGCCACGGCTCGAGACGGAGCGGCTGGAAGAGCCGATGGTGGATGCCCTCGGGCTCGTAGGCCGTCAGCTCGCCCCAGCCGAGAGGCGCGGGAGTGTCGGTGAAGACGCTCCAGACGTGGCCCCTCGTCACGTCGTCGGCTTCGTCGACCCACGTCGCGACGCAGTCGATCGCGACGGTGTTCTGCGCCGGGCTCCAGTAGGAGCAGCTCACGTGCGGGTTGTGGGCGAGGTGGCGGGTCTTGACGGGGGACCGGCCGGTGAGGGCCCAGCCGATGAGACCGTCGTCGACGCGCTCGAAGATCGGGTGCATGACGCGGGAGCGGGGCCGCCCCCGGGGGTCGACCGTCGTCACCGTGCAGTAGACGATGTCGGCCACGAAGGCCATCACGTCGTCGATGATCTCGGCGAGCGGCACCGTCGCACGGCCGGTCGGTGGCTTCGGCGGCACGGGCGGCAGCTCCTTCACGCGTCGGAGCCATCGGCGAACGCCGGCGGGTCGCTGTTGGGGACCGGGCCCGGGTCCGTCGGGGCGAGCGCCGCCGCGAGCCGAGCGGCATACTCGGCCGACTCCTCTCCCGAGGCGTAGGTCGTCCGCGGCCAGAAGAAGCCACGGAGCCCGTCACCCTTCGTCCTCGGCACGACGTGGACGTGGAGATGGGGGACCGACTGGCTCACGACGTTGTTGGTCGCGACGAAGCTCCCCTGCGCCCCGAGCCCCGTGACCACCGCGCCGGCGAGGCGCTGCGCCGCGGACACGAGACCGGCGTGGAGCTGTGCCGGCAGCTCGAGGAGCGTGTCGATGTGCGCCCTCGGCACGAGGAGCACGTGACCCTTGAAGACCGGACGGCGGTCGAGGAAGGCGAGGAAGTCGGGCTCGTCGAGGACGACGTCGGCGGGGACGTCGCCTGCGACGATCGAGCAGAAGACGCAGTCCATCCGGACAGGCTGTCACGGGATCGACCGGGACGGGTCGGTATCGCGGCCTCGTCAGGACTTCGTCGTGGGAGGCCCCTTGGGCCGGGGTCGCTTGCCCTTGGTCGTCGACGTCGACGGGCTCGGCGAGGTCGACGTGGTCGGCACCGGCGTGGCGACGGGCCGTGGGGACGTAGCCGGCGGGCTCGCCGGGGCCGTCGCTGTCGCCTCCACTGCCGGAGCCCACGTCGCGGCGGAGGCCGTACCGGTCGGGACGCTGGTGCTCGTGGGGGTCGACGCGTCCCCGAAGAGGTAGCCGGAACCGCCGTTGGCCTGGGTCGGGCGAACCGTCGAGAGGAAGACCGAACCGCGGGGTGGGCTCCCGAGCGACCAGAGGCCGAGGAAGGCGGCGACGACGAGGGACAGCCCGACCGGACCCGCCACGACGAGGCGCCGTCGGCGTGACTCGGCTCGCTGCTGGGCTCGGATCTCGGACCGCATGGCTCGCCAACCTAGACGAAACGGACAGCAATCGCCCAGTCGGGCCGGGGTCCGCCCGCCCGGTCGCGGGCCGACGTGGCTACGGTGGGGCGCATGGGCGCGAACGTGGGCTTTGTCGAGGTCGCCGACCGTGTGCTCGTCGCGCGCTACCCGCAGTGGGGCGTCAACGTCGGGCTCGTGCTGGGCCGCGACGACGCCATCGTCATCGACACCCGCGCCTCAGCAGCGCAGGGCTCGGCCGTCCTCGACGACATCCGCGACCTCGGGCGTGCCATCCGGGTGAGCCATGTCGTCAACACCCACGTCCACTTCGACCACACCTTCGGCAACATCGCCTTCGCTGACGCGACGATCCACGCCCACGACAACGTCGGGCGCAGGTTCGAGGCCGCCGCCGACCACATCCGGGCCGCGCTCGAGGCCGATCCGGAACCCTCGCCCGAGTACGGCTACACCGAGGCCGATGTGGCCGACGTCCTCGAGACTCCGCTCCGCGGCCCCGACCGGACCTTCGGCCGGAGCGCGACGATCGACCTCGGCGACCGGTTCGTCACGCTGTCGTATGCCGGCCGCGGCCACACCGACGGAGACATCGCGGTCTTCGTCCCCGACACCCACGCCGTCTTCCTCGGGGACCTCGTCGAGGAGTCGGCCCACCCGTCGTTCGGTGGGGACTGCTGGCCGCTCGACTGGGCCGACACCCTCACCGAGCACCTGGTCTGGGTCGACCCCGGGTCCGTCATCGTCCCGGGTCACGGCCATTGGGTCGACCCGTCCTTCGTCGAGCGCCAGCGCGACGAGATCGCCATGGTTGCCCGGGTCATCGGCGAGCGCCGGGCCGCAGGACTCTCCCTCGATGCGGCCCGGAGCGAACCCGACTCCCGGCTGCCCTACCCGCTGCCCGACCTCGCGGCCGCGTTCGAGCGCGCTTGGGACGAGCCCATCCCCGCCTGACCGGGGCCGCCCCCGGCCCGGCCGGCCCGGTCACCCCAAACCCCCCGCCCGGGCGGAGTTGTTGCGGCGTTCCGGCCCGGACCCACCACCGTTCCTTCGCCCCGGCGGGGCTGTTGCGGCGTTCCGGCCCGGACCGACCACCGTTCCTTCGCCCCGGCGGGGCTGTTGCGGCATCCCGGCCCGGACCGACCACCGTTCCTTCGCCCCGGCGGAGTTGTTGTGGGGTTTGCACGGCTCGCGCCGAGCCGATCAGCTGTGCCCCGGGCGGGGAGGAGTCAGGCCAGGGCCGAGGGGAAGGCGTCACGCCATGACCTCAGGACGACGCCCTCGTCGGCGCTGCGGTCGACCGACTCGGCGGCCAGGATCGCGTGCACGATCGCACGGGCGACGCAGTCGGCACCTGCCTCCATGAGGATGGTCAGCTCGATGGGATCCGGCGCGGGCCGGCCGCCCGTCGCGAGAGCGAACAGCGTGTCGCCGTCGAAGAGCGTGTGGACCGGCTTGAGCGCCCGCGCGAGCCCGTCGTGCCCGACCCCGGCCAGCTTCTGGCACTGCGCCTTGGTGAGGGTGGCGTCCGTGGCGACGACCCCGATCGTCGTGGCGAGCCCGGGCCCGGCCGACGGCCCCGGCTGTGCAGCGCGGCGCTCGCGGGCGGCCTCGAGGTCGGCACCCGAAGGCTCCCCGACGTGAGCGAACTCGCCGTCGAGGCCGAGCCCCACGGCATACGGACGGCCCGTGGCGGGGTCGATCGGGGAGCCGACGGCGTTGACGGCGACGAGAGCCGCGACGGTGACGCCCGAGTCGAGCACCACACTGGCAGAGCCGATTCCGCCCTTGAGGCCGCCTGCCTTGGCGCCGGTGCCCGCACCGACGTTCCCTTGCGCGACGCCCTCGCTCGTCGCCGCGACGTATGCCGCTCTCCCGTCCTCGGCACGGGGACGGTGGCCCCACGCTCCGCCTCGTCCCAGGTCGAAGAGGATCGCAGCGGGGACGATCGGCACGACGCGTCCGGGCTCGCCCATCGGCCAGCCGCGCCCGTCGTGAAGGAGGCCGTCCATGACACCGTCGGCGGCCGCGAGCCCGAAGGCCGAGCCCCCGCCGAGCACGACCGCGTCGACCCGGTCGACAAGGTTGCGCGGGTCGAGCAGGTCGGTCTCGCGGGTGCCCGGGCCGCCGCCGCGCACGTCGACGCCGGCGACCACCCCACCCGGCGGGGCCACGACGACGGTGACCCCGGTGAGCCAGCCCGGCGCGTCGCGGGTGGCGTGGCCGACCCGCAGGCCGGCAACATCGACGAGCGTGTTGGTCGTGCCGGGGCGCACGGTCACGAAGGGTCTCTCAGGTCGAACTCCATGAGCCGGCCCGGCGAGCTGAAGCCGAGCCGCTCGTAGAACTCCTGGGCGCGCACGTCGGGCGCGTTGAGCCGGATCCACTTGACGTCGGTCGTGCGCGACCACTCGATCATGGCCTCGGTCAGGGCCCGGCCGACACCGCGGTCGCGGTGCCCGCTCGTGACGAAGAGGCCTCCGACGTGGAGCCAGCTGACGTCCTTGCGACCGGGCCATGGCAGCGCGCGGATGCGGCGGGTCTCGAGGATCCCCGCGTGCTCGCCGCGGCTCTCGGCGATCCAGGTGGGCCGGTCGGGCCGGTCGGCGAGCCACGCGTCGACGAAGCGGTCGAGGTAGCCCGGCTCGGACGGCATCCCGAGCTCGAGGGCGAACTGCAGGTGGAGCGCGGCCACGATGAAGGCGTCGTCGGCCCCAGCGCGGCGGACGGTCACCTCGGCCATGTTCGAAGTGAACCACGCCCTGCGCCCTGCCGTGGGGACGCTGTCCGCATGGAGGACGCGGTAGGGCCGCCTGTCGCGGCGGCTCGAGCGAGCGGTCAGACGGTGAACCCGAGGCGGCGGCCCGTGCGCGCCCGCTGGCGGCTCGCCCGCATGCGGCGCAGCCGCTTGATGAGCATCGGGTCGGCCTCGAGGGCCGCCGGGTTGTCGAGCAACGCGTTGAGGACCTGGTAGTAGCGCGTCGAGCTCATGTCGAAGAGCTCCTTGATCGCCTGCTCCTTGGACCCTGCGTACTTCCACCACTGGCGCTCGAAGGCGAGGATCTCGTGGTCGCGCTCGCTGAGCGGCTGCGACGTCGGCTGCGACGGGGTGTGGTCCGCGGCGTGGTCTGTGCTCATCGTCCCTGTCTCGCTACGGGTGTGCGGTTGATGCTGGCTGGGGTCGGCGGTGGCTCCCTGCCGAACGATAGTCCCTAATGACAGGGGTGTCATTCAGCCCTGCCGTGTCGGTGGGGAAGCCCGTCGACGGGCCTCCCCACCGGCCTCAGGGACCTCTCCGGCCCCACCTGCCTCATCGGTCTCGACGACCGATGAGGCCGCGACGCAGACCGGTCAGGCCATCGTGTCGAGGATGGCGGAGATGTGCTCCTTCGTCGTGTGCGGGTTGACGACGGCGAACCGGGTCAGCGTCTCCCCGCGGAAGGTCGTCGGGACGACGAAGGCGAACTCCTCGTCCATGAGCCGGTCGGTCCAGGCCTGGTAGTCGTCGGGGGACCAGCCGAGACGGCGGAAGACGACGACCGACAGGTCGGGCTCACGGACGAGCTCGACGTAGTCGCGCCGCTCGATCTCGGCCGCGGCGAAACGGGTCACGTCGAGCGTCCCCTCGATCGCCTTGACGTAGGCGTCGGTACCGTGGACGGCCAGGGAGAACCAGAGCGGCAGACCTCGGACCCGGCGGGTCAGGCCGATGGAGTAGTCCGTCGGGTTCCACTCCGGCGCCTTCGTGAGGACGTCGAGGTAGCCCGCCTCCTGCGTGTGGGCGACCCGGGCGAGCTCGGGGTCGCGGTAGAGCAGGGCACAGCAGTCGAAGGGGGCGAAGAGCCACTTGTGGGGGTCGACGATGAACGAGTCGGCGTGCTCGATGCCGTCGTACAGGTCGCGCACGGAGGGGGCTGCGAGGCCGGCGCCGCCGTAGGCGCCGTCGACGTGGAACCAGATGCCGTACTCGCGGCACACCTCGGCGACGGACCGGAGGTCGTCGACGACCCCGAAGTTCGTCGTGCCGCACGTCGCGACGACGGCGAAGAAGGTCTCGGGGCCGTGCTCCTCCAGAGTCGCGCGCAGGGCGTCACCGGTCAGGCGGAGCTTGTCGTCGACTGGCACGCCGCAGACCTCGGCGTCCATGACGGCGGCCATCGAGACGACCGACGAGTGGGCGTTGTCGGTCGCGGCGATGCGCCACGGGCGCGCACCCGTGCCCTCGGCCTTCGCCCGGTTGCGGGCCGTGTGCCTGGCGACGACGAGCGCCGACAGGTTGCCGACCGTGCCGCCGGGCACGAAGACACCACCGGCGGAGTCGGGCAGGCCGGCAAGGTCGGCGATCCAGCGCAGCGCCTGGTTCTCGGCGTAGACGGCACCGGCACCCTCGAGCCAGGACCCGCCGTAGATCGACGAGGCCCCGACGACGACGTCGAACGCGGCGGCCTCGCGGGTCGGGGCGCAGGGGATGAAGGAGAGGTAGCCGGGGTGGTCGTTGGAGAGGCAGGCCTGGGCGAGGGTGTGCTCGAAGAGGTCCATGGCACGGGTCGCGCCGAGCCCCTCCGGCGTGATCGTCTCGCCGACGAGCTCGCGCAGCTCGCCCTCGGTGCGTGGCCGGTCGAGTGGGACCGGGTCCATGAGCAGGCGCTCTCGGGCGTAGGCGAGGACCTTGTCGACGGCAGCATGGTCGGCGTCCTTGTCGAAGCTGTGCACGGCTGAATGCTAGGCCCTGCCCGGAGGGTCCCAGCACCCGCTCCCCGCCGCATCAGCCGCCGAGCAGGACCGTCCGCAGCTCGTCGGCACTCTTCGCGACCGCGTCCGGACGGACCGCCGAGAGCGACTCGGCGACTCCGGCACCCCACGTCACCGCGACGGTCGCCATGCCCGCGGCCTTGCCCGCGAGGACGTCGACGACCGCATCACCGACGTAGACCGCCCGCGACGGGTCGCTCTGTCCGAGGCGTTGGAGCGCGAGCAGGAGCGGGGTCGGGTCGGGCTTGTGTGCCGTCGTGTCCTCCATGGTGACGACGACGGGGACGAGCTCGGTCAGGCCGAGGATGTCCATCGCCTGCCGGGCGGACTCGCGCCGCTTCGACGTCGCGACGGCGACGAGGGCGCCGGCATCGCGCAGGTCGGCGAGGACGTCCCGGACCCCGGCGTAGTCGCGGATGAGCCGCTCGGTGTTCTCGGTGTTCCACCGCAGGTAGGTCGTGTAGAGCTCGTCCGCATGCTCGGGCGAGTGCTCGCGGAAGGCCTCGATGAGCGGGCGGCCGATCCAGGACCGGATGACCTCGGGGTCCTCCTCCTGGCCGAGCACGGTCCGGAAGGCGTACTGGTAGGACTCGACGATGAGGTGGATCGTGTCGGCCAGGGTGCCGTCGAGGTCGAACACGGCGACGGGCCACGTGGGCCGAGGGCTCGGGAGGGGGTGCGTCTCGATCACCGCGTCAGCCTAGTGACCCGGCCGCCCAGGGGGTCGGCGCCGAGCCGGACGAGACACGCCGGCACCGGTCGGGCCGACCCGCACCGAGCGCCCGCCGCTCCGCGCCAGCTCTCACGCGTCGAGCCACCGACCCGCGCGCATGACCTGCTGCACCGTCCCTGCGTCGTCCACGATGACGATGTCCGCGCGCGTGCCGGCTCTCAGGGTCCCCCGGTCGGCCAGCCCGAGCAGGGCCGCGGGCGTGCGCGAACCGCACTGGGCGGCATACGGCAGCGGCATCCCTCCCCTGACGGCACGGGCGACGATGTCGCCGACGTGGCTCGTACCGCCGGCGATCGCTCCCGGGGCCGTCCCGTCCGGGTCGCGCTCGAGGCGGGCGACCCCGTCGGTGACGACAACGGGCAGCCCGCCGAGCAGGTAGGCGCCGTCGCCGATCCCCGCGGCCGCCATCGCGTCGGAGACGAAGGCGACCCGCGAGGGGCCGACGAGGTCGACGACCGTCGCGGTCGTGCCGTCGGCCAGGTGGGTGCCGTCGGCGACGAGCTCGAGCGTCATGCCGCCCCGGGCCGCCTCGCGCAGCAGGGCGGGAACGGCGCCGGGGGTGCGGTGGTGCCACGGGTCCATCCCGTTGAAGAGGTGCGTCGCGAGGTCCGCACCGGCCTCGACGGCGCCGCCGACCTGCTCGTACGTCGCCGTCGTGTGCCCGACCGCCGCATGGACGCCCGCGTCGGTGAGCCATCGGACGAGCTCGAGCCCGTTCGTGCGCTCGGGGGCGAGCGTCACCTGCCTGACGTGGCCGCGGCCGACCTCGAGGAGCCGGTCGACCTCCGCCCGCTCGGCGTCACGCAGGAGCGCCGGGTCGTGGGCGCCGCAGCGGGCCTCGGCGATCCACGGCCCCTCGAGGTGGATGCCATCGACGAGGCCGTCGTCCGCGAGGTCCGCGAGGATCGCGACCCCGCGCTCGAGGTCGGCCGGCGACATCGTCACGAGGCTCGCGAGCAGGGACGTCGTCCCGCGGCGGTGGTGGTGGCGTGCCGCCGCTGCCGCGGCGTCCGCGTCGAGGTCGGTGAACGCCGCACCGCCGCCGCCGTGGCAGTGGAGGTCGACGTATGCCGGGAGCATCGTCCCGCTCACGACCGTGACCTCCGCGTCGACCTCCGTCTCGAGCGGGCTCGTGCCCGGAGACGGGTCGGGCGTCACGGCGACGATGCGGTCACCCTCGATCTCGACGAGGGACGGGGTGATGACGTCGTCGACCAGGGCGGGTCCGCGCAGCACAGTGGGCATCCCCCCGATTCTGTCGCGAGCCGCCACCGACCTGCACCCCCGTCCCGGCACGCGGCGCCCAGGGACGGCCGGTACCGTGGCCCCGTGCCAGCCCGACCCCTGCCCGAGCTCGTCCATGCCTCGTGGGTGCCGGTGCTCGAGCCCGTCGCCGACACGCTCGCCGACCTGGGCGGCTTCCTCCGGGCCGAGGTCGCGGCCGGGCGCGGCTACCTGCCGGCAGGCGACGCGATCCTGCGGGCCTTCACCCTGCCGCTCGATGCGGTCCGCGTCCTCATCGTCGGACAGGACCCCTACCCCACCCCGGGGCACCCGGTCGGGCTCAGCTTCAGCGTCGCTCCGGACGTCCGCCCCGTGCCGCGCTCGCTCCAGAACATCTACCAGGAGCTCGGCACCGACCTCGGGCTGCCGGCCCCGTCCAACGGCGACCTCAGCCCGTGGTTCGGCCGGGGCGTCATGCTGCTCAACAGGGTCCTCACCGTCCGGCCCGGCGCCTCGGCGAGCCATCAGGGCAAGGGCTGGGAGGCCGTGACGGACCGCGCGATCGCGGGCCTCGCCGCGCGCGGCGGCCCGCTCGTGGCGATCCTCTGGGGTCGCCAGGCGCAGTCGCTCGCGCCGCTCCTCGGCGACGTCCCCCGCATCGAGAGCGCGCACCCCTCGCCGCTGTCGGCCCGCTCGGGCTTCTTCGGCTCGCGGCCCTTCAGCCGCGCCAACGACCTGCTCGCCCGCCAGGGCGGCCAACCGATCGACTGGAGGCTCACATGACGCAACCCACCGCGCCGCGGCTGTGGACGCGCTACGTCGCGATCGGCGACTCCTTCACCGAGGGCATGTGCGACGACGACCCGACGCTGGCCCACGACGGGGAGTACGCCGGCTGGGCCGACCGGCTCGCCGCGCACCTGTCCGAGCTGGCCCGGGCCGACGGCCTCGACTTCGGCTACGCCAACCTCGCCGTGCGCGGCCGCAAGCTCGCCGACGTCGTCGGTCCGCAGCTCGACCACGCCCTCTCGCTCGAGCCCGACCTCGTCAGCATCGTCGGCGGCGGCAACGACATCCTCCGGCCCAAGGCCGACCTCGACGCCCTCGCGGCCCGGCTCGAGGCCGCCGTCGTGCGGATCCGCGCGACGGGGGCGGACGTGCTCATGGCCACGCCGGTCGACCCGGCCGACGCGCCCCTCGTCAAGGCGACCCGTGGCCGGGCCGCGGTCCACACCGCGAACATCTGGAGCATCGCCCGCCGCAACGGCGCCCACGTCATCGACCAGTGGGGTCTGCACGCGCTCCGCGACTGGCGGATGTGGTCCGAGGACCGCATCCACATGACGTCCGAGGGCCACCGCCGGGTCGCCCTGGCGGCACTCGACGCCCTCGGCCTGCCGCACGCGGATGCCACATGGGCCACTCCCCTCGACCCCGCGCCGCCGCTCTCGCGCCGCGACGCCCTCGCCGCCAACGCCCAGTGGGCCAGGGAGTACGTCGGCCCATGGGTCCACCGCCGCCTCACCGGCCGCTCCTCAGGCGACCACCGCCAGGCCAAGCGCCCCGAGGTCACGCCCCTCGACTGAAGCCCGGCCCGTATGCCGCTGGGCCGGGTCCGCGCCGGTCGCGCGGTCCCGCCCCAGCGGCATACGGGCCCGAGGTGGCTCAGCCGGCCGCGGTCTCGAAGGCCTTCTCGAAGATGTCGAGGCCCTCGCTGAGCAGCTCGTCGCTCGCGGCGAGCGGGGGCAGGAAGCGGAAGACGTTGCCGTAGGTACCGCACGTCAGGGTGACGAGGCCCTCGGCGTGGCAGGCCTTGTTGACGGCGGCGGTCAGCGCGGCGTTGGGCGTGAGGTCGCCCTCGCCGTTGACGAGCTCGACCGCGAGCATCGCGCCTCGGCCACGGATGTCGCCGATCTGCGGGTAACGCTCGGCGAGCGCGTGCAGGCGCGGCAGGAAGAGGGCCTCGACCTGCTTGGCGCGGCCGCAGAGGTCCTCCTCCTTCATCGTCTCGATGGCACCGAGCGCGGAGGCGCAGGCGACCGGGTTGCCGCCGTAGGTGCCGCCGAGGCCACCACCGTGGACGGCGTCCATGACGTCGGCCCGTCCGGTCACCGCGGCGAGGGGCAGGCCGCCGGCCATGCCCTTGGCCGTCGTGATGAGGTCGGGGACGACGTCCTCGTGCTCGCTCGCGAACCAGTCACCCGTGCGGCAGAACCCCGTCTGGACCTCGTCGGCGATGAAGAGGATGCCGTTGTCGGCGCACCACTGCGACACCTGCTTGACGAAGCCGGGCGCCGGCACGATGAAGCCGCCCTCGCCCTGGATCGGCTCGAGGATGACTGCGGCGATGTTGTCCTCGCCGACCTGGGCGTGGACCTGCGAGACGAAGACGTCGAAGGACTCCTTCGCGCAGTCGGCGGGGCCGCCGGGCCACCGGAACGGGTAGCTCATCGGGGCGCGGTAGACCTCGCCGGCGAAGGGGCCGAACTTGTGCTTGTACGGCATGTTCTTGGCCGTGAGGGCCATCGTCAGGTTGGTCCGGCCGTGGTACGCGTGGTCGAAGGCGACGACGGCGTTGCGACCGGTGAAGTGGCGCGCGACCTTGACGGCGTTCTCGACGGCCTCGGCGCCGGAGTTGAAGAGCGCGGTCCGCTTCTCGTGCTCACCGGGGGTGAGGTCGTTGAGCGCCTCCGCGACCTCGACGTACTCCTCGTACGGCGTGACCATGAAGCACGTGTGGGTGAAGTCCTGGACCTGGGCCTGGACGCGCTCGACGACGCGAGGGGCGGCGTTGCCGACGGTGGTGACGGCAATGCCGGAGCCGAAGTCGATGAGCTGGTTGCCGTCGACGTCGACGAGGATGCCGCCGCCGGCCTTCTCGACGTAGACCGGCAGGCCGGTGGAGACGCCGGCCGACACCGCGGCCGTCTTGCGCTGCTGGAGCTCGGCCGACTTGGGGCCGGGGATCGTGGTCCGGAGGACCCGCTGCTGGGGGACGCTGCTCATGCCGGTCAGTATGCCGCTCGGCGGCGTCCCAGCGGAACCCGGGCTGGGAGCCCAGCACGTACGCAATCCGCAACTGAACGCCGCGTTCGGTCGCGAACTCAGCGGCATATCGCTGAGTTCGCGACCGAACGCGTCGTTCGGAGGGCTCGGGGGTCAGGGCTCCAGGTCTTCGCCGAAGCGGCCGCGGGCCTCGGGCGGGATCAGCGGCCGCTCGGCTCGGGCCCGGATCTGCTGGACGGCCCACGAGTTCCCGTCGGGGTCGGAGAAGCCGAAGAACGTGCCGCCGTCACGGTCGTCGAAGGCGGTGATCTCCGAGCACTCCACTCCCCTGCCGACGAGCTCGGCGCGGGCGGCCTGGGCGTCGGCGACGACGAGCTGGACGCCGTGGAGAGAGCCGGGGGCCATCGCGGTCTGCCCCGGCAGGTCTCCGACGACGATCGAGCACCCGGAGCCGCGTGGGGTCAGCTGCGCGACGTGCATGTGCTCGTTCTTCGTGTCGTGGTCGAGGTCGAACCCGACTCGGTCACGGTAGAAAGCGATGGCTGCGTCGAGGTCGCTGACCGGGACGATGACGACCTCGAGGGTCCAGTCCACGTGGCTCAGCCCTGGGACGAGGCGGTGACGGGCTGGGCAACGAGCTCGTCGAGGCGCTCGTAACCCTCGGACATCCCCTTCTCCATGCCGCTCTCGACCATGGCGTCGCGACCCTCGACGGTCGGGCCGACGCTGCGGCCCTCGAGCCGGCACCGGCCGTCGCCGAGGTCGACGAACCGCATGAACTCGATGGCGACCTCGTCCGGGGCTCCCTCGAACTCGAAGGTCTGGATGGCGAGCTCGTTCTCCCGGACGGTGTGGAACGTGCCGTGGAACCCGAACTCCATTCCGTCGGGGTTGCGGTGGACATAGCGGTAGCCGCCGCCAGAGACGAAGTCCCAGCGGTCGACGTCCATCTCGTAGCCGCGGGGGCCGAGCCACTGGCGGACGAGCTCGGGGTCGCGGTGGGCGTTGAAGACGACGTCGACGGGGGCGTCGAACTCCCGGGTGAAGTCGATCCACGGGACACCGGCGGGGATGTCGAGGGTGAGTGGGTGGGTCATGACTGCTCCTTCGTCGGGGCGCTCGGTGCGCCGGTGGTGAGGTGGTGCGCCTGCTCGACGAGGGCGTCGAGGGCGCGGTACTGCTGCTCCCGGACGAGCCGGTAGCGGTCGATCCAGGCGGTCAGGGCCTCGAGGCGCGCGGCCTCGAGGTGGACGGGTCGGCGCTGGGCGTCGCGGGTGCGGCTGACGAGTCCGGCGAGCTCGAGGACCTGGATGTGCCTCGAGACCGCCTGCTTGCTGATGGCGAACGGCTCGGCGAGCTCGTTGACGGTGGCCGGTCCGCGGCTCAGCCGGGCCACGATGGCGCGGCGGACCGGGTCGGCGAGGGCCGCGAAGGCGCGGTCCAGGTCGTCGTCGGTGGAGGTCGCGTCGACCATGATCAACCTTTCTGTTGATCAACTGATTCGTTGATTACACCGCGTCCGCCGTGTTTCGTCAACCCCCTGGCCGAGATCGCTTGCAGAGATCCCGTCGCAACGCCTGAGCGACCGCACCTGCGGCGCTAAGGTTCTTGTCATGCCGCATCTGCGTATCACCGAGGCCGCCGCCCTGCTCGGGGTCTCCGACGACACCGTCCGTCGGATGGTCGACTCCGGGCGCCTTTCGGGAGGCACCGACGAGGCCGGCCGACGCACGGTCGACGGCGCCGAGCTCGCCGCCGTCGCCCAGCAGCTCGCCCACCCCGCCGAGGTCGGGATCACGGGGGGCGCGTCGGCCCGCAACCGGATGCGCGGCATCGTCACCGCCATCACGCGAGACACCGTCATGGCCAAGGTCGAGATGCAGTGCGGCCCGTTCCGGATCGTCTCGCTCCTGTCGAGCGAGTCGGTCGACGACCTCGGCCTCACGGTCGGGTCCGTCGCCGTCGCCTCGGTCAAGTCCACCCATGTCGTCGTGGAGGTCCCCGCATGACCCGGCAGGCCATTCCCCCGACCCGCCGCCCGAGCCTCGGAGGGCGCGGGGCGGGCCTCGCACTGGCGGCGATACTCGTCGCGACCGTCGCCGCGTGCGGGAGCGGCTCCTCCCCGAGCGGCGACAGCACCGGAGCCGCGGGGGGTTCCGGTGCCGGGTCGACCGCAACGGGCGCCTCTGGCGCGGCCGGCCTCACCGGGACGGTGACCGTCCTGGCCGCGGCCTCGCTCACCGAGTCGTTCGACGCGATCAAGGCGGACTTCGAGGCAGCCCACCCGGGTGTCACCGTCGAGACCTCGTACGGCTCGAGCGCGACCCTCGTCCAGCAGGTCGACAACGGCGCGCCCGCCTCGGTGCTCGCGCTCGCCGGCAGCGCGGCCGCCGAGCCGCTCGACAAGAGCCTCGTGAAGGACACCACGAGCTTCGCGAGGAACATCCTCGAGATCGCGGTGCCACCGAGCAATCCCGCCGCGGTCGCCTCGATCAACGACCTAGCCAAGCCGACCGTCAAGGTGGTGCTCTGTGCGGACACCGTGCCGTGCGGCAAGGCGGCGCAGGCGACCTTCAGGAAGGCACGCGTCGTGCCCAACGTCGTGAGCAAGGAGGTCGACGTCAAGGCCACCCTCGCGAAGGTCCGCCTCGGGGAGGCCGACGCCGCGGTCGTCTACCACTCGGACGTCGTCGCGGCCAAGGACGCCGTGAAGGGTGTCGCCATCGAGGGCCAGTACAACACCAGCCTCACCTATCCGATCATCACCCTCACCGATGACGCCGCCACCCGCGCCTTCGTCGCCTACGTCCTCAGCGACGCGGGCCGGCATACGCTCGCGTCCTTCGGCTTCGCGGCACCGTGACCCCGAGTCCCTCCCCTCCCCCTCCCGACCGAACGCCGCGTTCGGTTTCGAACGCACCGGTAGAACACGGCGTTCGTGACCGAACGCCGCGTTCGGTCGGCGTGGTGGGGGGCGGGACGGGGCGCAGGGTGGGCGGGCGGCTCGTGCTCGGGGTGCCGGCGCTCCTCGCCGTCCTGCTCCTCGTCCTGCCGCTCCTCGCGCTCCTCCTGCGCACCGACTGGTCCCGCCTCCTCGCCGACCTCGCGACGCCCACGGTCTGGACCGCGCTCCGGCTCTCCCTCACGACGACCTCGTGCACGGCGGCGCTGTGCCTCCTCCTCGGGACTCCCCTCGCCTGGCTCCTCGCCCGCTCCGACCATCCGGGCACGCGGTGGCTGCGCGCCCTGCTCACCGTCCCGCTCGTCCTGCCCCCGGTCGTCGGCGGCGTCGCGCTCCTGCTGACCTGGGGCCGTAACGGCATCCTCGGCGGGGCGCTGTCCGCCTTCGGGATCCAGATCCCGTTCACCACGGTCGCGGTCGTCCTCGCCGAGACGTTCGTGTCGCTGCCCTTCTACGTGCTCGCCGTGGAGGGGGCGATGCGCGGCCTCGACCCCAGGCTCGAGGCGGTGGCCCGCACGCTCGGGGCGAGCGAGCTGCGCTACCTGCGCACGGTCGGCCTCCCCCTCGTGCTCCCGGGCATCGCGAGCGGCCTCGCGCTCGCATGGGCCCGCGCCCTCGGGGAGTTCGGCGCGACGATCACCTTCGCCGGCAACTTCCCCGGGCGCACGCAGACCCTGCCGCTGCTCGTCTACGTCGAGCTCGAGCGCGATCCGCAGGTGGCGACGTCGATCAGCATCCTGCTCCTCGCCATCAGCGTGGTCGTCCTCGGCGCCCTCCGCGGCCGGTGGCTCCGATGACGTCCACTCGGAGCACCCTGACCGGGCTCGACGCGCGAGTCCGACTGCGCCGCGGCGCGATCGACATCGACGTGTCCCTCCGGGCGGGTGCTGGCGAGGTGGTCGCGGTCCTCGGGCCCAACGGCAGCGGCAAGACGACGACGGTCCTCGCCCTCGCCGGCGTCCTCCCCCTCGAGGGCGGGCACGTGCGCGTCGGGGACGAGCTCTGGGAGGAGGTCGGCCGGCGCCGGACCCCGCAGGAGCGCCACGTCGGGCTCATGCTTGCCGACAGCCTCCTCTTCCCCCACCTGCGCGCCGTCGACAACGTCGCCTACGGCCCGCGCAGCCGCGGCCTGCCGAAGGGAGAGTCCCGGACCCGGGCCCTCGACGAGCTCGACCGGGTCGGACTCTCGGCGCTCGTCCACGCCCGCCCGCGCGAGCTCTCCTCGGGCCAGGCCGCGCGGGTCGCCCTCGCGCGGGCGCTCGCGACCAGGCCATCGCTCCTCCTGCTCGACGAGCCCCTCGCCGCCCTCGACCCGGACACCCGCGCGAGGACACGGAGCGACCTCGCAGCCCGGCTCACGGCATACGACGGGGTGACCGTTCTCGTGACGCACGACCCGCTCGACGCGCTGACTCTCGCCGACCGGCTCGTCTTCGTCGAGGACGGCCGCGTGACCCAGACGGGCACCCCCGCCGACGTCCTCCGCGAGCCGCGCAGCGCCTATGCGGGCACCGTCGTCGGGCTCAACCTGTATGCCGCCCACGGCGACTCGCACGGGCACGTGGCCATCGAGGGTGGCGGGGTCCTCGTCACGACCGACCCGACCGAGGGACGGGTGTGGGCGACCGTCCCGCCGGGAGCCGTGTCGCTCCACCGGCACGAGCCGGAGGGGTCGGCGCGCAACGCCTGGCCGCTGCGCATCACCGACGTGACGCTCCAGGGACAGTCCGCCCGGGTCGGCCTGGCGGGCGAGCTCACCCTGACCGCAGAGGTGACGCTCGAGTCCGTCTCGGCGCTCGCCCTCCATGTCGGTCAGGCGGTCTGGGCCTCGGTCAAGGCGACCGAGGTGCGCACCTACCCTCGCTGAGGACGTATGCCGCCGGGCTCAGCTCGTGGCCGCCGCGGGCTCCGCGTCGGGCTCGTCCTGCCCCGCGAGGCGTCGGACGCGGAAGATCGCCACGACGGACGGGAGCTGGACCAGCGCGGACACCAGGAGGGAGACCGGGATCGTCGTCCTCGTCGCGAGCGCACCGAGCGGCGGACCACCGACGAACTGCCCGATGGCGTTGGCCTGGCCGTTCATCGACAGGACGGTGGCCCGGGTCCTCGAGTCGAGGTTGCGGTTGAGCCACGTCGACTCGATCGGCCCGCTGAAGGCCATCGCGGCGCCCCGCAGCCAGACGGCACCGAGCGCGAGCCAGAGGTTTGCGAGGACGGCGACCCCGACGACCGCGAGGACCTGCAGGAGGGCCGATGCGGCGACCGGCAGCCCGGGGACCTCGTCGACAAAGCGCCTCGGGAGCCATCGGCCGCTCGCGAGGGACGCGAGCAGGGAGATCGACGTGCCGACGAGGGCGAAGACGGTGAAGGCGATGGCCTCGTCCCCGCCGAAGACCTCAGGCATCTCGAAGTCCTCGAGGATCCGGACCCGCCACAGCCGGTCGAACGCCTCGCTCGCGAGCCCGACGAGGAGGCTGACGAGGAGGAACACGCGGACGACCCGCTGGCGCCGCGCGACCCGCAGCCCCTCGACGAACTGCGCTTTCAGGTGCGCGAAGCTCTCGCGGTCGCCGCGCGGCGTCGGGTGGAAGTGTCGCTCCGGCATGACGACGAAGAGGGCCACGGCGAGCAGGACGAGGACGACGCCCGAGACGACGACCGGCGTCCGGAGCGAGACGAGGCCGAAAGCGCCGGCGGCGAGCGTCCCGACGATCGAGAAGGTCAGGTCGACCTGGGTCTCACGCGTGAAGACCGGCCCGACCTCGGCCTCGCCCACCTCGTCGGTGATCCACGCCTGGAGCGCACCTGAGGTGAAGGTGTAGCCGATGCCCCAGATGACGTTGCCGACGACGGCCGCCGCGAAGGTCGCCACGATGCCCTCGAAGGCGAACCCGAGGCCGACGAGTGCGAACCCGATGATGACGGACACGCGGCGGCTGTAGAGGTCGGCGACGATCCCCGTCGGCACCTCGAAGAGGAAGACCGACAGTTCGAGGACCGTGCCGACGAGGACCATCTGGAAGGGGTCGAGCCCGATGACCCGGAACTGGAAGACGAGGTTGAGGGTGAAGCAGAGCGCAAAGCTGAACGCCGTCACCGCGGTGAGGGCGTAGAAGGTCTTGGTCGCGTCCGCCTCGCGCAGCGGTCGCCTCAGGAGGGTGAGCACGCGAGAACGGTAGAGGTGCGCGGGCCGACCCGTCACCGGTTTTGTCGCCCCCCCCGCGCGGCGGGAAGGGGATGCCGCCGGGCCGGTCCAGCGGCATACCGGGACGAGACGGGCAGGGTCGTGCTCGCGGCACCGGCATGGAGCGCGGTCTCACATTTTGGTCACTTCCGCGATGCGTCCTAGAGTCGGCCTCATGCCAGCAACGAGGCTGATGCCCACCGACGAAGCCGCCGAGCTGATCGAGCTGACCCGCGAGATCTGCCGCAAGGACCTCGCACCCGAGGTCGACGGCGCCGAGCGCGACCACACGTTCCCGGAGAAGGCGTTCCGGACCCTCGGGCGGGCGGGGTTGCTGTCCCTGCCCTACCCGGAGGAGTTCGGCGGAGCCGACCAGCCCTACGAGGTCTACCTCCAGGTCGTCGAGGAGATCGCCTCGGTGTGGATGAGCGTCGCGGTCGGCGTCAGCGTCCACAGCCTCACGGCCTACCCGCTCGTGACGTTCGGCAGCCGGGCGCAGCAGGAGGCGCACCTGCCCGGGATGCTCTCGGGCGACCAGCTCGGCGCCTACTGCCTGTCGGAGCCGCTCGCCGGTTCCGACATCGCCTCGATGACGACGCGCGCCACCCGCTCGGACGACGGCACGACGTACTCCCTCAAGGGCACCAAGGCGTGGATCTCGCACGCCGGCCACGCCGACTACTACACGACCTTCGCCCGCACGGCCGACACGGGCGGCAGGGGCCTGTCGACGTTCCTCGTCCCCGCCGACGCGACCGGGCTCTCCTTCGCCGCACCGGAGCGCAAGATGGGCCTGCACTGCGACCCTGTCGCCCAGGTCATGTTCGACGGCGTGACCGTCGACGCCGACCGCCTCATCGGCGAGGAGGGGCAAGGCATGCGGATGGCCCTCTCGGCCCTCGACGCCGGCCGCCTCGGCATCGCGGCCGCGGCGACCGGCCTCGCCCAGGCCGCCCTCGACGCGGCGGCCGCCTACGCGAAGGAGCGGCGGCAGTTCGGCCGGGCCATCGCGGAGTTCCAGGGGCTCGCCTTCCTCATCGCCGACATGGAGGCCGCCGTCACGTCGGCCCGCGCGACCTACCTCCACGCCGCCCGCCTCAAGGACGCCGGCCGTGCCTTCTCCAAGGAGGCCGCCGTCGCCAAGCTCGTCGCCACGGATGCGGCGATGAAGGTGACGACCGATGCCGTCCAGGTCCTCGGCGGAGCCGGCTACACGCAGGACTTCCCGCTCGAGCGCTACATGCGCGAGGCGAAGGTGACCCAGATCTTCGAGGGCACCAACCAGATCCAGCGGCTCGTCATCTCCCGCCAGGTCCTCGCCGGCTGACGTCGCCTGCTCCTCCGCGGCCTCGAGAAGGCCACCCCTCCCTGACCCCCAAGAAAGGCCCGCCATGCAGCTGACCCCGTCCACCGTCGCCGTCGTCACCGGAGGTGGCTCCGGCCTGGGCGGAGCCACCGCCCGCCGGCTCGTCGCCGACGGCGCCAGGGTCGTCATCATCGACCTCGAGGGGTCGCCGGCACCCGGGCTCGTCGACGAGCTCGGCGGCGACCGGGCCGTGTTCGTCGCTGCCGACGTCCGCGACGAGGACCAGGTCCAGGCCGCGATCGACCGCGCGACCGGTCTCGGCGAGCTCCGGGTCGCGGTGAGCTGCGCCGGTGTCGCGACGCCAGGCCGGGTCATCGGCCGCGGCGGCCCGCTCGCTCTCGAGACCTTCCGGACGGTCGTCGACATCAACCTGGTCGGCACGTTCAACGTCATGCGCCTCGCCGCGGCCGCGATGCTCGGCAACGAGCCCGTCGACGGAGACCGCGGCGTCATCGTCAACACCGCGAGCATCGCCGCCTACGACGGCCAGATCGGCCAGGCGGCCTACGCGGCCAGCAAGGGCGGCGTCGTCGGGCTCACGCTCTCGGCCGCGCGCGACCTCGCCGACAAGGCGATCCGCGTCATGACGATCGCGCCCGGCACGTTCGAGACGCCGATGCTCGCTGGCCTGCCCGGGGAGGTCAAGGAGGTCCTCGAGAAGCAGGTCCCGCACCCGTCGCGCCTCGGCAACCCGGTCGAGTACGCGAGCCTCGTGCGCCACATCATCGACAACCCGATGCTCAACGGCGAGGTGATCCGCCTCGACGGTGCCCTGCGGATGCCGCCGCGCTGACCGCGAGGCGCGGGTTCAGCGGCATACGCCCTCGGTGGCTGAAGCCGCCCCGGCGGCACCACCACGACAGCTCCGCCCGGGCGAAGGTGATGCGCCCCAACCCGCCCCCGGCACCAACACAGCTCCGCCGGGGCGAAGGTCCGCAGCTCGCAGCGCGCGGCCAGGCCACGACATCTCCGCCCGGGCGGAGATGTCGTGGCCTGTCGAGACAGAGACTTCAGCGGTATGCCGCTGGGCCGGCGTGGCGTGCCGACCTGGGTCCGCGCTCCGGCTGGAAGGCGGACCCGTCAGTCGAAGTGGAGCGAGTCGGTCCGCTCACGCTTGATCTCGAAGAAGTACGGGAAGCTCGCCAGGGTCACCGTGGCGTCCCAGAGCCGGCCGGCCTCCTCGCCGCGCGGGATGCGGGTGATGACCGGGCCGAAGAAGGCGACGCCGTTGACGTGGATCGTCGGCGTGCCGACGCCCTTGCCGACCTTGTCCATGCCCGCGTGGTGGCTCGCGCGGAGGGCCTCGTCGTAGTCGGTCGAGTCAGCGGCGTCGGCCAGCTCGGCCGGGAGCCCGACCTCGGCGAGCGACTCGGACACGACGGCCGCCAGGTCCTTGTTGCCCTCGTTGTGGATGCGTCGCCCCATCGCCGCGTAGAGGTCCCCGAGGATCTCGTCGCCGTGCTGCTCGGCCGCGGCGATCGCGACGCGGACCGGGCCCCAGGCGCGGTCGAGCATCTCGCGGTAGGTGTCGGGGACGTCCTGGTCCTCGTTGAGGACGGCGAGGCTCATGACGTGGAACGACACGTCGATGGGGCGGACCTTCTCAACCTCGAGGATCCACCGGGAGGTGATCCAGCAGAAGGGGCACATGGGGTCGAACCAGAAGTCCGCCCGGTCGCGGGTCTGCTCGGTGCTCTCGGCGGTCTCAGCGATTGTGGTCGTGGTCACGATGTCTCCGATCTGTGGGGCCTGGGCAGGATTCGCCTGCCTTGGTCGCCTTTCGGGCAACAGACGGGAGGCCGAATCTGTTCCTTGAACCCTCAACGCATCGGACCCCTGTCCGACACACGGTCCGGTACCCGATCCGAGCCGCCCCGCGCGGGGCCGATCCTCGCCCCCGGCGGAGGCTCAGCCGTCGGCGGCTCAGCCGTGCGGCGGCTCAGCCGTGCGGCGGCTCGAGCCGACTCGTGGCCACCACCGCGGAGACCGGGATCGGGCCGTAGACGTGCGGGAAGGTCTCCCCGGTCGCGGGGTCCCCGACCTCGTGGACGACCGGAGCGCCGACCAGCGACTCGTCGATCTCGAGGAGGACGAGCGGCCCCTCGACCCCGGCGTAGAACCGTCGGCGCACCACCGGCCACTGCTCGGCCGAGGAGGCGTGGACGAAGCCCTCCTGCTCGAGCGAGCGACCGAGCGTGGACCGGGTGTAGGACCCCTCCCGCAGAGCGGCCTCCCATTCGGTCGCCTCCGCCAGGTGGTAGATCACGAGGTCGGGACCGTGGACGTGTCGCGGGTCATGCCCGGAGTCTGCCATCCGAGGTGCCTTGCGAGGGTGCTGCCCGCGCCCCCCTCACTGACCGTTCCCTGAGAAGTCGCTGACAACCATCCGTGCCGCTGGAAGCGTATGGGTGACGTCCTGGCACACCGACGAGGGAACGACCGTGGGAAACCCCGAACGCGAAGCCGACTTCACGGCATACGTGCAGGCGCGGCAGCGCCACCTCGCCCGATTCGCCTACCTGCTCACGGGCGACACGCACTCGGCGGAGGACCTCGTCCAGTCGGCGCTCGCCAAGGTGTACCGGAAGTGGGACAGCATCCACGACTCGCCCGACGCGTACGTCCGCCAGGTCATCGTCAACGAGCACCGCTCCTGGTGGCGCCGGACCTGGCGCCACCAGGAGGTCACGGGGAGCGACCTCATCACGTATGCCGACCCCCCGGCGCCCGCCGACGAGCACCCCGACAACGACCTGCGGACCCTCGTGCGCTCGCTCCCCCGGCAGCAGCGGGCGGCGATCGTCCTGCGCTACTACGAGGACCTGACCGAGGCCCAGACGGCCGCCGTCCTCGGCTGCTCCGTCGGCACCGTCAAGAGCCACACGAGCCGTGCCCTCAAAGCACTCCGGACCACGATGAAGGAGGTCATGCCGTGAGCATGAACGACCTCGAGCTGCGGGCCGCCCTGCGCGAGGAGGCGGACCACGTCCACGTCACGGGTGACTTCGCCGGCCGGGCCATCGCCCTCGACCGGCGGCGGGGCCGCCAGCGGATCGTCGCGGGGGCGGCAGCCGCGGCGGCCGTCGTCGCCGTGGCCATCCCCGTGCTGTGGTCGGCAGGTGGCGGGGGTCCGACGCCCATGCCGGCCGGACCGACGAGCCAGGCCTCGACCGCGTCGCCGGAACCCACCCGGGCCGGCCCCCCACCCACCTACCGGTCCGCCAACCGGCCCCTAGTCAACGCCGTCCCGAAGCTCGGGCCCGCGACCGGGGTCCCCGAGGTCGCGTATGCCGTCGACGGCGTCCTCCACGACGGTGACCGCAGCGTCCGCCTGCCCATCGCCAGCGGGTATGCCGTCGTGTCGCGTCTCGCCGGCGGAGGCGTCCTCGTCCAGGGGCAGTGGGGCCCCGACACGCGGCCGTACGTCGTCGATGGCTCCGGGATGGTCCTCACCACGCTGCCCGCCGGCAGCGTCGCCGTCGCGAGCCGCGACGGTGCCCGGATCGCCTGGACCAGCGGAGACGCCGTCGTGCACGTCATGGACGCGAGCGGCGCCGAGCTGGCCCGCCGCGCCGGGGTGGGTACTCCACGGGTCGTCGCCGGCGGCAGGGTCTACGCCCTCCCGCAGGACGGGTCCGGCACCGTCGAGTGGGACAGCGCGACCGGCGCCGTTCGTCGCCTCGACGGGACGGTCCGGGATGTCGACGCGAGCGGGCGTCGCGCGCTCGTGCTGACGCAGTCGGGTCTCGCTGGGCCCGACGTGTGCTACGCGCTGCTCGACCTCGGACCGGCCGCGCCGACGACCGTGTGGACTGCGTGCGGCGGCTTCGCCCCGCTGTCGTTCTCGCCCAAGGGCACCTTCATCCTCGGGACGTACACCCTCGACGGTGCCGGGCCGGCCGGTCTGGCGATCGCGAGGGCCGACGACGCGCGGGTGGTCCTCGGGACGACACCGGAGGGCACGGGTGCGTGGTCGGCGACGATGAACGAGGCCGAGACCGCCGTGACCTTCTCCTTCGAGGAGACCGAGTCTCGGCAGAACGCGCTCGTGCGCTGCACCCTCGACGGGACGTGCACCGTCGTCGGGTCACCGCGCGACCAGGGCGCGCCCTCCGACCTGCCGAGCGTGTCCTGGGTGCTCACGAACGGCTGAGCTGGATGCCGCCCGAACCGACCCGTGCGGGCGGCACCCCCTGTGACGTCGGGCACCGGCAGTGGCGAACGCGTCGCCGGAAGGGGCAGGCTGGGAAGGGAGAGCGAGCCTCAGGAGGTCGATCGGCATGACGTCGTCACCGGCGCCGGGTCCCGGAGGCCGGACGCCCCCGACCGTCCGGCTGACGGCCCTGCACGGGCACGACCTCTCCTACGTCGACAGTGGGACGGGCCCGGCGATCCTCTTCATCCACGGGCTGCTCGGCTCGCACGAGAACTGGACGCATCTCGTCGACAAGCTCGACGACCGGCACCGGGTCGTCATCCCTGACCTCTTCGGCCACGGCGCCTCGGCCAAGCCCGTGGGCGACTACTCGCTCGGTGCCCACGCCGCGGTGCTGCGCGACCTCATCGACCTGCTCGGCATCGACCGCGTGACGCTCGTCGGCCACTCGCTCGGCGGCGGCATCGCGATGCAGTTCTGCTACCTGTTCCCGCAGCGGGTGGAGCGGCTCGTCCTCGTCGCGACCGGGGGCCTCGGCCGGACGGTCAGCCCGCTGCTGCGCTCTGCGACCCTGCCCGGGGCCGAGCTGGTGCTCCCTGTCATCGCCTCGAGCTGGGTCCGCGAGCGCGTCGAGGGGATCGGCCACGTCGCCTCCTGGTTCGGCTGGCGCGCGGGTGCCGATGCCTCGGCGGCGTGGCAGGGTTTCACATCGCTCTCCGACGCGGAGAGCCGCCGGGCCTTCCTCGCCACGACGCGCGCCGTCATCGACCCGGGGGGCCAGACCGTCAGTGCCCGCGGGCACCTGCCTTCGGGCGCCCCGATCCCGACTCTCGTCGTCTGGGGGACCCGCGACCGGATGATCCCGGTCGGGCACGCGAACCGGGCGCACGAGGTGTTCCCCGACGCCCGCGTCGTCCTGTTCGAGGGGGCGGGACACTTTCCGCACCTCGAGCAGCCGGAGCGTTTCTCGGCCGTGCTCGACGAGTTCATCGCCACCGGCACGACACCCCCCGGCGCCCGTCCGGAGGGGCAGCCGTCCGAGGACGAGCCGGACAACCGGCGTCGCACCGGCTGACAGGTCCCGACCCCGGACGTCCCCCGGCCGCAATCCGCGCGACGGGGGCGCCGTCGCCGGTCCAGACTGGGGACATGGGCGAGCCGGGTCGAGACCTCGTCGTCGCGCCCGGGCCCGGGCTGCGTCGCGGACTGGTCATCCCCGCTGCCGAGCTGGTGGAGCGGTTCAGCCGGTCGTCCGGACCGGGCGGTCAGGGCGTCAACACGACCGACAGCCGGGTCGAGCTGCTCTTCGAGCCGGCCAGCTCGTCAGCCCTGAGCGAGGCCCAGCGGGACCGGCTCGCGGAGGCGTGGGCCGGGCGACTCATCGCCGGACGGATCTCGATCGTCGCCTCCGAGCACCGGGCCCAGCTGCGCAACCGCGCCGCGGCGCGCGAACGCCTCGCGGCGCTGCTCCGGGAGGGGCTCGCGCCGCCACCGCCGGCGCGTCGCGCGACGAAGCCGACCCGGGGGTCCCAGAGCAGGCGTATCGAGGCGAAGAAACGCCGCGGCCAGGTCAAGGCCGGCCGCGGTCGAGTCACGGACGACTGACCCACCGCCCGGCGCGGGGAATGGGGGCGCGGGGCTGGGCAGGAGCCTCACGTCAGGACCGTGGCTCAGCGACCGGCCGTGAGGCTCGACCGCCGTTGGGTGACCGGGTCGCCACAGAGTCTCTCTCGGACGGGAGACCCGCGTGCCGCCTCAGGGCCGCCGGGTCGATCACCGTGATCGACCCCCGCGACAGCTCCAGGACGCCGATGGCCGCCAGCCCGCGCAGCACGCGGTTGGCGGTCGGGCGGGTCACACCGGAGAGCTCGGACACGTCCGTCTGGGTCAGGGGTACGACGGCGGTCATCACCTCCGGTCCGGGGGCGTACAACCGGCAGAGCTCGACAAGCCGCCGAGCGACCCGCCGGTCGGCCGGGACGTGGAGCGCCTCCATGAGGCCGTCGGTCAACCGAGCCACGCGCTCCGCGAGCAGCGACTCGAGGAGACGCTCCACCGACGGATGGTCCGAGCGGAGCCGCGCGAAGTCCCCGTACGACAACGCCATGGTGACCGTGGGCTCGAAGGCCTGGATCGTCGTCGTGCGGCGGCGGTCCGGGGCGAGCATGGCCAGCTCGCCGAACGTCTCACCCGGCCCGATGACGGCGTAGGCCAGGCGGTCACCCGACTCGGACGACCGGCGGGCGACGACCCGTCCCTCGACGACGAAGTGGACCGTGTCGGCCGGGTCACCCTCGTGGAAGACGACCTCTCCCGCGGCATAGAGCCCGCGGTGCATCCGACCGACCACTCGCCGTCGGTCCTCGGGATCGAGACGCCCGAGCAGGCCGAAGTCGACCGTCACCGTGAGCCTCCCGAATGCCGGGCTGCGTGCCGGCGAGCACGTCCGGTGTGTCGCGGCGCGCACAGACGGTGAAGCTCCGCGGCGGGATGGTCGAGGAGACACCTCGAACTCGAGGTGACGGAGTCCGGAGAGGTGATCGAGATGGAGACGGTCGATCGACATGACGCTCGACGACCCGAGCACCGGGTCGACCGCGCCCACCACCACCCGACGGTGCTGCGCGAGCCGGCGGGTGGGTGGACGTGGGAATGCGGGTGTGGAGGCGCATCGATGCGGGCCCACACCGTGCCGCTCACGTGGCACCAGGCCCTGGTCGGGGCGCTCATCCACTCGGCGTCCATCGCGCCGTGATGCCCCGCCCCACGGCTCACAGGGGGAGCTCCCGGGGCGCGAGCGAGGCCCGCGCCTCGGCCAGGAGCGCCGACTCCGCCCGGTCGAACACATCCTGGGCGGAGTCTGGCGTTGCTCCGATGGCGGTCATCCCGACCCGGCCGCACTCGGTGATGCTGCTGATCATGTGGAACACGATGCCGACCTGACGCGCCGGGTCGAACTGGAGACCGGCCCGGGCGACGAGATCGAAGAGGTCGGCCACTCGCAGCCCCTTGAGCGCCTCGTCCTGGAGGTGGTCGGTCGCGACGAGGTGTCGCTCCTCGCCCGAGGGAGTGAGGAAGTGCGCAGAGGCTGGCTCGTACGCGCCGTCCGTCAGGAACTGCAGCGTGAGGAACGGATGGGTCGTGCCACCCTTGCGCAGGTTGACCTCGATGGCGTGGGCCTCCCAGGTGTCGCCGTGGCGCACCACGACGAAGTCGAGGGCGAAGCGGCCGATCACCCCGGCAGCGGCCAGCCGCTCCCCCACGCGACGGGCCGCCTCGGTGATGGTCATGGCGTATGCCGGGTCGGCCGGGAAACGCGCACCCAGGTAGGCCTGACCGGTCGGGCCGCCGAGGACCTGGTCGTGGGTCGACAGGAGCTCCAGGTCTCCCAGGGGGGTCACCCGCAGCTGGACGCTCGGGCTCCTCAGCTCATCGCCGACGATGCGCTCCTCGACGATGCCCCCGCGCTCCGCGAGCTTGGCGAGGTAGTCGTCGAGGCCGATGGTCTCGTCCTCGAGCTGCATCGCCCGGACGCGCGACTCGACCTGAGCGTAGGCATCGGGCGCGGTCGGCTCGATGCCCCGCAGGTCCACCAGCGCGTTGCCGGAGCCCGACGTGCCCTCGTCGAGCTTGACCATCGCCCAGTCTGACCTTGGCCTCGACGAGCGCAGCCCGACGAGGGCCACGACGACGTCCTCGACGGAGTGGAGGTCCTCGGCGCCCTCGGGATGCGCCACCCCGGACTCGGCGAAGAGTCTGCGGCACCCCGACTTGGTGCCGTAGGGGAAGTGGCGGGGGTCAGCGGCATACATGGGGATCCCCAGCTGCAGGGCGAGGTCACGTTCCCGCGTCGTGCTCGTGTAGGGGATGAGATGGCTGCTCGCGCGGTCAGGCACGAGCGACGCGAGCTCCGCGAGCATCCGGGGGCGCGCGAGCAGCTTGTCGGTGAGCGGCGTCCCCGACCCGTCACCGACGGAGAAGAGTGTGAGCCTCGCCCGCGCATGGCTCGGGATGACCCCGGGCAGGAGCGACAGGTAGTACTCGATGATCTGCGGGTCGACGGGCATCGAGGAGACGTAGATCATGCGCAGGTGCGGCTGCCGGAGCAGGAGCAGCAGGAAGAGGAGCCGCTCCTCGAGGGCCTGGTTGACCGCTCCCGCCGTCCCCGCGACCCGGTTGACGGTCATCGAGGGCACGACCACCACCGACTCGCTCGGGGCGCCGGTCCCCACCAGCCGCCAGACGTCGGGCAGGCGGGCCTGCAGCACGTCGAAGGCTGCGTAGCGTCCTGCCTCGTCCAGGTCGTCCAGCAGCGGTCCTGCCGTCGGCGCCCCTGCAGCCCCTGCTGGAGCCCCTGCTGCAGCCCCTGCTGTCGGCCGTGCTGGCGATGTCCGCATGCTCATGAGGACGCCTCCCTTCCTGTTGCGCCGAGCACTTCGAAGACGTCGACCGGACGGGCGAGCCCGTGCAGCTCGATGGCCCCGAGCGCGCGCGTCTCGAAGACCTCGCTGACCGCGGCCCGCACGCGCGGGCTGATGAGGACCTGGTCTGCCCTCGCCTGGGAGCAGAGCCGTGCAGCGACGTTGGTCACCGTGCCGATCGCGGCGTAGTCCCAGCGGCCCTCGAAGCCGACGCGGCCGAGGGTCGCGAAGCCCTGGGCGATCCCCACCCCGAAACCGAGCGAGTACCCGTCACGGCGCCAGCCCTCAGCCAGCTCGGCCACCCGGCGGCGCATCGCCAGCGCCATGCGGACCGCCCGCTCCGGGGCGTCGGCACAGGGCGGGGGGTCGTTGAAGAAGACCATGAGCCCGTCGCCGGCGAAGTGCTCGAGCGTTCCCTCGTAGGCGAAGACGAGCTCGCCCAGCGCGGCGTGGTAGTCGCGCAGCACCGCCATCGTGGCCTCCGGCTCCGAGGTCTCGGCGAATGCCGTGAAGCCCCGCAGGTCGGCGAACACGACGGTGATGTCACGTCGGTGGGACTCGAGGAACGAGTCGTCGCCACTCTCGACGATGAGGCGAGCGATCTGGGGCGACAGGAAGCGCTGGAGGCGGCCGAGCCGCTCGAGGGACCGGACCTGTGCGGAGACCCGCTCCTCGAGCTCGCGGTTCCACTGCTCCAGGGCGTTCGCCTGGTCGATGACGGTGTCGTGGAGGCGCTTGACCCGTGCGAGCGAGCGGACGCGAGCGAGCAGCTCGGCCTGGTCGAAGGGCTTGGTGATGAAGTCGTCGGCCCCGACCTCGAGCGCGCGCAGACGCTGCTGGGTTCCGCTCGCGGTCACCATGATCACCGGTAGCAGCGAGGTCCCGGTCCCTGTCTTGATCCGCTCACACGTCTCGTAGCCGTCCATGCCCGGCATGAGGACGTCGAGCAGGACGACATCCACCGCCGTCCTATCGAGGACGGCGAGCGCCTCCTCGCCCGACTCGGCCAACAGCACGGTGAAACCGCGGGGCTCGAGGACCGCGTGCATGAGCTTGCGGTTCTGCTCGAGGTCGTCGACGACGAGGACCGAGACCTCATCGCCGATCGAGGCGAGGGGCGGCGTCATGAGCCGCTCCCCGTTCCCGGCGCTGCGCTCCTCAGGTACTGCCGAACCTGGGCAGGGAAGTCGCGAACGCTGATCGGCTTCTCGAGGTAGCCGTCGAACCCGGCGTCGATCGCCTTCTCGCGGTCGCGGCGCATCGCGAAGGCCGTGAGGGCGACGACCGGGACGTCAGCGCTCCGGCTGTCCTGCCGGATCTGCGCGAGGGCCTCGTAGCCATCGATCCCCGGGAGCTGGATGTCCATGAGCACGAGATCGGGACGCACGCTCGCAGCGAGCGCGACAGCCTCCTCACCCGTGACGGCCACGTGGACGGAGAAGCCGGCGTGCTCGAGGACGTCGTGGGCCAGCTTGAGGTTGCGCGGGTTGTCCTCGACGAGGAGGACAACAGGCTGGCGCGCCTCGGGCGGGCGTGCCTTCGCGGAGGACTCAGTCATCGCCGGCACCCTCCCGGCCGCCGCCCTGCTCGCCCGGACCAGACCCTCCGGTGGCCACCGCCGCCAGGCGCTTGGCGAGGTCGGCGAGGTCGAGCCCGGCCTTCTGGGCGACGAAGGCGATCCGGCCCTCGAGGCGTTCCCGGTCGCGCGGTGTGAGCGGCTTGGCGGTGAGCACGACGATGGGCGGCCCCGACGCCCTGAGGTCCGGACGCAGCTGCTCGATGACGGCGAAGCCGTCGACCTCTGGCATGAGCAGGTCCATGATGACGACCGACGGCGCGACGGCGCGCACGAGCTCGGCGGCGTCCTGACCCCCCGAGCACGTGTGCACCGTCCAGCCGAGGGGCTCGAGGGTGCTGCGCACGAGCTTGAGCGCCAGGGGGTCGTCGTCGACGATGACCGCGCTGAGGTCCGCGACGTCCGCATCGCGGTCGGCCGCGACGGGCGCCGGAAGAGCCCGCTCGACCGCCGCCAGCAGGTGCTCGCCCCTCACCGGCTTGACGAGGTACTCCGCTGCGCCGAGGGCGAACCCGCGCCCGCGCTCCGGCTCCACGCTGACGACCACGACGGGGAGGCCTGCCGTTGCCGCCTCGCCCTTGAGGGTCGCGAGCACATCCCAGCCGCTCATCCCGGGGAGGTGGATGTCGAGGATGACGGCGGCCGGCTCGAGCATCCGCACCGCGTCGAGCCCGTCCTCTCCGCTGCGGGACACGACCACGGTGAGCCCGGCCGCCTCGAGATGCAGGCTGACGAGCTCGGCCGACCTCGGGTCGTCCTCGATGACGACGACGAGCGGCCCGGTCGGCACTGCGTCCTCGGTCATCCACAGCTCATCGTGCGCGGGGGCGCGACGTTGAGGCTGGGGGATGGACAACCCGAACGTGCTGCCCTCTCCCGGCGTGCTCACGAGCCACATCCGTCCTCCGTGCAGCTCGACGATCCGTTTGGTCAGGGTCAGCCCGAGGCCCGTGCCCTCGGCGGTCGAGGCCGACCGACCGCCCTGCTGGAACGAGTCGAAGATGCGGACCTGGTCGTCGGCCTCGATGCCGACGCCCGTGTCGCTGACGGTGATGACGAGCGAGTCGTCCTCGCGAGTGGCGTGGACCTCGACCCTGCCACCGTCGGGGGTGAACTTGACGGCGTTGCTCAGCAGGTTGAGGAGCACCTGCTTGAGGCGCAGCTCGTCGGCGTCGACCAGACCCAGCGACTCGTCCGCGTCGAGCGTGAGTCGTATGCCGTGGAGCGTGGCACGCTCGCGAACGAGCGCGATCGTCTGGTCGAGGACGTCGGCGATCGGGAAGCTCGTGACATCGAGCTCCATCCGACCCGCCTCGATCTTGGACAGGTCGAGGATGTCGCCGAGGAGGGCGAGCAGGTGCCGACCGGCCGCATGGATGTCCTGGAGGTAGTCCTCCTGCCTCTCGTTGAGCTCCCCGAACATCCGCTCGAGCAGGACCTCGGAGAAGCCGATCACAGCGTTGAGCGGCGTGCGCAGCTCGTGCGACATGCTCGCCAGGAACTCCGACTTGTGCCGGCTCGCCTGCGCGAGCTCGATGCTCTGCCTCTCGAGCTGCTGGTACAGCCGCGCGTTGGTCAGGGCGACGGCCGACTGGCTGGCGAACGCCGTGAGCATCTCGCACGTGTCGGCGCTGAAGGAGCCGGGGCTCTTGCGGCGCACGACCAGGGCCCCGACGACGCGGTCGGGGCGGACCAGCGGGATGGCGATGAGGGATCGCCAGCCCGACTCGAAGAGGATCCGCAGGTGGGGGTCGAGGGGAACGCCGGCGAGGTCGGTGATCTGGTGGACCGCCCGGTCGCGGGCGGCGCGCCCCACCCACGTCTCGTCGATGTGGATCTCGGCCTCCCGCAGGGCGGCGATGACGTCGGGGCTCGTGCCGTAGGCGGTGCGGACGTTGAACGTGCGCGAGGCGTCGTCGTACTCCATGAGCGAGCCGCCGTCGGTCCCGGAGAGCTGGACAGCGCGGCTGACGATCATCGTCAGGACCTCGTCCGGGTCGAGGGAGGAGCTGATCGCCTCGCCGACGTCGGCCAGGGCCTCGAGCTGGTCGACCTTGCGCCCCAGCTCGGCGGACCGGCTCTCGAGAGCGGTGAAGAGCTGCACGTGCCGCACGGCGAGGGCAGCCTGTTCCGCGAAGGTGCTGAGCAGCGCCTCCTCGTCCTCGTCGAACGGGTCCACCTCGGTGCGCCAGACCGAGAGCGCGCCCACGACCCGCTCACCGACGAGCATGGGGGCGCCCATCATCGAGCGGTACCCGCCGAGGCGTTGGAAGTCGGTCCGGCCGTACTCGGGGTCGGCAAGGACGTCAGGGATGTGCTGGGTGACCCGGTCGAGCGTCACCCGACCGACCAGCGTCGCGCGATCGCGTCGGATGGGGTGTCTCGCGATGAAGTCGCGGAACTCCCGGCTCATCCCGACCGACCGCGCGAGGTGGTAGCTGTCGCCCTCCACGAGGTAGATCTGCGCGACCTGGGCGTTCAGCAACCGGCGCGCGTTCTCGACCACCGCGTCGAAGACCTGCTCCTGCGCCGACGAGTCACTGGCGAGCACCGCGAGGATGTCGCTCGTCGCCCTGAACTGCTCCTGGGCCCGGGCCAGCCGACCCTCCAGCGTGCCCACGCTGGGCGCGACATCGCCGGGTCCTGCGCCGAGCTCACGCACCCGAGTCCCCCTCCCCTTGCCCGTTGGGGGTGCGGGGGTGCACCCCATCAGCAGTGTCCTCCGAGATCGCGGCGTTCGGGCGCGGTTCGGGCGAAGCCGCACCGCCCGCCTCGCGCTACGGTCGACCGGGTGGGCCCCTACTTCGTCGGCGTGTCCGGGTGGCGCTACCCGTCGTGGCGGGGCGACTTCTACCCGCGCGGCCTGCCGCAACGTCTCGAGCTGACGTATGCCGCGGAGCGGATGACCGCGATCGAGATAAACGGGTCGTTCTACTCCCTCCAGCGGCCCACGTCGTATGCCACGTGGCGGGCAGCCGTGCCGCCCTCCCTCGTGTTCGCGGTCAAGGGCGGCCGGTTCATCACCCACATGCGCCAGCTCGTCGGGGTGGAGTCAGCCGTGGCGAACTTCTTCGCCTCGGGCGTTCTCGGCCTCGGGCCGCAGCTCGGGCCGATCCTGTGGCAGCTGCCCGAGCGCCTCGTCTTCGACCGGGAGCGGGTGGAGTCGTTCCTGGCCCTGCTCCCGCGCACGACCGGCGAGGCTGCTGCCCTCGCCGCCCGGCATGACGACAAGGTGCCCGAGGACCGGGCCCTCACGACGTGCGAGGTGGACGTGCCGGTGCGGCACGCCCTTGAACCCCGCCACCCCAGCTACGACACGGCCGACGCCCGAGCGCTGCTCGCGGCATACGACGTCTGCACGGTCATCGCCGACAGTGCAGGGCGATGGCCGCAGCTGCACGACGCGACGAGCGACTTTCGGTACGTCCGCCTCCACGGCGAGACCGAGCTCTACGCGAGCGGCTACACGCCGCGGTCGCTCGACCGGTGGGCGGACCAGTGCCGGCAGTGGGCGTCGGAGGGACACGACGTCCACGTCTACTTCGACAACGACGCGAAGGGCCGGGCGCCGCACGACGCGGTCGCCCTCCTCGAACGCCTCCGGGACTGACGACTCAGGGTCCCGCTGGCCGCACCTCCGACCTCAGGGCCCGGCGCACGGCGAGCAGGGCCACCCCGATCAGGATGAGGACGAGGCCCAGGCCGGCCGCCATGAGCGCGACACCGAAGGCCACGACCGACGTGAAGAGCGACGCGCGGAGGAACGAGGCGGTCATGACGGTCTGGCGCTTGGGGTCGTCCTGCGCCATCTCGGCATACGTCTTGCCTCCGCTCGCCTCGAGGGCGTGCTTCTCGATGACGTTGGCTTCGGCGTATGCCGTGAGCGGCCCGTTGACGGGCTGGCCGGCGAACATGTCGGCGTCCTTGGACACCGTGATCTTCTCGTCCGCGAGCTGCTTCTGGACGGTGAACCACGTGATGCCGCCGGCGACGAGCATGACCGCACCGACGACGATGACGATCCAGGCGATGACGGAGATGCTGCGAGTTCTGTCTTGCACGGGTACCTCCGAGGGCGTGATGAGCTCCTGAGACCTGCACAACAGTCCCATCATGGCGCGGAGGCGTGAGCGGGTGTGGCGAACGGCCGACAGATCCTGAGAGAAGTCTTGGAGTTCTCGCAGAGAACCACGGACCTCGTATCAGGTCCGGGCGAACGCGCCTCTCGTGCAGAGGTGGCCGTTCGCCACTCCAGTGCCTGGGGAGGCACTGTCAAACAGGGAGGGAATGCACATGAAGGTTCGGACTGCGATCGGAATGGTCATGGCTGGCTCGGGTCTGCTTGCGCTGCAGGCGGTTCCGGCGCTTGCGGCAGGGGGCGACCACACGGTCACGATGACGGAGCACCAGCACGGCACGTGGACCGAGCAGGGGGACACGGACTTCTGCACCAACGAGCTGATCACGCCGACGATCACCGGCAACTCGGTGTTCCACGAGACGTACTTCCCGGCGGGCGACGAGGTCTGGGGGACGTTCACCACGGAGGGGACCGGATCGTTCCTCCAGCCGTCGTCGGGCCTGACGTTCAGCGGGCGCGTCACCGTGTGGGGCAACTTCAACGTCAACGAGAAGAACAGCAACGACACGTTCACCGCCACATTCAAGCTCTCGGCCGTCGACGGTGACGGGGTGACCCACTACGAGACCGGCCACCAGGTCTTCCACGTCGGCTACAACGCGATCGACCCGATCAACCCGATCGTGACCGTCGAGAAGATGAACGTGACCTGCTCCTGATCCGGAGCCGGCCGGAGCCGGCCGGAGCGGGAGCCTCAGGAGATCGTCAGGATGACGAGCTGCTGGGTCGCCCTGGTCATCGCGACATAGCGGTCGACCGCGCCTTCGATGCCCGTGCCGAGGCCCTCTGGGTCGACGAGGACGACGAGGTCGAACTCGAGTCCCTTCGCCAGCTCAGGGGTCAGCGAGCGGACACGGGAGGTCCCAGTGAACGTGGGATCCCCGATGACACAAGCGATCCCGTCTGCGTGTGCAGCGAGCCACGTGTCGAGGATCGAGGCGCGGTCGGCCGTCGACCCGTGCACGACGGGCAGGCCGCTCTCGCGGATGGAGGTCGGGACGTTGGCCTCCGGCAGGGCGGCCCGGATGACCGGCTCGGCCTCCGCCATGACCTCCTCCGGCGTCCGGTAGTTGATGCTCAGGGAGGCCAGCTCGAGGCGGTCGAGACCGACCCGCTCGAGGCGTTCCTTCCACGACTCGGTGAACCCGTGCCGGGCCTGGGCGCGGTCGCCGACAATGGTGAGGCTGCGGGAGGGGCAGCGGCTCAGCACCATGTGCCACTCGGCATCGGTGAGCTCCTGGGCCTCGTCCACGACCACGTGGGCGAACGGCCCCGCCAGCGAGTCCGGGTCGCGGCCCGCGCCGGGGTCCTCGCTCACGAGCGCGCCTCGCAGGTCCTGGCCGCGGAGCATCGACATGACGTGCATCTCGGAGTCGTCGGTCTCGACCAGGTGGGCGACCACCGCCTCCATCTCCTCGCGCTCGGCAGCGAGGACCGCGTCCCGCTCGCGCCTGCGCCGGGACGCCTCGGGGTCGCCGAGCCGGAGCCGCGCCGCGTCGAGGAGAGGCAGGTCGGACACGGTCCAGGCGCTCGGGTCCGGGCGCTGGAGGCGGCGGACGTCCTCGACGGCGAGCCCGGGGGCGCACCGGCGCAGGTAGGCGGGGACGGACCACAGGTCGCCGACGAGGTCGGTCGCCTCGAGGACCGGCCAGGCCCGGTCGAAGGCCGCCCGCAGCTCGCGGTTGCGCTGGAGGGCCCGGAGGACCTGCTCGGGCGTCGCCTCCTGCTCGACGTCCATGCCGTCGTCGTCGAACCTCCCCTCGAGACCGTGCCGCTCGACGAGGATGCCGAGGAGGGCCTCCCAGATGTCCTCGCGCGCCTCGTTGTGTGGCATGTTGGCGCCGGCCGCGAACGCGTCCGCCCAGTCGTCGCTGCTCAGCCAGACCTCGTCCCACGGGGTGGTGACCGACATCCCCTCGCGGGGTGGCTCCTCGTACAGCGCGACAGCCGGCTCGATCGCCCGGACGAGGTCCACCGACGCCTTGAGCCGGGCCACCTCGGGGTCGGCCTCGGTCACCGCCGCGGCTCCTTCGGGGACGAGGTCGCGCAGCGTGCACGTCTGCACGCCCTCCTCGCCGAGGCTGGGCAGGACGTCGGAGACGTAGGCCAGGTAGGGCTGGTGCGGACCGACGAACAGCACGCCGCCCCGACGGTGCCCGAGGCGCGGGTCGGAGTAGAGCAGGTATGCCGTGCGGTGCAGCGCGACGACCGTCTTGCCGGTGCCTGGGCCCCCGTCGACGACGAGCGCTCCGCGCGATCCGGCACGGATGATGGCGTCCTGGTCGGCCTGGATGGTGCCGAGGACATCCCGCATCCGATCCGACCGGTTGCTGCCGAGGCTCGCGATGAACGCCGACTGGTCGTCCAGCGCAGCATGGTGGTCGACCCCGTCCGGCGAGAACACCTCGTCCCAGTAGTCGGTGACCCGGCCTCGGGTCCAGCGGTAGCGCCGCCGGCTCGACAGTCCCATCGGGTTGGCGTGGGTCGCACCGAAGAACGGCTCGGCCGCGGGCGAGCGCCAGTCGAGCAGGAGTCGGCGACCGGTGGCGTCGGTGAGGCCGAGTCGTCCGATGTAGACGGGCTCGCCGCCGTCCGCGCCGACGATGCGTCCGAGACAGAGGTCGAGGCCGAAGCGACGCAGGGTCCGCAGGCGAGCGGTGAGCCGATGGACCTCCAGGTCGCGGTCCATCGCCGCCTGCCCCCTGCCCGCGGCCGCCTTCCGCGCGACGTCGAGCCGGTAGGACAGGTCGGCGAGCGTCTCCTCGATGGTCTCCGCGATCGCGACGAAGTGCTCCTCGTCCGCGGCGATGAGCGCCGGGTCAGCCTTGGGCGCGAGGCGCTCGGGGAGGTCGAAGGCGCTGGTGGTCGCGGTGTCCAGGCGCCCACCCTCGACGCCACCGTCTGCATCTGCACGTGTTCCCATGCCTGTCCCCCGTCGCTGCCGTTCCCAGTTCAGGCCGACGATTCTGCGCCACGGTGGGGGCCTTGCCGCAAGGCCCCCACTGCGCTATATGTTGGAAATGGAGGAGAGCGATGCTCCCCTCCCCACCTGTCTGCTGGCCGACGCGCAGAGTTCGAGCCGCGACGCCCACTCCGTCCAGCAACCCGACGGCATACTGACCGGATGCGCTATCCCGTCTCCGAGCCGTTCGACTCCGGGGTGCTGGAGACAGGCAGCCACTCCGTCTTCTGGGAACGCGTCGGCAACCCCTCCGGGAAGCCTGCCGTCGTGCTCCACGGCGGCCCTGGATCAGGGGCCACGCCCTGGTGGCGGACCTTCTTCGACTCGGACCGCTACTGCGTGACGCTCTTCGACCAGCGGGGCTGCGGACGCAGCCGTCCACTGGCGAGCGACCCGGACACCGACCTGTCCAGCATCACGACGCAGCACCTCATCGCCGACATCGAGGCCCTTCGGGTCCTCCACGGCATCGACCGTTGGCTCGTCTTCGGCGGGTCGTGGGGTTCGACGCTCGGTCTCGCGTATGCCGTCGAGCATCCTTCGCGGGTCAGCGAGCTTGTGCTCTGGGGCGTCACCACGACGACCCGTCACGAGGTGGACTGGCTCACGTGGAGCATGGGCGAGGTCTACCCGGAGGCATTCTCGGACCTGCTCGCCCTCGTGCCCGACGTGGAGCGGGGTGGGAACGTGCCTGCGGCGTACAACCGGCTGCTCATGAGCGAGGACGAAGAGCTGAGAGACCGCGCCGCCCGTGGATGGTGCGCCTGGGAGGAGCGGCTTGCGACCCTGCAGGGCCCGCCGAACCCGAGCCCTCGCTATGCCGACGCCACGTTCCGGCTCGGCTTCGCCCGGCTCGTGACGCACTTCTTCGGGGCCCATGGCTTCCTGCCCATGGACGGGATCAGTGGACGCCTCGACCGCATCGTCGACATTCCGGCGGTGTTCGTCCGTGGACGGCTCGACATCGCCTCGCCGCTCGGGGTGGTGTGGCGACTGGCCCAACAGCTTCCATTGGCCACGCTCCACGTCGTCGAGGACGAGGACCACGGCGGTGCCGACGTCACCGACCGGCTCCTGGTGAGCGCGACGGATCAGTTCGGGCGATAGGCCCCGCGGCCATGGCCCGGCAGCGGACGGCGGCCAACCCGGTGACCGGGGGCCGGACGGTGCCCTGGGACGCGCCTACGTCACTGCCCAACAATCATGGGCAGTGACGTAGCGCCACCACCCCGCTCGCGACCCCCTACGTCACTGCCCAACAATCGTGAGCAGTGGCGTAGCGCCACCACCCCGCTCGCGACTCCCTACGTCACTGCCCAACAATCGTGGGCAGTGACGTGGACCCCGACGCGCAGGCAGGGCGCCCCGACCGCGACCGAACCGGTCCCACAGGCGACCGTCAACAGGCTCGTGCGCCTTTCGGTGTCCGGAATCACCCCATGAGACGCGGATTCGGGTTTGAATGAGAGGGTGACGCAGCTCGGAGCGAGTGGCATGACGGTGCAGCTCCTTGGGCTGCACCCGACGATTGCTGAGTCCGCGACCGAGCCCGGGTCGTCACTTCCACCTTTCGTCGCACTCCTCATCGCCGTCGCACTCGCCGTGATGCTGGTGGTGACCGCGTTCGCTCTGCTCTTCACGCTCGCGGCGCTCGTCATGGCGGTGGCTGCCATCTTTGTGGCGCTGCGCGCAGCCGCCGCGGTGGCCCTGGTGGTCACGGCCGTCGGGACGATCACTGCGGTGGCTGGTGCCCTCGTCGCGGTCGTGTGTGTCGTCGTCCCGCTGGGCCTCTGCGTGGCCGCGGCGGTAGCGCTGACGGTCCGGGCAACCAGCCGACGCCATCAGGCGCAGGCCGTCGCGGACAGCCCGCCACTCGAGCTGACCGCGGCCCTTGCGCCGGAGCGACCAGCCGCGCGGGTCCCGGGGAGTACGAGCAGCAGAATCGCCGGGGCTGCCTGACTCCGTCGACAACGGGACCGTCGACCACACCGACGACACCCGGTGGTGCGGCACCTGGAACCTGTCAGACGAGGGTGTTCGCGTACCTCGCCGTGACCTGGTAACTGATCGTCGCCAGCCGATGGGAGCTGGCGAGGGGACTCGAACCCCTAACCACCTGTTTACAAGACAGGTGCGCTACCGATTGCGCCACGCCAGCACGTCCCTCTCCCCCTCGCCGGCTGGCGAGACGGCCGGCCGAGCAGGCCGCCAGAGGAACGCGCAAAGCGTAACGGAGCCGAGCGGCATACGGGAAAGGGATCGGCCCCGTCCGAACACGAGGGTCCGGCGGGGCCGATCGACGCACGGCGTCAGGAAGGAGCGTCAGGGCAGGCGGATGACCTGGCCGACGTAGATGATGTTCGGGTCGGCGATGGAGCCTCGGTTGGCGGCGTAGAGCCGCTGCCAGCCGCCTCGGACCTTGTACTGGGCTGCGAGCTTCGACAGGGTGTCGCCCCGCTTGATCGTGATCGCCGCACCCCTGGCGGTCGACACCTGCGGCGCCACGTACCTGTTGACTCGCTTGGTCGTCGACACCGCGTAGGTCTTCTTCTTGACGGGCTTCCTCGGCGAGACCGACTTCTTGGTGATCGCCGTGCGGGTGGTCGACCGCGACGTCGACAACGCGTACGAGCTCGCGCCACCGTTCGACCGGGTGAGGCCGGCCTTGGCCGAGCAGACCGGCCAGGCGCCGGGACCCTGGCTGGCGAGGACGCGCTGCGCGATCGCGATCTGCTGCGAACTGCTCGCGAGGTCGGCGCGCGGCGCGTAGGCGCCGCCGCCGTAACCGAGCCACGTACCGCGGGTGAACTGCAGCCCGCCGTAGAAGCCGTTGCCGGTGTTGATGTGCCAGTTGCCGCCGGACTCACACGCGGCGACCCGGTCCCAGACCGATCCGGCCGCGCTCGCGGAGCCTGCAGTGGTGATGCCGCCGATGACCGTTGCCGCGCCGGCGATGCCGACTCCGGCCATGCGCTGCTTCATGGAGACGCGCTTTTGGGCAGCATGCTTTGGCTGGTAGTGCATGAGGGGATTCCTTCCTGACGTGCGCCTGCGGAGTTAGCTGTCGGGTTGGGGCGTCAGGTGCCCCGTCGCTCTCGCGACCTCACCCCAGGTCGAGACGTCGTCGTCGCCGACCAATATGGGTCCCCCGTCCTCGCCTGGCCCGACTCTCGGGCTGGAGTTCCTGGCTGGCGAGGCTCGGCGCGCTCAGGAACCGGTTTCAATACTGGGTGGCTATGTGGAGTTGTGATGGCCACACGTGTGAAGCCAGACCTTGAGCAACGGCCGCCGGAGGGGTCCTGTCGACCCTCCCGGCCTGATGTGCTGGCCGCCGATCATCGACGGTACGTGAGGGATCAACGACTGACAAGCACCGTCGAGATCATTTCGTGATCTTCCTTCGTCCCCATCAGGGGCCTCGGATGCGCTAAGAGCCGAAGGGGTTGCCGCTGAGCGGAGCCCACGAGACGCTCGAAGAGCCGCTGATTGCCATGTACGCCAAGGCGATTCCCACGACGGTCAGCACGACCGCGAGGACCTCGGAGGGGGGCCCGTCGGGGACGACACGACGCACGATCGACCGCGAACCGCGTCGCAACGACGCGCCGCCGGGGCCCGTCCACAGCATGAGAAGCGCGAGGATCCCGCCGACGAGGACCGTGATGGGCGCCCCAGGCCTGACCTCGGTGCCGCTGGACCCGGACAGGAGCAGGGCGGCGGCGAAGACGCCCGCGAGCCCGACGAGGGCCGGCAGGATCATGCTGACGACCGTCGCGATGGCCCCGATGAGCAGGTGGAGCGGGCTGAGGATGACCGCCCAGGGCACGTCGCTCGGGCGCCGCCCGTGGGCATACCTCCGCACGACGAGACGGGTCACCGTGCGGTCCGTCGCGCGCGCAACCGCCGACCATGCGGCGAGCGCCATCACGGCATACGCAGGCCAGGTGGCGAGGGCGCCCAGCCACGTGGCGGCGAGCCCGATAAGCAGGGCGCGCCGCATTGCGAGCCCGATCCTCGGGTCTCCCTCGCGAGGTGCCACCTCGTTCGTCGGCGCCGGCTCGCCGTGCCCGTCGCGGGGGCCGAGCCCCGCAGGTTCGCCCGGGACCGCGCCGCGCTGCTCGGGGTTTCCCGGGCCGTATGCCGCTGGGCCCGCTCCAGGGGTCCGTGCACCGGGTGCCCCGGTGGACGGCGGGATGGGTCGCGCGGCCGGCCGAGCCGCGGAGGG
>NZ_AWSA01000007.1 GCF_000576595.1 Intrasporangium oryzae NRRL B-24470 | reverse complement strand
GTCATCGTGGGCATCGGCGGGCTCGGTCTTCGGGCTGAGCGACCAGATAACCCAGCCGAGGGCCCCGAGCGGGACCTCGAAGAAGTGGGTGAAGAGGGAGAAGAGCACGACCCCCGCCGTGGCTTGCGCCGGGTCCGCGCCCCAGCCGACGAGGACCGCGGCCGTGCCCGCCTCGGTGACTCCGAGACCGCCCGGGGTGATCCCGACGGCCGTGAGCAGCCGGCCGACCGTGTAGGCGCCGAACATGTAGGCGAAGGGCATCTGCACGCCCATCGAGTTGAGGCAGAACCAGAAGAGGATGTAGTAGACGCCGAAGAAGCCGACGAGGCCGTAGGTCATCTCGAGCCAGCCGTAGCGGACGATGTCGATGATGTCGTGGCGCATCCCGACGATCGTGCCCTCGAGATCGCGCGAGCCCGCCCGGCCCGCCAGCCTGCGGTAGGCGCGCGTCACGAGCCGGCCGAGCCGGTGCGCGAACGCCTCCGAGGCGAGCATCCCCCAGAACGCCGCAATGACGGAGACACCGACCAGGGCGCCGAGGACCGCTGCCTGGGCGACGACCGGGTTGAGGTGTCCGATCCCGACGATGATCGCGACGATGCCGATGACGGGCAGGACGACCCGCGCGAGGACGTTCCAGACGCCGGTCACGATGATCATCGTCGAGATGTCGCGCCGCAGGAACCCCCACGAGCGCAGCTGCTTGTACGTGACGACCACCCCGGCCGCGCCGCCACCCGGCAGGAGGTTGCCGATGGAGCTGCCGCACGCGTTGACGATCATCGCCTGCAGGTGCGTCAGACCCTTGAGGGAGCCGGTGTAGAGGAAGGTGACGAGCCAGAGGCCCGAGAGCATGAGCACCGTGAGGCCGACGACCGTGCCGGTCTGCAGCCCGGAGAGGGTCCGCCACACGTCGGTCCAGGTCGTGTGGGCGACGCGGGGCAGGCCGTACCACAACAGGAACACGGCGAGGCCGATGCCGATGAAGAACTGGACGAGGCGCCCGGTCCCCGGCCGGGTGCTCGAGGCCGGTGGCGTGACGGCGAGCTCCGTCGGCGACCGGCTCGCGCGCTGGGCCGCCTCGCTCACGACAGGCCTTCGAAGACGTCCCTGCGGATCCGTCCGCCTCGGGGCAGGGCCGGGTCGATGAACCACTCCCGGCCGAAGACGAGGTCGTAGAGCGGGCGCGGGATCCGCAGGAAGGCCGCGAGGGTGCGGTCGGCGCCGCTGTCGGCGCTCGCCTGGGACGCGTGGGCGCGCATCGACGCACGCTTGGCCGCGATGTGCCGCCGGACCGAGATGCGGTGGGTGATGTCCCGGCGGGCCGAGAAGGCGCGGTCGAAGCTCGCCCGGTCGAACTCGGGCGGGAACCGGTAGACCTTCGCGACCAGGTCGATGGCCCGCGTGATCGTGTCGCGGGGCACGGTCGCCTCGAGCAGGCGCGGGGTGCCCGCGAGCGCCGCAGCGCGTGCGCCGACCTCGTGGACCTTCTTGTGGTCGGGGTGGCCGTAGCCGCCGTTGGCGTCGTAGCTGAGGAGCACGTCGACCCGCTCCTCGCGGAGGATCGCGGCGAGGCGCATCGCGGCCTCCTCGGTGTCGGCGCGGACGAACCGGGTGCTCCCCGGCGGGTCCGGCTCGACCTCGGGCCCGAGCCCGCTGTCGGCATAGCCCAGGTGTTCCACTCGCACGACCCCTAGTGCTTGTGCGCTTCGCCTCAGCTCGTCGAGGCGTCGGGTCGCGAGGGCGCCGTCAGCGGCATACTCGCGCGACGCGAGCCCGAGCGCGCCGTCGGTGGCGACGACGACGATGACCCGGTGTCCCTCGGCCGCGGCGCGCGCCATCGTCCCCGACGTGAGGAGGGCCTCGTCGTCGGGGTGCGCATGGAAGGCGAGCAGCGTGTGGGACATGGGTAGCCCCCATCTTGGCGCATGACAGAGTGTTCCCCGTGAAGGTGGCTCTCCTGTCCGACTGTTATCTGCCCAGGCTGGGCGGGATCGAGGTGCAGACACACGACCTCGCACGCCACCTGTCCATGGCTGGGCACACCGTCGAGGTCTTCACCGCGACGCCGGGCCCCGAGGGCGAGATGCGCGGTGAGGTCACCGTCCACGACGGGATCCCGGTCCACCGCCTCGCGGCGCCGATGCCGTGGGACCTCCCGGTCAACCCGCGGGCCCCGCGGACGCTGCGCCAGCGGCTCGTGGCGGGTGCGTTCGACGTCGCCCACGTCCAGACAGGGGTCGTCTCGCCGTTCGCCTGGGACGCGACAAGGGTGGCGCTCGGGATCGGGCTCCCGACGGCGATGACGTGGCACTGCATGCTCGCCGGGGCGGCGCCCGTCTTCTCGGCGGCGCGCTTCGTGCGCCGCTGGGCCGGGCGCGGGGTCGCGATGTCGGCCGTGTCCACGATGGCGGCCGAGCCGTTGCGGCGCATCATCGGTACCGACGCCACGGTCGAGGTCCTGCCCAACGGGATCGACGTGTCCCGCTGGGCGGTCGGTCCGGAGGAACGCCGGCCCGGACCGCTCCGGCTCGTCACGGCCATGCGTCTCGCGGCGCGCAAGCGTCCCGGCGCGCTCGTCGAGCTCGTCCGCCGGGCGGAGTCGATCGCCGGCCTGGGCGCCCTGTCGCTGACGATCCTCGGCGAGGGCCCCGAGCGCCGCCGCGTCGAGGCGCACGTCGAGAAGCACCGGCTCGGCTGGGTCGACCTGCCCGGCCGTGTCAGCCGCGACGAGCTGCGCGAGCGGTATGCCGCCTCCGACGTCTACCTGTCGCCGACCCGTCTCGAGGCGTTCGGGATCGCGGCTCTCGAGGCCCGCACGGTGGGCCTCCCGGTGATCGGGCGCTCGGGCTCAGGGGTGAGCGAGTTCGTGAGCCACGGGGTCAACGGCCTCGTCGTCGACGACGACGACGCGATGGCCCGGGCCATCGCCGGGCTCGCCGCCTCGCCCGGCGACGTCGCCCGGATGCGGGCGTGGAACGTCGCCAACCCACCCCAGCAGGGCTGGCCCCAGGTCGTCGACCGCGCCGTCGCCGAGTACACCCGGGCGCGGTCGCTCGTGGGCCGATGAGGACGAACGTCCCCGGGGGGCTGTGGGTCGTCGGCCTGTCGACGTCCGGCGACCGTGTCCACCAGGCCCGGGTCGACCACGGCAGCCACCCTGAGACGGTCCTCGCCGTGGGCGGCTGGTCGGCCGGGCCTCCGGTGTCCGCGACGACCCGTCCTGACGGGGCGCTCGAGCTCGCGTACCTCGTGACCGGGCCCAGCGGCATACCGCCGGCGCGTGAGGAGGTCCCACGGGACGCCGACGTCGCCGCGGACGAGCACGCCGAGCCCTACCAGCGGGTCGCCGCGTATGCGGTCGTGACGAGCGAGCGTGGGGTGCTCATGACCCAGTTCACGTCGTTGACGCACGTGGCGGGCGAGTGGGGTCTTCCGGGAGGTGGACTCGACCACGGCGAGGCTCCGGTCGACGGGGTGCACCGGGAGGTGTGGGAGGAGACGGGGCAGCGCATCGTGCTGGGCGACCTCGTCACGATCCAGTCGCAGCACTGGGTCGGGCGCGCGCCCGGCGGAGGCGTCGAGGACTTCCACGCGGTGCGGATCGTCTACCGCGCCACCTGCCCCGAACCCACCGACGTCGTCATCCACGACGTCGGCGGCACGACGGGCGACGCCCGGTGGGTGCCGGTCGACGAGGTGTCGGAGCTGCCGATCACGAGCTCGTGGCGCAGCCTGCCCGAGCTGACCAGGATCACCCGTCGAGGCGACGGCGCGGGGTGACGTGGCCCGCACGCGCGGCGGGGTCGGAGGCCGCGTGCAGGTGCCCCCGCGGCGCTCCCTAGGATGACGCCATGGACTTCGCCTACAAGATCCTCGTCGCCCTGCACCTGCTCGGCATGGCCGCGGTCGTCGGCGGCTGGATCGCCGTCCGAGCCGGGCACGTCGTGACGCCCGTCGTCGTCTGGGGCGCCCGGGCGCAGATCGTCACCGGACTGCTCCTCGTCGGGCTCGCCGAGGCGATCAAGGACGACGCCCACGAGGTCAACAACGCGAAGATCGCCGTCAAGCTCGTCATCGCCCTCGTCGTCGCCGGGGCTGCCGAGATCGGGGCCGCGAGGGGGCGCCGCGGCGAGGACGGGTCGACGCAGCTCGACGTCGCCGGCGGCGCCGGCCTCGTCAACGTGCTCGTCGCCACGCTCTGGTGACCGGACCTCGCTGAATGCGCTGGAACGCCGGGGTCCTCGCGGGCCTGCTCATCGGTCTCGCCTGGATCGCAGTGGGTTCCGTCCTCGTCGTCACCGGCCGTCGCCGCGCCGCGCGGTCGGAGCGCGAGGGAGCCGGGAGCTCGGCGGTCATCGGGATCTTCCTGCTGGTGGTCGGTGGCCTCACCCTCTTCGCGACACTCCTGCTCGCGGTCGTCCCTGGAGCGCCCTGACCGCGTTCCGGAGGACGACCATGAACGAGGCTCGGCTGTCGTCCTGAGCACAGAGACTGGCCCGGCGAGGCGATCGTGGTCGTCATCCGAAACACCGACGAGACGTATGCCGCGGGGACGGCTCAGCGCTCGAACGCGAGCTCCCCGCCCACCCAGGTCTGGAGCACCTGCGTGTCGCGGATCGCGTCGGGCTCCACCGACCAGAGGTCGCGGTCGAGGCAGACGAGGTCGGCGAGCTGGCCCACGGCGAGCCGGCCCACGTCGGTGCGCCCGACGGCCTCGTGGGCGCCGACCGTGTGCGCGTGGACGGCCTCGTCGAGGCTGATCCGCTCGTCCGGGCGCCAGCCGCCGGGCGGGAACCCGTCGGCGCGCTGACGGGTCACCGCGGCGTGCAGGCCGAAGAACGGGTTGGGGTCCTCGACCGGCGCGTCCGATCCGAACGCGAGGCGGGCCCCGGCGTCGAGCAGGGTGCGCCACGCGTACGAGGCGAGGGGCCGGTCGCCGATGATCGCGTCGGCGAGCTCGAGGTCGGCCGTGCAGTGGCTCGGCTGCATCGACGCGATGACATCGAGCTCGCGGAAGCGGGGGACGTCGTCGAGCCGCACGTGCTGCGCGTGCTCGATCCGCAGGATGCCCTTGTGGCCCTCGCCGCGCATCGTCGCGAAGGCGTCGAGGACGAGCCGGTTGGCCTCGTCGCCGATCGCGTGGGTGCAGACGTCGAGTCCGGCCTCGAGCGACATCCGGATGCGCTGGAGGAGGACGGGGTAGGGGGTCACGGCGATCCCGCACCCCTCGTGCCCGACGAAGGGCTCGGTCATGTGGGCCGTGTGCGAGCCCAGCGCCCCGTCGCTGAAGAACTTGACCGGGCCGACGCGGAAGCGCTCGTCGCCCTGGCCGGCCCGGCGCCCCTCGGCGATGGCCAGCTCGAGGTCATCGTCGCGGACGCACTTGGTGACGCGGAGCCGGAGGGCGCCGTCGGCGTGCATGGCGGCATACGCCTCGCGCGCCTCCTCGCCGTCGATGTCGGTGATGCTCGTCAGCCCGACGGACAGCAGCCACTCCTGGAGGCCTTCGAGCCACGGCCGCAGGGGTGAGACCGGCTTGTCAGGGATCGCCTTCAGCAGCTCTTGCGCCGACTCACGCAGGATGCCGGTCGGCTGGCCCGTGGGGTCGCGGACGATCTCTCCACCGACCGGGTCGGGCGTCTCGCGGGTGATCCCCGCCAGGCGCAGCGCGAGCGAGTTGGCCCAGATCGTGTGGCCGTCGACGCTCGAGAGCGCGGCGACCCGGTCGCGGCAGGCCGCGTCGAGCGCGTAGCGGTCGGGCTGGATCGGGACGGCCCAGCGGTTGCTGTTCCAGCGGCCGCTGTGGAGCCACTCACCGTCGGGGAGCCCCGCCACGTGCGCGCGGATCAGCGCGAGCGCCTCGTCGAGCGACGCAGCCTCGCGCAGGTCGACGGACGACAGGTCACGGGCCTGCCACTCGGTGTGGATGTGGGCGTCGTGGAGACCGGGCATGACGAGCTCTCCGGGGAGCTCGACCGCGGGCAGGCCCGAGGCGCGGGCCTCGTCGCCGACCGCGACGACCACGCCGTCCTCGACGAGCAGGGCATCGGTCCAGGGAGCGTCGTCCACGCCGGTGCGGATCCGCCCGTGGACGAGGAGGACCCGGCTCATGCGGCCGGCACCAGGATGAGCTTGCCGGTCGTCGCGCGACCCTCGAGGGCCTCGTATGCCGCTGCCGCCTCGCTGAGGGGGTAGCGGCCGCCGACGGCGATGTCGAGCGAGCCGTCGGCGATCGCACCGAGCACCTCTCCGGCCCGCCACTCGTACTCGGACCGGTCGGCGACATAGTGGCCGAGGGTGGGGCGCGTGAGATAGAGCGAGCCACCGGCGTTGAGCCGCTGGATGTCGAACGGCGGCACCTGCCCGCTCGCGCCGCCGAAGAGGACCATCATCCCGCGCGGGCGGAGCGAGGCGAGGGACGCGTCGAACGTCGACCGGCCCACCCCGTCGTAGGCGACGTCGACGCCGCGCCCGGCCGCGGCCCGGACCGCCGCCGCGAGGTCGTCGACGGTGGAGTAGTTGACGAGATGCTGGGCACCACGGGACCGGGCGATCTCGAGCTTGGCGTCGGATCCGGCGGTTGCGACCACCGTGCCGCACTTCGCGACGATCATCTGGACGAGCAGCTGCCCGACCCCGCCGGCCGCGGCGTGCACGAGGGCCACGTCACCCGGCCCGACGGCATACGTGCTGTTGACGAGGTAGTGGGCGGTGAGCCCCTGGAGCATGGCCGCTGCGGCGACCTCGAGGTCGACCCCGTCGGGGACCCGCACGAGCGCCCGCACGGGCTTGTTGGTGAGCGTCGTCTCGCTGCCCGACGACTGGCACCACGCGACCCGGTCTCCGACCGCGTGGTCGGTGACCCCGGGCCCGAGCGCGACGACGGTGCCGGCGCCCTCCTCGCCGAGGACGAACGGCGTCGGGGTGGGGTAGACGCCCTGGCGCTTGTAGACGTCGATGAAGTTGACGCCGGCTGCCGCGACCTCGACCTGGACCTCTCCGGGACCCGGGTCGGGCAGGTCGTGGGTCTGCACGGCGAGGACGCTGCCATCCCCGGGTTCGGTGACGAAGACACTGGTCGCGGCGGTCATGATCGTCACCCTACGACGGCCGCAGCGGCCATGGTCAGGTCGAGGCGGCCATTCGTTCCTGCAGCCCGGAGAGCGTCTCGTCGACGAGGCCGGCGATGATCCGCGAGCGGACGAACCCGGGCAACGGCAGGCTGTGGTGGATCGTCAGGTCGTAGGTGACCCGGGCCCGGTCGGGGCCCAGGGACTCGACGGCGTAGTCGCCTTCCTGCCCCGTCTGGAGGCGTCCTTCGACCATCGTCCATCGCATCCCGTCGGGCGAGTGCTCGTAGGCGAGGGTGTAGCGGTCGGTGCCGACTGCGGTCGCGGCGGCGAAGCGGGCTGTCCGGGGGAGGCCCAGCTCGTCGACCTCGAGCACCTCGGCCTCCCGGATCGCCGGGACCCACTGCGGCTGGCTCGCGACGTCGCGGAGGGTGGCGAGCACCCGCTCTGCACCAGCCGCGACCTCGACCTCACGTCGCGCGTGGTCGGTCGGCACGGCGACTCCTTCCCCGGCGCGGGCGGGCCCGGCCGATGCGCACGATGTGGTCGAGCTCGTCCTCGAAGGCGGCGAGGAGGCGCTCCGGGTCCGGTACCACGGCGGCATCGGTCATGAAGCCGACGCGGACCGTGCCGGCATACGTGAAGATGCAGACCCCGACCGTGTGCCGGCCCGAGCCCGGCACCCAGCCGAGGACGCCGGTGACCGGAACCCCCGCCAGCGTCCGCACCGAGCGGGGACCGGCGACGTTGGTCGTCACCCCGATCGCCTTGTTGGCGAAGAAGTCGACGACATAGCGCTCGAGGCCGGGGCTCGTCCGGCCGATGGCGTTGATGAGCGCGTAGGTGAGCACCGCCTCCGGGGAGGCCTTGAGCCAGTCCATCCGGCGCTTGGTCTCCGAGAGCCGCGCGAGCGGGGCGCCGAGGGCGCTGGGGAACCGGAAGAAGACGAGCGCGAACCGGTTGCCGAGCTCGGGCGGCAGCGGCTCGTCGAGGGGCCGGACGTTGACCGGCACCATGGTCACGAGGTCGACGGGACTCTCGCCGCGGTCGGTCTGGTAGCGGTGCAGGGCCGCGGCCACCGCGCTCATGAGCACGTCGTTGAGCGTCGCCCCGGCGAGGCGCCCGAGCTGCTTGGGCCCGACGAGGGGGAGCGGGTCGGTCCAGACGACCCGCTTGGCGCCGCTCGGACGGCCGTCGAAGGGGTTGGCGGGGTTGTGGGCGAAGAGCAGGTCAGCCACGACCTGGGTGGTGCGCACGCCGAGGCGCGCTGCGTCCAGGGCGCCGCTCGGCGTGGGGAGCCGCAGGAGCGCGCCGACGCCGTCGCGGGCGACCCGCAGCCCGACCCCGACGAGCGGTGGGCTCGACCGGTTCGGCGCGGGAGGCGCCGATGCCGCTCGGCCCTCGTCCCCGTCCCGACGCTCCGGCTGGTCCGGGCGTTCGAAGCCTTCGAGGTTCTCGAGGTGTTCGAGGTTCTCGAGCCCTTGGATGGTCGCGACGACGTCAGGGTTGTCCAGCGCGCCCGTCAGGGTCGGCGCGGCTGCTGCCCCGGCGGACGCCGCCTGCCCGGGCGCCTCGTCGGGACCGCCGTCGGTGAGCGACATGAGCACCCGCGCGAGCGCGACCCCGTCGGCGAGCGAGTGGTGGATGCGCAGGAAGAGCGCCGCGCCGTGGCCGTACCCGTCGATGAGGTGCAGCTGCCACAACGGGTGCGCCCGGTCGAGGGGCACGTGGAGCCGGCTCTCCATGTAGGACTGGAGGGCGGCGTCGTCGCCCGGTGCCGGAAGCGTGGCGCGCACCAGGTGCCGCTCGAGGGTGAAGTCCTCGTCGTCGACCCAGAAGGGCTGCCCGACGAGCGACGCGGCCTCCGGCCGCTGGTGGAAGACGGGGAAGGGCTCGACGACGCGGCGGCGGATCAGCTGGGCGACCGCATCCCAGTCCGGGACCGCCTCCAGCAGCATGAGCGACTCGATGACCATGAGGTTGTTCGGCCGGTCCATGTTGAGCCAGATCGTGTCGACCGGACCGATGCGTCGCCGGGGCGAGGTAGACATTCCTTCTCCGTCGTCAGGGAGCTCTCTCCAGCATCGCCGCGCCGGTCTCGTGGCGTAAGGGACTTGTGGCCCTCCTCACGCGCCGGCGAGCCGGTGCAGGGCGTCTCCGTCGACGCGGTAGGTCGTCCACTCCTCCTGGGCCACGGCGCCCTGGCGTCGGTAGAACTCGATCGAGGGGCTGTTCCAGTCGAGCACCCACCACTCGAACCGCGTCCAGCCGCGCTCGACGCAGACCTGTGCGAGCCGGACGAGCATCGCCTTGCCGATGCCGAGCCCCCGCTGCTCCGGCTCGACGAAGAGGTCCTCGAGCCACAGGCCGTTGCGTCCGGTCCACGTCGAGAAGCTCGGGAACCAGATGGCCATGCCGACGATCCGTCCCTCCCGCTCGGCGACGAGCGCGTATGCCGTCGGGCCGGCGTCCGCGGGGAAGAGGACCTCCCGGAAGTGGTCCTCGGTCGCCGTGACCGCATCGGGTTCCTTCTCGTAGATCGCGAGCTCTCGCACGAGGCGCAGCAGGTCGGGCAGGTCTTCGGCGGTCGCGTCGCGCAGGGAGAAGGGGTTCACGTGGCTCACCGGGCCATTCTCGGGCACCGCGGGCGACGGTGGCTCGGGGCCCCCGGCCACCCCGCCGCGGCCTCGACGGTGCACCGGCCTGTGGGCGGCGCGACGTAGGGTGGGACTCATCATGAGCACGCTCTTCGACGACCTCGCCTTCCCCGGTTTCGAGCCCGACGGGCCTCGCTCCGGCGCACCCGCAGCCCGAGCCGACGTGACCGAGAAGGGGGTCCCGACCTGGGCCGAGGCGGCGGCGCGCGGTGGCGACGCCACCCAGCGGCATACGGGCGGCCACGAGATCGACCCGGAGAAGCTCCTCGAAGGGCTCAACGCCCAGCAGCGCGAGGCCGTCGTCCACGAGGGGAGCCCGCTGCTCATCGTCGCCGGCGCGGGGTCGGGCAAGACCCGCGTCCTCACGCACCGCATCGCGTGGCTCCTCGGCGAGCGCCACGCCCAGCCCGGGCAGATCCTCGCGATCACGTTCACCAACAAGGCGGCCGCCGAGATGCGCGAGCGTGTCGAGGCGCTCGTCGGCCCGCGGGCCCGAGCCATGTGGGTCATGACGTTCCACTCCGCGTGCGTGCGGATCCTGCGCCGCGAGGCCGCCAAGATCGGGATGAGGTCGACCTTCTCGATCTACGACGCCGCCGACAGCCAGCGCCTCATGAGCCTCGTCCTGCGCGACCTCGACCTCGACCCCAAGCGCTATCCGCCGCGGAGCTTCTCCGCCCAGGTGAGCAACCTCAAGAACGAGCTCATCGACGAGGAGACCTATTCCTCGCAGGTCGCCGAGGGCAACCACTACGACCGGATGGTCGCCGACGCCTACACCCAGTACCAACGCCGCCTTCGGCAGGCCAACGCGCTCGACTTCGACGACATCATCATGGTGACCGTCACGATGCTCCAGGCCTTCCCCGACGTCGCCGAGTACTACCGGCGTCGCTTCCGGCATGTCCTCGTCGACGAGTACCAGGACACCAACCAGGCCCAGTACCAGCTCATCCGCGAGCTCGTCGGTCCCGTTCGCGGGCCCGAGGACTCGTATGCCGTCCCGCCCGCCGAGCTCTGCGTCGTCGGTGACTCCGACCAGTCCATCTACGCCTTCCGGGGCGCGTCGATCCGCAACATCCTCGAGTTCGAGAACGACTACCCCGACGCGCGGACGATCCTGCTCGAGCAGAACTACCGCTCGACCCAGCGCATCCTCCGGGCGGCCAATGCCGTCATCGCCCGCAACGAGGCGCGCCGGGCCAAGAACCTCTGGACCGACTCGGGCGACGGCGCGATGATCACGGGCTACGTCGCCGACAACGAGCACGACGAGGCGGCGTTCATCGCCAAGCAGATCGACGAGCTCGCGACGTCGGGTGACGTGCGTCCCGGTGACGTCGCGGTCTTCTACCGGACCAATGCGCAGAGCCGTGCCATCGAGGAGGTCCTCGTCCGGGTCGGACTGCCTTACAAGGTCGTCGGCGGCACCCGGTTCTACGAGCGACGCGAGGTCAAGGACGCGCTCGCCTACCTGCGCGTGGTCTCCAACCCCACCGACACCGTCAACCTGCGTCGCATCCTCAACGTGCCCAAGCGCGGTATCGGCGACCGGGCCGAGGCCTGCGTCGCGGCGCTCGCCGAGCGCGAGCGGATCCCGTTCGTCGCGGCGCTCGGCCGCGCCGAGGACGCGCCCGGCATCGCGACCCGCTCGGTCGCCGCGATCAAGGCCTTCACCGACCTGCTCGAACGGCTGCGCGTCGTCCACGAGAGCGGCAGCGGCGTGGCGGCTCTGCTCGAGGCGACCCTCGAGCAGAGCGGATACCTCGCCGAGCTGCGCGCGAGCCACGACCCCCAGGACGAGACCCGAATCGAGAACCTCGCCGAGCTCGTCGCGGTCGCCCAGGAGTTCGACGAGCGCAAGGCGCAGGAGGTCGAGGAGGCCGGGGGAGAGCTGGCTCCGGGACAGGAGCCCGAGGACGTCGGCCCGGCGGGTGACCTCGAGGAGTTCCTCGAACAGGTCTCCCTCGTCGCCGACGCCGACGAGATCCCCGACGAGCCCGAGGCCCAGGCCCAGGGCGTGGTTACGCTCATGACCCTCCACACGGCGAAGGGGCTCGAGTTCCCGGTCGTCTTCCTCACCGGCCTCGAGGACGGCACGTTCCCGCACATGCGCTCCCTGAGCGACCCGAAGGAGCTCGAGGAGGAGCGACGGCTCGCCTACGTCGGCATCACCCGGGCTCGAGAGCGGCTCTACCTCTCCCGCGCCGCCGTCCGGTCCGCCTGGGGGGCGCCGCAGTACAACCCGCCCTCGCGCTTCCTCGACGAGATCCCCGGGGACCTGCTCGACTGGCAGCGCCTCGGCCCGTCGTTCAGCGGTGCGCGGGGCGCCGGCCAGCCGGCCGTGGCGACCCTCGCCGCCCGGCCCGGGGTGCGCAGCCCCGGCAAGCGGCCGATCATCGCCCTCCAGTCCGGCGACCGCGTCACGCACGACTCGTTCGGCCTCGGCACCGTCGTGCGTGTCGAAGGGGAGGGCGAGAAGTCGATGGCGCACGTGGACTTCGGCGAGGAGACCGGGACGAAGCGGCTCCTGCTGCGCTACGCCCCGCTGACCAAGCTCTGAGCCGCCTCGACTGCGTGTCTCGAGACGCGCGGTTCCAGCCATGCGAGCACGAAGACGAGAGGCCCGCCCCGGATCGGGGCGGGCCTCTCGGCGTTCCAGTGGGCGGGTCTCAGAGGTAGACGCCGTGGTTGGCGAGCCACGTCCGAGGGGCGACCGCCGCGCCGTCGTCGGGGTGGATCTCGAGGTGCACGTGGGGGCCGGTCGAGTTACCGGTGCTCCCGCTGTAGGAGACGACCTGGCCGGGGTCGACCTTCTCGCCGACGCTGACGACGAGGCGGCTGTTGTGCGCCATCCACGAGACGGTGCCGTCCCAGTAGCGGATCTTGACCATGTAGCCGTAGCCCTCGGTGGACCACCCGGCGAAGATCACGGTGCCGCTCGAGAGGGCGTGGACCGGGGTGCCGATCGCCACGGCGAGGTCCTGGGCCGGGTGCATCTTGCCCCATCGCCAGCCGAAGCCCGACGTCAGCGTGTAGCTCGAGAAGAGGGGCTTGACCCAGCGGTGTGCAGCGGCCAGGGCCTTGGCCTTGGCGTCGGCCTTCGCCTTGGCCGCCTGGGCCTTGGCGTCGGCCACGCGGTCCTGCTCGGCCTTGGCTGCGGCGTCTGCGGCCGCGGACGCGGTCAGGATCAGGGGGGTCGCCTGACGGGCCATGTCACGCGAGGACCGTCCGGAGGCGCCGCGCTCGGCGGTGGCCGCGGCGACCGCCGCGGGGTCTGCGGTGAGGCCCAGGCCGGCCACCGAGTTGGAGAGGTTCTTCATCGCCGCCGCCTCGGGGCTCAGCTGGCTCGCGCCCGCATCGCGGACGAGGAGGCCACCGGCAACCGTGGAGGAGAGCAAAGCAATGGGGACGACGACCTGTCGACCCCGAAGCGGCTTCATCTCTGGCCGATGACGGCCGACGTATCTGCTGTTGGGCACCAAGAACTACCTAACTCAAGCCAGTTGCGAGCGATCAGACTAACGTGACCTTTTCGTAACGCAAAAAACGGTTGGACCTCGAGCTCCTGCCTGTGGTGGGGCTGGCACGTCCGGAACCTCGCCCGACACTAGGGCATCGCGGACGTCAGTGGAAGGTTTGACCACGCCCGACTTCTCCCGGATGTCGGGGCTGCCCCGGGTGTCAGGAGGGAACCCCTGGCTGGGCCGTCCCGGAGGTGCCGGACGGCCGCGCGAGGCTCGTCCGACGGGTCCGCAGCTGGCTGACTCCGGGCGTCACCGTGGCACCGGTCACGTCGAGGTGGGCGAGCGCCGTCGAGATGCCGCGGACCACCGAGCTCGTCACCGGCAGGCTCATGTGGCCCACCCCGTGGAGGGCGATGTTGTGGACGTTGAGGTCGGGGTGGTGCAGGGCCGCGTGGCACTGCGGGAGGATGACCTGGTCGAGGTCGGACCAGTAGGCGATGAACCGCGTCTGGCAGTCCTTGACCGGCTGCGCGAGCTCGGTCATGAGCCCGCTCCCGGGCCGGAGCTGGCGGGTGAGGCTGGTGTTCCAGGCCATCGCGAGGTAGCTGCCGTGGTGGGGCGTGCCGAGCGTGACGAGCGTGTGGACGTGCGCGTCGCCGCCGAGCCGGGTCACGTAGTAGCGCGCGATGAGGCCGCCCATGGAGTGGCCGATGACGTGGATCCGCTCGTAGCCGGTCTCCTCGACGATCCGCTCCACCTCGGCACCGAGCCGGGCCGCCGCCGCACGCACGTCACCGGTGAAGATCGAGTAGTTCATCGTCTCGATGCGTCCGAACCCGCGCCGGACGAGACCTCGGCGGAGCACGGTGAAGATGGAGCGGTTGTCGACCATGCCGTGCACGAGCAGGATCGGGGTCTCGGCGGCCTCGACGTTGCGGATCGCCAGGCCCCGCTGGCTGGGCGGCAGGTGCTCGAGGCGGTAGCCGTCGCGCCGGTCGGTGGCGCGGGCGCCGAGCAGCCCGAGCGGGTAGAGGCCCAGGTGGAGGGTCATCCAGGTCGCCTCGACGGCCGCCCCGACGATCCCGACCGGTGTCAGCAGGGCGCCCGCTGCCGCGCCGATGCTCGCGAGCACCCCTCGGGGGCTGCCCGCGTCACCGTCAGGGGTGCCGCCGGGTTGCGGCGTCCGTGCCGCACGTGCTGCCACTGCCACATCGTGACCGTACCCCGACTCGTGGGGGATGGGTCACTTTGCGGCGACGCCCCGCGCGCGTCTGGCTAGAGTTCGCGGCATGAGTGAGGTCTCCGCCGGTGAAGTGATCCGAGTCGTCGTCGCCAAGCCCGGTCTCGACGGGCACGACCGCGGAGCCAAGGTGGTTGCTCGTGCCCTGCGCGACGCCGGCATGGAGGTCATCTACACCGGGCTGCACCAGACGCCCGAGCAGATCGTGGAGGCGGCCATCCAGGAGGACGCCGACGTCGTGGGCCTCTCGGTCCTCTCCGGCGCGCACCTGACGCTCTTCGCCCGCGTCGTCGAGCTGCTCGAGGAGCGCGACGCGAGCGACATCGTCGTCTTCGGCGGCGGGATCATCCCCGAGGACGACATCCCGCAGCTCGAGGCTCTCGGCGTCGCCAAGATCTTCACCCCGGGCGCGACGACGACCGAGATCGTCGACTGGGTGCGCACCAACGTCAAGCCCGCCTGAGCCCTCCGGGCGGCGCAGCGCGACCCCGCCCGGCGGCATACCTGCGGGAGTGTCCGAGGCGGGCGCGCGCCGCGGCGCACGAGTGTGATCTTCGTCCGGTCCGACGCGCCCCGGTTCCGATGTCACCGCCCACGGGCACTAGAGTCCGAGGGACAGCCCCCGTCGACTGCGCCGCTCGCGCAGGGATCGACCGTGTCGTGCCGGAGCCCGAGCGGCCCGACCGAGTGCCGGTGCGGTGAGCCCGCCCGGCGCAGCCGACGAGGATTCGATTCGACGATGAGGACGGACCCCCCGTGGATCTCTTCGAGTACCAAGCGCGCGACATGTTCGAGGCGCACGGCGTTCCGGTGCTGGCCGGCGCCATCGCCACCACCCCCGAGGAGGCCCGCGCGGCGGCCGAGCGCATCGGCGCGGCTTCGGGCGGTGTGACCGTCGTCAAGGCGCAGGTCAAGACCGGTGGTCGCGGCAAGGCCGGCGGCGTCAAGGTCGCCCGCAGCGCCGACGAGGCGCAGGCCGCCGCCGAGCAGATCCTCGGCATGGACATCAAGGGCCACACCGTCGGCACCGTCATGGTCGCCGCGGGCGCCCGCATCGCCGAGGAGTACTACTTCTCGATCCTGCTCGACCGCGCCAACCGGAGCTACCTCGCCATGTGCTCCAAGGAGGGCGGCATGGAGATCGAGCAGCTCGCCGTCGAGCGTCCCGAGGCTCTCGCCAAGGTCCCCGTCGACCCCAACGTCGGCATCGACGACGCCAAGGCGCGCGAGATCGTCGAGGCGGCCGGCTTCGACGCCGCCGACCAGGACGCCATCGCCGAGGTCGTCAAGACCCTCTGGACCGTCTACCGCGACGAGGACGCGACGCTCGTCGAGGTCAACCCCCTCGTCAAGACCGAGGACGGCTCCATCGTCGCCCTCGACGGCAAGGTCAGCCTCGACGAGAACGCCGGCTTCCGCCACCCGGGCCACGAGGCTCTCGAGGACACCTCGCACACCGACCCGCTCGAGGCCGCCGCCAAGGAGAAGGACCTCAACTACGTCAAGCTCGACGGCTCCGTCGGCATCATCGGCAACGGCGCGGGTCTCGTCATGAGCACCCTCGACGTGGTCGCCTACGCCGGTGAGGAGTTCGGCGGCCAGAAGCCGGCCAACTTCCTCGACATCGGCGGCGGGGCGAGCGCCGAGGTCATGGCCAACGGCCTGCACATCATCCTGTCCGACCCGCAGGTCAAGAGCGTCTTCGTCAACGTCTTCGGCGGCATCACGAGCTGCGACGCCGTCGCCAACGGCATCGTCGGTGCCCTCGATGCGCTGGGCGACGAGGAGGACCGCCCGCTCGTCGTGCGCCTCGACGGCAACAACGTCGAGGAGGGTCGCCGCATCCTCTCGGAGCGCAACCACCCGCGCGTCATCATCGAAGAGACCATGGACGGCGCGGCCCGCAAGGCTGCCGAGCTCGCCGCCGCGGCGAAGAACTGAAAGGGCGCACAGCCATGGCAATCTTCCTCAACGCTGACTCGAAGGTCATCGTCCAGGGCATGACCGGCTCCGAGGGCATGAAGCACACGCAGCGCATGCTCAAGTCGGGCACCGCCATCGTGGGCGGCGTCAACCCCCGCAAGGCCGGCACCACCGTCGACTTCGAGGGCGGCGTCTCCGTCCCCGTCTTCGGCACCGTCAAGGAGGCCGTCGAGGCCACCGGCGCCAACGTCTCGGTCATCTTCGTCCCGGCCCAGTTCACCAAGGCCGCCGCCCTCGAGGCGATCGACGCCGAGATCCCGCTCGCGGTCGTCATCACCGAGGGCGTCGCGGTCAAGGACACGGCGGAGTTCTACAACTACGCGAAGGACAAGGGCACGACCCGCATCGTCGGCCCGAACTGCCCCGGCCTCATCACCCCGGGCGTCTCCAACGCCGGCATCATCCCGGCCGACATCTCGGGCACCGGCCGCATCGGGCTCGTCTCCAAGTCGGGCACGCTGACCTACCAGATGATGTACGAGCTGCGGGACTTCGGCTTCAGCTCGGCCGTCGGCATCGGCGGCGACCCGATCATCGGCACGACGCACATCGACTGCCTCGAGGCCTTCCAGAACGACCCCGACACCGACGCGATCGTCATGATCGGCGAGATCGGCGGCGACGCCGAGGAGCGGGCCGCGGCCTACATCAAGGAGCACGTGACGAAGCCGGTCGTCGGTTACGTGGCGGGCTTCACCGCCCCGGAGGGCAAGACGATGGGCCACGCCGGCGCGATCGTCTCTGGCTCCTCGGGGACTGCGCAGGCCAAGAAGGAGGCCCTCGAGGCCGCCGGGGTCAAGGTCGGCAAGACGCCGTCCGAGACGGCCGCGCTGATGCGCGAGATCATGCAGGGCCTCGCAGGCTAGGTACAGCCAGGTCGGGGCGCCACCGGTCCGACGTGCACGAGCGGGCGGTCACCCTGTGGTGGCCGCCCGCTCGCGCACGTCGGTGGACTCGGGAGTGCGGTCCGTATGCCGCCCACCTGGCCGGGTGCCCGGGGCGGGCTGGGCACCCGGCCGGGCGGCATACGGACGTGTTGGTGTCAACAGGCCATCAGCCCGAGGACGAAGCCCCGGGCACGGAGCCGCGGGATGAGCAGGTCGAGCGCTGCGACGGTCTGCGACCGGTCGCCGCCGCCGTCGTGGAGCAGGATCCGCGAGCCCGACCGGACGTTCGCGAGGACCCGGTTGACGATGGTCCACGTGCCGGGACGCGACCAGTCACGCGGGTCGACGGTCCAGAGGATCTGCCGCTGCCCTCGGTTGGCGATGATCGTCGCGATCCGGGAGTTCGTCGCGCCGTAGGGCGGCCGGACGCACCGCGGCCGGTACCCGAGCGTCCACTCCATCTTGTTGAGCTGCCAGATGACCGAGCTCGTCGAGAGGTAGGTCAGGTTCGGGTGGCTCCAGGTGTGGTTGCCGATGAGGTTGCCGTAGTAGCGCAGCGAGCGGGTGATCGACGGGTAGTACGAGATGTTCTGTCCGAGCTCGAAGAAGACGGCGTGGACGCCGTACTTCCGCAGGATCGACAGCACCCGCGGCGTCCAGGTCGGGTGCGGCCCGTCGTCGAAGGTCAGATAGACCGTGCCGGCGTAGGCGACGGGAGCCGTCGCGACGTCGGTGGTCTGCGAGGTGGTCGCCCCGGCGCGGGAGGCGGTGCGGCTCGGTGCCGGCGCGGCCGGCCCGGCCAGGACGGCGGCCAGGGCGAGCACGGTGAACAGGCTCGCCATGATGGTGGTGACTCTGGTCTTCATGGAACTTCATCCCCCTTCATCTCCAGTGTCCGTCGCCTCACCCGCAGGGACGGAGGAAGCGACTATCCCGTTGGTCACAACTGCGCATCGGGCCCTCCTCGGCGTGGGCGCTCGCACGCGGGCCCGCGACTTGTGACCATGGAGGCCAGCGCGGACCCGTCCGTGCCCAGCCGTGCCCAGCCGAGACCGTCCGTGGCCAGACCGCGGACCGAGCCAGGAGCCAGTCCCCTGCCCACCGCCACGAGCACCACCCCGACCCACACGACGCACACGTCCACGCTGGGTGGGGTGCTGTATGCCGCACTGCGCGCGGGTGCCCTCGCCGCGGTCGGCACGTGGTCCGTCACCCTGCTCCCCGCGCTCATCGGCTGGGTGGGGGCGCCCGAGAGCTCGTTGGGCTGGTTCTCGGCGGTCCAGGTCGGCACGGCGATCTGGTTCCTCGGTCACGGCCAGTCGATCGGCGGCAGTGGCGTGACCGTCTCCGTGACGCCGATCCTGCTCCTGCTCCTCTTCGTCCTCATCGGCGTGCGCTGGGTGCGGCGGCTCGTCGCCGTCGAGCGCGGGCGGCTGTCCACGGCTGCCTGGAGCCGGGCCGTTCGCTGGGCCGTGGCGCCGGGCTTCGTCGTCGGCTACGTGTCCGTGGCCGCCCTGCTCGCGCTGCTCACCCTCGGCGGTCCGGTCGGGCCGGGCGTCGCGGCGGTGCTCGGTGCCGGCCTCGTCCCGCTCTGCGCGCTCGGGTTCGTCCTCGTCCGGCCCGACGACGAGGACTCCCCGGCTTTCGTCCGCACCTGGTTCCGCCGGGGGCCGACCTGGCTGCCGTCGGTGTGGCGAGTCGGCTGGCGCGGTGCGGGCGCGCTGGGGCTCGTCGGGCTCGCCATCGTCGCGATGCGGGTCCTCGGGTCCCTGCGCGACATCGTCGCGGTCCAGGGCGAGTACGGCGCCAACCTCGTCGCAGGTGTCGTCATCGTCGGCGCCCAGCTCATCCTCCTCGGCAACGCGGCTGCGTGGGGCCTGTCGTTCCTCGCGGGGCCGGGTTTCCAGCTCGCCGTCGGCGGGCTCGTCTCGCCGGCCGCGGCCCACCCCGGCCTCATGCCGCTCGTCCCGGTCCTCGCGGCCCTGCCCGACGAGGCGGACTACCCGGCGGCGATGTTCGCCGTCGTCGCTTTTCCCGTCGTCGTCGGGCTCGTCGTGGCCCGCTGGGTCGACGCCGAGCTCGAGTTCTTCGGCAACACCCGGGCCCGGGCCACGGCCATGGTCACCGCCGTGGCCCTCTCGGCCGCCGTCGTCATCGCGGCCACGTGGCTCGGCAACGGCTCGATCGGCGTCGAGCGCCTGTCGGCCGTCGGCGTGGCGGTCCCCGCGTTCGCCGGCTCGCTCACCGCGGAGCTCGTGCTGGGGGCGCTCCTCTGGCTCGGTGCGCGGCTCTGGGCGGAGCGGGGCGTGGCCCGGATGACCGTCGAGCGGCCGGCGGACGGCGGGGGCTCGAGCACATCGGACGAGCCGTAGGATCCGACGCCCTCCGGCGCACGGGCGGCCACGGCCGGTCCGGGTGTCGACGCTGCTGAGGACGCACCGGTCCAGCTCGGTGACTGACGACGGCGGCAGGCCTGCGCGTGCCTCACTGGGGCAGGTAGTCGCTCCCGAACGGCCCGGCGTCGCGGATCTTCTCGCAGTCGGCGCGCGCGAGGCTCGTCTGCGCGCCGGCGAGGCAGCGCTCGTAGGCGCTGACGCGCGGGTAGAAGACGGCCTGCAGGGCGAGGTTGAGCAGGAGCAACCCGGCGATGACGAGCGTGAGAAGGGGCCAGATCCTCTCGCGCAGGTCGCGCCCGGCGAGGAACCGGAGCAGTCTCACGGTGAGGACGACCGCGATGACGAGCGGCAGGACGGCGACGAACCGCTTGGGCAGGGGGAGGTACATCGCGATCAGGCCGAGGAGGACGAGCAGCTGGCCGGGGAGGCTCCGCCTGGCCCGCTCCCGCGCGAGGGCCATGTCTCGGTCGAGCCGTGGGTCGGTCACCGCCCCATCCTCACCCATGAAGCCGGGCCGAGGGATGCACCTGGGCGGCGGATACACTCCGTGCCGTGACGAGCGACCCGTCTGCCACCCCGTCCGCCACCCCGTCCGCCACCCCGTCAGCACCGGTCGACGTCGTCGTCCTCGTCTCCGGTTCGGGGACCCTTCTCCAGGCGCTCATCGACGCGACCGCCGACCCCGCGTACGGCGTGCGCATCGCGGCGGTGGGTGCCGACCGCCCGTGCACGGGGCTCGACCGGGCCCGGCGCGCGGGGATCGAGACCTTCGTGTGCCGCCCGGCCGACTTCGCCGACCGGGCCGCCTGGGACGCCGGCCTGGCTGAGCGGCTGCGTGCATTCGCGCCGCGGTTCGTCGTCTCCGCCGGGTTCATGCGGATCCTCGGCGCGGCCGTCCTCGGCGAGCAGACGGTCATCAACACCCATCCCGCGCTCCTGCCGAGCTTCCCCGGCGCCCACGGGGTGCGCGATGCCCTCGCCTACGGCGTCACGGTCACGGGCACCACCTGCCACGTCGTCGACGGCGGGGTCGACACCGGGCCGATCATCGAGCAGCGCACCGTCGCCGTCGCCGACGACGACACCGAGGAGACGCTCCACGAGCGGATCAAGGTCGAGGAGCGGGCCATGCTCGTCGACGTCGTCCGTCGTCTGGCGAGCGAGGGGTTCGTCGTCGAGGGGCGACGAGTTCGGATCGGGCGAGCCTGACCGCTACGCTGGTCGCACACGACTGGCGCGGGTGGGACACCACCGGGGAGTGACGTCGGGAGCATCGACCGCCTGGGTGCCTCGCGAGAACGGTTGCCGTCGGGTTCGACCGGACCCGGGGCAGGCCGCGACCGACGTCACCGACCCAGGAGTGCACCCATGACCGCCGCCACCGATGGCCGCCGCCCGATCAAGCGGGCCCTCGTCTCCGTCTACGACAAGTCCGGCCTCGACGAGCTGGCACGGGCCCTCGACTCCGCCGGCGTCGCCATCGTGTCGACGGGCTCGACGGCGAAGACCATCGCCGCAGCGGGCATCCCCGTGACCCAGGTCGAGGAGCTCACCGGCTTCCCCGAGTGCCTGGACGGCCGCGTCAAGACCCTGCACCCGAGGGTGCACGCGGGCATCCTCGCCGACACCCGTAACCCCGACCACCTGAAGCAGCTCGCAGACCTCGGCGTCGAGGCCTTCGACCTCGTCGTCGTCAACCTCTACCCGTTCCGCGAGACCGTCGCCTCCGGCGCGAGCGAGGACGAGTGCGTCGAGCAGATCGACATCGGCGGCCCGTCGATGGTCCGCGCCGCGGCCAAGAACCACCCGAGCGTCGCCATCGTGACGAGCCCAGCGGCATACGGCCAGGTCGTGGAGGCCCTCGGCGAGGGCGGCTTCACGCTGGCACAGCGCAAGCGACTCGCGGCCGAGGCCTTCGTGCACACGGCGAGCTACGACAACGCCGTCGCCAACTGGATGGGCAACGTCGTCGCCGACACGACCGACGGCACCGGGTTCCCGGCCTGGACCGGTGCGACGTTCGACCGGGCCGCCGTCCTGCGCTACGGCGAGAACCCCCACCAGCAGGCTGCCCTCTACCGCCACTGGCGTCCCGGCGTGGCCTCGGCTGAGCAGCTGCACGGCAAGGAGATGTCGTACAACAACTACGTCGACACCGACGCGGCGGTCCGCGCCGCGCACGACCACGGCGACCAGCCGACCGTCGCCATCATCAAGCACGCCAACCCGTGCGGCATCGCCGTCGGCGAGACGATCGAGCAGGCCTACGAGCGGGCGCACGCGACCGACCCGGTGAGCGCATACGGCGGCATCATCGCGGCGAACCGCACCGTGACGGCGGCGATGGCCGCGGCCGCCAAGCCGGTCTTCACCGAGGTCATCATCGCCCCCGACTACGAGCCCGAGGCCCTCGAGATCCTCACGGCGAAGAAGAACCTCCGCGTGCTACGCCTGCCCGCCGGCATGGCCGAGGCGGCCGACCCGATCGAGACCCGCGCCGTGAGCGGCGGTCTACTCGTGCAGACCGTCGACAAGGTCGACGCCGTCGTGCGCGGTGAGGACGGCGTCGTGACGGGTGGCGACGACGCCTCCAGCTGGCGCCTGGTCGCCGGTGACGCCGCCGACGCCGCGACGATCGCCGACCTGCAGTTCGCCTGGCGCGCGATCCGCGCCGTCAAGTCCAACGCGATCCTGCTCGCCAAGGACGGCGCGGCCGTCGGCGTCGGAATGGGGCAGGTCAACCGTGTCGATTCCTGCTTCCTCGCGGTGCGGCGAGCGGGGGAGGCCCGCGCGCGCGGCTCGGTCGCCGCGTCCGACGCGTTCTTCCCTTTCGCAGACGGGCTGCAGATCCTCCTCGACGCCGGCGTGCGGGCGGTCGTGGCGCCGGGCGGTTCGATCCGCGACGACGAGGTCATCGAGGCGGCCCGGGCGGCCGGCGTGACGCTGTACTTCACGGGGACGCGCCACTTCGCCCACTGACGCGCCGCCTTCCCGCAACACACCGAGCAGCCGCCAACACGGCCTGGTACAGCCGCAGCCTTTGGCGGCTGCTCGGCGTGTCGCCCTGAGCCGGTGTGACGAACGACGCTGAGGGGCGGTGCCTCGATATGCCCCACGGGGTATTAGCGTGGAGGCAGCGAGAAGCCGCGCAAGGAGAAGGTCATGAGCGAGACAGCCGTCGTCACCCGTCCCACCGTGTCGGTGCGGCACGAAGGAGGGGACGCGTTCGAGATCGAGGTCCGGGGGCACCGGATCCGGGTCGACCAGCCCGAGGCGATGGGCGGTGAGGACTCCGCCCCCACGCCCACCGAGCTCTTCGTGGCAAGCCTCGCCTCGTGCAGCGCGTTCTACGCCCGCCGCTACCTCTCGCGGCACCACCTGCCCGTGGAGGGACTCCGGGTCGAGACGACGTACGAGATGGCCACCGCCCCCTCGCGGGTCTCTGCGTTGGAGGTGAAGGTCCACCTTCCGGCCGGCGTTCCCGAGGACCGGCACCCGGCCCTGCTCGCGATGATCAACCACTGCACCGTGCACAGCACGCTGACCCACGAGCCCGACGTGACGATCGAGCTCGTGGCCTGAGCCCTTCCGGACGTCGAGAGGCCACGCCCGACATCGGGACGTGGCCTCTCGAACGTGGGCGCCGTGCGACGGCAGCGGCCGTCAGCGCTGCCAGCGGTAACCGGTCGGCTCGCCCTCGCCGAGGTCGACGATCGCGGCGACGGGCCCACCCCCGTCGGGTCCCTGGTGAGCGGCCGACACCGACACGAACACGGCCGGGTCGCCCGTGACCGAGGCGGTCACCCCGCCGACGCAGGACTTGATCTGGCGATGCCAGTGCACGTCGGAGTCGTCGAGCATCGCGTTGCGACGGCCGTGGACCTGCCCGTCCTGGCTCACCTCGCACTTGAGGAAGACGTTGACGAGCCGGCCGTCGATGTCGCTCGGGTGGGCGCGCTCGGGCAGGTCGAGGCCGGCGTCCTTGATCGCCTCCCAGATCCCGTCGGCGTCGAGCGCATCGCGCATGACCGAGTGGCCGATCCGGTAGCGGCCGCCCACGCCACGAGCGTTGCCGACGACGACGACCTGGGCCTGGTCGAGCTCGACGCCCGAGCTGCACGAGGCGACCGACGAGTAGAGCGAGCGGTTGTGCATGATGTCGGCGTCGGTCGGCATCTCGATCTCACCGAGGGCCACGGCGATACCGAGGCCGGTCGTGCCGTTGGAGAGGTCCATCGACTCGTGGGTGTGCTCGGTCCAGACCTCGTGGCCACGGGACTTCGCGTCGCGGATCGTGTGGATCGTCAGCAGCGGCGTCTTCGTCTGGACGTAGTGCACGTCGGACGGGTCGGTGATGCCGGCCCGCTCCATCGCGACCTTGACCGCGTCGGCGACCTTGCGGACCATCGCGACGTAGCCGATCTCCTCGGGCTTGATCGGCTCGCTCATCGCGAAGCCGACGGTGAGCCTCAGGTCGTCGGACGGCTCGACCTTCTCGGGCGGGACGGTCGCGAAGATGGTCGCGTGCGGGCTGATGACCCCGTCGGTCCCACCGGACCACACGATCGGGACCTGGCGGACCTGCTCCGCCGGCGCCCCCTTGGCGACGAGGACCTCGCGGAACGCCCGGTCGGCGATGATCCGCGTGTAGTCGTTGACGCCGCCGTTGCCCTCGGTCTTGCCGATGATGGCGATGACCCGGCTGGCCTCCATGACGCCGTCGTCGATGAGCTTCGCCAGCTCGGACGCGTCGGCGACGCTGTGGATCGGAACCTTGCGCACCTCAATGGCTTCGGGCACGGGATGACCTTTCTCGTTCGGGCTGTCTGGGGTTCGGGCTGTCTGGGGTTCGGGCTGTCTGGGGTTCGGGCTGTCTGGGGTTCGAGCTGTCTGGGCTTCGGGCTGACACCTGGTCGACGGGATCAGCGGTCGGTGACCGGATGCTCGATCACGGTCCCGATGTCGCCGACGGCGTCGACCGCCTCGGTGATCCGGTCGAGGGCGGTGATGATCGCGCGGGTGCCGCCGGACCGGACGAACCGGAGGGCCGCCTCGACCTTGGGTCCCATGGAGCCCGACGCGAAGTGGCCGTCAGCGGCATACGTCTCCATCTCATGGAGCGACACGCGGCCGAGCGGTCTCGCGTCGGGCGTGCCCCAGCCGAGGATGGCGTGCTCGACGTCCGTGGCGATCACGAGGGCGTCGGCGTCGACGGCGCGGGCGAGCAGGGCGGCGGTGAGGTCCTTGTCGATGACCGCCTCGACGCCGTGCACACCGTGGGCGGAGCGGACGACGGGGATGCCACCGCCCCCAGCGGCGACGACGATGTAACCGGCGTCGAGCAGGGTCAGCAGCGTCGGCGTCTCGAGGACCTCGACGGGCTCGGGCGAGGCGACGACGCGCCGCCAGCCCTTCTCGCCGCGGTCCTCCCAGCGCTCGCCGTGGTCGATCAGGGTCTGCGCCTGCTCCTGCGGCAGGTAGCGACCGATCGGCTTGGTCGGGTGGGTGAAACCGGGGTCGTCGGCGTCGACGAGGGTCCGCGTGATGAGGGCGGCGACGCGCCGGTCGAGCCCGCGGGCGGCGAGCGACGCCTCGAGCGTGTCGAGCATCGTGAAGCCGATCGTTCCCTGCGTCTGCGCGCCGCACCAGTCGAGCGGGACGGGTGGGACAACCTGGGCGGCGAGCTCGTTCTTGACGAGGAGGTTGCCGACCTGGGGCCCGTTGCCGTGGGTCAGCACGACGTCGTGCCCGGCAGCGACGAGATCGGCCACGTGCTCCATGGCGCGCGCGATCGCGGCGCGCTGCTCGTGGGGGGTGGCGCTCCCGTCGGGGCCGGTCATGGCGTTGCCGCCGAGCGCGACGAGCACTCTCATGGCCAGCTCCTCAGGGTCGGTGTCGCACGTCTGTTGGCGCGAGCCTAGGCAGGGGAGCGGGGTGGGCGCGTTGGCACGTCCTGCCCAATGCGGGTGCCCTCATTGGCAGATGTATGCCGCTGGGCTGCGTCCCAGCGCACCTGACCCATCGAGTGCGGATGGTGCGGAGCCCCCCTCTCTACCCGCGGGGTGAACGCGGTGTTCGGTGTCGAACTCAGCGGTATACCGCTGAGTTCGACACCGAACACCGCGTTCACCTGGCAGAGGGAGGGGAAGGACCTGGCAGAGGCAGGGCAGGGGCAGGGCAAGGGCAGGGCAAGGTCAGGGCAAGGTCAGGGCAGGGGGAGCGCGCCGTCAGGGGCGGCCGAGGGACCGGTAGCGGTCGAGGCGGGCGGCGAGGCGCTCGTGCGGTTCCTGCCGGGCGAGGACGGCGAGCTCGTGCTGGATCGTCTGCGACATCCGGCGGCAGAAGTCCTCCGGCTCGTCGGCCGCGTCGGGGTGCTCGGCGACGATCCGGTCGATGATCCCGTCGGCGAGCAGGTCGAGCGAGCGGACCCGCTGGCTCGCGGCGAGCTCGGGCGCGTGCGCGGTGTCGCGGTGGAGGATCGCCGAGGCGCCCTCGGGCGGCAGCGGGGAGAGCCACGAGTGCTGCGCGCAGATGACGCGGTCGGCGGGCATGACCGCGAGGGCGCCGCCACCGGTGCCCTGGCCGAGGAGGACGCACAGGGTCGGTGCCTCGAGCATGACGAGGTCGGCGAGGCACCGGGCGATCTCGCCGGCGAGGCCACCCTCCTCGGCCTCCTTCGACAAGGCGGCTCCCGCGGTGTCGACGATGCTCACGAGAGGGAGCCCGAGCTCGCGGGCGAGCGCCATGCCGCGGCGGGCGACGCGCAGCCCCTTGGGCGAGAGCGGCGCCTCGAGGGTCTGGCCGCGCCGGTCCTGGCCGAGCACGATGCACGGCGCGCCACCGAACCGGGCGAGGGCCATGAGCAGTCCGGGGTCGTACTCGCCCTGGCCGGTGCCGTGGAGCGGTAGGACGTCGGTCGCGCCGAGCTTGAGCAGGGTCCGCACGCCGGGCCGGTCCTCGCGCCGGGAGCGCACGATCGAGTCCCACGCCGGCAGGTCGGGCAGCTGCTCCCGGACGAGCTCGGGCACGTCGGGCAGGTCCTCGCGCGGTCCCATGAGGACGTTGAGGGCGCGGTCGGCCGTGTCGGCCAGGGCCTCGACGGGCAGCACGGCGTCGATGAGGCCGTGCTCGAAGAGGTTCTCCGCGGTCTGGACCCCCTCCGGGAAGGGCGAGCCGTAGAGCGCCTCGTAGACGCGTGCCCCGAGGAAGCCGATCGTCGCGCCCGGCTCGGCCACGGTGACCTGGCCCAGCGACCCCCACGAGGCGAAGACGCCGCCTGTCGTGGGGTGGCGCAGGTAGACGATGTAGGGCAGCCCCGCCGCCTTGAACGCGGCGCAGGCCGCACTGATCTTGACCATCCCGACGAAGGCCGGCGTCCCCTCCTGCATGCGGGTACCGCCCGAGCTCGGGGCCGCGAAGACGGGCAGCTCCTCGCGGGTCGCCCGCTCGAACGCGAGGACGATCCGCTCGGCGGCGACGGTGCCGATGGACCCGGCGAGGAAGGCGAACTCGCCGGCGATGACCGCCACCCGCCGGCCCCGGATGCGGCCCTCGCCCGTGATGATCGCCTCGTCGCACCCACTGCGCGCGGTCGCGGCGGCGAGCTCGGCGGCATACGGGCTGTCGTCGGGCGTCGGCTGGACCGGTGGGCCGTCCCAGCCGGCCCACGTCCCCTCGTCGAGGACGGTGGCGAGCAGCTCGTGGGCCCCGAGGTGGCGCGGTCGCTCACTCATCGCCGTCGACCGTGTCGAGCCACGCTCGGACCGAGGCGTTGTGCTCGCCGAGCATCGGCGGATGGGTGTGCTCCGTGCGCCCGCCGGCGAAGGCGTTGTCGTCGAAGCGGATCGGGGGCCCGGGGATCGTGATGTCACCGAGGACGGGGTGGGTGACGTCGAGGAGGAGGCCCTGGGACCGGGTCTGCTCCCACTCGTAGACGCGGTCGAGCGTGCGAACCTCGCCGGCGGGCACGCCGAGGTCCTCGAGGGTCGCGAGGAGCTCGGCAAGGTCGCGGTCGGCGAAGGCGGCATTGACCGTCTCGATGACGCGGTCGCGGTTGGCGACGCGCTCGCGGTTCGTCGCGAGACCCGGGGCCGCGGGGTCGATGCCGAACGCGGTCGCGAGCCGCACCCAGAGGCTCTCGCTGCCGCAGGCGATCTGCAGCCGACCGTCACGGCACGTGAAGAGCCCGTACGGCGCGATCGAGGGGTGGTGGTTGCCCTGGGCCCGCGGCACCTCGCCGGCGACGGTGTAGCGCGTGCCCTGGAACGCGTGGACGCCGACGATCGCGGCGAGGAGGGACGTGCGCACGACGCGCCCGCGGCCGGTGCGGGTGCGGTCGTGCAGCGCCGCGACGACGCCGTAGGCGCCGTACATGCCCGCAAGGAGGTCGCCGATCGGCACCCCAACCCGCTGCGGTTCGTCAGGGGAGGGCCCGGTCAGCGACATGAGGCCGGCCTCGCCCTGGGCGATCTGGTCGTAGCCCGCACGCCCGCCCTCGGGCCCGTCGTGCCCGAAGCCGCTGATCGACAGGACGACGAGGCGCGGGTTGAGGGCGTGGAGTCGCTCCACGGAGAAGCCGAGCCGGTCGAGGACGCCCGGGCGGAAGTTCTCGACGAGGACGTCGCCGGCCCGGACGAGCCGAGCCAGCGTCTCCTGCCCGTCGTCGGACTTGAGGTCGAGGGTGATCGACTCCTTGTTGCGGTTGCAGGAGAGGAAGTACGTCGAGATCGGGTCGTCGTCGGGGCCGACGAAGGGCGGCCCCCAGCCGCGCGTGTCGTCCCCCGAACCGGGGGACTCGACCTTGATGACGCGAGCACCCATGTCGCCGAGCATCATCGCCGCATGCGGTCCCGCGAGCGCGCGGGAGAGGTCGATGACGACGATGTCGTCGAGGGGTGCGCTCATGGGGGCTGCCTCCGCCGTATGCCGCTGGGCTGGGTTGCCCTCACTGTGCCCCATCGCTCGGGCCGGGACGTCGTCAGCCCTTGCCGGACGGGTGCGGCCGCTGTTGGCGCACCCTGCCAGCCGACGCGGGCGCGAGGCGGGCTCGAGGCGGGCTCGGCGACGGGCTCGGTGACGGGCGGTCAGGAGCGGGTGAGCCAGCCGCGATCGCGGGCGTGCCAGCCGAGCTGCATCCGCGTCGTCACCCCGGCGAGGTCCATGAGGCCGCGGACCCGGCGCTGGACGGTCCGCAGGCCGAGGTCGAGCGACTTGGCGATGCTCGAGTCGGTCAGGCCGGCGAGGAGGAGGGAGAGGATGCGCACGTCGATCTCGTCGGGTCCGAGCTGCTCCTCCACGAGGACGCCCTCCTCCGGGACGATCCGCAGGGGCGAGGCGGACTCCCATGCCGACTCGAAGAGCGCGACGAGGGGCTCGACGAGGCCGCTCGCCCGGACGAGCAGCGCGGCCGGTTCGGAGCCGTCGGCGAGGAGGGGCACGAGGGCCGACTCGCGGTCGGCGAGGATGAGCTTGGTCGGCACCCGGTCGGCGACGCGGACCTTCTCGTCACGGCTCATGCCCTCGGTCAGGGCGTGGAGCATGTCGGGCCCGTCGAGGGCGTCGCGCTCGAGGACGATGCGGTATTCCACCCCCCGCGCGGCCGCCGTCTCCTCTGCCTCGTTGTCGCCCCCGGACACGGCGATCGGGGTCCTCGTCACGAGGGCCGCGACCTCGCGGACGGCACCGAGCTGGATCTGGAGGAAGCGCTGGGAGACCGCCTCGGCGCCGACGATCACCTCGACGAGGTCGTGCAGCTCGGCCGCCGTCGCGTCGGCGCGGTAGGCGGCGGTGAGCCGGGCGACGGCGACCTCGGCCTGCTCGAGCTCGTGGCGCTGATGGTTGACGAGGGCGCGCAGTGCGACCCCCGGCGGGGCGGCCACCCAGCGCCCGCCCGAGTGGGAGGCTGCGCGCGCGATGAGGCCGCGCTGCTCGAGGGCGCGGAGCGTGAGCTCGACCGTGGTGCCCGTCGTCCCGAGGCGCCGGGCCAGGTCGTCGGCCTCGACCGCTCCGAGCGTCACGAGGAGGCGGTAGACGCGCTCCTCGACGTCGTCGAGGCCGATGGCCGCCAGCATGGTCTCTCCCGTCGTGGGTGGCGGGTCGGTGCCATGGCGCACTTCCGCCTCATGGTCGGTGTGCCGACACAATACGGGTTGAGGACTCGGCGCTCTGCACCCCCTCTGCCGGGTCCGAGCCCGGACCGTCCGGGGGGAGGCCCGATCGGGGCCGTCGGGGCCTATGACGGCCGCAGTGCGTCGGCCCAGGTCCGCGGCCGTCGCCCCAGCAGGTCGGCCAGCACACTCGGGTCGCCGACGAGCCCGGAGCGGTCGTAGCTCGCGAACATCGCGAGGAGGTCGGCGCGGGCCTGTCGGTCGAGGCCGGCGCCAGGACCGGCGGACCAGGCCTCGATGTCGATCCGGATCGCCTCGACGCGCCGGCCGAGCACCTGTGCGGCGACCGCCGCCTGGTCGCGCACCGACAGCACCTCCGGACCGGCGAGCTCGTGGGTGCGGCCCTCGTGCCCAGCGGTCGTGAGCGCCTCGGCGGCCACCTCGGCGAGGTCGCCGAGGTCGACGTTCGAGAAGGGTGCGTCGAGGGAGTAGGGCACGGCCATCGAGCCCGCCATGGCGGCGCCGAGCAGGTTCTGGTGGTAGGCCGCCGGGCGCAGCACCGTGGCCGTCGGCACGACCGCCCGGACGACCTCCTCGGCCTCTGCCTTGCGCAGGTGGTGCGGCATGGAGGTGTCGTCGGGGTGCAGGACCGAGTGGAAGGCGAACCGCTCGACCCCGGCCCGGACCGCCGCCTTGGCGACGCGCCGGGCGATCCCGACCTCGTCCGGGTGGACGTTGGGGGCGAGGTGGTAGACGGCGTCGACGCCGACGAGCGCCTCGTCGAGACCCGACCCCGTGGTGAGGTCGACGACCGCGACCGACCGCGCCCCAGCGGCATACGCCTCGCCGGACCGGGCGGCCGAGTGGAGCGCGGCCCGCACCTGGACGTCGCGAGCCGCGAGGGCGGACGTGACGGCGCGGCCGGTCTTGCCGGCCGCGCCGACGACGAGCACACGCGGCCCGTGTGGGGTGTGCACGAGGAGGTCAGACCCAGTCGACGTCGGCGGCGGTGCGGCCCTCGGCGAGCCGCGCGTAGCCCGGGCCGCGGTCGAAGAACGGCTGCTCCTCGGAGCGGTCGGCCCGCAGCTGCTCACGCAGGGCGTCGGAGGCGGCGACGTCGACGACGGGGGCGTCCCCGTCGTGAGAGGCCACGACGCCGTAGTCGCGGCGGGCCCCCTCGAGGGAGACCTTGCCCCAGCGCAGGTCGCGCTCGACCTCCTCGTAGGGGCGGTCGAGGGGGTCGCCCCAGCCGCCACCGCCGGTCGTGCGGATCCGGATCACCTGCCCGGCCCGGACCGGCTCGGCGTCCGCGAGGGCGTCGACGACCCGCTCCTCCGGCCCGCCGAGGTCGACGGTCACCTCGAAGGGCCGGCCCGCCTTGCCGCCCTTGACGCCCCAGCAGGCGAGGATCGACCGGTCGGCGATCGACATGAAGTGCGCGTCCTCGAGCATCCGGATGTGCTTCTCGTATCCGAGACCGCCGCGGTGGCGACCCGCACCTCCCGAGTCGACGGCGAGCCCCAGGCGCTCGACGAGGAAGGGGAAGCGGCTCTCGGTGAACTCGGTCGGCAGGTTGCGGCTGTCGGGCACGACGTGGATCGTGTCCTCGCCGTCGGCGTAGTAGCGCCCGCCGGAGCCACCCCCGAGGACCTCGCGCATGAGGTAGTCGTTGCCGTCGCGGTCCTTGCCGTAGACGCCGGTGTAGCGGATCGTCTCCTGGTCGGCGGGCATCCGTCCGTCGACGGCCTTGGCGACGACGCCCGCGAGGACGCCGAGCAGGCGCAGGATGACGAAGGTCCGCGCGTTGGTCGGCGCCGGGTAGATCGGCGTGAGGAGCGTCCCCTTCTCCGGGAACCGCATCTCGATGAGCGGCACGATGCCCTCGTTGACGTCGAGCTCGGCCATCCGCTCGGGGGTGTCGGCGAGGTTGCGCAGGATCGGCGCGAGCCACTTCTTGAGGAAGTTGCCCCCGACGTAGTCACCGCAGTGGTTGATCGGGCCCTTGGCCTGCGGCGCGGTGCCGGTGAAGTCGATGACGAGCCTCGGCCCGCCGTCGGGGTACTGGTCGGGATGGCCGGGCCCGCCGGTCGAGGTCTTGGTCAGCGTGATCCGCTGGGTGTGCAGCCGCGGCTCGTCGACGCCGTCGTGCTCGGCGTAGTCCTCCCACACGTAGGTCCCGTCGGGGATCTTGCTGAGGATCTCACGCCGGTAGGTCTCGGTCGTCTTGTCGAGGATGGCGTCGAACGCCGCCTCGATCGCGTCACGGCCGTAGCGCTCGAAGAGCTCGGAGAGCCGGCGAGCGCCCATGAGGCAGGCCGAGCACTCGGCGTCGAGATCGGCGGCGAGGCTGTCGGGCATTCGGCTGTTGCGCGTCATGATCCGCAGCGCTGCGGCGTTGGGCACGCCCGCGTCCCAGAGCCGGATCGGCGGGACGGACAGGCCCTCCTCGAAGACCGTCCGGGCGTTGCTCGGCATCGACCCGGGGACGGCGCCGCCGATGTCGTCGTGGTGGCCGAAGGCCTGGACGAAGGCGACGACCTCGCCGCCGGAGAAGACCGGCACGGTGACGCAGAGGTCGGGCAGGTGCCCGATCCCGCCCTCGGACTCGTAGACGTCGTTGTGGAAGAAGACGTCCCCCTCACGCATGTCGGCGATCGGGAAGTCGCGGGCGATCGGGTGGACGAGGGCGCTGTAGGAGCGACCGGTCAGCTTGCGCAGCTGCCGGTCGTGGATGCCGGCGCGGAAGTCGTGCGCGTCACGGATCATCGGCGAGCGCGAGGTCCGGGCGATGGCCGTCTCGACCTCCATCTCGACGCTCGCGAGGGTGCCCTCGACGATCTCGACGAGGATCGGGTCGACGGGCGTGCCCACCGGGGTCAGGCGGTTGCCGTGTTCGTAGGCCGTCGGCAGCCCGGCCGGGTTCACGGGGCCCGCCTCACGTGCCGGTATGCCGCCGGGCCGGCTCCCGATCGAGCCCGCGCTCGAGCCCGTGGTCGCGTCGACCGGGGCGAGATGGACGGTGGCGGTCTGGCAGGACAGGCACATGTCAGGCCTCCTCGGTGGCTGGTGCGGCGGCGGACTTCGTGATGACGAGGTTGCCCCAGGCGTCGACGCGCACGGCGAAGCCGGGGTGGACGGGGACCGTGGAGCCGAACTCCTCGATGATCGCGGGCCCGGCGACCGTGTCCCCGGCGCGCAGGTCCGGGCGCCAGTGGACGTCGGTCTCGACGTAGCCGGCGTCGGCCTCGAAACAGACCGGCCGGCTGCCCTTGCGGGCCCGGCTCGACACGTCGCCGTCGGTGGCGGCGGCGACCTCGCGGAGCTCAGGACGGGTGATCGGGCCGACCCCGGTCACGCGGAGGTTGACCCACTCCACCTGCTGGCGAGGGTCGTCCCGGAAGTCGTAGCCGTAGAGGGCGCGGTGCTCGGCGTGGAAGGTGTCGGCCACGTGAGCGGCATACGTCTCGTCGACGACCCCGTCGGGGGCGGCCACGCGCACCTCGAACGCCTGGCCGAAGTAGCGCAGGTCGACCGTGCGCGCGTAGCGGTGGACCGCTCGAGGGAACCCCTCGGCGTCGAGCGCCTTCGCGGCCTTGTCGGTGAGCTCGTCGAACGTCTTCTGGACCGCGGCGTGGTCGAGCTGCGAGTGCCGGGCGACCATCGTCTGGACGTAGTCGTTCTTGACGTCGACGGTGAGCAGGCCGAAGGCCGAGACGTTGCCCGGGTTCTGCGGGACGACGACGCCGGCGAGGTCGAGGATGTCGACGAGCCGGCAGGCAAGGAGCGACCCCGAGCCGCCGAACGTCGTCAGCATGAAGTCGCGGACGTCGAGGCCGCGCTTGACGCTGACCTGGCGCAGGGCGTTGGCCTGGTTCCACGCGGAGATCTCGAGGATGCCCGTCGCGCAGCGGTCGGGGGAGAGCCCGAGCCGCTCGGCCAGCGCCTCGATGCCGGCCCGCGCAGCGCCGACGTCGAGGGGGATCTCGCCGCCGAGCAGGTGCGGGGGAATCCGGCCGAGGACGACGTGGGCATCGGTGATCGTCGGCTCCGTGCCGCCCTTGGCGTAGCAGAGGGGGCCGGGGTCGGCGCCGGCCGACTGCGGGCCGACCTTGAGGCTGCCCTCCGCGGAGATCCAGGCGATCGAGCCGCCGCCTGCGCCGACGGTGACGACGTCGATCATCGGGATCTTGCTCGGGTAGGCACCGACCGTGCCCTCGGTCGTCAGCGTCGGCTCGCCCGCAAGGACGACGGAGACGTCCGTCGACGTGCCACCCCCGTCGCACGTGAGCACTTTGTCGAAGCCGGCCCGCCTCGCGATGAGGCCGGCGCCGAGGGCCCCGGCGGCGGGGCCGGACAGGACGGTCGTGATCGGCTGGTGCACGACCTCGTCGGCCGACAGGACGCCGCCGTTGGACTTCATGATGTAGAAGGGGATCCGCTCCCGCCCGCCCGCGGCCGCACCGGTGAAGTCGTCGAGCCGAGTGTGGATGTTGGTCACGTAGCGCGACACCTTCGGCTTGACCGCCGCGTCGACGAGGGTCGTCATCGAGCGCTCGTACTCGCGGTACTCCCGGAGCACCTCGCTCGAGATCGACACGACGGCCTCCGGGTGCTCGGCGGCGAGGATCTCGCGCATCCGCAGCTCGTGGGTGTCGTTCGCGTAGGAGTGGAGGAGGCAGACCCCCAGTGTCGTGACGCCGCGGTCGCGGAACCACCGGGCGGCGCGCACCGCGCCCTCCTCGTCGAACGGGCGGATCTCGTTGCCCTCGAAGTCGATCCGACCGCCGACGGTCTTGACGTGGTCGGCGGCGACGATGCGCGCCGGCTTGACCCAGAAGTAGCTGTTGCCGTAGCCGTCGGGCACGGCCTGGCGGGCGATCTCGAGGATGAACTCGTAGCCCTCGGTCGTGATGAAGCCGAGCCGCTCGACCTTGCCCTCGAGGAGCTGGTTCGTCGCGACCGTGGTGCCGTGGCTGACGGCCGTGATGTCAGCGCCCGTCGCGCCGAGCAGGTCGAGCACCTTGTGCACGCCGGTGATGAAGCCGTCGGCCGGGTTCGCCGGCGTCGACGGGGTCTTCGTCGTGATGAGCTCGCCGGAGTCCTCGTCGAGGGCGACGACGTCGGTGAAGGTGCCGCCGGTGTCGATGCCGATGCGGATGCGCCGGGCCGGCTCTCGGTGACTCGCGACGTCGGTCATGCGGCTCCTCGGTGAGTACGTGTGGGTGCGCGCCTCGGGGGCATCGGCGTGCACGGGTCGGTGGGGGGGTCCTGCTCCACCCGATTCAAGCGGGAGCGCGCCGTCGTTTCCTTGGCACAACCTGCCAACGGAGGGGCCGGTTCGAGTCAGCCCTCGCCAACACTGCTCCCGTATGCCGCCGAGCGAGGCCGAGTGCCCCTGGCTGAGTTCGGCCCGGGGCCCGGGTTCACTCACCACGGGTGATGTGGGGCGTGGTCCGGCGGCGGCATGGTGACCTCGGTGACCCGCAGGCGCCGGGGCCGCCGGCCGCGTGGGTCATGGGGCGGGCGGGCGACAGTGAGGACGTGGACAGATGGACGAGAGCGCGGCAGGCGAGGTCGTTCCGATGCGACGTCCCGGGGCCGACGCAGCCCCCACGGATCACGTCTCCGCCATCCCCTCGGGAGACCGTGCCGAGGGCGCGGAGGCGGCGGAGGCGGAGTCGGCTGCGGAGTCGGCCGGGGTGCCCGGCGGGGGAGAGGCCCGGGTCACGGGCCGGACCTCGGATGAGGCGCTCTCGGTCCTCGACCTCGCCGACGTGCTCGTCGGCCTCGTCGCGGTCAGCGTGGCCAGGTCGCGGCGCGTGGCGGACCGGGTCCGTGACGTGGCCCGCCCCCTGTCGCCCCTGGTGCGTCCGGTCCGGTCGCTCGGTGAGCGACTCCTCGGCGCCGACCGGGTCCAGGACGTCCTCGGCCTGGGCCGGGCGCAGCGGCTCGAGGCCGCTCGCCGGGGGGAGCTCGTCGTGCGACGGTTCGCCCCACGGCTCGTCGACGACGCACTCGGGCTCGTCGACCTCACCACCCTCGTGCAGGACCATGTCGATCTCGATGCGCTCGCCGCGGGCCTCGACGTGGACGCAGTGGTCGCGCGGGCCGACATCGAGGCCGTCCTCGACCGGGTGGACATCGACGCGGTCGCGGCGCGGATCGACATCGAGGCGATCCTCGACCGGGTGGACATCGACGGCGTGGCGGCGCGGATCGACATCGAGGCGATCCTCGACCGGGTGGACATCGACGGCGTGGCGGCGCGGATCGACATCGAGGCGATCCTCGACCGGGTGGACATCGACGGCGTGGCGGCGCGGATCGACATCGAGGCGATCCTCGACCGGGTGGACATCGACGGCGTGGCGGCGCGGATCGACATCGAGGCGATCCTCGACCGGGTGGACATCGACGGCGTGGCGGCGCGGATCGACATCGAGGCGATCCTCGACCGGGTCGACATCGACGCCGTCGCGACTCGTCTCGACCTCGACGCCGTGGCGGCACGTCTCGACATCGACGCGGTCGTGGCCAGGATCGACCTCATCGCCCTCGCCGAGTACGTCGTCGAGGGGATCGACCTGCCGGGCATCATCCAGAGCTCGACCGGCGCGATGGCCTCGGAGAGCCTGCGCGAGGTCCGCTGGCAGGGTGTCAGCGCCGACGAGCGCGTGGCCCACGTCGTCGACCGGATGCTCCACCGGAAGCCACGGGCGCCCGGCGCCGCCCTGCCCACCGACACCTCGAGCGTGCCGTCGGCCCTTCATGGGCCGGTCGGATGACGGGAGGACCCGTGAGCGTGCCCCCGACGCCCCATCCCGGTTCCGCCGCGCGGATCCTGCTCCCCGCGCCGGTGCGTTCGGTGCAGGGACACCGGGCCGGCATCGTCACCCGGACGACGGCGGGCGCCGTCGACCTCGTCGTCGCGCTCCTCTGTGTCGGTGCGGGATACCTCGGCTGGTCCGCCTTCATCTTCGTCCTCAACCCGCCGTCGTTCCATTTCCCGACACCCGGCTTCGCGATCCTCTTCACGTGCCTGCTCGGCACGCTCACGACCTATCTCACCCTCGCCTGGACGATCACGGGGCGAACGATCGGCAACCGCCTCCTCGGCCTCAGGGTGGTGAGCGACGGCGGGGGCCGCGTCGGCTTCAGCAGGGCGATCCTGCGGGCCCTGCTCTGCGTCTTCGTCCCGATCGTGCTCTTCTGGGTGATCATCAGCCGCGAGAACCGGTCGGTGCCCGACATCCTGCTGCGGACCTCGGTCATCTACGACTGGACGGCCGGCCGTGGCGCCGGCAGCGAGCCGGGCGAGCTCCATCCCGCAGCGGGGTGACCGTCGCCGCGTGGGGCCGCGCACCCAACCTGGCCCGACTCAGCGGGGGAGGACCCCGGCATACGCCAGCCGGTAGGCGAGGTCGGGCGCAAGGGCCCGTGCGTACTGCACCGTCGGGTGGAGGTAGTCACCCTTGAGCACGATGTTGCCGGCACGGGTGAAGAGCGGGCAGCGGCCGTCGACGCAGTACCAGTGCAGCGTGTCGACGAACGTCGCTCCCTCGACGTCACGCTCGGCGTCGTTGGCCACCTTCCACCACTTCGGGATGCCGGTGACGCACCGGCGGGGCGAGCCGCCGGGCCGGTAGCAGTCGAGGAACGCGACACCCGGCATCGAGGGGCCGAGGATGACGACGTGCCCGACGCTGCCCTTGACGGCGTCGACGAACGCCTGGTCGGCCGCGTGCCACTCCGCGGCCGCCGCCGTGCCCGAGGCTCCCGACTTGAGCTTGAGGGACCACGCGTAGTTCTCGATCATGATGAGGACGCGGGGGCGGGCCGTGCGGACGTAGTCGATCGTCATCTCCCGGTGCCGCACGCAGGGGATCGCCCAGTCGTCCTTGCCGAAGTCGGCATCGACGCCGTTGACGGCGCACGCGAGCTTGGTCATCCCGCGGATCTTGTAGGTCTTGCCGTAGGCGGCGATGACGGTGGACAGGAGCGGGATGCCGAGCGAGTCGCCGTAGACGATGATCTCGGGACCCTTCGGATTGCCGAACGTGCACGACTCGGGGTCGCTCGCCCGCGTCGCGACGCACGCGCCCATCCCGGGGGCTCCCACCGTCTGCCACGCGTCGGGTGCCGGGTGGAGCACCGAGGGCCACGACGACGAGGCCAGGGCGCCGCGCAGACCCGCCTGGATCGCCGCTCCCGTCCTGCCGAGGGGGATCTCGACCGGCCCGGCGCTCGCCGTGGGGGTCGGCGTGGGTGCTGCGGACGTCGTCGTGGCCGACGGCAGGGCGCTCGGTTTGGCCGACGGCGTCGACACGTCGGGCGCGGGGACCGCACCGTTCGCGGCGGCGGCGACAGGCGCAGCCGTGGGCTCGAAGGCCCCCGGCTCGGCGAACGCCGTCACGGCCACCCCTCCGGCCACGCAGGCCAGAGCCGTGGCCGCCGCGACCATCGCGCGTCGCTGTGTGCGCCACCACCCGCCCCATGCCGTATGCCGCTCGGTCGGGTCGGACCAGGCCGTGAGGCGGGGCGCATCGAGGACGGGCCGCTCGAGGAGGTGGTGGCTGATCACGGCGAGCAGGACGGTTGCGGCGACGATCGCCGCCTGCGCAAGGGGGGTCAGGGGTGCGTAGAGGCTCGTCGCGAAGACGATGAGCGGGAAGTGCCAGAGGTAGAGGCCGTAGGAGATGTCGCCCACGTAGCGGCTGACGGGGTTGGTGAGCGGCCACGGTCCCGCTCCGGTCGTGCCGGTGCCCGCGAGGAGCACGGCCATCGTCGCGAGCACGGGCCAGACAGCCGCCGGGACCGGAGACGCGACCGACGGACCGGTCAGGACGAAGGCCGCGGCTATGCCGGCGAGGCCGCCCCAGGCCAGAGCCCAGCGTGCGATGCGCGGCAGCCGGACGGCATACGCCGGGACGAGGGCGAGGAGCGCGCCCAGCGCCAGCTCCCACGCTCGGGTCAGGGAGGAGAAGTAGGCGACGGTCGGGTCGGCGTCGGCCCGCCACGCCGCCCAACCGAGCGAGGCGACGACGACGAGGGCGGCGGCCGTGGCCACGCCGAGGCGCCCGCGTCGGGCCGTGCGCGAGCCGAGCACTCCGGCGGCGGCGACGACCAGCCACGGCCACACGAGGTAGAACTGCTCCTCGACGCCGAGGGACCAGAAGTGCTGCACCGGCGAGGGCACCTGCCCGAGCTGGAAGTAGTCGGCGCCCTGCGCGGCGAAGTGCCAGTTGGCTGCGAAGAGCGCGGCCCAGAGGGCATCGGTCCGGACCTCGTCGGCCCGGGCCGGCGCATAGGCCCAGCGGGCCGCGACGACGGTGACGACGAGGACGACGAGGGCAGCCGGCAGGATGCGGCGCGCCCGCCGTGCGTAGAAGCCCGTGAGGCTCGTCCGGCCCGTCCGGTCCCGCTCCCGGAGCAGGACGCCGGTGATGACGAAGCCCGAGATGACGAAGAAGACGTCGACGCCGAGCCAGCCGCCTCTCGGGACGCCTGAGAGGTGGGCTGCGATGACGCCGACGACAGCCACGGCCCGCAGCCCCTGGATGTCGGCCCGGCGGTGAGCGCGCGGCTCCGACGATCCGGTCATGGCGAAAGGATGCCACTCGTCGTCGACCGCGTGGCGCGATCGCCCGCCGATCCCATGGCGATCTCAGGGCGATCTCATGACGAATGACAGGGCCGAAGGTCCCTATCACCTGCTCCGGCGCCTGCCGTAGAAACGGGCTAGGAGCGGTGACCGCCGCTTTGGCGACACCCTGGTCGACCGGTCGGAGGCCGAGATGGGCGAGAGGGTCAGGCGAGGCGGAGCCGCAGACGTGAAGCGGTCCGCACGGGACGGGGAGCCGGTCCTTCCGAGCAAGCTCGCCGTGCCGCGGCCGGCGCACGACCACATCGCGCGCCCGCGCCTGATGGGGCAGCTGCGCCGAGGTGTCACCGGTCCGCTGACCCTGCTCAGCGCTCCGGCCGGCTACGGCAAGACCGCACTCGTGTCCTCGTGGATCTCCCTGTCCGAGCACCCCGGGCCCGTGACGTGGCAGACCCTCGACGACGGCGACGCCCGCCCGGGGATCTTCTGGACCTACGCGCTCGACGCGCTCGCACGGAGCGGCGTCGACGTCGACGAGGTCGGTATGCCGTCCACCGTCGACTCCGTGGACCGCGCGCTCCTCACCCGGCTCAGCTGGGCGCTGACCCGTCACGAGGAGCCCGTCGTCATGGTCATCGACGGCTCGGACACGTTCGTGGACTGGGCGCGCCGCGTCGACCTCGCCTTCGTCCTGCGCAACGCGGGGGCGAACCTCCGGGTCGTCCTGCTGACGCGGTTCGACCCGTCGCTGCCCCTCCACCGGTACCGCCTCGAGGGCGGCATGACGGAGATCCGGGCCGCGGACCTGGCCTTCGACGAGGCCGAGGCGGCGCAGCTGTTCACGCGGTGCGGGATCACGCTCACGGCCGAGCAGACCCACGCGCTCGTCGAGCGCACCGGTGGCTGGGCCGCGGGACTACGGTTCGCGGCGATGAGCCTGGCGCGCCAGGCCGACGTCGACCAGTCGATCCGCGACTTCACCGGTGCCACCGACAACGTCAGCGCCTACCTCATGACCGAGGTGCTCGACGCCCAGCCGGAGGACCTGCGCGACGTGCTCCTTCGCACCAGCCTCGTCGACGACCTCCGTCCCGGCCTGTGCGACGCCCTGACCGGACGGTTCGACGGCACGCACGTGCTCCCGGCTCTCGCCCACGGCAACGCCTTCGTCGAGTGCCTCGCGGGCACGAACGGGGTGTACCGGTACCAGCCGCTCTTCCGCCAGTTCCTCCGGGCCCAGCTCGCCTACGAACGTCCCGACCTGGTGGGCGACCTGCATCGCTCGGCGGCCGGGTGGTACGCCCGGGAGGGCGACACCGGCCAGGCGGTCCAGCACGCCGTGGCCGGTGAGTCGTGGGAGGAGGCCGCCCGGTTCCTCGTCGAGGACCTGCGGATCGGTGCCGTCCTCTGCGACGAGGGGCTCGCGTCCACCCTGAGGGGCATGCCCGCCGACACCCCCGGAGCCGCTGCTGCCATCGTCCGGGCGGCCATCGCGGGCGCCGACGAGGACGGGCACCGGTGCCTCGCGGAGCTGGCTCGAGCCCAGGTCGAGCTGTCCGCCACGGCAGATCCCGCGCCGTCCCTGCTCGTGTCGGCCAGCCTCCTCGAGGCCAAGGGCGCGTCGCTCACGTGCGATGTCGCGACTGGCCTCGACGCGGCGGACCGGGCCGAGGAGCTGCTGCGTACGTCGTGTCCCGACGCCACGAGGTCACGACCCGACCTCGTCGTGCTCCTCGCCATGTCCCGGGCCCGGCTCAGCCTCTGGAACGGGGACTTCGAGCACGCCTCGGCCCTCCTCGTCGAGGCCAGCCGGGTCGCCGAGGCACCCGGGGTCGAGACCCTGCGTGTCGCGTGCATCGGCCTGCGCGCCCTCCTCGAGGCCATCCGCGGCCGGCTGCGCCGCGCCACCCGCCTCACCGACGAGGCGGAGCGACTCGCGCGCGACGCGGGCCTGAGCGGGCACCACCGGCTCATGGCCGCCGCGACGGCCCAGGCGTGGATCGAGACCGAGGAGTTCCATCTCGTCACGGCCCGGGAGCGCCTCGACGAGGCCGCCCGGGTGCGGCGTGGCCGCGATCCCCTCACGGCCGACCTGCTCGCCCTGGTCCGGAGCCGGCTGATGCGCGCGCGTGGCGACCTCGCGGGCGCTCACCACGTCCTGGAGAGCGCCCGGGCGAGCGGTTCGGCACACGCCGCGTGGCTCGACGGCTGGCTCGTCGCCGCCGAGGCCAGCCTCTTCATCGCCGAGGGCCGGCCCGAGGCGGCCTCCGAGGCGCTCGGACACCTCACGGAGCCGATGAGCCCTGAGGCGGCGGTCATCCTCCGCCTCGCGCAGGTCGCCGCAGGCATGCCCGGCGTGCGTACCGCCAGGGTGACGCGGAGCGGGTACGCGCCCGCGGCCCTCGACACTGAGGTCACGGCGGCCCTCGTCGATGCCGCGCACTACGTCGGCCTCGGCGACGAGCGCACCGCCCTCGCCGCCCTCGAGCGTTCCCTGCAGCTGGCCGAGCCGGAGAAGCTCCGGCGCCCCTTCGCCGAGACCGTTCCGTCGGTGCGCCACCTCCTGCGCGGGGCGGACCGCGTCGCCGCCGGCAACCGCTGGCTCCACATGGCCGGTGACGCCGGCGAGCACCAGCCCCGGGAGGCGGTCAAGCCAGCGGCTCCGCTCGTCGTCAGTACCGTGGGAGCCGGCCCGCTCATCGTGGACCCCCTGACCAGCAAGGAGCTCGAGGTCCTCGGCCATCTCGCCGAGCTGCTCAGCACCGAGGAGATCGCCGCCACCATGTTCATCTCGGTCAACACCGTGCGGACCCACGTCCGCAACATCCTGCGCAAGCTCGACGCGAGCAAGCGCAACGACGCCGTGCGCAGGGCCTGGGACCTCGGGCTCCTCGCTGTCGACGGCGAGCGGACGCCGGCCGGCCACTGAGGACCAGAGTCCGGGGGCCTTGGAGTCCGAGGAGTGAGGAGCCGGCCGAGCAAGGAGGCGTCATGACGCGTCGCGTCCTCGTCGTCGACGACGAGCCGCAGATCAGGACGGTTCTGCGGGCCTACCTCGAGGCCGATGGGTTCGAGGTGCTCGAGGCGGGGACGGGCGCCGAGGCCCTGCGGCTGATGTCGACGACGTCCGGTCCGCCGCCCCCGGACCTCGTCCTGCTCGACGTCGGACTCCCCGACGTGGACGGGCTCGAGGTGCTGCGTCGCACGCGGACGACGTCCGACGTCTTCGTCATCCTCGTCACCGCGCGGTCCGAGGAGGTCGACAAGCTCGTCGGTCTCGGGGTCGGCGCCGACGACTACGTCACCAAGCCGTTCAGCCCGCGGGAGGTCGTGGCGCGGGTGAAGTCGGTGCTGCGGCGCACGCGTGGCGACGCGCCGGACGCCGGGCCGTCATCCGGGCCCGAGGGTGTCCACCGCTTCGAGGGGTTGACGATCGACGAGCACCGGCGCGAGGTGACCGTCGGGAGCACCCCGGTCGCACTGTCGACGCTCGAGCTCGACCTGCTCCTCGCGCTCGCCGAGTCGCCCGGACGCGTCTTCTCCCGAGCCCAGCTGCTCGAGAAGGTGTGGGGCTACGACTTCTACGGCGACGAACGGGTCGTCGACGTCCACATCAGGGGCATGCGCAAGGCCCTCGGGGACGACGCCGCCGCGCCGCGGGTCATCGGCACCGTCCGCGGAGTGGGCTACAAGTTCCTCCTCGAACCCGTCGGAGGTGCTCGATGAACCGCCTCGCCGTGCGCCTCGTCGTCTCGCACGCGCTCGTCGCCGTCCTCGGTGTGGTCGCGACCTTCGTCATCGTGCGCCAGCTGGCTCCGCCGCTGTTCGACGAGAGCATGCGCATGAGCGGGATGATGGGCGCAGGACCAGGCTCGGGCACGCTCCGACAGCAGTTCGCGGACGCCGTCGACCAGGCCCTGCTCGTCGGCGCCCTCGTCGGGATCGGCGCGGCCGCGCTCTTCGGGGCGTTCGCGGCATATCGGCTCATCGAGCCCCTCGGCACGGTCCGGGCGGCCACGCGCCAGATGGCGCTGGGCCGCTACGCCGACCCGATCCCGGCGCCCCGCGAGACCGAGCTCGCCGAGCTCGTCGCCGACGTCAACACCCTGGGCCACGGGCTCGCGGAGGCCGAGTCGCGCCGGGTGCGCCTGCTGGGCGAGGTCGGTCACGAGATGCGCACGCCGCTCACGGTCATCGACGGCTACGTCGAGGGGATGATCGACGGGGTCATCCCGGCGACCCCGGAACGGCTCGGCCGGCTCAGTGAGGAGGTCCGGCGGCTGCGCCGCCTCTCCGAGGACCTCTCGACCCTCTCGCGTGCCGAGGAAGGACGCCTCGCCCTGACCCTGACCGAGCTCGACCTCCGTCCGGTGGTCCGCGCGGCCGCCGAGCGGCTGCGGCCACAGGCGGAGGACGCCGGGCTCCGCCTCGATGTGGCGCTCGGCGACGTACCGGCGCCCGTGCAGGCCGACGCGGACCGCATCGCGCAGGTGGTCACCAACCTCGTCGGCAACGCGATTCGCGCGACCCCGTCGGGGGGCGGCGTCGAGGTGTCCTGCCGCGCCGACCAGGGCTCCGCCGTCATCGAGGTGACCGACACCGGTGAGGGGCTCGACCCGGACGAGCTCGAGCGGGTCTTCGAGCGGTTCTACCGCGGGTCCGGGCGCCGCGCCGACCACGACACGGGGTCCGGCATCGGCCTGACGATCGCCCGCGGCATCATGCGCGAGCACGGCGGGGACCTGACGGGCCGGTCATCGGGCCGGGGTCAGGGGGCGAGCTTCACGGCCCGGATGCCACTGGCCGCCCCACCCCGGTGACCGGGAAGGAGCGGCCCGGTATGCGCTCAGTCGCTGCCGTCGAGGAGCGGGCAGTCGGCCGGGTCCATGCCGCCGACGCCGTTGCCCATCATCCCGTTGCCGTAGCCACTGCCGGATCCGTTGCCGAGGCCGTTGCCCATCATCCCGTTGCCGTAGCCGTTGCCCATGTGGCCGTAGCCGGTGCTGGGCGCCCTGCCGTCGGCATACGCCTGGAAGGCGGCCAGGTGGTGCTCGGAGGCCCGCTCGAGGGTGGTGTAGAGCTGCTTGGCGTCCGCCTCGGTCGTGCTCGCGATGAGCGTCTCGAGGTCGGCGATGTCCCGCTTCTCGAGAGCGACGCCCACGTCGTAGGCGGCGGCGAGCGAGGTCCTCCCTTGGGCCAGCCAGTCGGCGTAGAGCTTCTGGATGGCCGGGTCGGCATAGGTGCCCGCAGGCCTCCCGCTCGACGGGTCGGTGATGCCGTACCTCGTCAGCAGGGTGCCGACCGCGTCGAAGTGTCGTTGCTCGGAGCGGGTGACCATGCTGAACGGGAGGGCGCCGTCGTACTGGTCGGCGAGCGCCTGGTAGAGGTCGCGAGCCATCCGTTCCTCCTCGCGGGTGAGCTGCAGGCCCTTCGTCAGGTTGCTGCTCGCTGCCGTGGGGGCCATCACGGCCGTCCCCGTCCCGGCCGGAGGGTCGGCCACCGCCTGGGCGATGCCCTGCGCTCCGGCTGCGGTCACCAGCGCCGCGCCTGCGACGGCAATCACGCGGGTCTTCCAGGTGGTGAACATCTCGTCCTCCTCGGTCGTGCCGGGTGGCCCGCCTCCCGGGCTCCTGACTCCAGTCAAGGGTGCGCACGTGAAGCGTCCGCGAGCCGCAGTGTGAAGCCTCCGTGAAGCCGGAAAGGGGTCGCTGGAATATACCCCTAGGGGTATGAGTTAGCATCGACGCAGGCCAGTACCCGTCCAAGGAGTCCCCATGCGCTTCACCCAGTACTACCTCGACTGCCTGTCGCAGGCGTCCTACCTCGTCGCCGACGAGGCGACCGGGCAGGCGATCGTCGTCGACCCGCGGCGCGACGTCGCCGACTACCTCGCCGACGCCCGCGAGAACGGCCTGACGATCGTCGGCATCATCAACACCCACTTCCACGCCGACTTCGTCTCGGGCCACCTCGAGCTCGCCCGCGAGACCGGTGCGTGGATCGGCTACGGCGACGCGGCTGCGCCCGAGTTCGAGGTGCGCTCGCTGGCGGACGGTGAGCGGATCAGCCTCGGCGACGTGACCCTCGAGATCATGGCGACTCCGGGCCACACGCCCGAGTCGATCAGCGTCCTCGTCTACGAGCACGCCGACGACGAGGTCGCGTACGGCGTCCTCACCGGTGACGCGCTCTTCATCGGCGACGTCGGCCGCCCCGACCTGCTGGCCTCGGTCGGCGTCACCGCCGACGAGCTCGGCCGGATGCTCTACGACTCGATCCATCACAGGCTCATGGCGCTGCCGGATGCCGTCCGCGTCTTCCCGGCCCACGGAGCCGGTTCCGCCTGCGGCAAGAACCTCTCCACCGAGAAGCAGTCGACCATCGGCGAGCAGCGCGCCTTCAACTACGCCTGCCAGCCGATGACCGAGGAGGCCTTTCTCGAGGTCGTGACCGAGGGCCAGTCGGCTGCTCCGGCGTACTTCCTCTACAACGCGACCCTCAACAAGGCGGAGCGCGCCGTGCGTGCCACCGACGCCGCGGTCCCGGCGCTCTCCGACGAGCAGGTGGAGCAGGCCCTTGCGGGCGGCGCCGTCCTCGTCGACGCACGGGAGCAGCAGGAGTTCGCCGCCGGCCACCTCACCGGCGCGATCAGCATCCCGTCCGACGGTCGGCTCGCGGAGACCGTGGGCACCGTGCTCGACCCCGACCGGTCGTTCGTCGTCATGGCCGCCGACGAGGAGGTGCAGGAGGTCGCGACCCGCTTCGCGCGCATCGGCTTCGACAACGTCCTCGGGCACGTCGCCGACCCGGAGGCCTACCTGCTCGCCCACGAGTCGCAGGTCGAGCGGTCGAGCCGCCTCACGACGGCCCAGGTCGGCGAGGCTCTCGACGCCGGCGAGGTCCAGGTCGTCGACATCCGCAACGCGGGTGAGCTCGTCGCCGGGACGGTCCCCGGTGCGCGCCACATCCCGCTCGCCCAGCTGCGCGACCGTCTCGGCGAGCTCGACCCGGCACGTCCCGTCGTCCTGTACTGCGCCGGCGGCTGGCGGAGCAACGTCGGCGCCAGCGTCCTGCGGGCGGAGGGTTTCGCGGACGTGTCCGACATCCTCGGCGGCTTCACCGCGTGGGCCCTGACCCACCCGATCGCCTCCTGACCAGCCGATGAGCACCCGGCGACCCATGCCCGCGCAGCCGGAGGCCGAGCCGCTGCGGCTGGGCCTCCGGCACAACGCGGCGCAGTTCGCCCTCCTCGTCGCGGTCAACGCGCTCGTGGGCGGCATGCTCGGACAGGAGCGGACCGTGCTGCCCCTCATCGGGGTGCGCGAGTTCGGGCTGCAGGCCTACACGGCCGGGCTGACGTTCATCCTCGCCTTCGGGCTCGCCAAGGCGGCGACGAACTACCTCGCCGGCGCCTGGTCCGACCGGTTCGGTCGCAAGCCCGTCCTCGTCGCCGGGTGGCTCGTCGCGGTGCCGGTTCCCCTCATCCTCATCTGGGCGCCGTCGTGGGGCTGGGTGATCGCGGCCAACGTCCTCCTCGGCGTCAGCCAGGGCCTGACGTGGTCGACCACGGTCGTGATGAAGATCGACCTCGTCGGCCCCGCGCGGCGCGGCCTCGCGATGGGCCTCAACGAGGCGGCCGGCTACGGCGCCGTGGCGCTGACCGCCCTCGCCACCGGCTTCATCGCCCAGGCCCACGGCCTTCGGCCCGCACCCTTCCTCCTCGGCATCGCCTTCGCCGCGCTCGGCCTCGGGCTGTCCGCCCTTGCCGTGAAGGAGACGCGAGGCCACGCCAGGCTGGAGGCCGCCACCCACGCGACGCGGGTCGACGCCCGCCACCAGCACCTCCACGACGCCCTGACCGACCGTGAGGTGTTCGTCCAGACGAGCTTCCGCGAGCCGGCCCTCTCGTCGGCGAGCCAGGCCGGCATGGTCAACAACCTCAACGACGGCCTCGCCTGGGGTTTGTTCCCCGTCCTCTTCGCCGCGGGCGGCCTCTCCGTGGCGCGTATCGGCGTCCTCGTCGCGCTCTACCCAGCGGTGTGGGGACTCGGGCAGCTCTTCACCGGCGCCCTCTCCGACCGGTGGGGACGCAAGTGGCTCATCGCCGCCGGCATGGGGCTGCAGGCCCTCGCCCTCGCGGGGATGGCCGCCGGAGACGGCTTCACGGTCTGGGCGCTCGCGGCGGTGGCCCTCGGCCTCGGGACGGCGATGGTCTACCCGACCCTGCTCGCCTCGATCGGCGACGTCGCGCACCCGGCGTGGCGTGCCCGGGCGGTCGGGACCTACCGCCTCTGTCGCGACGGAGGGTTCGCCGTCGGGGCCCTCCTCGCAGGAGTCGTCGCCGATGCCTTCGGCGTCCGCGCCGCGGTGTGGGCGGTGGCGGCCGTCACCGCACTCTCGGGCCTCGTCGTCGTGGTTCGGATGTACGAGACCCACGGACGCGCCCGGCGCTGAAACGGGCCGTGGAGGCGCCGACCCGGCACCCTGCTTGCGCCGGAGAGCCCGCCCAGCGGCATACGGTCTGGGCCCGAGACACGGTGAGCGCGCGGTCCCCGACGACAGGGGGACCGCGCGCTCACGGTGGGGGCGCGACGCTCAGCCGGCCTCGCCGGGGTGCATCGGCGCGTGGGGGAAGGACGTCGACGCCGGTCGCTCGAGGTCCTCGCGATGGTTGCGGATGAGGTCGAGGTTGCGGTCGCGCAGGTGGTCGAACGCCTGCCCGACGTTGGACCCCGGCGTGAGCGAGGCGAGCGCCTCGGCCGGGTCGAGTCGGGCCGTGACCCAGCCCTCGTGGCTCGCGGCCTTGGCCACGACGTGCCCGACCGGCGTGACGATGTGCGAGTTGCCGAAGTAGTGGACGCCCGCAGCGTCGGTCCCCGTGGCGTTGGCGCCGACGACGTAGACGTGGTTGTCGTAGGCGCGGGCCCGCGACGTGAGGTCCCAGATGTCGGCCGAGCGGAGCAGCGCCGACGGCCGGCAGATGACCTCGGCCCCCTGGACGGCCTGGATCCGGGACAGCTCCGGGTAGTCGCCGTCGAAGCAGATGATCATCCCGATCCGCCCGAGCTCGGTGTCGCAGACCGTCACCGTGTCGCCGGGCGTCACCCAGCCGCCGCCGGAGACGATCTCCGAGCAGAAGGGGTGGGTCTTGCGGTAGACCCCGAGGACCTCGCCGGCGGGGTCGATGAGCACCGACGAGTTGTAGACGACGCCACGCTCGGGGCCGCGCTCGTAGGTCCCGACGCAGACGTGGACGCCGAGCTCACGGGCGACCTCGCGGATCGGGTCGACGACCGGCCCGGGCAGCTCCGTCATGAGGTCCCAGAGCTCCTCCTTCGAGCAGCCCGGGGTGAAGCCGGTCGTGGCCGTCTCGGGCAGCACGACGAGGTCGGCACCCGTCGACGCGACGCACTGCCGGGTCAGCTCCACGCAGCGGGCCGTGTTGGACCGGATCGTCTCCGCCGTGAGCGGCGCGGCGACCGGCGCGACCTGGACGGCCGCCGCGGTGAAGGCGCGCATCAGCCCCGCCCCGCTGCCCAGCCGACGACGACACCGACGAGGGCGATCGCCGCACCGGTCGCGGCGCCGAGCGCGAAGTCGCGCAGCCGCGTCGACCCGGCCGGCGGCGCCGCCGCCCGCCCCGGGTACACCGTCCCCGGGCCACCGGCGAGCCCCTCGAGCGCGACGGACTCGATCGTCATCGACTCCACGGTCACGCCCTCGACGGTCATTCCCTCAACGGCCGCGGGACGCACCCCGGCGATGTCGGAGTCGACGGCGGTGAAGAACTGACCGGCCATCTTCTTGGTCACGCCGGCGAGCATGCGCTGCCCGACCCCCCCGATCGCCCCGCCGACGGACGCGTCGGCGTCGTAGGCCAGCTCGGTCCCGCCGGACGAGGACGGCGCGAGGCGCACGACGACGTCGGCGTCGACGGTCCCGGGGGCGCCCGCGCCCGTCGCCTTCATCGTGAACGAGTCGGGGTGCTGCGGGTCCCGGAGGGACACCTCACCGTCGTAGGTGCCCTTGATCGCGGCGACCCCGGCCGTCACGGTCATCGCGTAGTGGTCCGGCCCGAGCTCGACGAGGCGCTCGCACCCGGGCAGGCAGCGGGCGAGGACCGCCGGGTCGTGGAAGGCGTCCCAGACTTGCTGCGGCGGCGCGGCGAGGGTCGCGGTTCCGGTGATCTTCATGCGGGGGTCTCCTTCGTGACGGCTGCCGTGGTCGTCGACCCGTCCCGTGGGGTCGTCGCCGGCGTCGCCGGCGACGTGGGTCGACCGAGGCCAGGGTGGGGGGCTCGGTGGGGGGCTCGGTGCAGTGCTCGGTGCAGTGCTCGGTGCAGGGAGGGGACCTCGCCGCCCGCGTGGCGGCGGCGCAGGTCCCACAGCTCGGAGGGCGAGATCGGCATCCGGGTGATCGGGAAGCCCTCGGCGTCCTCGATGGCCGACGCGATGACGGCCGAGACCGGGATGCACCCGGCCTCGCCGGCGCCCTTGATGCCCAACGGGTTCAGCGGGCTCGGGGTCTCGAGGTGGTCGGCCTCGACCGTCGGCACCTCGGAGGCGTACGGCATGAGGAAGTCCATGAACGAGGCGTTGAGCAGCTGCCCCGACTCGTCGTACGCCATCCGCTCGTAGAGCGCCCCGCCGACGCCCTGCGCCACCCCGCCGTGGACCTGGCCCTCGACGATCATCGGGTTGATCATCGTGCCGCAGTCGTGGATGACGCAGTAGCGCAGGATCCGGATCTCGGCCGTCACCGGGTCGGTCTCGACGATCGCCGCGTGCATGCCGTTGGCGAACGTCGCCTGGGTCGGAGAGTAGAAGTCCTTCCCCTCGAGGCCCGGCTCGTCGTCGTCGGCCACGGGCGGCTTGTCGGGGTCGAAGGTTCCCGCGAACTGGGTCGCCGCCCTGGCCGCCTCGTCGAACGCGTAGCGCAGCGGGTTGGACAGGACTGACACGGTGCCGAGCGATATCGATGTCGTCGGGGCGCCCTTGACCCGGACCGTCCCGTCGACGATCTCGAGGTCGTCGGGGGAGACCTCGAGCGCGTCGGCGGCGATCCGCAGCGCCTTGGCCCGGACGTTGCGGGCGGCGAGCGCGATCGCGTTGCCGCTCATGACCGCGGCGCGCGACGCGAAGGTCCCGACGGCATACGGCATCCGCCGCGTGTCGCCCGTCGTCACGTGGACGTCCTCGAGGCGTACCCCGAGCTCTTCGGCGACGATCTGGGCGAAGACCGTCTCGTGCCCCTGGCCCTGCGAGGTGAGGCCGGTCGAGACGTTGACGCGGCCGGACGTCTCGATCTGGATGTGGCCGCCCTCGTAGGGGCCGACCCCCGTGCCCTCGACGTAGCAGCCGATGCCGAGCCCGACCTTGCGCCCCTCGGCCTCCGCCGCCGCGCGGTATGCGGCGAAGTCGTCCCAGCCGACGAGGGCCTTGAGCTTGGCCAGGCTCGCCGGGAAGTCGCCCGAGTCGTACTTGAGAGGGCGACCGTCCTGGAAGAGCAGGCCGTGGTCGTAGGGCATCTCCTCGGGGAGGATGAAGTTACGGGCGCGCACCTCGGCCCGGTCGAGCCCGAGCGTGTCGGCGATGGAGTCCATGGTCCGCTCCATCGCGAAGCAGCCCTGCGGCCGGCCGGCGCCCCGGTAGGGCGTGACGAGCACGGTGTTGGTGTAGAGCGACCAGAACTCGCACCGGTAGGCGCCCGGCTTGTACGGCCCGAGGAGCTGGGTCGAGGTGATGATCGGCACGATGATGCCGTAGGGGGTGTAGGCGCCGTTGTCGTGCCAGAACTTCACGTCGAGGGCGAGGACGCGGCCGTCGTCGTCGAACCCGACGGTCACCCGCTGGAGCTGGCCGCGCTCGTGCGCCGACGAGATGAAGTGCTCACGCCGGTCCTCGACCCACTTGACCGGCTGCCCGATGAGGCGGGCCGCCCATGGCACGAGGACCTCCTCGGGCCACGGGTGCATGATCTTGACGCCGAAGCCGCCGCCGACGTCGGGCGCGATGCACTCGACCTTCTGCAGGGGCAGACCGAGCTTGGCGGCGACCGCCGCGCGGACCCCGGTGGAGGTCTGCGTCGAGGAGTACATCCGCAGCTCGTCGCGCTCGGCGTCCCAGCGCGCGTAGACGCCCTTGCCCTCCATCGGGGTGCACGCGCTGCGCTCGATGTCGAGGTCGAGCGTCAGGTGGTGCGGTGCCCGCGCCATCGCGGCCTCGACGTCGCCGACCTCCTGGGTCATGTGGGCGGCGACGTTGCCGGGGACGTCATCGTGGACGAGCGCCTCGCCGTCGCGGGCCTTCTCGATGCCGACGACGACGGGCAGCTGCTCGTACGTGACGCGGATGCGCTGGCAGGCGTCCTCGGCGACGTAGCGGTCGGTCGCGACGACCATGACGACCGGCTCGCCGACGTGGTTGACCTCGTCCTTGGCCAGGGCGTAGCCGGTCCGGCCGTGCGTCAGCGTCGGGTGCGGGATGAGCAGGGGGAGCGGCTCGCCGACCGCGCCGGGGAGGTCCTCGTGCGTGTAGATCGCGACGACACCCTCGACGTCGACCGCCCCGGACGCGTCGATGTCGACGACCCGCGCGTGGGCGTGCGGGCTCCGGACGAACGCCGCCGCGAGCGCGTCGTTGCCGAGGTCGTCGAGGTAGCGGCCGCCACCGGTGACGAGCCGGGGGTCCTCCTTGCGCCGGATCGGCGCGCCGAACATCTGCGTCGTCACGCTCGATCCCCCTCTCCTGCAACCGGTTCCGTATGCCGCTGGGCCGGCTCATGCGGGACGTCCGCTTCCGGCGTGGCCGGCTCACCGGCATACCCCTGCTGGCCGGAGCGGCGTTCGGCCCGGATCTCGGCGGCCCGCAGGACGCTCTTGACGATGTTCTGGTAGCCGGTGCAGCGGCAGAGGTTGCCGGAGATCGCCTCGCGGGCCTCGTCGGCGGTCGGGGCGGGGTTGTCCTCGAGGTAGGCCGTGACCGTCGTGAGGAAGCCCGGCGTGCAGAAGCCGCACTGGAGGCCGTGGCACTCGGCGAAGGCCTGCTGGGCGGGGTTCATCGACTCGCCGGTGGGGGCGACGCGGGCGTCGGGGGCCGAGCACAGGCCCTCGACGGTCGTGATCGCGTGGTCCTGGGCCGTCACGGCGAACATGAGGCACGAGCGCATCGGCGCGCCGTCGACGAGGACCGTGCACGCCCCGCAGACGCCGTGCTCGCAGCCGACGTGGGTGCCGGTCAGGCCGGCGTCGTGGCGCAGGAAGTCGGAGAGCAGGCGCCGGGCCGGGACGGACGCGGTTCGCGGGACCCCGTTGACCGCGATCGTCACGCGGTGGAGGACCTCGCCCGCCTCGCTCGTTGGGGTCCCAGTGGTCAGCTCACTCATCGGGCTGCCTCCTCCTCTGAAGTGAACGCGGCGTTCGGTGCCGAACTCAGCGGTGTACCAGGGTGTTCGGCACCGAACGCCGCGTTCGATGCGCAGGGGGCGGTTGCCCGGGCGAGGACGCGGCGGGCCAACTCGCCCGCGAGCATCCGGCGGTAGTCGGCGCTCGCGTGGATGTCGGCCTCTGGCTCGACGTGCGCGTGGACGGCCTCGACTGCGGCGCGCAGGGCGGCATCCCAGGCGGCGGTCCCCGGCTCGACACCACCGAGGACGTCGCCCAGGTCGAGAACCGTTGGCACGGGCGTCACGGAGACGAAGGAGGCCTGGGCCCCCGAGACGACCCCGTCAGCCACCGTGACGGCCACCCCGACCCCGGCCATCGCGTAGTCGCCGTGGCGACGGGCCGACTCGGCGAAGGCGGTGCTGGTCCCGGTGGGGAACCGGCCGAAGCGGACGGCGACGGCGAGCTCGTCGGGCCCCAGGACCGTCTCCATCGGCCCGAGGAAGAAGTCGGCGGCCCCCACCTCCCGGGGGCCCGATGCACCCACGACCTCGACGACCCCATGGGTCAGGGCGAGGATCGCGGGCATCTCGCCCGCCGCGTCCGCATGGGCGATCGAGCCGACCGTCGTGCCCCGGTTGCGGATCGCCGGGTGGGCGACGTTGACGACGGCCTGGCGCAGGAGGGGCAGGGCGGCATATGCCTCCTCCGAGCGCTCGAGACCGGCGTGGCGCACGAGGGCGCCCACGCGGACCTCGTCGTCCGTGACGTCGATCGCGTCGATCCCGGCGACCCGGTTGATGTCGACGAGGTGCCCGGGGGCGGCGAGCCGCATGTTGAGGATCGGGATGAGGCTCTGGCCGCCGGCGAGGACCTTGCCGTCGTGTCCGACCTGCGCGAGGACGGCGACGGCCTCCTCGACCGAGCGGGGTGCGTGGTGCACGAAGGGGGCGGGCTTCACGAACCGATCCTGCCTTCCGTATCGCCGGGGAACCAGTAGTTGTCGTGCATGGCTGAGCGTGGGCTTTTGGCAACTGTTGCCGTGTGTCTGCCTGGGTGGCCGCCCCCGAAACGCCACGTGGGCCCGGGAGACTCGAGTCTCCCGGGCCCACGCGGCGTTCCCTGCGACGAGTCGGTCAGCGCGGTGCGCGCAGGTCCGGTCCGCCAGGGGTCTCCTGGTAGAGGTCGTCGATGCCGTCGGCGTCGCCGTAGTCACCCTCCCGCTCGCCGAGCGAGATCATCGTCCCCTCGGCCCGCATCCGCAGCTCCGAGGGAGCGAGGGCCCGGGCCAGGTGGTAGGCGCCGACCGCGACGATCGTGCCGAGGGCGATGCCCGAGAGCGAGAAGTCCTTGGTGAAGACGAGCGCGACGTTGCCGATGCCGATGACGACGCCGGCCGCGACGGGGACGAGGTTGATCGGGTTGCCGAAGTCGACGCCGTTCTCCTTCCAGATCTTGGCGCCGAGCAGGCCGATCATGCCGTAGAGGACCACGGTGATGCCGCCGAGGACCCCTCCGGGCACCGAGGAGACGAGCGCCCCGAACTTCGGGGAGAGGCCGAAGACGATGGCGACGATCGCGGCGACGTAGTAGGCCGCCGTCGAGTAGACCCGGGTGGCGGCCATGACGCCGATGTTCTCCGCGTAGGTGGTCGTGGGCGAGCCGCCGACGGACGAGGCGATCACGGTACCGATGCCGTCCGCCGCGATGGCGCGGCCCATGTAGGGGTCGAGGTCGGCCTTCGTCATCTCGGCGACCGCCTTGACGTGACCGGTGTTCTCGGCGATGAGGGCGATGACGGCCGGCAGGACGAGGAGGATCGCGGTGACCGAGAACGACGGGGCATGGAAGCCGACGATCTCCTTGCCGTCGGCCCCCATCGACGTGGCGGGCGGCAGGCCGAACCACGACGCGTTGGTGACGCCGTCGAAGTTGACGCGGAAGTGGTCGGTGACCTTGCCGGCGGCGGCGTCGTAGGAGGTGATCTGGCCAAAGACCTTGTCGAAGACCCACGACAGGACGTAGCCGAAGATGAGGGCGAGGAAGACGGCGATGCGCCCGACGAAGCCCTTGAAGGCCACGGCACAGATGATCGTGAACGTCATGACGAGCAGGGCGATCCACTGGTCCTGCGGCCAGTAGATGTTGGCGACGACCGGTGCGAGGTTGAAGCCGATGAGCATGACCACGGCGCCCGTGACGACCGGCGGGAGCACCTTGTGCAGGACCGACGAGCCCGCGAAGTGGATCGCGACGCCGACGAGGGCGAGCACGGCGCCCGCGACGAGGATCGCGCCGGTGACCTGCTGCGACGTTCCCCCCTGGGCGCGGATCGCGACGACGGCACCGACGAAGCTCGCGGACGTGCCGAGGTAGCTCGGCACCTTGCCCTTGACGATGAGCAGGAAGCAGATCGTCGCGATGCCGCTCATCATGATCGCGAGCTGCGGGTTGAGACCCATGATGAGGGGGAAGACGAACGTCGCGCCGAACATCGCGACGACGTGCTGGGCACCGAGCCCGACCGTCTTGCCCCAGGAGAGACGCTCGTCGGGTGCGACGACGTCGTCGGGCCCCATGGTGCGCCCGTCCCCGTGAAGTTTCCAGCCCAAAGCCATGCCGACTCCTAGATCGATGTGACGCGTCATCCGACATGACGTGGGTCACGTCCCTGTGCGGGATGGGCGAAAACTACTCCCACACCACGCGCTTGCGGCTGTCAATTGGTGATAACGACTTGGCGGCAGCATCTGGCACTTCGTGACGTATGCCGCCGGGCGGGCTCGGCTGCCTCGCGGCCCTCCTCGTATGGAACCTTGGCGCCCCTCCGAGGGGTCCGCCCGTCGGCGAAGACGTCGAGGAGCTCAGAAACAGCTCCGGGTGCCACCCGGTCCAGCGTGGACGGCTACACCCCGGGGGGACGATCCTCGACGCCGAAGGCGGGATCACCGGAGGGCGCCTGACGCCCCGCTCGGCCTAGGAGACTGCTGAACAATGGGCGCGCCTCCCGCGGTCGGCGGGTGGGGTTGAAATCCTGTGCGTGTGCAGGGTGAGTCTGATCGGCAGCGGGAGTTGCTGGATGTGGAGTCGGTGGCTGGGCATCTGCTCGAGCCGGGCAGCGTGTTCGCGTTGCTGGCCGAGCATCGTGACCGGTTGTTCCCGGGTGAGTTGTTCGCGGACTTGTTCCCGTCGGGGCGTGGTCGGCCCTCGATCCCGGGCGAGGTGATCGCCTCGGTGATCGTGTTGCAGGCGCTGTACGGGCACTCCGATCGTGAAGCGGTCGACGCGTTGACCTTCGACCTGCGGTGGAAGGCGGCGTGTGGGTACGCGATCGACGCGAAGGGCTTCGATCCCTCGACGTTGACCTACTGGCGTCGTCGGCTGGCCGCCAGCGACCGGCCGCAGCGGATCTTTGAGGTGGTCCGCGAGGTCATCGCCGAAACCGGTGCGGTGGCCGGCCGACAGCGCCGGGCGCTGGACTCCACCATCCTGGATGACGCGGTCGCCCGGCAGGACACCGTCACCCAGCTGATCGCCCAGATCCGCCGGGTCGCCCGCGCGGTGCCCGGCGCCAAGGACCTGATCGCCAGCGAGTGCACCCGGCTCGCCGCGTTGACCGGTCAGGACTACGGTTCGGCCGGGAAGCCGCCGATCGCGTGGGACGACCCAGCCGCCCGCGAGGAGCTCGTGTCCGCACTGGTCGGCGACGCGCTGGCCCTGCTTGCTGCCCTCGAGGTCGAGGCGATCAGCAAGGCGGGCGGGAAGCCGGCCGAGGCGGTCGCGTTGCTGGCGCTGGTCGCGGGCCAGGACGTGGAGCCCTCCGAGGACTCCGATGGCACCGACGGCCGCTGGCGCATCGCGCGCAAGACGGCACCGGACCGGGTGATCTCGACCGTCGACCCCGATACGCGGCACGCCCACAAGACCCGCGAACGCCGTCAGGACGGCTACAAGGCCCATGTGGTGGTCGAGCCCGACACCGGCCTGACCACCGCGGTCATGGTCACCCGGTCCGCCGGCGCGGGCAACTCCGATGCCAGTGTGGGCGCGGCACTGCTCGGGCAGGACACCACGATCACCGAAGGCCAGCGGGTCGAGGTCCTGGCCGACTCCGCCTACGGCACCGGCGAGATGCTCCACGAGCTCGACCAGGCCGGCCACGAACCGGTCATCAAACCCTGGCCGCTCCGACCCGCAGTGCCGGGCGGGTTCACCCTCGATGACTTCGTGCGTGACACCGACGCCGGGACGGCGACCTGCCCGGCCGGTGTCACCCGGCCGGTGTCGGCAAAGAACACCGTCTCCTTCGAGTCGGCCTGCCCGGGCTGCCCGCTGCGACAGCAGTGCACCACCGCCAGACGTGGACGCAGACTCGTGCTGCACGAGCACGACCTGCTTCAACGCGCCCACCGCCAACGTGCCACCGACGAGGGCTTCCAAGCCACCTACCGGCAGCACCGTCCGATGGTCGAACGCTCGATCGCCTGGCTCACCCGAGGCGCCCGGCGAGTGCCCTACCGCGGTGTCGAGAAGAACAACAACTGGCTCCACCACCGCGTCGCCGCGCTCAACCTGCGCCGCCTGTTGGCTTTGGGGCTCACCCTCCAAGACGGAACCTGGACGCTGGCCTGAGCGGCGACACCCAGCCCGCGACACCAGCCCGTGCGCGCCCACGAGGGACCCCAGGCGGGCGCAACGACCCCGTGGTCGCCACCATCGAGTGCTGACTCAATGCTCGCCGCTCCACGGCACTGGTGGCGTTCCGTCCCCGCCTACGCCGTCACCCATCCGCCGATGGCCCCTTGTTCAGCAGTCTCCTAGTCCCACTTGATCGGAGGCCTACCGAATCCGTCGACCGTGTGGTCCTGCTCGGCAGCCTCGACCCGCCCGCAGCGCTTGCACGTCAACAGGATGGTCCGGTCGGGGCGGACAGACCGTCGCCAACCGTGGCCGATCACGAGACAGACAAGGTGCCGGACAGGCATGGATCGATCATGACCCAAGAGGTGGTGGGACGCGCGCGTTTCGCCGGTTCGCCCCCGAGCCGGTTCGATGTTTTCGACGGTCACCCGTGACAGCGGCATACATCGAACCGGGGGAGGGGAGGGATGCGCTAGATGCCGCGCATCTGGTGGACCTTGAGGGCGAGTGCGAGGGTGAGGCGCAGCTCGGGGTCGGAGGTGAACGGGCCGAGCATCTTCTCGAGCTTGGCGATGCGGTAGCGCAGCGTGTTGTAGTGGAAGAAGAGGAGCCGGGCGGTCTCGGCGACGTTCATGTTGGTGTCGATGAGGATGCTGAGCGTCCGGCGCAGGTCGGCGTGCTCGGGGGAGTCGTCGGTCGCGAGGGGCCCGAGCGACTCGTTGACGAAGCGCCGCAGGTCGCCGCTGTCGGGGACGAGCGCGAGCAGGCGGTAGATGCCGAGGCCGTCGACGTGGGTGAGGGCGCCGTCGCCGTGCATCTGCCGGCCCACCGTGACGGCCGACAGGGCCTCCTCGTAGGCCTGCGGGAGGTCGGCGACGGACGAGATCGTCCGCGAGACCCCGGCGGAGAAGCTGCGACGGCCGCCGCCTCCGTCTCCCCGGACGACCCGGACGAGGTCGCCGACGGCCCGCATGACCCGGTCGGTCTCGGCACCGGAGGCGACGCCGACGAGCGCGACGACCTCGCGGCTGAACCCCATGACCGGAGCCCGGGGGTCGCGCACGGCCACCGCGTGCGTCCACGCCCGCGCGAAGCGCTGCTGGAGGAACCGCACCTCCTCGGCGTCGCGGGTGCTCCGGTCGTCGTCCTCGTCGGTCTCGGCGACGACCACCACCATCGGCCGGTCGATGTCCCAGCCGAGCGAGGTCGCGTGCGCGATCGCGTCAACCGGGGAGCCCGCGCGTCCGGCTAGGGCGTCGCGGAGGAACTCGGCGCGGTACTTGCTCTCGACGGCGGCGACCGCCTGGTCCTTGGTGATGGCGAGCGCCGCGACGGTCGCGGCCCGCTCGAGCAGCCGAACGTCGTCGGCGGTCAGGACGCGGTTGCGGCAGAACGCGATGAGGACGCCGTGGTCGAGGTGCCCGGCGACGATCCGCACGGCGGCCCGGTGCGCGTCAGGGCCGCCGGGGTCGCCGGGGCCGTCGGGGACGTCGGGGCGGGCGCCGAGCCGCTCGTTCTCGGTCACGAGCCGGCCGGTGCGGTCGAAGCAGTCGAGCGACTCGGCCCACTCGAGCTCGCCGGGGGTGCCCGCGCGGGCGATGACGCGTCCATCGGTGGTCGTCACCATCGCGGCGCCGTCGAGGAAGCCGACGACCTGCTCGCACAGGTCGTCGAGCGAACCGCCCGAGAGGACGATCTGAACGAGGGCCCGGTCGGCGTCCTCGAGGCGGCGGAGCGTCGCGGTCTGGTGCTCGAGGATCGCGCCGAGGACCTCTGTCGTGAACCGGCCGAGGCGGTCGGCGGGCAGCTCGAGCAGGGGCAGCCCGGCATCCGTCGCGGCGATCCGGAGGGCGTCGGCGTCGGGCGCGTCGAGCCCGGCGACGACGAGGCCCGCGGCGCGGGCGTCGGCGAGGACGTGGACCAGAGATGCGATGCGGTGCGCCGCGCCGGGCTGCTCCTCGATGGTCGAGGCGTCGGCGAGGACGAGCTGGTGGCGCAGGTCGCCGGTGTCGCGCAGCGCGGTCCGCAGCGGCGTCGCCGAGTCGACGCTCGTGCCGAGACGTTCCGGGTCGGCGTGCACGCTCCCGTGCTCGGTGATGGCAAGTCCGGCGATGAGCCGGAGGGAGATCCCCGAGACGTCACCGTCTCCGCTCGGCGCTGCCGCGGGCCCGGGCGATGGCAAGTCACCGTCGATGACGGCCTGATCGTTGGCAACATTCACCATGAGCGCACCCTACCCACCGTCGGTAGCGTCGCGTCATCGTCCGCGGGAATCTGCATCCCAGGGCGCTGGACCCGAGCCCGACGGAGGTGGAGAGCGTGCGTGGTTCGACCGCTGCGCCCACGGTGGCTCCGGTGGCCGAGCTGCTCTCCACCACGTCGCACGGCCCGTCGGCACGCGTCGCCTGGCCGGCTGCCGTGTCGCCGCTCGTCGCGGACGTCGTGGCCGGGCCGCAGGTGGCGCGACCGGTCCTCGCGTCGTTCCCCACGTGCCTCTACCTCGCGGCCGGGAGCCACGAGCAGGTGCTCGCCGTCCTCGCCGCCGACGCGCTCGCGCTCCCGATCGGGCTGCACCTCGCCTTGCCATCGACCAGGGTCCGCTGGGGCGTGGAGCCCGGCGCACACGTGGTCGTAGGCGGGGGTCGCGTACGCCTGCCCCACGCGGACGTCGTCGCCGTGCGCCTGTCGCGGCCGAGCCGGGTGCAAGCCCTCCACGACAGCTGGGGTGCGGCCGTCTGCCTGCCCGACCCGGGGGTGCTCGGCGACCGTGCCCAGCAGCTCGTAGCGACGGTGCTCGAGGGCGGCTCGGCCCATGCCGGCGTCCGCAGCCTCATCGGGGCCGGCCGCGGTCTCACCCCGAGCGGCGACGATGCGCTGTGCGGTGTCCTGCTCACGCTCGGCGCGCTCGACCTGCCCCGCGCTCGCCGGGCGCACGCGCAGGTGGCTTCGGCCGTGAGGTCGCTGACCGTGAGGACCACCAGCCTGTCGGCCGCGCTCCTGCTCGCCGCCGCCCAGGGGTATGCCGTCCCCGACGTCGCGCGCCTCGTCTCCCGCGTCGTCGGGACACGTGGCCGGAACGACGGAGCCGATCGGGTCGTCGGCGGTCGTTCCGGCGGTTCGTTCCGGCCGCATGAACCGGCCGGCCTCGTCGACCGCGTCCTCGCCATCGGGCACACGTCCGGCCGTGACCTGCTGGCCGGCGTCAGTGGCGCACTCCGGGCCCTCGATGCCCACACCACCTCCCAGGAAGGAACCCCTCGTGGCTGACCACGTCGAACTGCGGACCGGCGCCTACTACGACTCGGTGAGCCTCATGCAGGTCTCCCGGTCGGTGGCCGCCGCGCCGGGCGTCGAGGCGGCTCAGGTCGCGATGGCCACCGAGCTCAACCTCGACGTCATCCGCGGCATGGGCTTCGACGTTCCTGATACGGCCGCCCCCAACGACCTCGTCGTCGCGATCCGCGGCGACGACGCCGGGGTCGCCTCGGGTCAGGCCGCGCTCGATGCTGCGCTGGCCGGGCTCCGTTCGGCCGCAACGCAGTCCGCCGGTCTTGGCGAGGCACCGCCTCGACGCACCCTCGGGGGCGCCGTCGCGACGTCGCACGCCAACCTCGCGCTCGTCTCCGTGCCGGGCCGGCACGCGGTCGTCGAGGCGTTCGACGCGATCCACGCCGCGGTCTCCGTCATGGTCTTCTCCGACAACGTCCCGGTCGAGGACGAGGTGCGGCTCAAGGACGCCGCCGCGGCCGCCGACGTCCTCGTCATGGGTCCCGACTGCGGCACGGCGGTCGTCGGCGGTGTCGCCCTCGGGTTCGCCAACGTCGTGCGCCCCGGCTCGGTGGGCATCGTCGCAGCCTCGGGCACGGGCGCCCAGCAGGTCATGTGCCTGCTCGACGCCGCCGGGGTCGGCATCAGCCACTGCCTCGGCGTCGGCGGCCGCGACCTCTCCTCGGCCGTCGCCGGCCGCTCGACGAGGCAGGCGCTCGCGGCGCTCGCCGCGGATCCAGCCACCGAGACGATCGTCGTCGTGTCCAAGCCGCCCGCCCCCGAGGTGCTCGCCGACCTCGAGGCGTATGCCGCCGGGCTCGGCAAGCCCGTCCACTGGGCGACCCTCGGCACTGGGCGGCCGGACCTCACCTCGTCCGTCGAGGCTCTCCTTGCCGGGGTCGAGGTGCCCGTCCCGGCCTGGCCGCGGTGGGGCACCACGTCCGAGCCCGGGCCGGACGGGGGCTCGCTGCGTGGGCTCTTCTGCGGCGGCACCCTGGCCGACGAGGCGATGCTCATCGCCAGCAGGCAGCTCGGAGACATCCGCTCGAACATCCCGCTACGCCCCGGGCTCGGGCTCGGCCGGGACCTGCGGGACGCCGGCCACGTGGTCATCGACTTCGGCGACGACTCACTGACCCAGGGCCGCGCCCACCCGATGATCGACCCGTCGCTCCGCCTCGAGCGGATCGCCGCCGAGGCGGTGGACCCGACGTGCGGCGTCCTCCTCCTCGACCTCGTCCTCGGCCACGGCGCGCACCCCGACCCGGCCCCCGAGCTCGCGCGGGCCATCCGGGCGGCGCGCGCGGCCGCCACCGCGGGCGGGCGCGTCCTGCCCGTCGTCGTCTCGGTCACCGGCACCGAGTCCGACCCGCAACGGCTCGGTTCGTGCGCGACGGTGCTGGCCGAGGCCGGCGCGGAGGTCTTCCTGTCCAACGCCGCGGCGACGAGGCGGGCGGTCGCTCTCGTCGCGCGGGACGGGAGCCGGACGGACAGCGGCACCGAGTCCAGCGGCATAGGGGCCGAGCAGGACACCACGACCGGAGAGGGGCACTGACATGACGACCCAGCCACTGCACGGACTGCTCACGTCGGAGGTCTCGGTCGCGGCCGCGGGCGTGTCGCTCTTCGCCGACGCGCTCCGAGCGCAGGCCGTCCCGGTGACCGAGGCCGCGTGGCAGCCCCCGATGCCCGGGACCGAGCACGACCTCGCGGTCGTGCTGGCCGACGCGCGACGGCAGGCGGCCAACGCGGAGGCGCTGCGCCGGATGACCGCGGCGGGTGCCGACCTCGTCGACGTCCGACCCGCGTCGGAGGCGCTCGGCCTCGAGCGGGGGACGTTCCTCCACGCCGGACCGCCGATCAGCTTCGACCGCGCGTCGGGCCCGCTCCGTGGAGCGCTCATCGGGGCGATGCTCCTCGAGGGCCTCGCCCAGACGGCCGAGGAGGCGGAGGCCGCCCTCGAGAAGGGCGACGGCATCACGCTCGAGCCGTGCCATCACCGCGACGCCGTCGGGCCGATGGCCGGCGTCGTCTCGCCGTCGATGTGGGTCTACGAGCTGCGCGACGACGTCCACGACAACACGTCGTGGTGCTCGCTCAACGAGGGGCTCGGCAAGGTCCTCCGCTACGGCGCGTACGGCCCCGAGGTCGTCGACCGGCTCCGGTGGATGAACGCCGTCCTCGGCCCGATCCTCCAGCAGGCCGTGCGGGCGCGGGTCGACCAGCAGGGCCCGATCGACATCAAGGCGATCATCGCCCAGATGCTCCAGATGGGCGACGAGGGCCACAACCGCAACCGCGCCGGCTCGCTGATGCTCCTGCGCGAGCTGCTCCCGACGATGATCACGGCCGACGCCTCGTCGGCCGACGTCGCCGAGGCCGTGCGCTTCTCGGGCGCCAACGAGCACTTCTTCCTCAACCTCGGTATGCCGGCCTGCAAGCTGAGCACCCTTGCGGCCCACGGGATCCCCGGCTCGAGCGTGGTCACGACGATGGCGCGCAACGGCACCGACTTCGGCATCCGGGTGTCGGGGACCGGCGACGCGTGGTTCACCGGACCGGCCAACACGCCCGAGGGCCTCTTCCTCGGGTCCTACGGCCCCGAGGACGCGAACCCCGACATCGGCGACTCGGCCATCACCGAGACGGCCGGCATCGGTGGGTTCGCCATGGCCGCGGCCCCGGCGATCGTCCGGTTCGTCGGTGGCGACGTGCCGTTCGCGCTGCGGGCGACGCAGACGATGTACGAGATCACGGTCGGAGAGCACACGGCCTACCAGGTGCCGATCCTCGAGTTCCGGGGGACGCCGACCGGGATCGACGTCGCGGCCGTCGCCCGGACCGGGATCCTGCCCCAGATCAACACGGGCATGGCCGGACGCGTCGCCGGCACCGGGCAGGTGGGTGCGGGCCTGGTGAACCCGCCGGCGGAGTGCTTCACCGCGGCGCTCGCCGCGCTGGCCCGCAGCACCGGCTGAGGCACCGCCGAAAACGGGTGGGGCCCCGTCGGTGCCCCGGCCTAGGGTGGATGGGCCATGCGAGACTTTCCGCCCGACATCAGGGCCTACACCGACCGAGCCGCCGACGAGCCGGACACGCGCTCCCCGCGGGCCCTCCTCTGGTGGATGGTCCGCCAGCAGGGCCTGCTCTTCTGGGCCGGGCTGCTCGTCGCCCTGGTCTGGATGGTGCCGCAGACCGTTGGCCCGTGGATGGTGGGCCGCGCCATCGACACGGGCATCGTCCCGGGCGACAGGGCGACCACGCTGCGCTGGGTCGCGGCGCTGGGCGCGGTCACCGTCGTCGGTGCCCTGAGCGGCATCGTCTTCCACACGATCATCGTCCGCGAGTGGTTGATCGCCCTCTACGGCACGACCAAGCTCGTGACCCGCAAGGCCCTCCAGCTCGGGCACGTCCTGACCCGCCGGACCCCGACCGGCGAGGTCCTCTCCGTCTCGGGCAGCGACGGCGACCAGTTCGGCGCGCTGATGGAGATCACGACCCGGGCCTTCTCGCAGCTCATCGCCTATCTGGCCGTCGCCGCGATCGTGCTCAGCACCTCGGTGCGGATGGGTGTCCTCGTCCTCGTGTCCGCGCCGCTCCTCGTCCTGCTCGGGGCGCCCCTGCTCCGGCCGATGCAGCGGTGGCAGGGCGTCGAGCGCGCCCGCAACTCGGAGCTGACGTCGATGGCGACCGACATCGTCGCCGGCCTGCGGATCCTGCGCGGGATCGGCGGCGAGGAGACCTTCGGGGGCAACTACGCGGGCCAGTCCCAGCGGGTCCGCGCCTCGGGGGTCGCCGCGGGTCGCTGGCTCTCGGCCGTCGAGTCCGTCGGCGTCCTCCTCTCCGGCGCCTTCGTCGTCGCCCTCATGTGGCTCGGGTCCCGCGAGGTCGCGCTGGGCCGGCTCACCGTGGGCCAGTTCGTCAGCTTCCTCGGCTACGGGCTCTTCCTCCTCCAGCCGATGCGCACCTTCGTCGAGTTCGCCCAGAAGTGGACCCGCTCGGTCGTGTCGGCCCGCAAGGCGGTCGCCGTGCTCGGCCAGGGAACGCCCTGGCTGCACCCCAGCGGGCCCGTGCCCTTCCCCTCCGGGGCTCCCCTCGTCGACCACGCGTCCGGGCTGACGGTCGTGCCGGGACGGCTGACCATGGTCGTCTCGGCGGTCCCCGACGACTCGGCCGCGCTCGCCGACCGGCTCGGTCGCTACCTGCCGAGCGAGGAGGGGACCCTCGTCAGCGACGAGGTCCCCGAGGAGCTCAAAGGCCGGGCGGCCCGCCGTGAGCGGTCGGCCCGCGCCGCGGCCCGGGCCGAGCAGGCCCGGGCCGACGAGGAGCGCGCGCGACGTCCCTGGGGCGTCAGCGCGGGCGGTGTCGACCTGTCTCGGATCGAGCTCGACGAGGTCCGCGCGCACGTCCTCGTGAGCGACACCTCACCCCAGGTCTTCGCGGGCACCCTGCGGGCCGCGGTCGACCCGCACGCCCGCCTGAGCCGGGAGGAGGCCGAACGAGCCCTCCACACGGCCGCGGCAGAGGACGTCTTCGACGCACTTCCCGGGGGATGGCAGGGCGAGCTCGACGAGCGGGGCCGCGGACTCTCGGGCGGCCAGCGCCAGCGGCTCGTCCTCACCCGGGTCCTCGCGGCCGATCCCGAGGTCCTCGTCCTCGTCGAGCCGACCTCGGCCGTCGACGCGCACACCGAGGCCCGAATCGCCCGCCGCCTGCGCGACCACCGTGCCGGGCGCACGACCGTGGTCATGACGGCGTCGCCACTGCTGCTCCACCACGCCGACGAGGTCGTCCTCCTCGTCGACGGGGCCGTCGCGGCCCGCGGCAGCCACGGCGAGCTGCTCCTGCGCGACGACCGCTACCGGTCCGTCGTCGTCCGCGGCGACACCTCGCGCGATGCCCGATTCGACTCCGAGCTGGCCGAGCTCGTCGGCTTGCCGGCACTCGACCAGGGTCCACGGCCCTCGGACGTCGACCCAGCCCACCGGGAGACCCTGGAGGAGCAGCGGTGACCCACCTCGACCAGCACGTCTCACCCCTGCCTCCCGACCTCGCCGAGGAGTCGGCACGCACGTGGGAGTCGGGTGTTGTCGTCCCGGCCGTCCCCGAGGAGCTCCGCCCGCCCGCCGACGCATCGGCCGTGGAGCGTCTCGCGGCGTTGCGCCGTCGTCACCTGCTCCGCGAGCGCCGCGCCCAGGAGTTCGTCGCCGACACGATGAGCCCCAAGAAGGGCCTGCCCATCGCCAGCAGCCGTGCCGTCGTCGGCTTCATCGGCTCGCTGCTCACCCAGCGACGGCGGCTCGTCGTCGCCGTCGTGCTCGCCAACGCCCTCGCGGCGGGCGCCGGCCTGCTCGTGCCGCGCCTGCTCGGCGCCCTCGTCGACTCCACGGTCGCCGACGTCCAGGCCGGGCGGCAGGACGCGGCGCTCGCGGCGGCCAACTCGGCGGCGCTGATCGTGGCGGGCCTGGTCGTGCTCCAGGCCCTGCTCATCTTCGCGGCCCAGCTGTCCTCGACGATGCTCGGCCAGGACGTCCTCGCGTCGGCGCGCGAGTACGTCGTGCGGGCCATCCTGCGCCTGCCGCTGTCGCGGGTCGAGAGCGCAAGCTCGGGCGACCTCGTCACCCGAGTCACGCGAGACGTCGGCACGATGAGCGAGAGCGTGCGGTGGGCGTTGCCGCAGTCGATCATGGCCGGGATCACCGTCGTGCTGACGTTGGTCGCGATGGTGAGCAACTCCCTGCTGCTCTCCGTTCCCTCGCTCGTGCTCATGTCGCTGGCGATCCTCCAGGTGCGCCGCTACCTCGCGCGGGCGCCCAAGGGCTACCTCACCGAGGGCGGCACGTACTCGCGGATCAACACGACCCTGACCGAGACGGTCGAGGGAGTGCGCACCGTCGAGGCCCTCGGGCTCCGGGCCAACCGACTGCGCCGCGGCGACGACGACATCGCGGTGTCGGCGCAGGCCGAGCGCTACACCATGACCCTGCGCAACCTGCTCTTCATCGTCATGGACATCGCCTTCAGCCTGCCCCGCGTCTTCGTCCTGCTCCTCGGGGCGATCGGCTACGCGGAGGGCTGGGTGACGCTGGGGCAGATCACGACGGCGATCCTCTTCACCGACGCCCTGTGGGGTCCCTTCGACATGCTCGTCCACACCGTCGACCGGGTGCAGGTCGGGATCGCCTCGACGACCCGACTCCTCGGCATCGCGAGCGTCCCGCCCGACCGCGAGCCGGGCGACCTGGTGCCGACCGGGGCCGACCTCGTCGGCCGTGACCTGCGCTACGCCTACCGTGAGGGCCACGACGTCCTCCATGGTGTCGACCTCGAGCTGCGCACGGGGGAGCGTCTCGCGATCGTCGGACCGAGCGGCTCTGGCAAGTCGACCCTCGGACGCCTCCTGTCCGGGATCCACGGGCCGCGGACCGGCTCCGTCGCGGTCGGCGGCGTCGAGCTGACGGCGCTCCCGCTCGACGTCCTGCGCCGGGAGGTCGCCCTCGTCACCCAGGAGCACCACGTCTTCATCGGCACGATCCGCGACAACGTCGTCCTCGCGCGCGAGGGTGCACCCGACGAGGACGTCATCGAGGCCCTGCGCGCCGTCGACGCCTGGGAGTGGGTCGAGCGGCTCCCCGAGGGCCTCGACACCCGGCTGGGGTCGGGTCAGCTGGCCCTGACCCCGGGTCGGGCCCAGCAGGTCGCGCTGGCCCGGCTCATCCTCGCCGACCCGCACACGATCGTCCTCGACGAGGCGACCTCGCTCATCGACCCGCGCACGGCCCGCCACCTCGAGGGGTCGATGAACGCCCTTCTCACCGGACGTACCGTCGTCGCCATCGCGCACCGGCTCCACACGGCCCACGACGCCGACCGCATCGCCGTCGTCATCGACGGTCGCGTCGCCGAGCTCGGCAGCCACGACGAGCTCGTCGCGCTCGACGGTGAGTACGCCGCGCTGTGGCGGGCGTGGACGTCGTGACCCCGTGAGGTCGTATGCCGCCGGGGCCCGGCCCAGCGGCATACGACCTCGCTCGTCGGCTCGCGCGAAAGGCAGCGCGCTGACTCTCGACGGAGGCACCCGACCATGTGAGAGTGGGGCCCATGAGCAGCGCGACGTCAGAGGCCACGTACGTCATCGTCGGAGGCGGTCTTGCGGGCGCCAAGGCGGTCGAAGGGATTCGGGAGAGCGACCCCGACGGCTCGATCGTCATCGTGGCCGCCGAGGAGCACATCCCCTACGAGCGGCCGCCGCTGTCGAAGGGCGTGCTCAAGGGCGACGACACCGCCGACTCGGCCTTCACCCACCCGCAGGAGTGGTACGCCGAGCAGCATGTCGAGCTCCGTCTCGGCGACGCCGCGACGGCGATCGACCCGGCCGCACGCACCGTCACGCTGGCGAGCGGTGCGACCCTCGGCTACGACCGGCTGCTCCTCGCGACCGGCTCGACCGTTCGCCGCCTCGACGTCCCGGGCGCCGATCTGATGGACGTGCTCTACCTGCGCACGATGGGCGACTCCGCCGCCCTGCGCTCGCGGCTCGTCGCGGGGAGCAACGTCGCGGTGGTCGGTGCGGGCTGGATCGGGCTCGAGGTCGCGGCCGCCGCACGGGAGCGCGGGTGCGAGGTGACGATCGTTGAGCCGCAGGCGTCCCCGCTCCTCGGCGTCGTCGGCGAGCGGGTCGGCGGATGGTTCGCCGACCTCCACCGGGCCCACGGGGTCGACCTGAGACTCGGGACGGGCGTCGACCGGTTCGAGGGCGACGGCCAGGTGACCGGGGTCGTGACCTCCGACGGCGAGACCATCCAGGCCGACACCGTCGTCGTCGGCGTCGGCATCACGCCGACGACCGCGCTCGCCGAGGCGGCCGGGCTCGAGGTCGACAACGGGGTGCGCTGCGACGCCTCGCTGCGCACGTCCGACCCGCACATCTGGGCGGCCGGCGACGTGGCGAGCTGGCACAGCACGACGCTCGGCACCCACGTCCGGGTCGAGCACTGGGCCAACGCCCAGGACGGCGGCCTCGCGGCCGGCCGGTCCATGGCCGGTCAGGACGTCACCTACGACCCGGTCCCGTTCTTCTTCTCCGACCAGTACGACGCCGGCCTCGAGTATGCCGGGTACGTCCCTCGCGGCACCGACGCCGAGGTCGTGCTGCGCGGGGACCCCGCCACCAACGAGTTCATGGCGTTCTGGGTCGTCCCCGAGGGGGAGGGTGTGCGCGTCCTCGCCGGCATGCACGTCAACGTGTGGGACACGATCGACGCCGTCCAGCAGCTCGTCCGCAACCGGACGGTCGTCGACCGCGACCGGCTCGCCGACCCCGACACGGCGCTCGACAGCCTCGCCGCGCCCGCCTGACGGAACGTCGCGGGGGCAATGGCAGGATGGTCCCCGTGACGGCACAGATCCTCGACGGCGCATCCACCCTCAAGGCCATCAAGGCGGAGCTCACCCAGCGGGTCGCGGCGCTCCGCGAGCGCGGGGTGGTCCCGGGCCTCGGCACCGTCCTCGTCGGCGACGACCCGGGCAGCCACTGGTACGTCAATGCCAAGCACAAGGACTGCGCCGAGATCGGCATCACGAGCCTGCGCCGCGACCTGCCGGCGACCGCGACCCAGGCCGAGGTCGAGGCGGTCATCGACGAGCTCAACGGCGACCCGGCGTGCACCGGCTTCCTCGTCCAGCAACCGACCGGCCTCGACGAGATGGCCCTGCTCTCTCGCGTCGCCCCCGAGAAGGACGTCGACGGCCTGCACCCCATGAACCTCGGCTGGCTCGCCCTCGGCAAGCACGCACCGCTGCCGTGCACCCCGATGGGATGCATCGAGCTGCTCCGCCGCTACGACGTGCCGATCGCCGGTGCCAAGGTCGTCATCGTCGGCCGCGGCCTGACGGTCGGACGTCCTCTGGGGCTCATCCTCACCCGCAAGAGCGAGAACGCCACCGTGACGCTGTGCCACACCGGGACGCGCGACCTCGCGGCCGAGGTGCGCCAGGGCGACATCGTCATCGCGGCCGCGGGCGTGCCCGGCATCATCACGAAGGACATGGTCAAGCCCGGCGCGGCAGTCCTCGACGTCGGCGTGAGCCGCGTCGACGGAAAGATCGCCGGCGACGTGGCGCCGGACGTCGCCGAGGTCGCCGGCTGGGTCAGCCCCAATCCCGGAGGCGTCGGGCCGATGACGCGCGCGCTGCTCCTGACCAACATCGTCGAGGCCGCCGAGGCCTCGATCGCCCACTCCGCGTGATGCGGCGCCGATGAGCCTGCGCGGCAGCGGTTTCCGCGTTCTCGGCGTCTGGTGGCTCGTCGCCGTCGTCGTGGGGTCGGGGGTGCTGACCATCGCTTCCGGACAGATCCGGCTCGGCGGCCAGATCATGGCCGCCGGCTTCATCGGCGGCGCCGTGATCCGGTTGGTGCGCAACCCGCCCCGCAAGGCCGGGGGCCTCACGGTGCGATCCCGCGCCCTCGATGTCATCATCCTGCTCACCCTCGGGATCGGCGTGCTCATCGCGTCGGCCACGGTCAAGCTCGTCTAGGGCCGGACCGTCCCGCACACGAGCGAGGCGCCGGCCACCTCGCGGTGACCGGCGCCTTCGACGTGCTGCGTCGCCGAGTGGCTCAGATCAGGCCGAGGTCCTTGACCACGGCGCGCTCGGCCTCGAGCCGTCCGACGGAAGCCTCGATGCGGCTCCTGGAGAAGTCGTTGAGCTCGATGCCCTGGACGATCTCGTAGGTGCCGTTCTTCGTCGTGCAGGGGAAGGAGGACACGATGCCCTCGGTGACGCCGTACGAGCCGTCGGACGGGACCGACATCGAGACCCAGTCATCGCTGCCGAGCACCCAGTCGCGCATGTGGTCGATCGTCGCGTTGGCCGCGGAGGCCGCCGACGAGAGGCCGCGCGCGGCGATGACCGCGCCGCCGCGCTTGGCGACGGTCGGGATGTACTCGTCGGTGATCCAGGCCTCGTCGACGAGGTCGGCCGCCACCTTGCCGCCGACCTTCGTGTTGTAGAGGTCGGGGTACATCGAGTCGTCGTGGTTGCCCCAGATGGCGAGGTTGGTGATCTCGGTGACGGACACGCCGAGCTTCTTCGCGAGCTGCGTCTTCGCCCGGTTGTGGTCGAGGCGCGTCAGCGCGTTGAAGCGCTCGCGCGGGATGTCGGGCGCGTTGCTCATCGCGATGAGCGCGTTGGTGTTGGCCGGGTTGCCGGTGACGAGGACCTTGATGTCGTCGGCGGCGTGGTCGTTGAGGGCCTTGCCCTGGCCGGTGAAGATCGTGCCGTTGGCCGAGAGCAGGTCGGCACGGTCCATGCCCTCCTTGCGCGGCATCGCGCCGACGAGCATGGCGAGGTTGGCGCCCTCGAAGACCTGGTTGGCGTCGTCGCCGATCTCGATGCCGGCGAGCGCCGGGAAGGCGCAGTCGTCGAGCTCCATGACGACACCCTCGAGCGCCTTGAGGGCGGGGGTGATCTCGAGGAGGCGGAGCTCGACCGGGGTGTCCGGGCCGAGGAGCGCACCACTCGCGATGCGGAAGAGGAGGCTGTAGCCGATCTGGCCGGCGGCGCCGGTGACGGCGACCTTGACAGGGGTTGTGCTCACGGATGGGCCCTTCACGTCGGTGTGGCGCTGGACGTTCCGACGTTATCAGTGCGTGCAGCGTGCTCAGAACGGCCCATGGACCGCCCTGTGGCCCGGCTCACAGTGGGCCAGTGGGCTCGGGCATGCGACCCCTCACCGTGCCGGCCTCACGTCGGCCCCGTCTCCGTCAGGAGCAGGTCACGCCTCCTCAGCGGGCGAGGGCGAGCGAGGCGAGGGCGGTGATCCAGCTGACGAAGCTGCCGACGAGGAAGTACTCGGTCACGTCGTCGATCCCGAGGCCGGGCGCCCGCGTCGGGTCGGACCCGCCGCTGTTGCGGCCGGATGCCTGGATCTCGGGGAACCGCAGCAGCCCCTTGGCGGCGATGACGAGGCTCGCTGCGCCCACCTCGCCGGCGAGCCCGAGCCCGAGGATGACGAGGCGTTCCATCGGGCCGAGGAGCCGGCCGCCCTTGAGCCGGTCGGCCGGCTGGGGGACGGGCGGCGCCGCGACCTGGTCGGGGCGCAGGGCTCCGATGGCGAGCAGGACGAGTCGCACGATGACGTTGGCGCTCGCCACGTTGAAGAGCACGAGGGCGAGGATCAGCAGGACGCGGGCCGGCTGGGGCGTCTCGGTTCCGGGAAGGTCGGCCCAGGCGAGCCAGCGGCCGAGCGGACCGCCCGGGGTGCTCGCCCCCCCCGAGAAGGCGACGAGGCCCGTCGCCGTCAGCGCCAGCGCGGCGAGCGCCCGGAGGGCGTGCCGTCCGTCGGCCTGGGTCCGCGTCGACAGCTCGATCCACGCGGCGCAGCCGAGCAGCGCCAGGCCCAGGGCGAGGACGTCGGGCCACGCGTAGACACCCGACAGGGCCGCCGTGACGGCCACCGCGGCCGGTGCGACCGCGTGCGCGGCCATGCGACCCCGCCGGGACCCCGTCGCCCGGACGAGGTCGGCAAGGCCGGTGCCGATGAGGAGGATGGACAGCCAGGTCATGGCAGCCCAGCCAGGGTGGTCATGGCTCCGAGCGCCACACCGATGCCGTCGCGGCGCATGCGCTGCGAGACGGCGGACGGGCTGACGCCCTCGCGTCGCGCGATGTCCTGCTGCGTGTCGCCCTCCATGAGCCCCCCGAGGATCCGGCGTGATGTCGTCGAGAGCGAGCCAACCATGTAGTCCAGACAGTCGAGGGCCGCCTGGACGGCGGCGACGTGACCGGGCTCGTCCTCGGGGGAGACGTATGCCGTCCGCGACGTGCGTGACTGCGCCTGGCCGGCGCGCTCCTTCGCCGTCTCGATGGCGTCGCGGGCCGCCCAGTAGGCGGGCCCGTCGTGGATGCCGCGCCGGGGGTCGAGCGTGCTCACGGCCCCCCGGCCGAGCCCGAAGCGGACGTCGGCCATCGGGTGGAGGCCGGCGCGGATGCGGAAGCTCGCCGCGAGGGCGTCTCCGAGCGTGGAGTAGACGCCCTGGAACTCGTCGCCGAGGGTGATCGTCGCCGGGTCCTGCGCGAGCACCCTGGCGTTGGTCTCGTCGAGCACGTGCTCGAGCCGGTCGTGGAGGGCCTGGCGGTCGGGGGCGGTCCGTGAGTCGACGATGTCACCGATCAGGGCCACCGATGAAGCCCGAAGCTTCAACGCATCCATCTGAAGAGCATACCTTCATTTGGCCGGGATGAAGGCGCGCGCGGTCCGGGCGTGTGGTCAATCGAGGACGGGCTGCCCCTGGGCGTCGCGTGCGGCGTTGTTGATGTCGTCGGTCGAGCCCTCGATGTCCATGTCGCTTCGGTCCTCGCCGGTGATGAAGGAGAAGGTCGCGCCGGCGATGAGGCCACCCACGATGGGGGCGACCCAGAAGGCCCAGAGCTGCCCCGGAGCGCCGTTGCCGTTGAAGAACGCGACAGCCGTGGAGCGGGCCGGGTTGATCGAGGCGTTGCTGAAGGGGATGGCGACGAGGTGGGCGAGGAGCAGGCCGAAACCGATGGCGAGCGGGGCGAAGCCCTTCGGGGCGTCGTCCTTCGTCGCCCCGAGGATGATGTAGACGAAGAAGGCGGTGACGAGCGCCTCCAGGGTGAGCACCGCGCCGAGGCCGAAGCCGCCGGGGGAGTGCGCGCCGTATCCGTTGGCCGCGAGGTTGCCGGTCGTCGACAGTCCCCGCGACGCGACGAGCCCGGCGAGGGCGCCACCAGCGAGGAGACCACCGACGACCTGCGCGCCGACGTAGGCCGGGACGTCCTTCCAGTCGAACCGGCGCGCCACGGCGATCCCGATGGTCACGGCGGGGTTGAAGTGCGCCCCGGACACGTGGCCCATGGCGTAGGCCATCGTCGTGACGGCGAGGCCGAACGCGATGGCGACCCCAAGGTGGCCGATGCCGAGCTGCACCGGCGAGCCGTCCGCAAGGGCCTGGACGATGAACTTGCCGTCGAAGATCGCCGATCCGCAGCCGATGAAGACCAGCCAGAAGGTGCCGAGCGCCTCCACGGCCAGCCGGGAGCTCATCTTGGGGATGTACATCCGTGTCCTCCAGCGCGGTGTCGAGAACGTGCACGCCGGGTGGACCCCGGCCCCTTCGCAGCGTAGTGGAAAGGCGCAGGCGAGCACGGGTGCGCGGGAACGACCCTGCCCGGCGTCCGGCCCCGAAGCCGACCCGCCGACGCGGGCCCCACCCGGGGAACCCAGCCGGGGACTCAGCCGCGGATGCCGCCCGAGAGGTATGCCGTGAGCGACGGGCGCCAGTCGCCGATCGGCTCGATTCCTGCCGCCACGAGCGAGTCGTGCGACAGGACGCTCGACGCCGGACGCGGAGCCGGGCGGGGGAACGCGTCCGTCGTCGTCGGCTGCACCCGCTCGGGGTCCAGCCCGGCCTCCTCGAAGACCGCCCGCGCGAAGCCGAACCACGTCGTGCTCCCCGCCGACGTCCCGTGGTAGGTCCCGGCGGGAGCCCCGGCCTCGACGATCCGCACGATGAGGTCGGACAGGTCCCGGGTCCAGGTCGGGGCGCCGACCTGGTCGTCCACGACGGAGAGCGTCTCCCGCTCGCCCGCGAGGCGCAGCATCGTCGCGACGAAGTTCGGTCCGCCCGCGCCGTAGAGCCACGACGTGCGCACGACCCACGAGTCGGGGCAGAGCGCTCGTGCGGCCCACTCGCCGGCCGCCTTGGTCCGGCCGTAGGCCGAGCGGGGCGCGACCGGGTGGTCAGCGGCATACGGCACCTCGTCGGTCCCGTCGAAGACGTAGTCCGTCGAGATCTGGACGAGACGTGCACCGGTGCGCGCGGCCGCATGGGCGACGTTGGCGGCGCCGACGGCGTTGACCGCGAAGGCTGCGGCCTCGTGCGTCTCGGCGTCGTCGACGGCGGTCCAGGCGGCGCCGTTGACGACGAGGTCGTGCCCGGAGACGCCGGCGACGCACTCCGCGGCATCGGTCACGTCGAGGTCGCCGCGGTCCATCGCCGTGACGGCGTGCCCCGCGGCCCGCAGCGCGGGGACGAGGTCGTGAGCGAGCATCCCGCCCGCTCCCGTGACGAGGACGCGCAGCGTGCTCACCGGCCGAGGCGGGCGTACGTCCGCTCGGCGGCCACCTTCGCCTCGCGCCACCACGCCTCATTGGCGCGGTACCAGTCGACCGTCGCGGCGAGGCCGGCCCGGATGTCGTCGTAGCGCGGGCGCCAGTCGGTCTCGGCCCGCAGCTTCGAGGAGTCGATCGCGTAGCGGAGGTCGTGGCCGGGACGATCGTCGACGTGGTCGAACCAGTCGGCCGGCCTGCCCGTCAGCTCGAGGAGCATCGCGACGATCTCGAGGTTGTTGCGCTCGCCGTCGGCGCCGATGAGGTAGGTCTCGCCGAGGCGGCCCTGCTCGAGGATCGCGATGACGGCGTCGTTGTGGTCGTCGACGTGGATCCAGTCGCGGACGTTGAGGCCCGAGCCGTAGACCTTCGGCCTGATGCCCTCGAGGATGTTCGTGATCTGGCGCGGGATGAACTTCTCGACGTGCTGGCGCGGACCGTAGTTGTTGGAGCAGTTGGACACCGTGGCCCGGATCCCGAACGAACGGATCCACGCGCGGACGAGCATGTCGGCACCGGCCTTCGTCGCCGAGTAGGGGCTCGACGGGTTGACGGGCGTCTGCTCGGTGAAACGCTCCGCGTCGTCGAGCTCGAGGTCGCCGTAGACCTCGTCGGTCGAGATGTGGTGGAGCCGCGTGCCGTGCCTGCGGACCGCCTCGAGGATGGTGAACGTGCCGACGACGTTGCTCTCGACGAAGGGCCACGGGCTGTCGAGGCTGTTGTCGTTGTGCGACTCGGCCGCGAAGTGCACGACGACGTCCGCCTCAGCGACGAGCGGGTCGACGACCGCAGCGTCGGCGATGGACCCCACGACGAGGCGGACGTCACCCGGCCCGTCGCCGACGACCGGAGCGAGCGACGCCGGGTTGGCGGCATACGACATCGAGTCGAGGACCGTCACGGTCCAGTCGGGGCGCACCTCGCGGACGCGCAGCACGAAGTTGGACCCGATGAACCCGGCTCCGCCGGTGACGAGAAGGTGCATGGACAGAGAGTATGGCGCCCGGCCGGCTCCCCGACCGCATCGGCCGCCGGGTGACGGCACCCGTTGCAGGGGTATGCCGCCCGGCCCCCTGCCGCGTGCATCCGCCTTCGCCGGCGGTAGCCTCACCCCACGACCGAGGAAGGGACCCGCCACCGATGCCGCTCATCACGGTCCTCATGCCGGTGCGCAACGGGACATCGACCCTGGGCGCCGCGCTCCGCTCCACCCTGGCCGCGCTGCCCCGCGACGCGGAGATCGCCCTCATGGACGACGGCTCGACCGAGGACGTGCCGGGTGTTCTCGACGCCCTCGGCTCCGCCCGGGTCCACTACCACCGCACGGAGCAGAGTCACGGTCCCGGTGCCGCGACCCGCGCGCTGATGGACCGCACCGACAGCGAGTACGTCTTCCGGATGGACCAGGACGACATCTCGTTCCCCGGCAGGTTCACTCTCCAGCTGCGCCAGCTGCGGGGGACCGACCTCATCGTGGGGCCCGCCGTCACCTTCACGACGCGGCCCGTGCGGCTGCGCCCCGAGCTCCCGCTGCCCATCACGGCGGAGGCCATGCCCCTGCACCTGCTCGTCCACAACCCGCTCTGCCACCCGACGATGGGGGCCCGGCGGAGCACGCTGGAGCGGATCGGGGGGTGGCGGGCCGTCCGCGCAGAGGACTACGACCTGTGGCTGCGGGCGCTCACTGCCGGCCTGCGGCTCACGCGGGGCGGTGTCCCGGTCCTCGGCTACCGCCGCCACGGGGGGCAGGTTTCCGCCGAGCCCACCTACGCTCGCACCGCGTTGTCGGAGCCGGCGCTCCGCCAGGCGTACACCGACTTCGTGCGGGCCCGCTTCGACGTCGAACCCGTGTGGCTCGACCGTCTCTGGGGCACCAGCGCGGACGCCGACGGGGACGCCTGCCCGGGCGATGGTCCGGCCGGCGGGGGCCTCGACGTGCTCCGGGCGCTCGTGGACGCCCGGGCCGCCCGGCTCGGCCCGGTCCAGCGGCTCGTCCTCTCGCGCACGACCCGGTTGCTCGCGGGGCGTTGAGGCCCGAGCGCACCCGGATCCTCGGCGGGCGGCCGCGTCAGGGGTCCTCCCAGGGCGCCGACCTGCGGCATCGAGGACGGGAGCCCTCCGGACCGTCGCTAGGCTGTGCCACCATGAAGGGAATCATCCTGGCGGGTGGCACGGGCAGCCGGCTCCATCCGATCACGCGGGGCATCAGCAAGCAGCTCATCCCCGTGTACGACAAGCCGATGGTCTACTACCCGCTGTCGACGCTCATGATGGCCGGAGTTCGCGACGTGCTCGTCATCACGACGCCTCACGACGCGGACCAGTTCGAGCGCCTCCTCGGCGACGGGAGCCAGTGGGGCATCTCGATCACCTACGCCGTCCAGGAGCGACCTGAGGGACTGGCCCAGGCCTTCATCATCGGCGCCGACTTCATCGGGACCGACACGGTCGCGCTCGTCCTCGGCGACAACATCTTCTTCGGACCCGGCCTCGGCATCTCCCTGAGGGAGAACGCCGACGTCGTCGGGGGACACGTCTTCGCCCACCGCGTCGCCGACCCGTCGGCCTACGGCGTCGTCGAGTTCGACCGGGAGGGCAACGTCCTCTCGATCGAGGAGAAGCCGGACGAGCCCAAGTCCAACTACGCCGTCCCCGGCCTCTACTTCTACGACAACGACGTCATCGAGATCGCTCGGGGCCTCACCCCAAGCCCGCGCGGGGAGCTCGAGATCACCGCGGTCAACGACGCCTACCTGCGCCGGGGGACCTTGACGGTCAGCCTCCTGCCGCGCGGCACGGCCTGGTTCGACACTGGGACCTTCGACGGGCTGATGGCCGCCAGCCAGTACGTCTACGTCGTCGAGGCCCGCCAGGGTCAGAAGATCGGGTGTGTCGAGGAGGTGGCCTGGCGCCAGGGCTGGCTCGACGACGAGGGCCTGCAGCGGCACGCCGTGGAGCAGGAGAAGAGCGGCTACGGCAGCTACCTCACCACGCTGCTCACCGAGCGGCGGGGCCGGGCCTGATGGAGATCCGGCCCCTGTCCGTCCCGGGCGCCTTCGAGATCACGCCACGGCAGTTCCCCGACGACCGTGGCGTCTTCCTCGAGATGTTCCGAGGCGACCGCCTAGCCGAGGTCATCGGCCACCGCCTCGAGGTGGTCCAGGCCAACGTCTCCGTCTCGTCCCGGGGCACGCTTCGCGGCATCCACTTCGCGGACGTCCCGGTCGGCCAGGCGAAGTACGTCACGGCCTTCAGCGGTTCCTTCGTCGACTACGTCATCGACCTGCGGGTCGGGTCCCCGACCTTCGGCCAGTGGGACTCCGTGGTCCTCGACGCGGTCGACCGCCGCGCGGTCTACCTCTCCGAAGGGCTCGGGCACGCCGTCTACTCCCTCGAGGAGGGGACGACGGCCCAGTACCTCTGCTCAGCGGCATACAACCCCCAGGCCGAGCACGGCGTCCACCCGCTCGACCCCGAGGTCGGACTGGTTTTCCCCGACGGGACCGAGCCGCTCCTCTCGCCGAAGGACTTGACGGCTCCCAGCCTTCGGGAGGCGGCTGAGCGCGGGCTGCTTCCCTCGTACGATGTGTGCGTCGACTGGTACCAGGGGCTGCGGGGCTCCAGAGGAGGACTCACGCACCAATGACTAAGCGCGTTGCCACGATCGGCCTGCTCGCCTTCCTCGCCCTCGACATCGTCCTCGTCGTGCTTGCCCTCCGGCCGCCTCGCACGACGGACGCCGCGCCGACGGTCCCGACGCCCGTGACGACCTCGTCGACGAGCGTCGGCGCGACGCCCACGACGGGAGATACGACCTCGACGGGGTCCACCTCGACGACCGGAACGGGCAGCGCCGGGTCCCGGCCGGCACCCCTCACCGTCATCGTCAACGGCCTCGACGCGACCGTCGCGTGGAAGGCGACGACGGGCACGTGCGGGTCCGGCGGCGCCACCCTCGCCGTGACGAAGAACGGTGGGGCCCGTTGGAGCGTGGTCAAGGCCCCGACCGAGGCCATCTCACGGGTCCAGCCTCTCGACACCCAACGTGCGTTCGTCGTGGGAGCGAGCACGGCCTGCCGACTGCGGCAGTACTCCACGACCGACCTCGGCAGCTCGTGGACCGGCCCGAGCGCGGTCAGCGGCGGATGGGCACGCCGCCTCGACCAGCCCAGCACCGTCGTCACGCCGGCCCAGGACGCCGCGCAGCCGTGCGGCGGCAAGGCCGTGGTCGACCTCTCGCGGACGTCGGCCCAACAGGCCCAGGCCCTCTGCGTCAACGGCGACATCGTCGAGACCGGAGACGGCGGCCAGACGTGGGTGAGCGCCGGGAAGGCGTCCGAGGCCGTTGCCCTCGCCAACCGCTCCGCCTCGGGCCGGGTCACCACCTACGTCGCCCGGGTCGTGCCGTCGTGCGACGGGGTCCAGATCGCCCGCGTCGCCGACGGCAAGGACCCGGTCCAGCTCGCCTGCGTCGCCACGACGGTTCCCGCGACGCCCGGGCGCATCGCGATCTCGACGCCGGACGAAGGCGGCTGGCTCGTGGTCGGTGACGAGACGTTCACGGGGACGCGCGACCTCAAGGCGTGGACGAAGGCCTGAAGACAGGCGCCGTCCGTCCGCCCCCTGGCCGGGTCCTACTTGTAGGACGCGAGGGTGTCGTCGCGGATCGCCTCGCCGAGGGCGGCCATCCTGGCATTGTCGACGATGTCGATCGACTGCCCGTCCGCGCTCGTGCCGAAGCCGGCGAACGGCGCCGTGATGAAGCGGATGTCGTCACCGCGCAGGCCACGCATGGCGAAGGCCTCCGAGCGCATCGTGCCGACGTCGAGCTTCTGGTCGACCGTGAGGTTGCCCGTCGCGGCGTCGACGAAGTCCCTGAGGCGGAGCGGGTCCGTCAGGGTGTCCTTGCTCAGGGTCTTGAGCATGAGCGCCTTGATGAAGGCGAGCTGGCGCCGTCCGCGGGAGATGTCGCCCTCGCTCAGCATCTTGCGCTGGCGGACGAACACCAGGGCGGTCTCGCCGTCCATGTGCTGGATGCCCTGGGTGAAGACCTTGCCGTCGCCCTGCGAGGCCTCCTCGACCTCCACGTCGACGCCGCCGACGGCATCGGTCATGCGCTTGAAGCCCTCGAAGCCGAGCATCGCCACGTGGTCGATCTGGATGCCGAGCATGTTCTGCATCGTCTGGACGAGCAGCGGTGCGCCGCCCCAGGCGTACGAGGCGTTGAGTTTGGCCGTGCCGTGGCCGGGGATCGGGACCCAGAGGTCGCGCGGGAAGTGGATGAGGGTCACCTGGCTGTGGTCGTCCGGGATGTGGACGATGACCATCACGTCCGAGCGGGCGCCCTCGCGGCCGGGGCCTGCGTCGTTGCCGATGATGAGGTAGTTCGTCCCGTTGCCGGCCGGCTGGGGGACCGCCTGCCCGGAGGCGTCCACCGGACCCTTCGCGTCGGGTAGGAGCAGCTCCTGCTTGACGTTGTTGGTGACGATGTGGTTGAGCCACGCCAGGTAGCCGCCCACGGCGAGGACCGGGACGAGGAGGAGCACGAGGGCCGCGACGAGAACCTTGCGGTTGCGCTTCTTCTCCTTGCGATCGGAGCGGCGCGTCGTCGTGGGCTCGTCGTCGGCCGGATCCGGTGAGAGGGGATCGACGTCGTTCGGCTCGGGCTCGAAGAGGTCGGTCGGGCTCTGTCGGGTCTTGTCCACGGCGACAGTGTAGGTGTCCGAGGCCTGCCGCACGCGCGCTTACACTTTCCGCCATGGATCGAGCACAAGGCATGCGTCAGGGCGCTGAGATCCCCCTCGCCATCGGTGCGACCATCCTGCTGGCGGCCTACGTATGGGTCCTCATGCGCGCGACGACCCCCGTCGTGACGGTGCTCGCCTTCCTCGCCGACGGCCATCCCAAGGTGTATGCCGGGTTCCTCGCGGTCCTCGTCGGCCTCCCCGGCCTCTTCCTCGCCGTCCCCCGGGCCCTGACCCCGCCGCCTCCCCGGGTCACGCCGTCCACGGCCGTCGGACGACCGCTTCCCACGCGGCCGCGTTCGTTCGTGCGAACCGACGTCCTCGCCGCCGTCGCGGTGCTCTTCGCGCAGGTTCCCCTCCCGCCGCCGTGGCAGCCCGTGGGCAAGGCGGCCACCATCGCCAACATCACGAGGTCCGCCGAGCTCGTCGAGCTCAGTGCGCGTTTCGGCACCTACTCTCTCGTCGTCCTCGTCGTCGGAGTCTTCGCCGCGGTGATGGCCAAGGTCTACAACCACGCGGCCGGATACCGCGTCATCGCGATCATCCTCGCCGTCGGCGCGCCGGTCGTGGCGTGGTTCCTCGCGATCCGCGTCCTCGGATAGCCCCGCCCGGGAGGCCGCCCCGGAGGCCTTCCGGTGGAGGGCCTCTTCACGATGCAGCCACCCCGCGTGTGTCCCATCGGGTGATCGCTACCCTGTGCCCGTGATCCTTCGGACGGACGACCGGCTCGCGGTGACGTCCGCGGCTCTCGGGACGGCTCTGGCCACGTGCTACGCGCTCGCCGGCCCGCCGGGTCAGCCCTACGACGAGCCGGCCCACTGGTCGACCGTCCTCTTCTATGCACTGCGGCACCGGATGCCCGAGCTCGGCGAGCCGGGATCGACGTACGAGTCGCAGATGGGCCCGGCCTACTACAGCCCGGCCGGCCTGCTCGTCGAGGTGCTCGGCGTGCCGGGCGACCGGCTCGGTCTCTACGGTCTGCGCCTCGTGGGGGTGCTGCTCGTGCCGCTCCTCGCCTGGCTGACACACCGTCTCGCCCTCGCGGTGCATCCCGACCGGGGCGTCGCTGGCTTCGCCGTCGCGGCCGTCTCGCTGAGCCCGCTCCTGCTGGCCATCGGCGGCTCGATCCAGAACGACTACCTCGCGATCGTCCTCGCGACGGTCGCCCTCCTGCAGGGTGCCCGGGTGCTGCGACGGCCGGAGTCCCCCGCGTGGCGCCACCTCGTCGTCGGGGTCCTCATCGGTCTCGCCGTCCTCGCCAAGGTCGTCGCCGTCTCGCTGCTCGCGGCCCTGCTCCTCACCTATGCCGTCCAACGCGGGGTCTCGCTCCGCCGTCGAGCGGGGTGGGCCGCCGCAGCCGTGGCGGGGACGGCCCTCTCGTGCGGCTGGTGGTTCGTGCGCAACCTCGCCGTCTACGGAGACCTCACGGGGGCGGCGCGGATGGCCGAGAGTGGCTACCACTTCCCGCCGATGCGGTTCTCCAGCCTCGGCGAGGTGCAGTCGTGGGTCTCCTCGCTCATCTCCTACGTCTTCGTGCCGGTCGAGTACTACCGCAACGTCTTCAGCACTCCGGCGCCGCTGCGGCTCGTGGCCGGGGTCGTCACCCTGGCCGCGCTGGGCGTCCTCGCCGCCTACGTCGTCCGCACGGTCGGCGCGGGACGGCTCGGGCCGGCGCTGCTCGACCGGCCGGACCGGGTCCTGCTCGTCAGCGCCGTGGTCATGGCGATCGCGTTCTACCTGGCCTACAGCGTCCTCGTCTGGTTCATCGCCGCCCGGCTGGCCTTCCTCACCGCGTCGGCCGCCGCCATCCTCTTCGGGGTCGCCTCCAGGGACCGGGCCGGCGACGTCGTGCGGGTGGGGGTCCTCGGCCTCTACGTCGCGGCCTCGGTCTGGCTCGTGCTCCGTGCGTCGTCGGTGCCCGCCCAGCCGTACTGGATCTTCCCGGGCTAGCGGCCGCCGGGCGCCTTGAGGTCCGCCGCGAGGAGCTGCTCCACCTCGTCGTGGAGCCTGGCGTGGAACCGAGGCTCGGAGAAGCGGTCCGCGTGGGCGCGGATCGCGTCGGCGTCCCACTGTCGCCCGGTGTTGCGCTCGACGGCAGCGCGGATGTCGGCCGCGACCGGCCGCTCGAAGAACGTGCCGGTGACGTCCTCGGCGATCGTGTCGAGGTAGCCCCCGGCCCGGAGCGCGAGCGTCGGCCGGCCGAACGCCGCCCCCTCGAGCGGGGTGAGACCGAAGTCCTCGATGCTCGGGGCGACGAGGGCCCGCGCGTGCGCGTAGACCCAGCGCAGGCGCGCGTCGGACAGGCCGGTGAGCAGCCGCGCGTTGTCGGGCAGGCCGGCTCGCAGCTCCTCCTCCAGGGGGCCGCGCCCGACGACGACGAGCCGCTCGGGCAGGCCGCGGAAGGCCTCGACGACCTGGTCGACGTTCTTGTAGGGCAGCAGGCGCGAGACGACGAGGTGGTAGCCGCCCTCGCCCCACTCGGCGAGCTCCTCCACCGGCTCCTGGTGGCCCGAGGGGTCGATCCCGAACGGGGGCGCGACGACGTCCGCCTCGATGCCGTAGGCGTCGCGGACGTGCCCCCGCACGACGGTCGAGTTGACGAGGTAGCGGTCGGCCGTCGCGGCCGCCCTGCGGTCCCAGCGGCGCAGCCACGGCTGGAGCGCGAGCAGGGCCCGCCCTCGCGCCGACGCCGTCGCCGGACCTCCGAGGTAGGTCTCCGTCTGGTAGAGCCAGCGGGCGGGTGCGTGGCAGTAGACGAGCTTGCGTCCGGTCGTCGGTATGCCGTGCGCCCACCCGCTGCTCGAGGCGACGACGACGTCGGCGTCGGCACGCAGGCGCGACACGGCATACGGCAGGAAGGGCAGCGCCGCGCGGTGGTCTCGGCGAAGGAGCGGGACCCGGTTGAGCGGCGAGGTAACGATCCGCGCGTCGCGGAACTCGGGGAAGGTCCCGTCCGGCTCGTACAGCGTCGTGTGGATCGTCGCGTCGGGGAAGGCGCGGAGCAGGGCGAGGACGACGCGCTCGGCGCCGCCACGCTGGGTGAGGTAGTCGTGGGCGATCGCGACCCGGGGTCGGCTCACGGCGTCGCCACCTCCTCCCACACGGCCATGACCGTGCCGGCCGTGCGTTCGATGTCGAAGCGTTCGGTGGCGGAGTGCCAGGCCGCTGCGGCCCGGGCCCGGGCCTCCTCGGGGTTGCTCAGCGCCTGCGTGACCGCCTCGGCGAGGGCGGCCGGGTCGCCCGGTGGCACGAGCCAGCCGAGCGGCGGGCCGCCGTCGTCGAGGATCTCCGTCACGCCCCCGCCACGGGTGGCGACGACGGGGACGCCCCGCGCCATGGCCTCGGTGACGACCTGGCCGAACGGCTCGGGCACCGCCGCCGCGTGAACGCAGACGGCCAGAGCGTCGAGCTCGTCGGCGACCTCGGAGACGAACCCCGTGAACGTGAGCCGGTCGTCGAGGCCGAGCCGGCGGACCTCGTCGGCGACCTCAGCGGCATACGCCTCGGCGCCGAAGGACGGCTCCCCGACGACGCGGAACCGCGCGGCAGGGACCGACGCGGCCACGGCCGCCGCGGCCCGGACGAAGGTGAGCTGGTCCTTCGTCGGGCTGATCCGCCCCACGATGCCGACGACGGGCGGCCCCTCGGGCTGCGCCTGTCGCGGAGCCGGCGCGACCTGCTCGGGCGTGAGACCGGGATGGGCCACCGAGAGCCGCCTGACGCCCGGGAGGGTGGCCGCCGTGGCCGCCGAGTTGGCGATGACGTGCCGGGGGAGCCGGCGGGCAGCGCGACGGACGAGGCCGACGAGGGGCGCGGGCAGGTAGTCGGGCGCGATCCGGTCGTGGACGTGCCAGACGAGCGGCCGCCGGGCGAGCCCGGCGGCGGGCACGCCGAGGAGGTCCGCCTTGAGCGACGTCGTGTGGACGAGGTCGACGTCGAGCGCGCGCAGCCGACGGGCCAGGCGGGCCACGAAGGGCAGCGACCGGGCGGCCGAGACGATCCCCTGGAGCCCGCCGGCCGTATGCCGGTCGACCCCCGTCACGTCGCGGCCGAGCGGGAGCACCTCGACCGCGTGGCCCGCGTCGCGCAGGCGGCCGGCCAGGGGGCCGTCGGAGAAGAGGACGACGACGACCTCGAAGCGCCTCCGGTCGACGTGGTCGAGCAGCCGAATGAGCGCGAGCTCGGCCCCACCGAGCTCCGCCGTGTGGTCGAGGACCGCGACACGCACGGGGCGGCCGTCGGCAGCCGACGGAGGCGTCACGAGAACCGTCCGCTCGGCTGCGGGCACGGATCGGCCACCCAGTCGATGAGCGGCCGGCTGACGCCGTGCCACGAGAGATCGACGAGCGCCGACCGCCTCACCGCCGCGGCGGCTGCGCGGGCCGGCTCGGGTCGTGCGACGACCTCGGCGATGCAGCGAGTCCACTCGGCGGGATCGTCGCTGACGAGCGTGGCCAAGTCCGACCGCAAGGGCGCCCCATCGCCCGTCGCGACGACGGGGACGCCCGTCACGAGCGCCTCGGCATACTTGACCGGGGCACCCACGCCCTCACGGACCGGCACCCCGACGACCCACGCATCGGACAGGAAGCGGGAGAGGTCCTCGACTCGGCCGACGAACGAGAGTCGAGGGTCGACCGACGTGGCCTGGGTGCCGGCTCCCGCCACGTCGCATCGCAGGCCCGGGATGGCGGAGAGCCGCGGCCAGACTTCTCTGAGGAACCACTCGAGTCCGGCTCGGTTGGGGCCCCATCCCCAGTTGCCGAAGAGCTTGATCGTGGGCTGGGCGCTCGGCGCGGGTCCTGCGATCCACTCGCGCGGGTCGACGCCGTGGGGGAGCACGACGAGCGCCGCCCTCCGCTCATGCTGAGCCCGCGACCCCGACGCCAGCTCGTCGAGCTCGCGCGCGGAGCAGACCGCGACGGCGGCGGATCGCCGCATGATCTCGTCCTCGACCTTCGCCCAGCCGTGGGCCTCCCGGCCGCGGGACTGGCGACCGTGCCACGAGCTGAGCACGTTGTGCATGTCCACGAGAACCGGGGCGTCCTGCCTGAGCAGCTCACGTCGCCACGTTCTCCAGGACTCGGTATGAGCGATGACGACCCGGTCGAACGACCGGCGGAAGAGGGCTCTGGTCATGCCGTCGGGCCGGCGGTCCGGGAGGTACCGGCGCCCCGGAGAGGTGAGCCGGACGACCTCGGCCAGCCGCCTGACGCTCTCGTCACTCTGCGGTCCGTCGAGGGTGGCAACGGTGACGTCATGACCGGTTTCGACCAGTTCGCGGATCTGGAAGTACTGGCGCCGCTGGCCACCTTGACCACGGAGATCGGGAGTCTCGTTGCTCAACCAGAGAATCCTCTGCACGCCGCCCCCAAACCTTCGTGATCCCGAGCGCTGTCACTCTAGCCCGAGCGTGACCGGCCCGAGACACGGCGTGCGGTAGTGTCCGGTCCGCTGAATGACGATCTGGGAGAGCGCATGCGTTACGACTCGCCGACTCGCCGCCGGCTGCGCGCGGTGTCACGGCTGGCCCGCTCGATGGCGCATCGCAGCTCGTTTCCGACCGCGCGGATCGTCCGGGCCTACTGGTGGGACGGGCACGCGAACTTCGGCGACGCCCTCACGCCGTGGCTGCTCCGTCCGCGGGGGGTCGTCCCCGTTCTCGTCCCGCCCGAGCGGGCCCAGGTCGTGGGCGTCGGCAGCATCCTCGAGCACCTGCCCCGGGACTTCTCCGGGCTCGTCTGGGGCACGGGACTCATCGCCGACCATCGCCTCGAGCTGCCCAACGCCCGGTTCCTCGCCGTCCGCGGGCACTGGACCAGGGAGCGGCTCGGCCTCACCGGGGGCATGGCCGTCGGCGACCCGGCGCTGCTCGCGGCCACCGTCCTCCCACGCCCGGTCGTCTGCTGGCCGCTCGGGATCATCCCGCACGCCGACCACCACGGCGACCCGGTGCTGCGCAGCTTCCTGGCCCGACACCCCGGGACGGTCCGGTTCATCGACGTCCGTCGCGGTCCCGACCACGTCGTGCGGGAGATCGCGTCCTGCGCGGCCGTTCTCAGCACCTCCCTCCACGGCCTCGTCATCGCCGACTCGTACGACATCCCGGCGGCGTGGGCGACGCTGACCCCTCCGCTCATCGGCGACACCTTCAAGTTCCATGACCACGAGTCGGTCGTGACGCCGGGCCGCTCGCGGCGCGTCGAGCTGCGAGCGGATGCCACGGTCGGCGACATCGTCGCCCTCACCGCCCGGGCCGACCGCGACCGGGTGTCGGAGAGCGTCGAGCGTCTCGCCGCCGCCGTGGATGCCTTCCCCGCATCACGCGACCTGCCCCTGCTCGCCGGGAGACGTCGATGACCGATCCCGGCGAGCAGGAGGCGACGGCTCCGGTCGACCGAGCGGGGCTGCAGGACGGTGCCGTCCGGGGTGCGGCCTGGACCGTCATCCACACGCTCATCTCGCTTCCCCTGGCCTTCGTCGTCAACCTCGTCGTGGCGCGGACGCTCGGCATCAGCGACTACGGCCGGCTCGCGTTCCTCAGCTCCGTCATGGACGTGGCCGGTGGGATCATCACCCTGGGCTTCGGCACCGCCCTGATCCAGTTCGGCTCGAGATACCACGCGTCCGGCCGCGGCGACGAGCTGCGCCACCTCCTGTCCGCCGCCCAGGGCTTCAGACTCCTCGTGGCGGCTCCGCTGCTCTCGCTGGTGGTCTTCCTCGTCGCCGACGTCGATCCTCAGATGCTCGTCCTGGCGATCGTCTTCGGAATCCTCGTGCCGTCGGCGTTCGACGGCGCCTCCGCGTGCCTCTGGATCGAGAACAAGTCCGCCGCAGGCGCCAAGATCGCGCTCATCTCGTCGCTCGCGTCCTCGGCCGCCGTCCTGGCGGTCGTGTTCACGATCGGGACGCCCGACGCGGTGTGGGCCACCCGCCTCGTCGTGGGTGGCGCGTCCGTCGCTCTCGGACTGATCCCGATCTCGCCCAGCTACCGGCGTGCCGTCCTGCAGCCTCGTCTGCCGCGCGGGCTCCCGCCCGGGTTCTGGCGCTTCACCATCCCGACCGCCATCGCCGGGGTCATCGGCGGGCTCGTCGTGTCGCGGAGCGAGATCTTCTTCATGACCTGGCTCGCGACACCGGCCGCAGTCGGGGCCTTCGCCCTCGCCTATGGCCTGGCATCGCACATCTTCGCGCCCGCCCAGGCGTTCATCGGCCCGCTCGTGCCCGCGATCTCGAGCCTGCGCGAGATCGACGCCGGGTCGTTGGCATCGGCCTTCCGCCGGACGCTGCGGGCCGGCTCCACCTTCGTGGGCGTGATCACTGCGGGCGCCGTGGCGGCGCTGGCACTGCTCGTCCCCGTGCTCTACGGGCATCAGTACGTCAGCGCGGCCCCCTTGGTCGTGGCGCTCGGCATCTCGAGCGGCCTGCTCGTCGTCGCGACTCCGGTCACCGCGTTCGTGACCTCGCGGCTGTCGGCCGGTGAGCTCCTCCGGGCGAACATCATCGCCCTCGTCGTCGACGTGGTGCTCGCGGTCACGCTCATCCCCTTCATCGATGTGTGGGGCGCGGTGATCGCCAACGTCGGCTCGGCCGCCACCCGACTCCTCATCCTCATGCGGCGTGAGATCGAGCTGCTCGACCTGACCTGGCGCGATGTCGCCGGGCAGTCCCTGCCGGCAGTGCTGGGCGCCCTCGTCTGCGTCGCCTCGTGGTTCATTGCACGCACGCTCGGCTTCGGGCTCCTGCCCGCCGTCGTCGCGGCCCTCGTGGGTGCGGTCGGGATGCTCGCCCTCCTGCGCCTCACGCGGTCCGGTCTCACACCCGGGGACTCGGCATCGATCACGCGAACCTTCGGGGCGCGCATCCAGCGGTTCGGTCGCCCGCTTCTCTCCCTCGTCACGCAGCGGCGCGAAGAGGGCTGATCAGGCCCGATCGACGGACGCGCCGAGGACCGTGTCGTAGATGCCTTCGTAGTCGCGTGCGACGCGGTCCCAGGTGTATGCCGTCACCGACCGTCGTCCTGCCTCGCTGAGCCCCTGGCCGCGACCCGGGTCGGAGAGGACCTCGCGGATCGCGCGCGTGAGCGCAGGAACATCGGTCGGGTCGACGAGGAGCCCGTCGACGCCGTCATGGACGAAGTCCCGCGCGCCCCCCCTCGACGTCATGACGAGCGGGGTCCCACCGCGCCACGCCTCGAGGGCGACGATCCCGAAGGCCTCCCGGCGGCTCGGCACGGCGAGGACGTCGGCCTGCGCCATCGCACCGGCGACCTCGGCCCGCGACAGCCGCCCGGGAAAGTGGACCCGCTCGGAGAGACCGAGATCCGCCGCGAGCGTCTGGAGCGCCTGACGCTGGCTGCCCTCGCCGCCGACGACGACGTGGGTCGTCGCCGGCAGGTCGGCCGCCGCGCGCAGGAGCAGGTCGAAACCCTTGTTGTGCTCGACGCGCCCGACGCCGAGGACGACGTGGGGCGCGCCGTCACGGGCGGTGCTGCCCGTCCCGACCGGCGTCCCAACGGCGGCCCCCCTCGGCCACCAGTCGGGACGCACCGGCCGGACGACCTCGTCGAGCTCGATCCCGTTGGGCACGACCAGCCCGTCTGCGAGGCCGAACCGGTCACGCAGGTCGTCGAGCACGTAGCTCGAGCACCCCGTCACCGCCGCCGCGCGCGTCAGCGCATGCCGCAGGCCGGCCCGGAGGAGGTCGCTCTCGGCGAAGACGTCGTGGTCGTCGCCGAAGGTCTCCCCGTGCGAGCTGACCACGAGCGGCGTGCGGGTCAGGTGGTGGAGGGCGAGCGCGTAGAGCCCGTTGGGACCGAAGCACTGCACGTGGAGCACGTCGGGCCGGAACTCGCGGTAGGCGCGGAACCAGGCCGCCCACGCCCGAGGGGAGCGGGCGGCATACGACACGAGCGCCCGAGGCGTCCGCGCGGGCAGGGGCGTCGGCAGGTAGCGGACCTCGATCCCGTCGACGGACCGCGTGCCGAGGTGCTCGCCGCGGTCGACGGTCCAGACGACGACCTCGTGCCCGGCTCGCTGCAGCTCCCGGGCGACGTGACGCACGTGCTCCTCCACCCCGCCAGGGTGGGGGCGGTAGGACGACGAGACGAGGGCGATGCGTCGTGCGGCTGCCACGGTGGCCCTCCTCCTCTCGATGTCCTGCCGGTGTCCTGCCGGTGTCCTCTCGTGCGCCCCCTAGGATGCCAGCAGCCCCCCGAGCCCACGACGGAAGGTGCCATGCCGCGCTTGACGATCACCGGTGCCGCGACCGCTGTGCCCATGGGCGCCCAGGTGTACGAGGAGCAGGTCGCCTCGCGCGCCGCCGCGGCGCTCGCGGCCCACGGCTCGTGGTCCGTGGACCGGCTCGTCGTCCGGTCCCTGCGCTCGCCCCTTCCCGGCAACCGACGCCTGCCGATGGGCTGGCTGGCGGGAGCGTCGACCCGCAGCCGTCGTGCCGTGGGACGAGCCCTCTACCCGCGCGGGGGAGTCGTCCACCGGATGGGCCTCGAGCTGCCGCCCTCTCCGCACCTCGACGTCATCACGCTCCACGACGTCGTCGCGTGGAAGTTCCCCGACGAGTCCGCACCCGTCCCCGCGGCTGCGCAGGAGGCGAGGCGGGCCGCGGCGGTCATCTGCGTCTCGGCGTTCAGCGCCGGGGAGGCTGTCGACCTGCTCGGCATCGACCCGCCGCACGTCGTCCACAACGGCGTCGACCCCCGCTACCTCGACGCCGTCCCGCTGGGCTCCGAGGAGCTCGAGGCGCTCGGGATCACCGGCCCCTATGTCCTCACCGCGGGAGGTGTGTCGCGTCGCAAGAACCTCGAGGGCCTCGCCGAGGCGTGGCCGCGGATCCGCTCCGCCCGCCCCGATGTCACCCTCGTCCTCGCGGGGCCCGAGCATCCGAAGCGGACCGCGCTCTTCGGCGGGCTCCCCGGGGTGCGCCTGGTCGGACGGGTGCCCGACGCGACCATCGCCGGCCTGTATGCCGCTGCCTCGGCGGTGCTCGTCCCCTCCCTCTACGAGGGGTTCGGCCTCCCCGCCCTCGAGGCCATGGCGGCCGGCGTGCCCGTGGTGGCCGCCCGCACCAGCTCGCTGCCCGAGGTCGTCGGCGACGGCGGGATGCTCGTCGAGCCGACGGTGGAGCAGATCGTCGAGGGCACGCTGTGGGCCCTCTCGGACGACTTTGCGGTGCGGGAGATGGCCGCACGCGGACGCACCCGGGCCGCCGAGTTCACGTGGGAGCGCGCCGCGGCTGGGCACGCCGCAGTCTGGGCGTCGCTCGTCTGAGCCCGCGGTCGCGGTAGGAGGGCGCGGTCTGAGGCCGCGGACGTGGTGTGGCCCGAAGGGGCCGGCGGTCATCCGTCGGGAACGCGCTGGCGCTCCCGGTCGCGCCGGGAGACCGTGGGGCGGTGGGGCCGGGGGTCGAGCAGCGCCCAGCCGCAGAGGGCCGCCCCGGCGACCAGGAGGAACGACCCGGTGACGTCGGCCGGCCGGTGGGCGTACCACGCGACGTTCCCGAGACCCGCCAGCGCCGCCACGCCCGCAAGCAGCGCGATGTGCCACCGCTCGAGGCGGACGGGCCAGACCGCCAGCAGGCCGACGAGGAGCGAGAAGACCGCGGCCGCGTGGACGGACGGGAACGTGTTGTGGGCATAGCCGCCCACGCCCAACGACGGGCGGACGACTCCCGCGTCCCGCATCCACAGCGTCACCGGGGCGACGACGACAGGCAGGGCGAGCGCGAGCACCGCGCCCCGCCGGCGACGCCGGAGCAGGGCCGTGACGGCGAGGGCCGCGGTCAGCGGGGCGAGCACGACGATGGCCCACCGGCGGGCGAACTCGTCGAGCGCGAGGCGCAGGCCCGGCGGGAGCGTGTTGAGCACGACCCCGAAGAGCAGCTCGTCGAGGCGCTGGCCCGGTCGCGTCCGCACTGCCACGACGAGGACGACGAGGAAGGCCACCAGGCAGGCGAGGCCGAGGACGGCCAGGGCGGGTCGGCTCGGCCTGGGGAGTCGCTCGACCGGTCTCACGTCACCCGGCGCAGGACCCCGGCGACCGTGTCGACGCTCTCGCGGATCGCCTCGAAGGCCTCCTCGTAGACATCGGCCTCGTGGCCGTACGGGTCGCGGATGTCGTCAGCAGCCGGGTCGGTGAGGGGTCCTCGGTGCTGGACCGCGGCCGAGACGAGCGCAGCCAGGGGCTCCTGGCCGTCGGCGTCGGGGAGGTCGTGCTCGGAGGCCGCGGCGAGGCGGGCGAACTCGCGCAGCGTGAAGGTACGGCGGGTCGCCGCCGGGAACACCTCGAGGACGGCCCGGCGGTGCCGGCGGGTCATCCCGAGGACGAGGTCGGCGTCCCGGAGCAGCGCGGGGCTGACCTGCCGGGCCGCGAACTCGCCGGAGTAGGCCCCGTGACTCTCGAGCAGGTGGGCCATGGGCAGGCTGATCGGCTCACCGACCATCGCGCGCACGCCAACGCTCGAGACGACGAGCGTGCTCGGGTCACCCCAGCTGAGCGCGGCGAGACGCTCCGCGGCGGGTGACCGGCAGATGTTGCCCGTGCACACCATGACCACCGAGAAGCGGCCGAGATCATCGGGCATGCCCCACCCCCGTTCGTTCCTGTCCCAGCGTCAGCATCACCGCCGAGCCGCGTGGTGTCAAAGGCCGCTCATGGCGGTGGACCCGTCACCGCGGCGTCGCGGCACCCTGCGCGGGCGTGGCGGGCCGGCATACGTCTCAGGCGCTCTTGCGCCCCAGCCGGATGGAGGACTTTCGGGTGCCCCGGCGGGAGACCGGCTGGGTGTGGAGCGCCGCGGTCTGGCCGTAGCCGTAGGTGCCGTACTTGTAGGAGCTGTCGGCCCCGCCCGTCGCGAGGTTGAGGGCGAAGCCGGAGACGGCGACGTCGACCGTGTCGAGGGCGTGCAGGGCGTTCTCGAGGTCCTTGCGGCGCGTGCGGTCCGCGGCGACCACCATGACGAGGCCGCGGGTGAGCCGGTTGAGTAGGACCGCGTCGATGACCGGGTTGATCGGCGGGCTGTCGACGAGGATGAAGTCGAAGTCCTGGGAGAGCTTCTGGAAGAGCTGCGACATCGCCTCCGAGCCGAGCAGCTCACTCGGGTTGGGCGGGATCTGCCCGGCGGCGAGGACGTAGAGGCTCGTGTCGCGCCACTGCTGGATGACGTCACCCGGCTCGGCCCGCCCGAGCAGGATCGTCGTCAGCCCGACGCTCCCCTCGAGCCCCATCGACTTGGCGACGGAGGGGTTGCGCAGGTCGCCGTCGAGCAGGAGCACCCGCGAGCCGGCATCGGCCATCGCGAGGGCGAGGTTGACCGTCGTCGTCGTCTTGCCCTCGCCCGGGTTGGAGGAGGTCACGACGAACGAGTGGCCCTGGGTCGTGACGTCGACGAAGAGCAGGTTGGTGCGCAGCCGCCGGATCGCCTCGGCGTGGTGGCTGTGCGGCGCGGTCTCGAGAGAGAGGACCGACCCGGGGGTGTTGCGCACGAGGGGGAGCGTCCCGAGGATCGGCCGGTCGGAGAGCTTCTTGACGTCGTCCTCGCCCCGGATCTTCGTATCGGACACGTGGCGCAGCAGGGCGAGACCGATGCCGGCCGCGAGTCCGGCCAGGAGGCCGAGGGCAAGGTTGCGCTTGGCGTTGGGGCTCTTCGGGGAGCCGGGCACCACGGCGGCCGAGATGGCCTTCGACTCGACGGCCTGGCCGGAGTTGGCCAGCAGGGGGGAGAACTGCTGGGCGGCCTCGGCGAGGACGGGGCCGGCAGTGTTGGCGATCAGCGCCGCCTGCTCGGGGTTGGAGCTCGTGGCTCGGATCTCGAGGACGTTGGTCAGCTCGGAGATGGTGGCGCTGACGTCGACCCCGGCACCGGGCGGCAGCCCGAGCCGCTGGCGGAGCGGCACGAGCACCGTCTCCGAGGTGAGGACCTCGACAAAGGTGTTGAGGTCCTGGCGCGTGATGGACACGGCGTAGTCGCTCTGGTCGCCCTTGGCCGTCGCGGGCTTCTGGGTCGACAGGTAGACCTTGGCCACGGCCTCGTAGACGGGCGTGGTCGCCATCGTCGACAGGGCGGTGCCGGCGAGCACGACGAGAAGACTCGCGGCAACGAGTCTCCAGCGCGCACGTAGCACACTCAGGAACTCACGGAACGTCACTTGCCCCCCTCGGGCGACCAGACAATACAGTGGCCCATCCTCGCATATGATCGCTCCGGCGCCCGTGCCGATGAGTGCGACTGGTGGGTGCCCCGAGATCCGGGTGGGGATGCCAGTGCGTGTGCTGAGGGTGTCGCACAGCGCTGTCGTCGACGCGTGGCGCGAGCGGGAGCGCGGTCTGAGGGGGCTCGGCCACACGGTGAGCCTGCTTTCGGCGCGACGCTGGAACGAGGGCGGCGCCCCCGTTGCGCTCGAGCCTCGCGCGGGCGAGGACGTCGTCGGCGTCCGCACCTGGGGCAGCCACCCCGCGCTGTTCGTCTACGACCCGAGGCCCCTGTGGCGCGCGCTGCGCGACGAGTGGGACGTCCTCGACATCCACGAGGAGCCGTTCGCGCTGAGCACGGCGGAGATCCTCGTGCTCCGGGCCCTCGCCGGCTGCCGCGCCCCCTACGTCCTCTACTCCGCCCAGAACATCGACAAGCGCTACCCGGTCCCGTTCCGGTGGATCGAGTCCTGGGCCCTTCGCCGGGCCGCCGGAGCGAGCGTGTGCAACGCGGAGGCGGGCCGGATCGTCGAGGCCAAGGGCCTGCCCACGACCGCCTCCGTCATCCCCCTCGGCACCGACCTGGGCGTCTTCCACCCCGGGGCGGCGTCTGCACCGCCCCCCTCGGTCGCCGCCCCCGGCGCCGTGCACGTCGCGTATGCCGGCCGGCTCGAGCCGCACAAGGGCGTGGCGGTCCTGCTCGACGCCGTCGCGGGGGATCCCCGTCTGCACCTGTCGATCGCAGGTGCGGGTCCGCTCGAGCCCGAGCTGCGCCGGCAGGCGCAGACCGGTGATGTTACGGAGCGCGTCCGCTTCCTCGGTTCGCTCGCAGGGGAGGACCTCGCCGACCTCTACCGCTCGGCCGACGTCCTCGCGGTGCCGTCGCTGACGACCCCCTCATGGGTCGAGCAGTTCGGCCGGGTGGCCGTCGAGGCCATGGCCTGTGGAACTCCGGTCGTGGCCAGCGACTCGGGCGCGCTGCCCGACGTCGTCGGCGACGCCGGCCTCCTCGTCCCGCCGGGGGACCCGGTGGCGCTGCGCGACGCGCTGCTCCGCGTCGGCCTTCGACCCGAGCTCGCTGCGAGTCTGCGCGCCGCAGGGCTGCGCCGGGCCGCCGCAACGGGCTGGCCGTCCATCGCCCGCGCCTACGAGGAGCTCTACCGACGTGCGGCCGGGCCCCGAACGGCGGGTCAGACCGACGCCTCGTCGCAGGCGGGCTCGGCCCGACCGGTCGAGATCATCGTCGTGGCCTACCACGCGCCCGACCTGCTCCGCCGCTGTCTCGAGCCGCTCACGGGCGAGGCCGTCACCGTCGTCGACAACTCGTCGTCGCAGCAGGTCCGTCAGGTCTGCGCCGAGCTCGGGGTCGACTACGTCGACCCCGGACGCAACGGCGGCTTCGCCGCAGGCGTCAACGAGGGTCTGCGGCATCGCCGCCACGCACACTCCGACGTGCTCCTGCTCAACCCCGACGCCGTCATCGAGCCGAGCGGCATACGCGAGCTGCAGCGGGCGCTCCGCGCCCAGCCCGACCTCGCGAGCGTCGGTCCGGCCCAGGTCGACGGCGAGGGCGAGACGAGCCGGGTGGGCTGGCCCTTCCCCTCACCCGCTGGGGTCTGGGCCGACGCCGTCGGTCTCGGACGGCTGCGGACGCACACCGACTACGTCATCGGCTCGATCCTCCTGCTGAGGGCCGAGGCGCTCGACCAGGTCGGGGGTCTCGACGAGAGGTTCTTCCTCTACGCGGAGGAGACCGACTGGGCTCGGCGTGCGGCAACGCTCGGCTGGCGCCACGAGGTCGTCCGCACCGTCGTCGCCCGGCACCTCGGCAGCGCGACGAGCACGAGCGCGGGCCTCAGAGAGGCGCAGTTCCACGCCTCTCAGGAGCGCTACCTGCGCAAGCACCACGGCGCGTTCGGGTGGGCAGTGGCCCGCGCGGGCCACGTCGCGGGGTCGGCGGTGCGCTCCACCCTGCCGGGTGACCGGGGTCGCGGAGCGCGCGAACGCCTGCGCATCTTCGTCGCCGGCCCGACCCGCGTCGAGGCCGAGCGACGGCGCTCGGTGCTCGTCCCCACCGCGGGAGGGCCGTCGTGACCAGGACCGAGACGTTCCGTCGCGTGGTGTGGGTGGCCGCGGCCGTCGTGGCGGCCGTGTTCCTCTACGCCGTCGGGCAACAGGCCGCCGAGCGTCCCCTCATCGCCGTGGTCGCGGCCGTCGCGATCCTCGCCCTCGGCATCATCGCGGCCGAGCCGACGGCACTGGCCGTCCTCGCGCTGCCGATCATCCTCGTCACGGCACGCGTCGGGGGCGGCGGCGTCGACCTGACGGTCTCCGACGCGATGCTCGCCGCCGCTCTCTTCCCCGCGATCCTCGTGGCCATCGGGGGGATCAGTCGCGAGATGCGGACCGTCCTCTGGCTCGCGAGCCTGTACCAGCTCGCCTCCCTGTTCACCGTCGTCCAGAACCCCTATGTCGCCAACGTCGTCGAGTGGTTCCACGCGGGCGTCCTGGTGATCGGGGCGCTGCTCGTGGGGTGGGCGGTCGGCCGGCGCGGCGTCGCCCCCATCGGTCTGACGCTCCTGCTGCTCGCGGGCCTGCTCATCTCGGTCTCGACGATCGTGCAGGCCGCCTTCCAGTACGCCCACGGCGAGTTCGGCCCGGTCTACACGAGCTTCCCCTGGGGCATGCACAAGAACGCGGTCGGGTCGCTCACCGCGATCCTCGCCGTCGTCGCCTACGTCCACCCGCCGTGGATGAGGTGGCGGCGTGGCTGGGCCCTGCTCGCCTTCTGGGTACTCGTCGTCGCCCTCCTGACCACCCAGTCCCGACAGGGCTGGCTGGGCCTCGGCGCCGCGATCTTCGTCATCGTGATGCGGCGTTCCCACGGCGTCCGGCGACGGTCGAGGGCGATCCTGCTCGCCGTCATCCCGATCTTCCTGGGCGTGACCGTCATGGTGCGAGACCAGGTGCGCTCGGGCAACGAGTTCAACTCCCTCTTCACGCGGGTGACCTGGCTCCAGGACGCCTTGAACGTCTGGTCGACCGAGCCGTGGGTCGGGGTCGGGCTGCGCTGGTGGTACACCGACCGCTTCCCGGTCGCCTTCCAGCCCCCGAACGCCGAGATCGAGACGATGACCTCGACGGGCATCATCGGGTTGGCCGCCTTCCTCGTGCTCATGATCGGCAGCTGGGTCGTCGCCCGGCGTCTCGACCCGGTCTACGGGCTGGTCGCCGAGGCCGTGCTCGTCGCCCGGATGGTGCAGAGCCAGTTCGACCTCTTCTGGGTCAGCATGGCCGTCTCCCTGCCGTTCGCCATTCTCGGGATCTGCCTCGGGGCGGCGGCTCGTCACGACGCCACGGTGGCCGAGGAGTCCCGTGCCGCCCGCCTGACCGAAGGCGCCGCACCGCACTCGTCCGACGACTCGGTGAGCACCGCCGGTCCGGATCCGGGAGCGGCCCAGTCCGCCCCCCGGGTGCGGAGCCTTCGCGTCCTTCCGCCGCCGTACCCCTCGCCGCACCCCTCGCACTACCCGGCGCCGTCCCGGGCCGGGGGGCCGACGGCATGAGGATCGTGCACGCGGTGTGCACCGATGCCTTCGCCGGAGTCGAGCGCCTCACCGCCCGGCTCGCCGCGGCCCAGCAGGATGCCGGTCACGAGGTCGTCGTCGTCGGAGGCCACCCGGCCTCGATGCGGCGCGAGCTCGGGGAGGGCGGGGCCCGGCACGTGGCAGCGGACTCGGTCGCCGCGGTGGCGAGAGCCCTCGACAGGCTTGTCGGCGCCGACGTCATCAACGTCCACATGACCGCCGCCGAGGTGGCGGCTGCCTTCGCGGTCCGGGTCCGGTCCGTGCCGGTCGTGAGCACCCGCCACTTCGCGGGTACCAGGGGCAGCTCCTCCAGGCCCGCCCGGTGGCTCACCGCGGCCACGGCGCGGCACATCCGGGCCCAGATCGCGGTGAGCTCGTACGTCGCGGGCCACGTCGAGGGCTCCAGCACCGTCGTCCACACCGGCGTGCCGCGGCAGGCCGAAGGACGCGGCGCCGGCGCCCGCGAGCCGCGGGTGCTCGTCGCCCAGCGGCTCGAGGCCGAGAAGGCGACGGACGTCGCGATCCGGGCCTTCGCGGCATCCGGGCTCGCGCGTCACGGCTGGAGACTCCAGGTGGCCGGGTCGGGCGCCCTGCGGCCATCGCTCGAGCGGCTCGCCGCCGACTGCGAAGTAGGCGAGGCCGTCGACTTCCTCGGCCACCGGTCCGACGTCGACGCCCTCATGGAGCAGGCCGCCGTCGTCGTCGCCCCGTGCGACCGGGAGGCGCTCGGGCTCACCGTCGTCGAGGCGATGGCCCACGGGCTCCCCGTCGTCGCCTCGGCCGCCGGCGGTCACCTCGAGACCGTGGGTGCCACTCCCGGCGCGGCACTCTTCCCCGCCGGCGACCACGTGGCTGCGGGAAGCATCCTGCGCGACCTCGCGCTGGACGAAGGGCGCAGGGAGGCCTACGGCCGGGCGCTGCGCGAGGTCCAGCGGGCCCTTTTCACCATCGACACCCAGGTCGTTGGCACCGACGCGGTCTACCGGAGCGTGATGTGACCGATCTGGTCGTGATCTCCCTCGAGCCGTGGGACGAGGTGTGGCGCCGCAACCAGCACCTGCTCGCCGGGCTGTTGCGCACCGACCCCGCTCTCCGCGTCCTCTTCGTCGAGCCCGCCACCGACCCGCTCCACGCCCTCACCCGGCGCGCGCGGCCGACTCCGGGCCGGGGACTGCGCCGGGGGCCGCGCCTCGCCGGGGTCGAGGACGAGCGCCTGTGGCTCTTCCAGGGGACAAAGCTCCTCCCTCGACGGCTCGACGCGCGCAGCGACGAACGCCTCGCTGCGAGCGTCGTCCGCGCCGCGACGAGCCTCGGGTTCGACGATCCGGTCCTCTGGGTCAACGACCCGATCGGGGCGTCCGTGCTTCGCCTGACGGGCTGGCGGGCCCTCTACGACATCACCGACGACTGGACCCTCGCCGACCGGGCCGAGGCGGAGACGCAACGCCTTGTCCGTGACGAGGCGACGCTGCTCGAGGAGTGCGCCGAGGTCGTCGTCTGCTCGGAGGAGCTCCGGCGCACCAAGGGCGCACACCGTCCGGTCACCCTGATCCACAACGCGGTCGACGTCGAGGCCTACCGACGGCCGCGGCCGAGGCCCGCAGACCTGCCCGAGGGCGCGGTCGCCGTCTACGTCGGCACGGTCCACCGTGACCGGATCGACGTGCCCCTCTGCATCGACACGGCCACGGCGCTCGGCGAGGCGGGACGGCTCGTTCTCGTCGGCCCCGCCCCGCTGGACCCCGGCGACCGGGCCCGGCTCGGCGAGGCCGGCGTGGTCCTGCTCGGCCCCCGCCCCCGCGACTCGGTGCCGGCCTACCTCCAGCACGCCGACGTCCTCGTCGTGCCCCACCTCGTCACGCCGTTCACCGACAGCCTCGACCCGATCAAGCTCTACGAGTACGCGGCGGTCGGCCGCCCCGTCGTCAGCACCGCCGTGGCCGGGTTCCGCGACAGTGGCGACCCGTTCGTGGTCGTCGCCGCCCGGGAGGAGTTCCCCGCAGCCGTCCGCGCGAAGATCCCGTCGACCACTCCCTTCCCGGAGGGCGCCGACCGGCCGGTGCCGACGTGGGCCGACCGGGTGGAGCAGATGGCCGAGGTGCTCGGGCGGCTCAGCCGCCCATGACCACGCCCTGGGGTGCACGGATGCCCGTGTGACGCCCGGGTCCTGAGCGCCGCCTGGCGCCCGGCACAATGTCGGCCATGCGTGTCATCACGGCCAACGTCAACGGCATCCGGGCCGCCGTCCGCAGGGGAGCGCTGCCCTGGCTCGTCGCGCAGGACCCCGACGTGCTCTGCCTCCAGGAGGTCCGGGCGACCGACACCGACCTGCTCAAGGCGCTCGCCGAGGCGGGGTTCGGAGACTGGTCCGTCGCGCACACCGAGGGGTCGGCCAAGGGGCGCGCCGGGGTCGCCGTCGCGACCCGGCTGCCGCGCACGGCACATCGCGTCGGGATCGACGGCCGCTTCGACGACCAGGGCCGTTGGGTCGAGGTCGACGTCGACACGGAGCTCGGCCCGCTGACGATCGTCTCGACGTACGTCCACACCGGGGAGGCCGACACTGAGCGCCAGGTCGAGAAGTACGCCTTCCTCGACGCGATGACGACTCGCATGGAGCGCGCCTCTGCAGCCGGTGGTCTCATGCTCGTCACTGGCGACCTCAACGTCGCCCACCGGGAGGCCGACCTCAAGAACTGGAAGGGCAACCTCAGGAAGGCCGGCTTCCTCGAGGCCGAGCGCGCCTACTTCGACCGCTGGTTCGCGGCCGACGCCTGGGTGGACGTCCACCGCCGGCTCGCCGGTGAGGGCCCCGGCCCCTACACGTGGTGGTCGTGGCGCGGCAAGGCCTTCGACAACGACGCCGGCTGGCGGATCGACTACCAGCTCGCCACCGGGGGTCTCGCAGCCCGCGCGACCGCCGCGACGGTCGGCCGGCCCGCCACGTATGCCGAGCGGTGGAGCGACCACGCGCCCGTCGTCGTCGACTTCGACCTCTGAGCGAGGGTCGCCACGCGCCGGCGGGACGGTCGCGTCCGGACACGCACCGACCGGCCTCGACGGGTCCTGGACCCGCCCCGGACGCGCCCTGACACGGGACGGGTTGGGGCGGCATACGGCTCATGGGACAGAATGCATCCCATGTCTTCGACGCACGCCCCTCGCAGCCTGTCCGGAATGCAGCCGACGAGCGACTCGCTCCACCTCGGCAACTACATCGGGGCGCTCGTCGAGTGGGTGCGGCTGCAGGAGACGCACGACGCCTTCTACTTCGTGGCCGACCTCCACGCGCTGACGACCGGACCGGAGCCCGAGGTCCTGCGTGAGCGGACCCGCCTCACGGCGGCGCAGTTCATCGCCGGTGGCGTCGACCCCGCGCGGTCCGTCCTCTTCGTGCAGAGCCACATCGCACAGCACACCGAGCTCAACTGGATCCTCAGCTGCCTGACCGGTTTCGGCGAGGCGAGCCGGATGACGCAGTTCAAGGACAAGTCGGCCAAGGGGACCAACACCAACGTCGGCCTCTTCACCTACCCCGTCCTCCAGGCCGCCGACATCCTCATCTACGACGCCAACGTCGTCCCGGTCGGTGAGGACCAGCGCCAGCACCTCGAGCTCTCCCGCGACCTCGCGGGGCGGTTCAACGCGCGGTTCGGCGACACGCTCGTCGTCCCGGAGCCGCACATCATGAAGGCGACGGCGAAGATCCAGGACCTGCAGGACCCGACCTCCAAGATGAGCAAGTCGGCAGCGACCGATGCCGGGCTCGTCAGCCTCCTCGACGAGCCGAGCCGCATCGTCAAGAAGATCAAGTCGGCTGTCACCGACACCGAGCGCGACATCCGCTTCGACGAGGAGGACAAGCCGGGCGTCTCCAACCTCCTGTCGATCCACTCGGCCCTCTCCGGCAGCTCGATCGCCGAGCTCGAGATCGCGTACGCGGGCAAGGGCTACGGCGACCTCAAGAAGGACGTCGCCGAGGTCGTGGTCGAGACGATCACGCCGTTCCGCGACCGCACCCTCGCGCTGATGAAGGACCGGGGCGAGCTCGACCGGATCCTTGCCGACGGCGCCGAGCGGGCCCGCGAGGTCGCCGAGGCGACGGTGCGCCGGGTCTACGACAAGGTCGGTCTGCTGCCTGCACCGACGCGCCGCTGACGAGCTCTCCCGGCGATTCGATACGGTCGGCTACGTGAAGACCGTTCGGCCAACGACGATCGGCGTCTCGATCCCGATCCCGTCTCCGCACGGCGAGTTCCTCCAGGAGCGCCGCGCGCAGTTCGGTGACCCCTCCGCGTGGCAGATCCCGGCGCACATCACGTTGCTCCCGCCGACCGTGGTCGACGATGAGGCGTATGCCGCATTCCGCCTTCACTGCCGGAGCGTGGCCGACGTCCACGCGGGGTTCGAGGTCCTCCTGCGCGGCACGGGGACCTTCCGGCCGCTGTCCGACGTCGTCTTCATCCAGGTGGCCCAGGGCGTCTCGGCGTGCGAGAGCCTCGAGCGCTCCCTCCGGTCGGGGCCCGTCAAGCGCGACCTGGACTTCTACTACCACCCTCACGTGACGGTCGCCCACAACGTGTCGCAGAGTGCTCTCGACCGGGCCTTCGACGAGCTCGCCGACTACGCCGTCAGCTTCCCGGTCGACGCCTTCCACCTCTACGAGCTCGGCGACGACCTCGTCTGGCGCCCGATCCACGAGTTCCCGCTCGGGGCCGGCTGACCCATGGCCTCGCTCGCAGGCGCCGTCGCGTGGGCGAGGGAGACCCGCGCGTGGAGCGCCTGGCAGCGATACACCGGGGCCAACGGCAACCTCCTCAGCGCCGGGGTCGCCTACTACAGCTTCTTCTCGATCTTCCCCGCCGCCACCCTCGCGTTCACGATCTTCGGCTTCGTCCTGCGCGGGCGCCCCGAGCTGCTCGCATCGGTCGTCAGCTGGTTCGAGACGATGTTCCCGGGGATGGTCAAGACCCCCGAGCACCCTGACGGAATCATCAGCGTCACCACCCCTGCGGCCCTGACCCTGACCCTGACCGGAGTCGTCGCGCTCCTCGTCCTGCTGTGGGCCGGCCTGGGGTGGGTCGGAGCCCTGCGCACCGGGATCCGCGGCATCTTCGGGCTTGGCGCATGGCCCGGCACCTTCGTCGCCGGCAAGGCACGTGACTTGGCCGTGCTCTTCGTGCTGGGCTTCGCGATCCTCGTCTCGGCAGTACTGAGCACGTTGCTCGGTGCGGTCACCGGGTCCGTCGCGTCCTGGGTCGGCCTGGCGGGCGAGGGGCCGCTCGTCGCGGTGCTCGGCCTGTTCGTCGCGGTCCTCGTGGACACGGCCATCATGGTCGTGCTCCTTCGGATCCTGTCCGGCGTCCCGCTCCCGTGGGCCAATGTGCGCGACGGCGCGATCGTCGGCGCGGTCCTGCTCACGGTCCTCAAGTACTTCGGCGCTCAGCTCATCGCACGCTCGACCAGCAACCCCCTCCTCGGCGCGGTCGCCGTCTCGGTCGGTCTCCTCGTGTGGCTCAACCTCATCGCGCGGGTGGTGCTGCTCTCGGCAGCCTGGTCGGCCGACAAGGTCGCCCTGGCCCGCACCGAAGTTCGGCCCGGCCCCGACGCGCTCGAGCCGGCCGGGGAGTCGGCAGGGGAGTCGGCCGGGGAGCGACTGACCCGGGTCGGGGACCGTGCCGCGTCGCCGGGAGGCGTGGCCGACGTGGGCCGGGTGTCGCCAGCGGCGGGCACGACGGACGGTGCGCCGCTGGACCGGGTCGCGCTGTCCAGCGGGCGCAGGACCTTCGCCGCCGGGGCGATGGTCGGCGCCGCCGCGGCCGCCCTGCTCGCGTCCCGCAGGAAGGGTCGCCGTCGGGCCGGCGGCCAGCCGCCGGAGCCACCCGCTCCGGCTCGCTAGGCTGTCCGCGTGATCGTCCACCTGCCCACCCCGCACGATCACTTCTCACCCCGCACCGGGTCCGCCACGATGACCGTCATCGACGGTCTCGCCCGCGGGGCCCACCGGGGCCGGCACACCGTGCTCGTCGCCCGTGGGACGTTCACCGAGCGGTACGACTCGGCCGACGTGGTCGAGTACGACGCAGGCCCCTACGTCGACGGCCGCCGCGCGAAGGTCGACGCGATCGCGGCGCGCACCGGGCTCGGACGACCCTTCCAGAACCGCTCCTACGGGCGTGCGATGGACGCCCTGCCCGAGGGGGATCACACGCTTCTGCTGCACAACGCGCCCTACACGGGTGCGCTCGCTCCGCGCAGGTCCTACCCCGTGCTCTACGCCCACAACGAGGTCCTTCCGGGCCCGCGGCCGGCCGTCGCCCGGGCTCTGTCCGGCTTCGCCGGCGTCGTCGCGGTGAGCACGTGGCTCGCCGACCGGCTGGAGCAGCGGGCGCCACGCGCCCTCCGTGAGCGGATCGTCCCGGTCGTCAACGGCGTCGACACCTCAGCCTTCCGCCCGGGCCCGTGGGAGCGGGGCGAGCGCCTCCGTGTCCTCTTCCTCGGTCGCATCGTCCCGGCGAAGGGCGCAGACCTGCTCCTGTCCGCGTGCGCGCGGCTCGCCTCTCCCGACGTCGAGGTCCGCATCGTCGGCAGCTCCGGGTTCTCGTCGGCCGACGCACTCACGCCCTACGAGGCAAGCCTCCGCACACAGGCCGAGTCGCTCCCGCACCCGGTCGAGTTCGTCCCCTTCGTCGACCGGTATGCCGTTGCCGCCCACTACGCGTGGGCCGATGTGGTCGTCCTTCCTGCTCGCTGGCACGACCCGTGCCCGCTCACGCTCCTCGAGTCGATGGCGAGCGGGGCCGCGACGGTCATCAGTGACTCGGGCGGGATGCCGGAGGCGGCCGGCGGCTCGGCGCTCGTCGTGCCGCGCGAGGACCCTGAACGTCTCGCGGAGGCCCTCAGCGCCCTTCTGGGGAGCGAGAGCCTGCTGGCCCAGCTGCGGCAGCGGGCCCGGGAGCGCGCCGTCGAGCTCGACTGGTCGAACCGATCCGCCGAGCTCGAGGAGGTCCTCACCCGGCTGGGTGCTCCGGTCGGCTGAGCCCCGGCTCGGGACGTCCGCGCGCCGAGCCCCGCCGCCGGCGCCCTGCCCGGATCGCGACGAGCCCGAGCAGCGCTCCGAGCACGGCGACGAGGACCACCCAGCCAGCGGTCGTGGACGGCACTCCGACCGCCGAACCCACCGCGGCGGCGAGCGGTGCCTGCGCCCCGGCCGCCTGCCTCGCGGGCGTCGGGGTTCCGGTCGGGCTCTGGACCACCGCAGGCACGGGGGCGGCGGCCTCTCCGGGATCGACGAGGCGCCCCACCGGTGTCACCTGGTCGGCATGGGCGAAACCCCAGTCGAGCAGGGCGGCGGTCGGCTTCCACGAACCGGTGATGCTGCCCATCTCGGCGACGATGAGGGTGCGGCCGCCTCGCGTGGCGGCGCCGATGAAGGTGTGCTGCGCCCGGTCGGTGCGACCCGGCTTGATCCCGATCGCACCCGGGTAGTGAAGCAGCAGCTCGTTGATCGTGGAGACGTGGAAGGCGGGCCACGTCTTGCCCCGTCGGTCCTCGCCCCCCGGGAAGACGGCGTCCCGTTTCGCGATCGTGGCTCGGAACGCCGGCAGTCGCATGGCGTCGCGCCCGATGAGCGCGAGGTCGTAGGCGCTCGAGCGCTGGTCGCCCTCGTCGAGCCCGCTCGGGTCGACCGTGAGGGTGTCGTGCGCGCCGATCTCGGCCGCCTTCTCGTTCATGAGTGCCACGGTCCGGTCATAGCCGCCCGCGGCATCGGCGAGGGCGTAGACGGCGTCGTTGGCCGAGAACATGAGCATCGCGTCGAAGAGGCTCGAGACCGGATATGGGTTGCCGGCGAGCATGCCGACGCGCGAGCCTGCGGCGTTCTGGGCCGCCTCGCTCGCCGTCACGACGCGGCGTGGGTCGAGCAGGGGCATCAGGGTCAGCGCGGTGAGCGTCTTGAGGGTGCTGGCGGGTCGCAGCCACGCGTGCGGAGACTTGGCTGCGAGGACCTCACCCGTGTCGAGGTCGGCCACGACGTACGAGACGTCGTAGACCTCGGGCGGAGGCGGGACGGACGGGGGGCGGTCGACGACGACCCCGACCCCGGCGAGGCGGGCGCCGCCGACGACCGTCTGCGGGTCCCACGCCGGGTGGGGGAACGGCACGGGCGGCACGGCGCGGCAGATCACGCGGGGCCGAGCGGTGCTCGTGCTCGCCGCCGGTGTCGAGCCGGACGGGCCGGGCGAGGCCGGGCTCGGCGAAGCCTCGTCGGTGGGGAAGACGCGCGGCTTCAGCGTCACGCCCGGCGGGATGGTCGCCGGGGCCTGCCACGGCGCGCAGGCTGGTGCAGTCCCCAGGAGGGCAGGCGGCAGGGCGCTCGACCCGGCGGCCACCGCACGGGGCGGGACGGCATACGCCGTCGTCATCGTCGTCGTGAGGGAGACGGCTGCGAGCAGCGCCCCGGCGGCGAGGAGCGTCCCGGGACGGCGGCGAAAGGGCTCGACATGCGGCATCGCCGCACAGACTAACCCGCCCCCTCACGAGGAGGAGGCGGGTTGGTCCGGGGCCGGCGTGGCCGGAGGTCACTCGCCGTGCATCAGCGCGCGGCGCAGGTCCTTGTTGAGCTGGTTGATCACGTCGAGCGGGATCTCCTTGGGGCACGCGTCGGCGCAGGCGCCGACGTTGGTGCAGCCGCCGAAGCCCTCGTGGTCGTGCGTGCTCACCATCGACACGACGCGGGCGTCGCGCTCGGGCTGGCCCTGGGGGAGCTCACCGAGGTGGGTGATCTTCGCACCCATGAAGAGCATTCCCGACGCGTTGGGGCACGCCGCGACGCAGGCGCCGCAGCCGATGCACGCAGCCGCCATGAAGGACCGGTCGGCCTTGGGCTTGGGCACCGGCACCGAGTGGGCTTCGGGCGCCGAACCGGTGTTGGCGCTGATGAAGCCCCCCGCCTGGATGATGCGGTCGAAGGACGAGCGGTCGACGACGAGGTCCTTGATGACCGGGAACGCGTCGGCGCGCCACGGCTCGACGGTGATCTCGTCGCCGTCCTTGAACGAGCGCATGTGCAGCTGGCAGGTCGTCGTGACCTCGGGGCCGTGGGCCTGGCCCGAGATCATGAGCCCGCACATGCCGCAGATGCCCTCCCGGCAGTCGGAGTCGAAGGCGATCGGCTCCTCGCCCCGGGCGTTGAGCTGCTCGTTGAGGACGTCGAGCATCTCGAGGAAGGACATGTCCTCGGAGATGTCGGTGACCGGGTAGGTGACCATCTCGCCCTGGGCCCGGGGGCCCGCCTGGCGCCAGATCTTGAGGGTGAGGTTCACTTGTAGCTCCGCTGCTTCATCTCGACGAATTCGTAGACCAGGTCTTCCTTGTGCAGGACGGGCGCGCCGCTGTCGCCGCCCCACTCCCACGCCGCGACGTAGGCGTACTCGTCGTCGTGACGCAGCGCCTCGCCGTCCTCCGTCTGGGACTCGGCCCGGAAGTGGCCGCCGCAGGACTCGCGGCGGTGCAGCGCGTCGATGCACATGAGCTCACCGAGCTCGAGGAAGTCGGCGACGCGGCCTGCCTTCTCGAGGCTCTGGTTGAGCGTGTCGGCGGCGCCGAGCACCTTGACGTTGCGCCAGAACTCGTCGCGCAGCCCACGGATGAGGTCGATCGCCTTGAGCAGCCCCTCCTCGGAGCGCTCCATGCCGCAGTACTCCCACATGATGTTGCCGAGCTCCTTGTGGAAGGAGTCGACCGAGCGGTCGCCGTTGATCGAGAGGAACTTGGCGACGCGGGCGTCGACGGCTGCCTTGGCCTCGACGACCGACGGGTGCGACTCCTCGAGCGCCTCGAACGGGCCCTTGGCGAGGTAGTCGCGGATCGTGTTCGGCAGGACGAAGTAGCCGTCGGCGAGTCCCTGCATCAGGGCCGACGCGCCGAGTCGGTTGGCACCGTGGTCGGAGAAGTTCGCCTCGCCGGCGACGAAGAGGCCCGGGATGCTCGACTGGAGGTCGTAGTCGACCCAGAGGCCACCCATCGTGTAGTGGACCGCCGGGTAGATGCGCATCGGCACCTCGTACGGGTTCTCGCCCGTGATGCGCTGGTACATGTCGAGGAGGTTGCCGTACTTCTCCGCGACGGCCTCGGCGCTCATGCGCTTGAGGGCGTCGGTGAAGTCGAGGTAGACACCCCGGCGGAAGTCTCCGACCTTCGGACCGACGCCGCGGCCTTCGTCGCAGACGTTCTTGGCCTGGCGGGAGGCGATGTCGCGGGGGACGAGGTTGCCGAAGCTCGGGTAGATCCGCTCCAGGTAGTAGTCGCGGTCCTCCTCGGGGATCTCCCGCGGGTCCTTCTCGCAGTCCTCGGCCTTCTTCGGAACCCAGATGCGTCCGTCGTTGCGCAGCGACTCGGACATGAGCGTGAGCTTGCTCTGGTGCTCGCCGGAGACGGGGATGCAGGTCGGGTGGATCTGGGTGTAGCAGGGGTTGCCGAAGTAGGCGCCCTTGCGGTGCGCCCGCCACGTCGCGGTGACGTTGCTGCCCATCGCGTTGGTCGAGAGGTAGAAGACGTTGCCGTAGCCGCCGCTCGCGAGGACGACCGCGTCGGCGAGGTGCGTCTCGACCTCACCGGTCACGAGGTCGCGGGCGATGATGCCGCGCGCCTTGCCGTCGACGACGACGAGCTCGAGCATCTCGTGGCGGGCGAACATCTCGACCGTCCCGGCGGCGACCTGGCGCTCGAGGGCCTGGTAGGCGCCGATGAGCAGCTGCTGGCCCGTCTGGCCACGCGCGTAGAAGGTGCGCGAGACCTGGACGCCGCCGAAGGAGCGGTTGTCGAGCAGGCCGCCGTACTCACGGGCGAACGGGACGCCCTGGGCGACGCACTGGTCGATGATGTTGGCGCTCACCTCGGCGAGGCGGTAGACGTTCGACTCGCGCGAGCGGTAGTCGCCGCCCTTGACGGTGTCGTAGAAGAGGCGGAAGACGGAGTCGCCGTCCTCCTTGTAGTTCTTCGCGGCGTTGATGCCGCCCTGCGCGGCGATCGAGTGGGCCCGGCGCGGGGAGTCCTGGTAGCAGAACGACTTCACGTGGTAGCCGGCCTCGCCGAGCGTGGCTGCGGCGGCGCCACCGGCGAGGCCGGTGCCGACGATGATGACCGACAGCTTGCGCCGGTTGGCCGGGTTGACGAGGGCCGCCTCGAACTTGCGCTTGGACCAGCGCTGCTCGATGGGGCCCGCGGGCGCCTTGGTGTCGACGATCGGCTCGCCCTCGGTGTAGAGGCCGTGGATGAGTTCGGTGCGTTCGGTGGTCGGTGCGGTCATGGCTCAGTTCCCCTTGACGAATCCGAACAGGATGGCGAGTGGCGGCAGCGCGAAGCCGATGCTGGTGACGAGCGCGATGACCGTCGCGGTCGCCTTGGCATTGCGGCGCGACCGGACACCGCCGGCCCAGCCGAGCGTCTGCGTGGCGCTCCACACGCCGTGGTAGAGGTGCAGGCCGAGGGCGACGAGCGCGAGCAGGTAGATGAGGACGACCCACCACACCTGGAAGCTCGAGATGACGAGCTTGCCGGGGCTGTCACCGACGGCGTCGGGGCCGACGTTGAACTTGAGGATCGTGAACTGGAGCAGGTGCCACACCAGGAAGAGCAGGAGGGCGACACCGCCCCACCGCATCCACTTCGTCTTCAGCGTGCGCTTCGCGGCCTGCTTGGCCACGTAGCGCGTCTTCCGGGCTCCCTGGGCCTTGCTCCACAGGTAGAACGCGGACCACGCGTGGGCGACGAGCGCGACCACGAGCAGCGCACGGAAGAGCCAGAGGAAGCCGCCGAACGGCAGGATCGGCGTGAGGATCGTGCGCAGGTGGTACGCGTACTCGTCGAACGCCTCCACTCCCGCGAAGATCTTGAGGTTGCCGTACATGTGCAGGAGGACGTAGAAGACGAAGAGCGCGCCGGACAGTGCCATGAGCAGCTTCATGAACACGGTGGTGCGGCGTGCCGAGATCTGTCCCGTCCTTGGGAGAGTATTCGTGGCCACCTTGGCACCTTATCTGTGCACGGGGAGTGACCTCGTTCCTACTCCCCGGTACGCGCACGACTGTGACTTTTTCCACGAGCACGTATGCCGCCGGGACCCTCGGCGGCGCACCGTGCCCTCGACCTAGGGTTGCGTCATGACGCCCTCCGCCTCCTCGCCCCTCGCCTCGGCGCTCGACTGGGCGATGGACAAGTCCCTCGTCCTCGGCTTCACCCGGGTGGGCCCGGCGGTGCGCCGCCGGTGGTGGCCGTCGGACCCGGCGCCCGACGCCCTGGCGGGTCGGCACGTGCTCGTGACGGGGGCGAGCGGCGGCCTGGGTCTCGCGACGGCGCGGGGACTGGCCCGGCTCGGGGCGACGGTCCACATCACGGGTCGCGACCCGTCCCGGCTCGAGACCGCCCGTACCCGGCTGCTCGAGGCCGTGCCCGGTGCGAGCGTCGAGGAGGAGGTCTCCGACGTCAGCGACCTCGACGGCGTGCGCGCCTTCGCTGCCGACTTCTCCCGTCGGGTCCCGCACCTGCACGCCCTGGTCCACAACGCGGGGGTGATGCCGGCGAGCCGGACGACCACCCGCGAGGGCCACGAGCTGGCTCTCGCGACGCACGTCCTCGGCCCGCACGTGCTGACCTACGGCCTCGCCGATGCCTTGTCGGGTGGAGGGCGCGTCGTCCTCGTCACGTCGGGAGGCGCCTACGGGCAGCGCCTCGACGTCGAGGACCCGGAGTACTCCCGTTCCGACTACTCCGGGGTGACGGCATACGCCCGGACGAAGCGGATGCAGATCGTCCTCGCCGAGTGCTGGGCGCGTGACCTCGGGCGGCGCGACATCCGCGTCAGCTCGATGCACCCGGGCTGGGCCGACACCCCTGGTGTGACCGAGTCGCTCCCTCGCTTCGCGTCGGTCATGGGTCCGCTCCTTCGCGACGCCGACTCCGGCGCCGACACGGCCGTCTGGCTCGCGGCCACCGCCGAGCCGACCGGGTCAGGTGGACTGTGGCACGACCGGCGCCGGCGCCCGACGCACTACGCGCCGGTGGGCGTCGAGACCCCCGAGGAGGTCGCGCGCTTCTGGGCGTTCGTCCGCGAGGCGACCGGCGTCCCCGCTGCGGGGTGACCCGAGGCCGGTGTCGGCCGCGGCTGGGGGAGCCGCATCCCGACCTCGGGCGGCGCGGTCACCGCAGCAGCCGGCACGTCGGCAGCATCGAGGACAGGCATCCCTGTGCTGCCGCCGCAGGCGTCCTGGGGCGCCCTCCCAGGCTGCGCGATCCCCTGACTCGGCGGCTAGGCTCCTCGGCGTGAAGATCACCGTCGTCGGCCTCGGCTATGTGGGCCTGTCCAATGCCGTCATCCTCGCCCAGCGGAGCGAGGTGGTCGCGCTCGACATCGACGCCCACCGGGTCGAGCTCGTCAACGACGGCCGCTCGCCGATCGTCGACCCCGAGCTCGAGGAGTGGCTCGACCGGGGCGGCCTCGACCTCCGCGCGACGACCGACCCCGCCGACGCGTATGCCGGGGCGGACTTCGTCGTCATCGCGACGCCGACCGACTACGACCCCGACACGAACTTCTTCGACACCTCGTCGGTCGAGTCGGTGATCCACGACGCGCTCGAGCACGCTCCCGACGCGACGATCGTCGTCAAGTCGACCGTGCCGGTCGGGTTCACGGCGCGGATGCGCGCGGCCCACCCCGGCGGGCACGTCGTCTTCTCGCCCGAGTTCCTCCGCGAGGGTCGGGCGCTCTGGGACAACCTGCACCCGAGCCGCATCGTCATCGGCGACACGAGTGCCGAGGCGAAGCAGTTCGCCGAGCTCCTCGTCGACGGCTCCGATGACGACGACACCCCCGTCCTCTTCACCGAGCCGGCCGAGGCCGAGGCCATCAAGCTCTTCGCCAACACCTACCTCGCCATGCGCGTCGCCTACTTCAACGAGCTCGACACGTATGCCGCGATGCACGGTCTCGACACGCGCTCGATCATCGAGGGGGTCGGCCTCGACCCGCGCATCGGGTCGCACTACAACAACCCGTCCTTCGGCTACGGCGGGTACTGCCTCCCCAAGGACACCAAGCAGCTGCTCGCCAACTACAACGAGGTGCCCCAGAACCTCATCCACGCGATCGTCGACTCCAACACAACGCGCAAGGACTTCATCGCCGCCGACATCCTGCGCCGCGAGCCGAAGGTGGTCGGGATGTACCGCCTCGTGATGAAGGCCGGCTCCGACAACTTCAGGAGCTCGAGCATCCAGGGCATCATGAAGCGGATCAAGGCCAGGGGCGTCGAGGTCGTCGTCTACGAGCCGACGCTCGAGGTCGACGAGTTCTTCCACTCCCGGGTGGTGCGCGACCTCGACGAGTTCAAGGGTCTCGCCGACGTCATCGTCGCCAACCGGCACGCCCACGACCTAGAGGACGTCGCCGACCGGGTCTACACGCGCGACATCTACGGCCACGACGACTGAGCGACGGCCCCGTGCGGGGCCGCCCAGAGGTCAGAGCAGGTCGGTGCGCTGCCGCGCCGTCAGCTCGGCGATGACCTGCTTGACGTCCTGGGCCCGCTCGCGGGCCAGGACGAGCACGGCGTCGGGCGTGTCGACCACGACGACGTCATCGACCCCGACGAGGGCCACGACCCGTCCGCTCGTCGAGACGAGCCCGGTCGAGCCGATCGCGACGACGTCGCCGACCTCACCGAGGACCTTGAGCCCGGGCGTCCCGTCGGCGGCGTCGATGAGACCACCGAGGGAGGCGAAGTCGCCGATGTCGTCCCAGCCGAGCGCCGCCGGCACGACGGCGACCAGCCCCGCCGCGGCCGCCGGCTCGGCGACGGCGTGGTCGATGGCGATCTTGGTCAGGGTCGGCCACAGGTCGACCATGCGCCCGGGGTCGTCGGCGATGGCACGCAGGCTCTCGACCATCTCGGGATGCTCCGTCGCGAGCAGGTCGAGCAGCCTCGTCGCGCCGACGACGAACATGCCTGCGTTCCAGCGGTACTCGCCCGTGCTGAGGTAGTGGGCAGCAGTCGCGGAGTCCGGCTTCTCGACGAACTCGTCGACGCGCCGGGCGCTCGGCGCGTCGGAGACCTCGAGGGCCTTGCCGAGACGGATGTAGCCGAAGCCGGTGGCCGGGTGCGTCGGCTCGATGCCGATCGTGACGAGCTCACCGCCACGGGCGACCGCGACGGCTTCGGCGATCGCGCGCCGGAAGGCGTCCGTGTCGGCAACGACGTGGTCGGCCGCGAACGAGCCGAGGACCGCGGTCGGGTCGCGCCGCTCGATGATTGCCGCGGCAAGCCCGATCGCGGGCATCGAGTCGCGGGGCGACGGCTCGGCGACCACGGCGTCGTGGGGGAGTGCGGGCAGCTGGCGGCGCACGGCCTCCTCGTGTGCGGCGCCGGTGACGACGAGCATCCGGTCGCCGACGAGCGGCTCGAGGCGTGACCACGTCGCCCGCAGGAGCGACTGGCCAGACCCGGTCAGGTCGTGGAGGAACTTCGGGGAGTGCTGCCGTGACAGCGGCCAGAGCCGCGTGCCGGCCCCGCCCGCGGGGATGACCGCCCAGAGCCCGTCGATCTGCTCACCCTCACTCATGGACCAGACGGTACCGACATCGGTGTCGACCTCAGGCAGCCGGCCGTCACGCGGCGGGCACGTCGCGGCGGCGCAGGCCCGCGAGGCCGATGACGACGAGTGCGACTGCGGTGAGCGTGAGGAGCGTCAGGGTGACCGCGTCGGCGGACCCGCCCGGCAACCGCGCCAGGTGGTGGAACGGCGAAATGGACGCGACCCAGTGGGGCAGGTTCATCAGCTCGGCGAGCTCGCCGACGACGAAGAACGCGATGAGGACGGGCCAGGCGAGGCCGGTGAAGCGCGGGACGTAGCCGACCAGGACGAGCGCCGCGCCGATGCACACCCACACGGCCGGCAGGGTCGCGGCGCCGGCGCCGACCAGGCTGGCGATGGAGGCCCCGACGTCCCCCGTCCGCTGCCCGTCGACGGCACCGGCGACGAGGCCGAGCACGAGCATGACGAGGGTCGTTGCCGCGACAGCGACCAGCACGTGGCCGAGTGCCCACGGCGTGCGTCGGACCGGAGTCGCGAGGACGGACTCGGCCCGCCCCGCCGTCTCCTCGGTCCGGATCCGCGTGACGAGGGCGATCCCGAGGGCCGCCGCGGCGATCGCGGCGACCTGGATCTCGGTGGCGAAGAAGGTGTCGACGATGGTGCCGGCGCTGCCGCCCAGTCGCCGGAGCATGGCGGCGGTCTCGGGGGAGTCGACGAAGTCGACGACGTTTCCCGCGATCGACCCGATGACCACCGCGAGCACCCCGTAGGCGATGAGCCAGCCGACGACCGTGCCGCGGGCGAGCCGGGCTGTGAGGGCGCCGGCACTGCGCAGGGTCCCGCGGGCGGCCCCCGGACGGCTCGGCAGCAGGCCGGCGCCGAGGTCGCGACGCTCGAGGAGGGTGAAGGCGAGCAGGACGAGACCGGCATACGCGATGATGCCGAGCGCGACGAGGCCGACCCGGTTCGCGCCGTAGGGCGCCACCTTCTCGCCCCAACCCAGCGGCGAGAGCCAGGTGAGGAAACGGACCGGGCTGTCGTCGGGAGCCGTGTCGCCGAGGGCGCGCAGGAGGAAGGCCACTCCGAGGGCCCCGATCGAGAGCCCGGCGGTGCCGCGTGCCGTCTCGGCGAGCTGAGCCGCCACAGCCGTGACCCCGACCCAGGTCAGCCCGACGATGGTCCAGGCGACACCGAGCGCGACCGAACCGGAGCTGTCGAGCCCGACGCCGATGGCCACCGCCGCGGTGACGAGCGCCGTGAGGAGGACGGCGATCGTCCCGAGCAGCACCGCCGCGGCGAGCGGCGCACGCCGCCCGATCGCGCCCGCCCCGAGCAGCTCGAGTCGACCCGACTCCTCCTCGGTGCGGGTGTGGCGGCGCACGACGATGTAGGCGAGCAGGCAGAGGAAGACGGCGCCCATGAGGATCGTCTTGAAGGTGGCGAACGCGTCGAGGCTGAGGCTCGTGAAGGGACCGTAGAGCGCGACGATCGCGGGGTTGTCGACGACCGACCGCATCGCGCCGAGCGCGGAGCCCGAGTCGGGGTAGAGGTCGATGGTCGCCTTGGCGGCCATCGCGACGACGAGCGCGATGGCGAGGACGCTGGCGGGGATGAGGACCCGGTCGCGCCGTGCCGCGAGCCGGAGCAGGGAGCCCGTGCCGGTGAAGCCGGTCATCGTCCCGTCGCCGCCTCGGGGCTGGCCGGCGTCGCCGTGCGGTACTGGTCCATGAAGAGCTCCTCGAGCGTCGGTGGCGCGCTCGTCAGGTTGCGGATGCCGTGGGCGCCGAGCCACTCGAGCAGCCCACCCAGGTGGTGGGTCTCGACCGAGCAGGCGACCTGCCCGTCCTCCGAGCGCACGTCCGAGACGCCGGGCAGGGCTGCGAGGTCGGGCAGCGACGCCGCGCGCTCGAGCAACGCCGTGACCTTGGTGCGCGAGAGGTGTCGCAGCTGGGCGAGGGTGCCCGACTCGACGTTGCGGCCGGCACGGATGATGCTGACCCGGTCGCAGACCGACTCCACCTCGCTGAGGATGTGACTCGAGAGCAGCACGGTCCCCCCGGCGGCCCGGAACTCGCGCACGGCGTCCTTGAAGACCGCCTCCATGAGGGGGTCGAGCCCGCTCGTCGGTTCGTCGAGGACGAGCAGCTCGACGTCGGAGCTGAGTGCGGCGACGAGGGCGACCTTCTGGCGGTTGCCCTTGGAGTAGGAGCGGCTCTTCTTCGTCGGGTCGAGGTCGAAGCGCTCGAGCATGTCGGCCCGACGCCGCTCGTCGAGGCCGCCCCGGAGGGCCCCGAGCAGGTCGATGACCTCGCCCCCCGTCAGGTTGGGCCAGAGCGCCACGTCCCCCGGGACGTAGGCGAGCCGGCGGTGGAGGGTCTCGACCTCGCGCCAGGGGTCGCCGCCGAGGAGGGTCGCGGTGCCGCCGTCGCTGCGCATGAGGCCGAGGAGGATCCGGATCGTCGTCGACTTGCCGGCGCCGTTCGGGCCGAGGAAGCCGTGGATCTCCCCGGTCGAGACCTCGAGGTCGAGCCCGTCGAGGGCGACGGTGTGGCCGAACGTCTTACGGAGGTCACTGACCTCGATCGCGGTCGTCATCCTCTGACCATACACATGATTCATGGTTTACTGAATGTCATGACGCGTCGAGGTTGTCATGCCGGGGGTTCAGCCATCAGACCCCACGAGGAGAGCCCGTGAACGCAGCCCAGCCGGAGCGCATCGAACGCGACGAGCGCGCCGTCGCGGCCTACGTCGAACGGCTCGGCGACTCGCTCACCGACGCCGGCATGCCCCGTCTCGCCTCCCGCGTCTTCGCCCAGCTGCTCGCCGACGACGACGGCCGCATGACCGCCTCCGAGCTGAGCGAGGCCCTCGAGGTGAGTCCGGCCGCCGTCTCGGGCGCGGTCCGCTACCTCACGCAGGTGTGGATGATCGGCAAGGAGCGCGAGCGCGGGTCCCGGCGCGACATCTACGTCGTGCAGACCGACGCGTGGCACAACGCCATGCTGAGCCGCGACCGCGTCCTCGCCCAGCTCGAGGCCGGCGTGCGGACCGGCGTCGAGGCCGTCGGCGGGGTCGCCACCCCGGCCGGGCGGCGCCTGCAGCTGACGCTCGACTTCCTCGAGTTCCTCGCCGAGAAGATGTCGACCCTCGCGGAGGAGTGGGAGCCGCGCAAGGTCGCCCTCATGGCTTCCTGGCCCGACGACGACTGAGACGCGGCGGCCGGCGCCGGCACCCGGGCACCGAGCCCGCCCCACGGCATACGAAGCAGGTGTGGGGACCCCGACGTGAGATGGGCAACGTTGTGCGATGGCCCCATGGGCCCGTGGTGCCCGCGCCGATACGCTCGGGACCATGGCTGACAGCACTGGCGCGCGCTCCGAGTCCGACCTGCCCATCGAGCCCGTCTACGACGCGTCGTCGCTCGCCGGCTTCGACCCCGACGACAAGCTCGGCGCCCCCGGCTCGTACCCCTTCACCCGGGGCGTGTACCCGTCGATGTACACCGGCCGGCCGTGGACGATGCGCCAGTACGCCGGTTTCGGCACCGCCAAGGAGTCCAACCAGCGCTACCACCAGCTCGTCCAGGCGGGCACTGGCGGCCTCTCGGTTGCCTTCGACCTGCCGACTCAGATGGGCTACGACTCCGACGAGCCGATCGCCCACGGCGAGGTCGGCAAGGTCGGGGTCGCCATCGACAGCCTCGATGACATGCGCACCCTCTTCGACGGCCTGCCGCTCGACCGCATCTCGACGTCGATGACGATCAACGCCCCCGGGTCGACGCTGCTCCTGCTCTACCAGCTCGTCGCCGAGGAGCAGGGTGTCTCGGGCGACCAGCTGACCGGCACGATCCAGAACGACGTGCTGAAGGAGTACATCGCCCGCGGCACCTACATCTACCCGCCGCGCGAGTCGCTCCGCCTCATCGCCGACATCTTCGCCTACTGCCAGAAGGAGCTCCCGCGCTGGAACACGATCTCCATCTCCGGCTACCACATGGCCGAGGCGGGGGCGACGCCCGTGCAGGAGATCGCCTTCACGATCGCCAACGCGATGGAGTACGTCCGCGCCGCCCAGGCCGCTGGGCTGCACGTCGACGACTTCGCGCCGCGCCTCTCCTTCTTCTTCGTCGCCCGCACGACCCTCATCGAGGAGGTCGCGAAGTTCCGCGCCGCCCGTCGCATCTGGGCCCGGATCATGAAGGAGCAGTTCGGAGCCCAGAACCCCAAGTCGATGATGCTGCGCTTCCACACGCAGACCGCCGGTGTCCAGCTCACCGCGCAGCAGCCCGAGGTCAACCTCGTCCGGGTCGCCCTCCAGGGTCTCGGGGCGGTGCTCGGCGGCACCCAGTCGCTCCACACCAACTCCTTCGACGAGGCCATTGCGCTGCCGACCGAGAAGGCGGCGCGCCTCGCGCTGCGCACCCAGCAGGTCATCGCCTACGAGACCGACGTGACCAAGACCGTCGACCCCTTCGCCGGCTCCTACGTCATCGAGTCGATGACCGACGACATCGAGCGGGCCGCGCTCGACCTCATCCAGCAGGTCGAGGACAAGGGCGGCGCCGTCGCCGCGATCGAGCAGGGCTTCCAGAAGTCCGAGATCGAGCGCTCCGCCTACCGCCTCCAGCTCGAGATCGACGAGGGCGAGCGCGTCGTCGTCGGCGTCAACAAGTACACGATCGAGCAGGAGGAGAAGTACGAGCCCCTGCGCGTCGACCCGACGATCGAGGCCGACCAGTGCGCGCGCCTCGAGGCCCTGCGCGCCGAGCGCGACAACGATGCTGTGGAGGCGGCGCTCGCCCGGCTCCAGGAGGCGGCGCGTGGCACCGACAACGTCCTCTACCCGATGAAGGAGGCGCTCGCCGCCCGCGCCACGGGTGGCGAGGTCGCGCACGCGCTCCGCAAGGTCTGGGGCACCTACCAGCCGCGCGAGACCTTCTGAACCGGGCCAACCGGCCGGAACCAACCCAGCTTCAGGCCTTGGGGAGCCTGGCGCGGCGTTTCGTTCCGGCCAGTTGACCCGAGCGGGTGCGCCACAGGCCCTGCTCGCGCCGCAGTGCGACGGCCGCCGTGATGGACTCGAGAACCACGTCGGGCTCGAACATCACCTGCTCCCAGGTGAAGCGGAGGACGAGCCACCCCCTAACGATGAGCCCGTTGTACCTGCGGCAGTCGCGGTCGAAGTCCCTGCGCCTGGTGTGGAACTCATGGCTGTCGGCCTCGAGGACGATCCGCAGGTCCTCGTCCGCCACGTCGACGCGAGCCATGAGTTCGCCGCAGCTGATGCGGGTCTGCGCCGTCGGCACCAGACCCGGGACCTGCAAGGCGATGGCCCGCAGCACGGACTCGAACGGGTTGGCCGCTCGGTGATCCGAGGCCTGCGCGAGGCGCATCACGCGAGAGCGCTGTCGTGGGGGCAGCCACTCCGCGCGCGCCATGACATCGGCGACTCGCAGGCCGGCCCGCCGCGCCGAGTCGAAGACCGCCAGCGCCTCGTCGAAGGGCAGATCGGTACAGCAGTCGATGACCGTGCGAACCGGGCTCGTCACCCAGCCCCTGACGTCGTCGGCGTCCAGGTCGCGCCAGTGGAGGACGACTCCGTCAGAGGCGCCCGACGGGAGGCTCCGCTTGCGTCGTACGGTGACGTGCGGCAGTTCCGGCGCGGACTTGACCTTCCACCCGTGGTGGAGTGCAGCCGTCGTGTGCGAAGCGGCGCCACCGAGACGGTGCGCCGAGGCGCGGCCGGTCTCGACGGTGGGCAGGACGAAGTGGCCCCGCGCCGTCCGCACCACGGCGCCGGCCTCCAGCGCTGCGTCGACGTGGCGCCAGTGCACGGTCGCCAGCCGAAGCTGCTGCCTCGTTGCCACGCCTCCGAGCCTGGCCAGCGCCTTCGCTGCCTTCACCCCGACAGTGTGTCGTCGCGTCCGGCGCGGCAACCGGCCCCATCCACAGGGGCCACGTGGCCGGAACGACTCACGATCGACGGGGTTTCGAGGGCCCGAACCGATGTCGTTCCGGCCAGCGGCCCCGGCCGTATGCCGCTCAGCGCGGTCGCGCTCCCACGCGCACACACGCGGTGCTGCCGGCCTCGATGCCCGCGCGCAGCGCCGCGATCCGGCTGCGACCGCTCAGCCAGACGGACAGCAGGCCCGCGTTGAAGGCGTCGCCGGCTCCGGTCGAGTCGACGTGCTCGATCACGGGCGCGCCTGCCGACTCGTCGAACCCCCGGCCGACCCACCGGGCTCCGTTGGCGCCGTAGGTCGCGACGACCTCGTGGGCCGAGTCGAGCATGGCCGCAAGGCCGCCCAGTGCCTCGGCCTCGCGCTCGTTGGGCAGGAGCAGGTCGACCCCCGCGATCCACTCGAGGAAGCGGTCGGCCCCCTCACGGGCGATGAGGGCGGCAGCCTGCGGATCGACCGACGTGCTCCAGCCGAGCTCGCGGGCCTGGCGCAGGGCCTCCAGGCCGCCGGCCCGGGACCCTTCGTCGTAGAGCACGTAGCCGCTCAGGTGCAGGTGCGGCGTGATGTCGGGGTCGTGGCCCAGGCCGGCCAGGTCGACGTCCTCGGGGCAGAAGGCCTTGTTGGCGCCGCGGTCGGCCAGCATCGTGCGCTCGCCGTGCTCGTCGAGCAGGACGACGACGACGCACGTCGGCAGGTGCGGGTCGGCGGCGAAGGCACAGCGGACCCGCTTCGACTCGAGTTCCGCGCGCGCGGCCTGACCGGCGGCGTCGTCACCGACTCGGGCGAGCAGCGTCACCGGCACGCTGGCCCAGGCGAGCCACGAGGCCGAGTTCCCGCCCGCTCCTCCCGAGGCCATCGTCACGGCGCTCGGGGTGTCGGAGGCCCAGCTGATCGGGCCGTGGGGCCTCGTGATCACGTCGAGACCGACATCGCCGACGACGACGACCGGGCGGGTGGTCACGAGAGCCTCGCGATCTCGGCGGCGACCTGCCCGGCGAGCCGGGCGTTGGACAGGACGAGCTCGACGTTGGCCCGGAGGGACTCGCCCCCGGAGTTCTCGTGGAAGTACTCGAGGAGGCGCGGCGTCACGTCCTTGCCGTGGACGCCCTCGCGCGCGAGCAGGGCCAGGCCCTCCGCAACGAGCCGGTCGTGCAGCTCGCGGTCGACCTGGCGGTCGGCAGGCAACGGGTTGGCGAGGACGACGCCCGCCCGGTCGGTCCCGAGCCGGTCGCGCACGACGACGACCCGGGCCGCCTCCTCGGGCGACTCGACGCGCCACGGCACCTCGTGGCCCGAGTCGGACAGGTAGAAGCCCGGGAAGGCGTCGGTCCGGTAGCCGAGCACGGGGACCGACAGCGTCTCGAGCGTCTCGAGGGTCCCGGGCACGTCGAGGATCGACTTGACCCCGGCGCAGACGACGAGCACCGGCGTCGACGCGATGACGCCGAGGTCGGCCGACACGTCGAAGGTCTCCGAGGCGCCCCGGTGCACGCCGCCGAGGCCGCCCGTCGCGAAGACGCGGATCCCGGCCAGGTGGGCGAGCGCCGACGTCGAGGCGACGGTCGTGGCGCCCGTTCGCCCCAGGGCGGCGGCGACACCCACGTCGCGGACGGACAGCTTGGCCACCTCGGGGTCGGTGCAGATCCGCTCGACCTCCGCCGCGCCGAGCCCGACGTGGACGACGCCGTCGAGCAGCGCGATCGTCGCCGGGACCGAGCCGCTCTCCCGGACCGCCCGCTCGATCTGCCCTGCGATGGCGATGTTGTCGGGGTGCGGCAGCCCGTGGGCGAGGATCGTGCTCTCGAGCGCGACGACGCCGTGCCCGGCCTCGAGGGCCTCGCGGACCTCGTCGTGGACGACGAGCGGACGGCCGGTCACGGTCGGGGAGACAGCGGTGCGCGTCATGCCGAATACATACCCTAGGTCCGCGCGCCGCGGGGGCAGGGGGTGCAGGCCCGCATCCCCGGCAGCGCGTAGATGAAGCAGCACGACACCCGCCGCGGCGGGCCTCCCACCGTCTCGCCCGCCGCGCCGCGGGCACCCCGCACGGCCGTGGCCCAGACGTCGTCGACGACGCCCCAGCGCTGCCGCGAGCTCATCTTGACCTCGGGGGCATAGGCCTCGACAACCTCCGAGACGATCGAGTCGTATGCCGCCCGCGCCCTCGCGCTCCGGCGCTCGCCCGAGGGGTCGACCTCCACGGGGGCGCGGTCCGGGTCGACGACGACCCGCTGCGGATGGAGCCCGAGCGCGAGTTCGAAACCGAGCCCCTCGGGGTCGGGCAGGAGAACCCAGGGGCCGAGCCCGGCGGCATACGCGATGGGGGTGGCTGCGACCTCGCACCACCACTGGAGGACGAAGGCGGCCGGGACGTGGGGCGCGACCCTCGTCGCGTGCCGGCGCTCCATCTGGGAGCGCAGCGCGGTCCGCCAGGGCGCGAGGGGGTCGTGCCCGGCACGGACGTGCGCGAGCACCTCGGCGCACGAGACCGTCGCCGGGGTCGCACGGGTGGCGACCGTGACGAAGGGCAGCGCCTGGTCGACCCGGTGCAGGACGTCCTCGATGCCCGACCTCTCCACCTCGTCTCCTCTCCCGTGGGTGGCCCGCTCTTCCCGGGTGTCGTGGCCACGACGGCCCGCCGACATCCTCTCGCTAGACTCCGATACTCGTGACACCCTCCCTCCCGTTCGACGCCATCGCCCGCTCCGTCTCCGGACACGTGGACGAGCTCGTGGCGCTCCGGCGGGACCTCCACGCACACCCCGAGCTCGGGCGCGGTGAGGTGCGCACGACCGACCTGCTTGCCGCGCGGCTCGAAGCCGCCGGTATCGCCGTCCGCCGCCTGCGCGGCACGGGGCTGGTCGCCGACATCGGCGCCGCCGAACCTGCGCACACGATCGCCCTGCGCGCCGACATCGACGCGCTGCCGATCCGCGAGCAGACCGGGCTCGAGTTCGCGTCGAGGACCGACGGGATCAGCCACTCGTGCGGCCACGACGTCCACACGACGGCCCTCGTGGGGGCGGCGCTCGCCCTGAAGTCGATCGAGGAGCTGCTCCGCGCGACGGGCACCCGGGCCCGGCTCGTCTTCCAGCCGGCCGAGGAGGTCATGCCCGGAGGCGCCGAGGACGTCGTCGCCCAGGACGGCCTCGCCGACGTGGAGCGGATCTTCGCCCTGCACTGCGACCCCACCCTCGACGTCGGCGAGGTCGGCCTGCGCGTCGGCCCGATCACGGCGGCCGCCGACCAGGTCGAGGTCACCCTGAGCGGCCGCGGCGGCCACACGTCGCGCCCCCACCTGACACAGGACCTCACCTATGCCCTCGCGAAGGTCGTCACCGACGTCCCCGCGGTCCTGTCGCGACGCCTCGACCCCCGCGCCGGTGCGGCCCTCGTCTGGGGCTCGGTCCACTCCGGCGGCGCCCACAACGTCATCCCGTCCTCCGGCAAGGCCACCGGCACCCTGCGCATGCTCGACGCGGGGATCTGGGAGGGCGTCGAGCGCCTTCTCGAGGGCGTCGTCCACGAGGTCGTCCGCCCGTATGCCGTCACCGCGGAGGTCTCGATCGTCAAGGGGGTCCCTCCTGTCGTCAACGACGCGAGCTGCATCGATGCGCTCGCGTCGGCCGTGACCGGAGCGGGAGCCCACGTGGCGTCGACGCCGCAGTCCCTCGGCGGCGAGGACTTCGCCTGGTACCTCACCCACGTCCCGGGCGCGATGGCCCGCCTCGGCACCCGGACCGTCGGCGGTCCGACGTTCGACCTGCACCGCGGTGACCTCGTCATCGACGAGGGAGCGATCGCGATCGGAGCCCGCACCTTGGCCGGCTGCGTCATCGCGTCGGCCGCCCAGTGGGCCTCGGAGCAGGGGCTCGGACCTGCTCCGAGTCTCAGCGCGGTCGCGGATCGGTAACACTTCCTGTGCGAACGGCGAACCCACGCAGATCCTGCTGTAGCGGGGTCTAGAGTGCGATGCCAGTGGGCCGATGTCGTCGTCGGCCCCTCGGAATTTAAGGAGCACTCCTTTGCGTCACGCAACCAAGGTCGCGGCCGTCGTCGCGGCTGCTGCGCTCGGTCTCGCGGCCTGCAGCAGCAACGACACGTCCGGGTCGAGCAGCACCTCCGCCGGCGGTTCGAGCAGCGCCGCTGCCGGTAAGAAGATCGTCGTCGGCATCGCCTACGGCGTCGGTGGCCGAGGGGACCAGTCCTTCAACGCCTCCGCCGCAGTCGGGCTCGACAAGGCCAAGGCCGACCTCGGCATCACGTACAAGGAGGCCACGCAGGTCAACGGCGAGAGCGAGGCCGCGACCGAGGAGCGCCTCCAGCAGTTCGTCGACGCCGGCGCGACCCACGTCATCGGTGTCGGCTTCGCCTACGCGAAGGCCATCGGCGCGGTCGCCAAGGCCAACCCCGAGGTCCACTTCGCCATCATCGACGACGCGTCCGCCGACTCGGCCGGCCCCAACGTCGCCCAGCTGACCTTCGCCGAGGAGCAGGGCTCGTTCCTCGTCGGCGCCGCGGCCGCCCTCAAGAGCAAGACCAACACGGTCGGCTTCGTCGGCGGTGTCGCGACCGACCTCATCAAGAAGTTCGAGGCGGGCTACATCGCGGGCGCCAAGGCCGCCAACCCCTCGATCGTCGTCAAGAGCCAGTACCTCTCGCAGCCGCCGGACTTCTCCGGCTTCAACGACCCGGCCAAGGGCAAGACGGCCGCCGAGGGCCTTTACCAGGGTGGCGCCGACGTCGTCTACCACGCCGCCGGTGGCTCGGGCAGCGGTGTCTTCACCGCCGCCAAGGCCGCGGGCAAGCTCGCGATCGGTGTCGACTCCGACCAGGCCCTGACGGCCACGCCCGACGTGCGTGACGTCATCCTCACGTCGATGATCAAGAAGGTCGACGTCGCGGTCTACGACTTCCTCAAGTCCGGCTCCGAGGGCAAGGACATCACGGGCAACAAGGTCTACGACCTCAAGGCCGGCGGTGTCGACTACGCGACCACCGGTGGCAAGGTCGACGACATCAAGGCCAAGCTCGACGACTACAAGGCGAAGATCATCTCGGGCCAGATCACGGTCCCGACCAAGCCGTGATCGACACGCACCACGTTTAATCCCTGAGTGGGCAGACACGGCCCGTGCGGCGCGGTAGCGTCGTCGCGGGCCGTGTTCGTCCCCGGCAGCATCGGCCGTATCGTGAGCGCCGCGCGGTCACGGCACGACCGGCACCTGCCTGCACCACCTGCTGCCCGGAGCCCGGCCTCCGGGCCCGGACGAGGAGTTGTCGCCATCACTGCACCCGCGCCTGAGCGACCGGCCACCCTGGGGGGAGCCGAGTACGCGGTCGAGCTGGAAGGCATCACGAAGCGCTTCCCCGGCGTCGTGGCCAACAAGGACATCGTCTTCTCGGTGAAGAGAGGCACCGTCCACGCCATCGTCGGTGAGAACGGCGCCGGCAAGTCGACGCTGATGAAGATCCTCTACGGCGTGCAGCGCCCCGACGAGGGCACCATCCGCGTCGACGGCAAGGAGGTCCACCTCCACTCGCCGTCCGACGCCATCGCCGAGGGCATCGGCATGGTGTTCCAGCACTTCCAGCTCGCCGACAACTTCACCGTCCTCGAGAACGTCGTGCTCGGCGCCGAGAGCCTGCACGGCATCGGCGACGGCGCCCGACGGGAGATCAAGCGCCTGTCCGACGACTACGGCCTCGACGTCGACCCCGACGCCCTCGTGGCCGACCTCGGGGTGGGCGCCCGCCAGCGCATCGAGATCCTCAAGGTCCTCTACCGAGGGGCCAAGATCATCATCCTCGACGAGCCGACCGCCGTCCTCGTCCCGCAGGAGGTCGACGAGCTCTTCGACAACCTCCGCGAGCTCAAGTCCGAGGGCCTCACCGTCCTGTTCATCTCGCACAAGCTCGACGAGGTCCTGTCCGTCGCCGACTCGATCACCGTCATCCGCCGCGGCACGACGATCGACACCGTCGACCCCAAGTCGGTCAACGCCCGCCAGCTGGCCGAGCTCATGGTCGGCGCCGAGCTGCCGACGCCGCAGACCGAGGAGTCGACCGTCACGGACCGGGTGGTCCTGCGGACCGAGGACATCGTCCTCGGTAGCGCCGCTGAGGGCCGCAACGTCCTCGACGGCATCTCGCTGACGATCCATGCCGGTGAGGTCCTCGGCATCGCCGGCGTCGAGGGCAACGGCCAGGCCGAGCTCGTCGAGGTGATCATGGGGATGCGCGAGCCCACGGCCGGGCGCGTCTATCTCGGCGACACCGACATCTCCGACTGGCAGACCCGCGAGATCCGCGAGGCGGGCGTCGCCTACATCCCCGAGGACCGCCAGCGCCACGCCCTCCTGCTCGAGGCGCCGCTCTGGGAGAACCGCATCCTCGGACACCAGACCGAGACGCCCAACGTCAAGGGGTTCATCATCGACGCGGCCGGAGCCAAGGCCGACACCGAGCGGATCGTCAAGGAGTACGACGTCCGCACCCCGTCGATCAACGTCAAGGCCGGCTCGCTCTCGGGCGGCAACCAGCAGAAGCTCATCGTCGGGCGCGAGATGAGCCACGAGCCGAAGGTGCTCGTCGCCGCCCACCCGACGCGCGGCGTCGACGTCGGTGCGCAGGCGAGCATCTGGGACATCATCCGGCAGGCGCGCCGTGACGGTCTCGCCGTCCTGCTCATCTCCGCCGACCTCGAGGAGCTGATCGGCCTGTCCGACACGATCGAGGTCATCCTCCGCGGGCGCCTCACCGGCACCTTCGACCCCGACACAGTGACCGCAGAGGACCTCGGAGCGGCGATGACCGGTGCGTCCGCCGACCCGACCGACCACGACGGAGCGGGGGAGTCCCGATGAGCACCTTCAGCCCCCGCAAGGCGCTCCTCGCGATCGCAGCGCCCGCCCTGGCGCTCATCGTCGCGTTCGTCGTCACCTCGGTGATCCTCCTCGCGTTCGGCGACCCCGTCGTCGAGGTCTGGCAGACCATCCTGTCGGCGCCCAAGCCGCGCCAGTTCGTCCAGATCGTCAACGGCGCCACCGTCTACTACCTCTCGGCCGTGGCCGTCGCCGTCGGCTTCCGGATGAACCTCTTCAACATCGGGGTCGACGGCCAGTACCGCGTCGCCGCCTTCGCGGGCGCCCTCTTCGCCGGGCAGGCGTGGTTCCCGGGCCCGGTCAACGTCATCCTCACGATCATCGTCGCGATGATCGCCGGAGGCCTGTGGGCGAGCATCGCCGCCTACCTCAAGGTCAAGCGCGGCATCTCCGAGGTCATCAGCACGATCATGCTCAACGCCATCGCGACCGGTGTCGTCCAGTGGCTGCTGCTCAAGGTCGCGGTCAAGCAACCGGGCAGCAACACGATCACGACCAAGCCGATCCCCGAGTCCTCGCAGCTCGACGGCCTGTCGCTCATCCCCGGCGCGGCCAACAAGGTCTACACGCTGCTCCTGCTCGCCATCCTCGTCGGCTCCGCCTACTGGTTCATCATCGGCAAGACGCGGTTCGGCTTCGACCTGCGCGCCACCGGGCGGTCCGAGACCGCCGCCGTCGCGAGCGGCGTCAAGGTGCCGCGCATGGTCGTCACGACGATGGTCGCCTCGGGAGCCCTGGCCGGTCTCATCGGTATGCCGCTGCTCTTCGGGCAGGACCACAACTACGGCACGACCTTCCAGGCGGGTCTCGGCTTCGCCGGCATCGGCATCGCCCTGCTCGGGCGCAACCACCCGGTCGGCATTGCCTTCGCGGCCCTGCTCTGGTCGTTCCTCGACGTCCAGAGCAACGCCCTGCAGATCCGCGCAGGGGTCGCCTCGGAGGTCGTCTTCATCATCCAGGGCGTCATCCTCTTCGCCGTCGTCATCGCCTACGAGCTGATCCGCCGGGCCGACGTCCGCCTCGAGCAGCAGCGCGTGGCGAGAGAGCTCTCAGCGGTGTCACCTGACGCCCCGTCCGTGGAAGGAGCACGCGCATGAGCGCCGCCGATCTCAAGGTCGGGAGCGAGAGGGTGGTGGCCGCACCGCGTCGGCTCCGTCTGAGCCCGTTGCAGTGGGTCGGGGTCGGGCTCGGCGGCGTGTTCGTGCTCTCGGTGCTCCGCGTCGTGACCGGCGCCCAGGACGTCGACTCGTCCGGGCTGCTCATCGCCGCCTTCGGCCTCGCCGTGCCCATCGCCCTGGCCGGTCTCGGTGGCCTCTGGTCCGAGCGAGCCGGCGTGGTCAACATCGGCCTCGAGGGCATGATGATCCTCGGCACGTGGGGTGCGGGGTTCCTCGGCTACCACCTCGGGCCGTGGATGGGGCTCGTCGGCGCGGTCATCGGTGGCATGCTCGGCGCCTTGATCCACGCCATCGCGACGGTGACCTTCGGGGTCGACCACATCGTCTCCGGTGTCGCCCTCAACATCGTGGCGCTCGGCTTCGCGAAGTACCTCTCGGTCCGGTTCTTCAGCACCCTTCCCGGCGGTGGTCCGACCCAGTCGCCGCCGCTCGACGAGCTGCCGACGTTCAGCATCCCGGGCCTGTCCGACGCGCTCTACGAGATCGAGCAGAAGCACATCTTCTTCATCTCCGACCTCGCCGGAGTGCTGCGCGCCTTCTGCACCGACGTCTCGGTCGTGACGATCCTCGCGGTCCTGCTCTTCATCGCGACGTTCTACATCCTCTGGCGCTCTGCGTTCGGTCTTCGCCTGCGTTCGGTGGGCGAGTCGCCCGTGGCGGCCGAGTCCCTCGGCGTCAACGTCCTGCGCTACAAGTTCGTCGCCGTCCTCATCTCCGGCGGGCTCGCCGGTCTCGGCGGCGGCTTCCTCGCCCTCGTCGCGGCCAACCTCTTCCGTGACGGCCAGACCGGTGGCCGCGGCTACATCGGCCTCGCGGCGATGATCTTCGGCAACTGGCGGCCGGGTGGGCTCCTCGCCGGCTCGGTTCTCTTCGGCTACACCGACGCCGCACAGCTGCGCGGCGGCGGGACGACTGTCCACGCCTTCCTCCTGCTCCTCGCCGTCCTGCTCATCGGGATCGGTGTCTGGCAGGTCGTCCGGCGGGGCCGCCTCGCGCAGGGCGTCGTGGCCGTGATCGTCGGCTCCCTCGTCGGCACGTGGTACGCCCTGACCGACATCGTGCCGCCCGAGCTCTCGAGCACGACCCCCTACGTCACGACCCTGCTCGTGCTCGCGTTCGCTTCCCAACGGCTGCGGATGCCCGCCGCCGACGGCCAGATCTACCGCAAGGGGGAGGGCCACTAGTGTCCGCCGCCGACGCCGAGGGACGGTATGCCGCTGAGCCCGGTGAGCGGCATACCGTCGACTGGGAGGCGCTCCGGCTCCGGGCGGTCGAGCTCATGGAGCGTGCGTACGCGCCCTACTCGCACTTCCCGGTGGGCGTCGCGGGCCTCGTCGACGACGGCAGGGTCGTCGCGGGGTGCAACGTCGAGAACGCCGCCTATGGCGTCGGGCTGTGCGCCGAGTGCGGCATGGTGTCCGAGCTGCACGCGACGGGCGGCGGACGACTCGTCGCCGTCTTCTGCGTCGGCGGCGACGGGAAGTCGCTCATGCCGTGCGGCCGGTGCCGACAGCTCCTCTGGGAGAACGGCGGGCCGTCGTGCCTGCTCATGACGCCCGAAGGCGTCCTCACCATGGCCGACGTCCTCCCGCAGGCCTTCGGTTCGGCCGACCTCGACCACGCCGAGCGCTGAACCCTCCCGCGTATGCCGCGGGGCTGGGACATGATGGTCCGGTGAGCGAAGCCTTCGATGCCGTCGACGTCATTTCCGCCAAGCGAGACCGCCACGAGCTGTCCGACGCCCAGATCGACTGGGTGATCGACGCGTACACCCGGGGGGTCGTCGCCGAGGAGCAGATGTCCGCCCTCGCGATGGCGATCTACCTCAACGGGATGAACGCCCGCGAGATCGCGCGGTGGGCCGACGCGATGATCCGGTCGGGGGAGCGGCTCGACTTCTCGGGGTTGTCACGCCCCACGAGTGACAAGCACTCGACGGGTGGCGTCGGCGACAAGATCACCCTCCCGCTCGCGCCGATCGTGGCGGCGTGCGGGGTGGCCGTGCCGCAGCTGTCGGGCCGGGGGCTGGGACACACCGGCGGGACCCTCGACAAGCTCGAGTCGATCCCGGGCTGGCGGGCGTCCCTGACCAACGAGGAGATGCTCGCCCAGCTCGAGGATGTCGGCGCCGTGATCTGTGCCGCTGGGTCGGGGCTCGCTCCGGCCGACAAGAAGCTCTACGCCCTGCGCGACGTGACCGGGACCGTGTCGTGCGTCCCGCTCATCGCGACCTCCATCATGAGCAAGAAGATCGCCGAGGGCACCGGCTCCCTCGTGCTCGACGTCAAGGTCGGCTCCGGGGCCTTCATGAAGGAGCTCGACCAGGCGCGTGAGCTGGCCCAGACGATGGTGCGGCTCGGGACCGATGCGGGGGTGCACACCGTGGCCCTGCTGACCAACATGCAGACGCCGCTCGGGCTCACCGCGGGCAACGCCCTCGAGGTGCGCGAGTCGGTCGAGGTGCTCGAGGGCGGCGGCCCGCCGGACGTCGTCGAGCTCACCCTTGCTCTCGCCCGCGAGATGGTGGCCGGCGCGGGCCGTGACGACGTCGACCCCGCGGACGTCCTCGCCGACGGACGCGCGATGGACGTGTGGCGGCGGATGATCCGGGCCCAGGGCGGCGACCCGGACGCACCGCTGCCGGTGGCGAAGGAGACCCACCACGTCCTCGCGCCCGCCGACGGGGTTCTCGTCGAGCTCGACGCCCTCGCGGTGGGAGTCGCCGCGTGGCGGCTCGGCGCCGGACGGGCCCGCAAGGAGGACCCGGTCCAGGCGGGGGCGGGCGTGGAGATCCACTCCAAGCCCGGCGCGACGGTCCGCGGCGGGGAGCCGCTGCTCACGCTGCACACCGATACGCCGGAGCGGTTCGACCGAGCGCTCGAGGCCCTCGAGGGCGGCTTCACCATTGCTCCCGAGGGGTCGAGACCCGCCCTTCCTCCCATCGTCATCGAGCGGGTCTCCTGACGTCGCGGTCGTCGGTCACGCCCAGGCGGTGATGTGGGCCGGCGTCATGTCGTCGGCCGGCGCGACGGCGAGACGGCGGGACGGCGAGACGGGGGCCGGCGGGACGGCGAGACGGGGGCCGGCGGGGCTCGGAGAGGTGACTCGGGAGGGGAGGGGAAGTGCCGCGGGATGCCCGATTCGGCCTGGTCGCCCGGTCCGGGCTACTGTTCTCTTCGTCAGCCCGACAGGGAAGCGGACGCCACTGCTCGCGAGTGAATCGCAAGCGAAGTAGGCCGGCCCGGGGCTGGATCCCACCGGACTTGCCACCACTGCGTGGCGGCAGGTATCCTGTGGGTCCCCGCTGACACCGGTGGGTTCAAGTTCGGTCGCTCTGAGAGCGGGTCACGGATTTTGACTGGTGGTGGCTGGCGGG
>NZ_AWSA01000006.1 GCF_000576595.1 Intrasporangium oryzae NRRL B-24470 | reverse complement strand
CGACGCCGGTCCGGCCCGGACCCTTCGCCTCATCACGCTCGGGATGAGCGTGGGCCTCCTGCTCGCGATGCTGGCGCTCGTCGTGCTCGTGAGCCGCGCGTGGGGCGCGTCGGCGCTCCGGCTGCCGCTTCGTCCGGCCCTGGCCGGCGCGTCCGGCGCGGCGGCCGCCGGGGCCGTGGGCTGGTGGCTCGGGGGCGCGTGGTCCACGGAGGGAGCGGTCGAGGCGGCTGCGACGTGTGTCGCGTGCGCCGTTGTCGGCGTGGTCGTCTTCGCCGCGGTCGGCGCCACGATCGACCGGTCCATCGTGCGTCGACTGCTCGCGCGGGTCCGTCCCGGTGTCGTTGCCACGAAGGAGCCGTCATGAGGGTCCTCATGCTCGTCGGCCGCTCGACGGGCGGCATCGGCACGCACGTCGACCGGCTCGTCGACGACCTCCGCCGGGAGGGCACCGACGTCGCCCTCGTCACCGACCCGTCGACTGCGGCGTGTTTCGGGTGGGCAGACGCCCACCTCCTGTGGCCGGTCCACCCCGGGCTGCGTGCGCCGCGCGGTCTCGTCGACTGGCACCGCATCATGCGCCTGACCGGCACCGTGGACATCGTGCACGCCCATGGCCACCAGGCCGCCGTGATCGCTGCCGTCGCGGTCCTTCGGGCACGGCCGCGCCCAAGACTCGTCGTCACGCTCCACAACGACCTGCCGCCCCGGCTGCGCTCGGGCCCCGCCGCTCGCGTCGTCGCCTGGGCGCTGCGCCGTGCAGACCTCGTCACGGGCGCGAGCGGCGACCTCGTCGAGCTCGCCCGCGACCTCGGCGCCGAACCGGTCGAGCTCGCGACCGTCGCCTCGCCGGGCGTCGCAGCCATCCTCGCGAGCAGCCCGGCGACCCCGGGGGAGCGGGCCGCCCTGCGCACCGCCGCCGGACTGGCTCCCGACGGGCCGCTCGTCGTCACCGTGTCCCGCCTCGCGCCGCAGAAGGATCTGCACACCCTCGCCGCCGCAGCCCGCGACTCGCGCTGCGGCGCCACCTGGGTCGTGATCGGCGCGGGGGACGACGCGCTCCGCGCCCACGTCGAGAGGGAGGCGAGCGGCATACCCCTCGTGTTCCTCGGCGCACGTGACGACGTCCCCGCGTGGCTCCGGGCGGCGGACGTGTTCGTCCTCACGAGCCGGTGGGAGGCCCGTGCCCTCGTCGTGCAGGAGGCGATGGCCGCCGGGGTGCCGGTGGTCGTGACGCGGACGGGCGGGCTGCCGGACCTCGTCGGCGATGCGGGCGTGCTCGTTCCCGTCGGCGACGCCGCAGCCGTGACGCGCGCCGTCGACTCCCTCCTCGGCGACCCCGATGAGCGCCGCCGGCTCGGAGCGCGGGCCCGGGAGCGCGCCCTCGCGTGGGCCAGTCCCGGGGACGAGGCACGCCGCTGGCGAGAGCGCTACACGGAGACCCTCCGCCGATGACGTAGACTCAAAGTCCGTGGTGGAAACGACGAAGCACATCTTTGTGACCGGAGGCGTCGCCTCTTCGCTCGGCAAGGGCCTCACGGCATCCAGCCTCGGACGACTTCTGCGATCGCGCGGCCTCAAGGTCACGATGCAGAAGCTCGACCCCTACATCAACGTCGACCCCGGGACGATGAACCCGTTCCAGCACGGTGAGGTCTTCGTGACCGACGACGGGGCCGAGACCGACCTCGACATCGGCCACTACGAGCGCTTCCTCGACGTCAACCTCGTCGGCGCCGCCAACGTGACGACCGGCCAGGTCTACAACAACGTCATCGCCAAGGAGCGCCGCGGCGAGTACCTCGGCGACACGGTCCAGGTGATCCCGCACATCACCAACGAGATCGTCGCGCGGATGCGGGCGCTCGCGACCGGCGGCGCCGACGCCCCCGACGTCATCATTACCGAGATCGGCGGCACCGTCGGCGACATCGAGTCGCTGCCGTTCCTCGAGGCGGCCCGCCAGGTGCGCCACCTCATCGGCCGGGACAACAGCTTCTTCCTCCACGTCTCGCTCGTGCCCTACCTCGCCCCGAGCGGTGAGCTCAAGACCAAGCCGACGCAGCACTCCGTCGCCGCGCTCCGCCAGGTCGGCATCCAGCCCGACGGGCTCGTCCTGCGGGCCGACCGCGAGATCCCCGACCCGATCAAGCGCAAGATCTCGCTCATGTGCGACGTCGACGTCGCCGCCGTCGCCGCGGCCGTCGACGCGCCGAGCATCTACGACATCCCGAAGGTCCTCCACCGCGAGGGCCTCGACGCCTACGTCATCCGCCGCCTCGGGCTCGGCTTCCGGGACGTCGACTGGACCGAGTGGGACCAGCTCCTCCAGCGGGTCCACGACCCCGAGCACGACGTCGAGATCGCCCTCGTCGGCAAGTACATCGACCTGCCCGACGCGTACCTCTCGGTGACCGAGGCGCTCCGGGCCGGGGGCTTCCACCACGACGCGCGGGTCCGGATCCGCTGGGTCGCTAGCGACGACTGCCAGACGCCTGCCGGGGCGCAGAAGGCCCTCGGCGGCGTCGACGGGGTGCTCATCCCGGGCGGCTTCGGCGTGCGCGGCATCGAGGGCAAGCTCGGGGCGCTCACCTGGGCCCGCGAGAAGCAGGTCCCGACGCTGGGGATCTGCCTCGGCCTGCAGTGCATGGTCATCGAGTACGCCCGCACCGTCGCCGGCATCACCGACGCGTCGTCGACGGAGTTCGACCCCGAGACGCCACACCCCGTCATCGCGACGATGGAGGAGCAGAAGGCCTTCGTCGAAGGTGCCGGTGACCTGGGTGGGACGATGCGCCTCGGCAGCTACCCCGCCGTCCTCCAGGAGGGCAGCGTCGTCCGCGAGACGTACGTTCAGGCCGAGGTCAAGGAGCGTCACCGCCACCGCTACGAGGTCAACAACGCCTACCGGGCCGACCTCGAGAAGGTGGGTCTCGTCTTCTCGGGCACCTCACCCGACGGGAGCCTCGTCGAGTTCGTCGAGCTGCCGCGTGAGGTCCACCCGTACTACGTCTCGACCCAGGCGCACCCCGAGTTCCTCTCGCGGCCCAACCGTGCACACCCGCTCTTCGCCGGGCTCGTCGGGGCGGCGCTGGAGCGGCAGCGAGGCGGACGACTCGTCGAGGTGGAGCGTCAGCGCGCCGCCGAGGCGAATGCGGCCGCCGCCGTGACGGGCGAACCCGTGGCCGCCGCGGTCGCCGCCGAGTCGGACTGAACGCCGGCCCGTGAGTCTCGAGGCCCCGCGTGGGCGAGGGAGCGACCTCGTCGAGGAGTGGGGGAGCCGACCGGTCGTCGCCACCGAGACGCCCTTCGAGGGGATCGTCTTCGACGTGCGCCGTGACACCGTCGACCTCGGGGAGGGTGGCATCGTCGTGCGCGACTACGTCACCCACCCCGGGGCGGTCGTCGTCGTGGCGCTGCACCCCTTCGACGGGGTCGACCACGTGCTCCTGATCCGCCAGTACCGCCACGCCGCCGGGGGCCAGATCTGGGAGCTGCCGGCCGGGATGCTCGACGTCCCGGGCGAGCCCCCGTGGGAGGCGGCGGCGCGCGAGCTCGCAGAGGAGGTCGACCTCGTCGCCGACCGCTGGGACCTCCTCGTCGACCAGGTGGCCTCACCCGGTGTCTACCCCGAGCCGATGCGGATCTTCCTCGCCCGTGAGCTGCGCGACGTCGACGCGGAGGAAGCCCACGAGCGCACGGCGGAGGAGCTCGAGCTGCGTCCCCTGTGGGTCCCCCTCGACGACGCAGCCGACGCCGTGCTGCAGGGGCAGGTCAGCAACGGCGCCGCCATCGTCGGGATCCTCGGTGCGCATGCGGCGCGGACTCGCGAGTGGGCGACCCTGCGCCCCAGGGATGCCGCGTGGCCCAGCCACCCGGCATACCGCGGGCCGACCCCGTGACGACGGCGCCCGGCCCCTGTCCGTGCGGGAGCCGGGAGGCGTATGCCGGGTGCTGCGGTCCCATCCTCGACGGCCAGCGCCTCGCCGCCACGGCCGAGCAGCTCATGCGTTCGAGATACACCGCTTTCGCGCTGGGGGACGAGGGTCATCTCGTCCGCACCTGGCACCCCCGGACGCGACCGGCACAGGTCGACCTCGACGACACGGAGTGGACCGGGCTCACCGTCGTCGCCTCACACGCGGGAGGCGCCGAGGACGCCGAGGGGACCGTCGAGTTCGTCGCGCGCTGGCGCAGGGGAGGGCGGAGCGGCCGAATGCACGAGGTCAGCCGGTTCTCCCGGCGCGCCGGGCGCTGGCTCTACGTCGACGGCGACCACGACTGACCCCGACCGACGGGCCCGCAGCACGGCGACCGCGACTCCGGTGAGCAGGATGACGCCCCCGACCCACTCGACGCCGCTGGGTCGCTCTCCGAGCACGACCGCCGCCGCAGACATGCCGAACACGGGTACGAGCATCGCGAAGGGCGTCACGCGGGCGACGGGGTGGCGCGCGAGCAGGGTGTTCCAGAGGCCGTAGCCGACGAGCGAGGACAGGCCGGCGGTGTAGAGGGTCGACACCACCGCCTGCCAGGGCAGCCCGGTCAGGGCCCGCCCGATCGCCTCGGGACCTTCGATACCCAGGGACAGGGCGAGCGCCGGGAGCGGCACGACAAGGCCGGACCACACCGTGACTCCGATGCCCGAGACGGGTCCGGCTCTCCGGGTGAGGACGTTGCCGACGGCCCACGAGACCGCCGCGAGAACGAGGACGACGAGCGGCAGGACGGGTGCGGAGAGGCCTCGTCCGACGGCGATCGTCAGCAGACCCGCGCCCCCGAGCGCGACGCCGAGGCGCTGCCGCGCCGAGGGGCGCTCGCGGAGCCACACCGCCGCGATCACCACGGTGAAGAGCACCTGGGCCTGGAGGACGAGCGAGGTGAGGCCCGGCGGCATGCCGAGGTGGAGCGCGAGATACATCAGGCCGAACTGTCCGAGGCTCGTGAACGCGCCGATGAGGGCCAGGTCCCGCCACGGGAGTGCGGGTCGTCGGACGAACAAGACGGCGGGGACGCAGACGCAGAGGAAGCGCATCGCGAGGAAGAGGAACGGCGGGACGGACTCGAGTCCGGCGCTGATGGCGATGAAGTTCGTGCCCCAGAGAAACGCGACGAGGACGGCGAGGGCGGTGTCACGAGGGCGCATCAGAGGTCTCGATCTCTTCGGGGAGTGGGACGCCGTGGGTCCGGCGCACGGACCCCCGGGGCGGTGACCTCCATGGTGGACGCGCCGAACCGTTCACGTCCATCAAACAATCCGATGTCTCAATGTGTACCATCGCTTCATGATCGACCCGATCGCCCTCCGGTCCCTCGTCGCCGTCGAGCAGCTGGGCTCGGTGGGCGCCGCGGCCACCGCTCTCGACTACACGCCGAGCGCCGTGTCACAGCAGATCAAGCGGCTCGAGGCCCAGACCGGCGTCCAGCTCCTCGAGCGCCACGGCCGCGGCGTGCTGCTCACCGAGTCGGGGCGCACGCTCTGCGACTCGGCGCGCGACCTGCTCTCGAGGATGGAGCGCCTCGAGGCCCGCCTCCATCGGGCCTCCGGCGAGACCGCAGGCACGGTCCGGCTCGCGACCTTCGCCACCGCCTACCGGGGTCTCGTCGTTGGCGCGATCGGCACCCTGCGGCGGGCCGCGCCGGGCGTCGTGCTCCGGCCCGACGAGATCGACCCGTGGGATGCCGTCGACGCCGTCGCGGCCGGAACCCACGACCTCGCTCTCGTCCACAACTGGGAGCCCCTCCCGCTCGCCATCCCGGACCACCTCGAGGTGCGCCACCTCGGCCGGGACCGCGCCGACGTGCTGGTGCACGCGGACCATCCACTTGCGGCACGCACCACCATCGCGGTCACCGACGTCCTCGACGAGGCCTGGGCGAGCGTGGCACCCGGCTCGATCTGTCATCAGTGGCTGCAGAAGATGTATGCCGATGTCGGCCGGGCCCCGCGCATCGCCCACGTCGCACTCGAGTTCGCCACGCACGTCGCGCTCGTCGCGAACGGTGAGGCTATCGCCCTGGTGCCGCGGCTCGGCCGTGGACCGCTGCCGGACGGTGTCGTCGCCGTCCCGATCGTGAAACCGGTGTCGGAACGCACCGTGAGCCTCGTCTGGCGCGGCACCATGACGGCCAGCCCGGCGCTCGCGGCAGCCGTCGAGGCGCTTGCGGCGGAGGCCTCCCGAGACCTCACCGCGGTCTAGGCGCGCCTGGAGGCGCGTTGGGGCGCTCTGGGCCTCGCGGACGCGCACGGAGAACCTGACGTCAGGGCGATGCAGCGGGCGCGGCCGACCGCATCCCGGTCCCAGCGGTCGCCTGCGCCTGCGCCTGCGCTCGCGCGGCGAGGGCGGCCGCCTGGCGCCCGGACGGCTCGTCGAGGCGCAGCCGGCTCCTCAGCCGACCGGTGGGCCGCTCCACGAGAACCCACGAGAGCCACGCGACGACGACGGCCACCGCCACGAGGACGAGGTTGCGTCCGAGGGTGTGAGCCCCGAGCAGCCGGGAGTTGATGAGTGCCTGGTGCCAGAGGTAGAACGCGTAGCTGATCGTCCCGAAGAAGACCATGAAGCGGGACCCGACGAGGCGCGCATGGCCCGACACGGCGGCATACACGAGCCAGAGGGCGACCACGGCGAAGACGGCACCGAGGGGACGGAAGAGCTCGTGGTCGACCTCCATGCTGTGCCCCGGGAACGCCGACAGGGCGACGAGGACGAGGAACGGGAAGAGGGGGCTCGCGTGCGGGAGGGCGATCTCGCGCCGGCCCAGCTCGGCGAGCGCCAGGGCGAGCGAGGCGCCGAGCAGGAGCGCGAACGCGTTGGTCTCGGTGGCGACGTCGAGGCGGATCGCCGCGCCCTTGGTCCACACGCTGTAGAACGTCGCGCCGCCGGCCAGCGCGAGCACGATGCTGAGGGCCCGGGCCCGGAACCACGTGACGACGACGACGAAGACCGTGGGCCAGACCACGTAGAACTGCTCCTCGACCGAGAGCGACCACAGGTGGTTGAGGACGCCGAGGTCGTGTCCCGCGATGCGCACGTAGTTGCCGACGTAGAGCAGCGAGGCGAGGGCCTGCCACGGGTATGCCGCAAGGTGGCCCGGGTCGGTCAGCGCAAGGAGGACCGGCACGGCGGCGAGGAGCAGGAGAAGTGCGGGCAGGAGCCGCAGGGCCCGCCGTCCCCAGAAGCGCCAGAGGCTGATCGCGCCGTAGCGGTCGTGCTCGCGGACGAGCAGGCTCGTGATGAGGTATCCGGAGAGCACGAAGAAGAGGGTCACCCCGGAGAGGCCCCCCCAGCGGACGGGCAACCCCGCGTGGGCGGCGACGACGAGGAGGACCGCGAGTCCGCGGACGCCGTCAAGGTCTCGGTTTCGGGAGTGCTGCACGCAGGCAGAGTCTACGGGCTGCGTGGCGCGAGCCCCGAACCGCACACCGTAGGATTGGGGGTCGGTGCCCGCCAGCCCGGGCCCGGTCGTGGCCCCAGGAGGCCGCACCGCACCACCATCTCGCACCCGGAAGGATCCTCCGTGCTCCGCACTCACGAGGCCGGCACCCTGCGTGCCGACCACGCAGGCCAGATCGTCACCCTCACCGGCTGGGTGGCCCGGCGTCGAGACCACGGTGGCGTCGCCTTCCTCGACCTGCGCGACGCCTCGGGAGTCGCCCAGGTCGTCGCCCGCGACGAGGTCCTCGCCGAGGGGGGCGCGCACGACGTCCGCAACGAGTACTGCGTCAAGGTGACCGGCGAGGTGCGCCTGCGCCCCGAGGGCAACGCCAACCCCGAGCTGCCCACCGGCGAGATCGAGGTCATCGTCAGCGACCTCGAGGTGCTCAACCCGGCCGCCCCGCTGCCCTTCCAGATCGACGAGCGGGTCACCGTCGGCGAGGAGGCCCGCCTCAAGCACCGCTACCTCGACCTGCGCCGTCCCGGCGCGAGCTCGGCCGGCTCGGCGATCCGGCTGCGGTCCAAGGTCAACGCCGCCGCCCGCAGCGTCCTCGGCGCTCGCGACTTCGTCGAGATCGAGACCCCGACCCTGACCCGCTCGACTCCCGAGGGCGCACGCGACTTCCTTGTGCCCGCGCGACTCGCCCCGGGCAGCTGGTACGCCCTGCCGCAGAGCCCTCAGCTGTTCAAGCAGCTGCTCATGGTCGCCGGCATGGAGCGCTACTACCAGATCGCCCGCTGCTACCGCGACGAGGACTTTCGTGCCGACCGCCAGCCGGAGTTCACCCAGCTCGACATCGAGATGTCCTTCGTCGACCAGGACGACATCATGGAGCTCGGAGAGGCGCTCATCTCGGCGATCTGGAAGCTCATCGGCGTCGAGCTGACGACGCCGTTCCAGCGCATGACCTACACCGAGGCGATGGCCCGCTACGGCTCCGACAAGCCCGACCTGCGCTTCGGCCAGGAGCTCGTGGAGTGCACCGAGTACTTCGCGGACACGACCTTCCGCGTGTTCCAGTCTGAGTACGTCGGTGCCGTCGTCATGCCGGGTGGCGCATCCCAGCCGCGCAAGCAGCTCGACGCGTGGCAGGAGTGGGCCAAGCAGCGCGGGGCCAAGGGCCTGGCCTACGTCCTCGTCCAGGAGGACGGCGAGCTCGGCGGCCCGGTCGCCAAGAACCTCAGCGACGCCGAGCGAGCCGGCCTCGCGGCGCACGTCGGGGCCCGGCCGGGCGACTGCATCTTCTTCGCCGCCGGCACGGCCAAGGCGTCGCGTGCGCTGCTCGGGGCGGCCCGCCTCGAGATCGGCCGACGGTGCGACCTCATCGACGAGGACGCCTGGAGCTTCCTCTGGGTCGTCGACGCCCCGCTCTTCGAGCCGGCGGCCGACGCCACCGCCTCGGGCGACGTCGCCCTCGGCTACAGCGCGTGGACGGCCGTGCACCACGCGTTCACGTCGCCGAAGCCCGAGTTCGTCGACACCTTCGACACCGACCCCGGATCGGCGCTCGCGTACGCCTACGACATCGTCTGCAACGGCAACGAGATCGGCGGGGGCTCGATCCGTATCCACCGCCGCGACGTCCAGGAGCGCGTCTTCAAGGTCATGGGGATCTCGCACGAGGAGGCCCAGGAGAAGTTCGGCTTCCTCCTCGACGCCTTCGCCTACGGCGCCCCGCCGCACGGCGGCATCGCGTTCGGCTGGGACCGCATCGTCGCGCTCCTCGCGAAGACCGACTCGATCCGTGACGTCATCGCCTTCCCCAAGTCGGGCGGCGGCTTCGACCCGCTCACGTCCGCCCCGGCGCCGATCACGGCGGAGCAGCGCAAGGAGGCCGGCGTCGACGCCACGCCAGAGCCCCGCGGCGGTGAGCGCGAGCCGGCGCCCGCTGCCCAGGAGGCGCCGGCGGTCTGAATCCAGCCACCCGCGGACGTATGCCGCTCACCCCGCTGGGTGGGCGGCATACGTCCGTCCGGGGCTGAGTGCCCACCGGCGCCCGGGGAGGGCAGGATGAGGTGGTGACGTCGATCTCGAGAGCCCCCGGTGACGTGCTCGTCCACCTGCGACGGGCGCGCGACCTCGCCGACCGGGAGTACGCCGAACCGCTCGACCTCGACCGGCTGGCCGCCGCGGCTGGGCTCTCGAAGTACCACTTCCTCCGGCTCTTCAAGGTGACCTACGGAGTCACTCCGGCGGAGTACGTCTCGAGGCGGCGGATCGAGCGCGCACAAGACCTGCTGCGCGCCACCAACCTCACGGTGACGGAGGTGTGCCACGCCGTGGGCTTCACGAGCCTCGGCTCGTTCAGCAGCCGGTTCCGGGCGGTCGTGGGCGAGAGCCCGAGCGACTTCCAGGCGCGGTGGGCGGCGACGGGCGCCCCGCGGATCCCCGGTTGCTACGTCTTCATGTGGGGACTCGCCGAACGGTCCGCAATCGAGGAGAAGCGCGAGGGCAAGGCGCGCTCCTAGCGTGGTCGCATGATCACCAACATCTCCATCGTCAGCGTCTTCGTGACGGACATCGACGAGTCCAAGAAGTTCTACACCGACGTCCTCGGGTTCGACGAGAAGGACGACATCACCCTCGGTGACGGCTACCGCTGGTGCACCGTCGCCCACCCGAGCCAGCCCGAGATCTCCGTGCACCTCACGGTCCCAGGTCCGCCGTTCTCGCCCGAGCTGGTCGAGGCCATGAAACGGGCCCAGGACGACGGCGGACTCAACGGCCTCGGCCTCGACGTCGACGACTGCCAGCGGACCTACGAGCAGCTGCGCGGCAAGGGCGTCGAGTTCCTCCAGCCCCCGTCGCAGCGTCCCTACGGCACCGAGGCCGTGTGCCGCGACAACTCTGGCAACTGGATCGTCCTAGTCCAGCACCCCGGAAAGCCCACTGCCGCAACCGATCTCGACTGAGTGCCGCCATGGTCCGGTCGGGTCGTCACGCGCTCAGCGCGACGGCCCGACTGGCCCATGAGCACGGGTTGTCGTAGCCGAGCGAGTGGTAGAGGTTTCGGGCCACCGCGTTGTCGGAGTACATCCCGAGCGTGCACACGCCCTCGGAGAGGACGGCGCTGCGCGTCAGGGCGCCGACGATCGTCCGACCGAGCCCCTGGCCCCTCAGCGTCGCGGCGACGGCCACGGACGAGATGTGCGGTGCACCGGCCGGGGTGCGGCCCAGGGCGGCGACCGCGGCGAGCCGACCTCCCTGGCCCTCGACGGCGACCCACTGCTCGCCGCCACAGGGCGCCGTGTCGGCGGTGGGCGAGTGCTCGGCGAGGAAGTCGACGACCTCCTCACGCCGGGCGACGTCGTCGAGCGGCACGACGCGCTGGCGCTCGGCCGAGGCGGCAGGCGCGGTCGTCGTGTAGAACCACTCCCAGTCGCCGCCCGCCCCGATGCGGAAGCGCTGGTGCAGGAGCGGCTCGAGGTGCTGGGGCAGGCTGACCCCGACGGCGGAGCGCCGGCCGTCGCGGGCCCCCGAGCGGGTCGCCAGCTCGGGCAGCAGGTCGACGAGCTCCGCGACACCCGCGTCGGACCCGAGGAGCGCGAGCACCGGCCTGGCCTGTCGCCGGCGGCGGAACGCGACGGCTCCGTCGACCTCCCACCAGTCCTCGGCGAGGGCGTCCGGCACGTCGTAGGCGATGTACGGATGGTCGTCGGTCGCCGCCAGAAGGGCTGCGCGGCCGTGGCGCTCGCGCAGCAGGGACGGGCTCACTCGGTGATCCCGAAGCGGTCGTGGAAGCGCCGCATGGGACCCGGCGCCCACCAGTTCCAGCGCCCGAGGAGCGTCATCGTGGCGGGAACGAGCAGCATCCGCACGAGCGTGGCGTCGATGACGACCGCCGCGACGAGCGCGAGCCCCATCTGCTTGATGATGAGGATGTCACCGGCGATGAACCCGGCGAAGACGATGACGATGAGCAGCGCCGCGGAGGTGATGATCCGGCCGCTCCGCTGGAGGCCGAGCGACACGGCCCGGTCGTTGTCGAGGCCGGCCCGGTGGAACTCGGTGATCCGCGAGAGCAGGAAGACCTCGTAGTCCATCGACAGGCCGAACCCGAACGCGAGGACGAGGAACGGGACCATCGACTCGACCGCGCCGACCGACGAGAAGTTGAGCAGGCCCTCGAGGTGCCCCTCCTGGAAGATCCAGACGACGACGCCGAGCGCAGCGCCGAGGGAGACGACGTTGAGCAGCAGGGCCTTGATCGGGATGACCACCGACCCCGTCATGAGGAAGAGCAGGACGAAGGTTCCGAGGACGACGAGCGCCACGGCATACGGCGCGCGGTCCGACATGGACTGGAGGAAGTCGATCTGGGCCGCGGCCTGGCCCGTCGTGAGCGTCTCGAAGGGCGCCTTCGTCTCGCGAACCCGGGTCACGAGGTCCTGCGCAGCGTCCGACGTCGGCGGCCCGGCGACCCGGATGTCGACGACCTGGTGGCTCGTCCCGAGGGGCCGCACCGTCACGGACTCAACGCCCGTGTCGTCCTTGAACTGCCCGGCCCACGCCGTGACGGCGGCGGTGTCGCCCGACCCTGCGACGACGGTGACCTCGGGTGCGGACAGCGTCGGGTAGTCGCGGGCGAGGTCCTCGAAGAAGACGCGCTGCTGGGCGTCCTTGGGCAGCAGCTCGGTGCCGGACGACGTGAGGCGCATCGAGAGGGTCGGGAGGGCCAGGGTCACGAGCACGACGAGGATGCCGAGGATCACGGCGATCGGGCGACGCTGCACGGCAACGGCCAGACGGGAGAACATCCCCGTGTCCGAGACCGGCTCGACCGCCTTGCGGGCGAGCCGCTTGGCACCCAGGACGGCGAGTGCCGGGATCAGGGTGATCGCGACGACCATGGCCACGAGCACGACGCTCACTCCGGCGACCCCGATGGCCCGCATGATCGAGGCCTGGAAGATGAGCAGACCCGACAGTGCGATGGCGACCGTCAGCCCCGAGAAGAGGACGGTGCGACCGGCGGTCGCGACCGTCCGCTCGGCGGCGGCGGCGACCTCCTCCTTCGTCGGGACCGGGTGCTGGCGGTGCGCCAGCTCCTCCCGGAACCGGCTCACCGTGAGCAGGCCGTAGTCGATCGACAGGCCGAGCCCGAGCAGGGTGACGATGTTGACGACCGTGGCGTCGAGCTCGACGACGTGGGAGAAGGCGAAGAGCGACAGCAGCGCCCCGCCTATCGCGATGACGGCGCCGACGATCGGCATCCCCGCGGCGATGAAGCCACCGAAGACGAACAGCATGACGATGAAGGTGAGGGGCAGCGCGATGCCCTCGCCGCGGAGGAGATCGCGCTCGACCGTGCTCGTGATGGCGTGGATGACCTTGCTCGTGCTGCCGAGCGAGCCCTTGGCCTTCATCGCGTCGGCGACCCCGAGGAGTGCCTTCTCCGCCTGTGCCTCGGCGGTGTCCTGGGCGGCCTTGTCCAGCCCGGGCTCGAAGTTGACGACCGTGACGAAGCCACCCGCCGTGGGGCTGCCGCCGGCGAGGAGCGGGGCGACGGACGGGTCCGTCAGCCCGGAGGGGTTGAGCAGGGGGGACTTGACGCCCTTGACGCCCGGGATCTTCCCCACCGTGACCGTGGCATCAGCACCGGCCTTGACCACGGCAGGGTCCTGAAGGTCGGCGCCGGACACCTGGAGCGTGAGCGTCTCGAGGGTCGGCTCGCTCTGCTCGATCACGTCGCGAGCCCGTGAGGACTCCGACTCGACGGTTGGTGCGCCCGAGTGCAGCCGCTCGAAGAGGGACTCGCCCGTCACCCCTCCGACGGCGATGGCGAAGCAGGTGATCGCGACGACGACCCAGCCGATGACCCAGAGCCCGGGACGGCGGGCGATGAGCCCGCCGAGCCGGGCCAGCGCGGTGCGGTGGGCGGGTGACGCCGTCGGCTCGGGGAGGACAGGGGAGGGCGGGGGACTCGACTGCACACGGATAGCCTTCCACAGTGACCTCAGATGACCTGTTCGGTGCCGCGGGAGAGGCCGAGCGGCACGACCGGCCCGCCTCGGCGGGCGCGGCACCGCTCGCCGTGCGGATGCGCCCGCGCTCGCTCGACGAGGTCCGCGGACAGGCCTCCGTGCTGCGGCCGGGCAGCCCGCTCCGCCGCCTCATCGAGGGCTCCGGCGGTGCTGCCGGGCCCCTGTCGGCGATCATCTGGGGGCCGCCCGGGACGGGCAAGACGACGCTCGCCCACCTTGTCGCGACGGCGGCAGACCGCCGGTTCGTCGAGCTCTCGGCCGTCACGGCCGGGGTCAAGGACGTGCGATCGGTGATGGAGGCGGCGATCCGCGAGCGCGACCTCTACGGGCGCGCGACGGTGCTCTTCCTCGACGAGATCCACCGGTTCACCAAGGCCCAGCAGGATGCCCTCCTGCCCGGCGTGGAGAACCGGACCGTCATCCTCGTCGCAGCCACGACCGAGAACCCCTCCTTCAGCGTCATCGCGCCGCTCCTGTCCCGCTCCGTGCTCGTGACGCTCGAGTCGCTCTCCGACGCCGACGTGGCCGACCTGGTCACGGCTGCCCTGGCGGACGAGCGGGGCTTCGACGGCGCGCACACCCTCACGGCCGATGCGCTCGACCACCTCGTGCGCATCTCCGGCGGCGACGCCCGCAGGGCGCTCACCTCGCTGGAGGCCGCTGCGGGCGTGGCCCTCGACGCCCAGCCCGCCGGACGGCATACCGACGACCCGGTCGAGATCACCCTCGCGCACGTCGAGCAGGCTGTCGCCCACGCAGCGGTCCGCTACGACCGGACGGGCGACCAGCACTACGACGTGGCGAGCGCGCTGATCAAGTCGATGCGGGGCAGTGATGTCGACGCCGCCCTGCACTACCTCGCGCGAATGCTCGAGGCGGGGGAGGACCCACGCTTCATCGCCCGGCGGATCGTGATCTCCGCCAGCGAGGACGTCGGCATGGCAGACCCGACGGCCCTGCAGACCGCGGTCGCGGCCATGCACGCCGTCGCCCAGATCGGAATGCCCGAGGCGCGGATCATCCTCGCCCAGGCCGTCGTCCACAACGCGATGGCACCGAAGTCGAACGCCGCCTACCTCGGCGTCAACGAGGCGATCGCGGACGTGCGGGCGGGCCGAGGGGGAGCGGTCCCGGTTCACCTGCGCGGAAGCGGGTATGCCGGAGCCGACCGCCTCGGGCACGGGATGGGCTACGTCTACGCCCATGACGAGCCGGAGGGGGTGGCGCGCCAGCAGTACCTCCCCGACGACCTCGCGGACGGAGTGAGCTACTACCGGCCCACGGACCGGGGTTTCGAGGAGCGGTTGCGGGCGCGTCTGGAGTGGCTCAAGGGGCGGTTGGGGCGTCGCTCCACCGACGACGCCTGAGCAGCACCCGCGACGCCCCGTTGTTGCTCGCGCTGCCCTTGGCAGCGGATGTTTCGGCCGCGTTGCCGTCGGGCGCGCATTGTTGCGCCGTCCGTACGGATTCGTAACGATTCGTCATCCGCCCGTAGCCGAGGTTGGAGATGGGCAGTCCGTGTGGCAGGGTGACCACGGCCCGGCAACAGGTCACGGGGGCTTCCGTCCTGTGGCCATGAGCCCCGGGCCCGATCGATGGACGTCGGTCGATCGAGTTGTGATCCCACAAGGATGGAGAACCCCTTGAACGCAATGCCGGGTGCGGCTTTCGAGATCGAGGCCGAGGCCACCCCGCCGCCGGCCGTCGTGGCGCCGGAGCACAAGGACGTTCGCACCGGTCGCTCACCTGGGCAGGTCGCCTGGGACCGGCTCAAGAAGGACAAGGTCGCGATCGTCTGCGCCGTGATCATCCTCTTCTTCATCCTCGTCGCGATCTTCGCGCCTCTGCTGACCGCGCTCCAGGGCACCGACCCGACCACCGGACTCCCGGCCAGCCCCGACCGGACCAACACCGACCTTGTCGACATCGACGGCAACCCGCTCGTCGGGATGAGCCCGCACCACTGGCTGGGCGTCGAGCCCCGTCTCGGCCGCGACCTCTTCGCGCGCTGGGCCTACGGTGCCCGTCCGTCGCTCATCATCGGCTTCGTCGCCGCGGCGGCCTCGACGATCATCGGCGTGACGCTGGGTCTCCTCGGCGGCTACGTCGGTGGCGCCGTCGACCGCGTCATCTCCTGGGTCGTCGACTTCTTCCTCAGCCTTCCGCTCCTCCTCCTCGTGCTCGCGATCGTCCCGATCGTCCAGCTGCGCATCGCCGGCGGCAACGACCTGACCGCCGAAGAGCTCTCGACCATCCGCTTCTGGGTGATCATCGCCGTCCTCGTGGCCTTCGGCTGGATGGGGCTGGCCCGTCTCGTGCGCGGCGAGGTCAAGAGCCTGCGTGAGCGCGAGTTCGTCCAGGCCGCGCGGGCCATCGGCGTGCCGACCCACCAGGTCCTCTTCAAGGAGGTCCTGCCCAACCTCGTCGGCCCGATCATCGTCTCCGCGTCGATCGCCGTCCCCGCCTACATCACCTTCGAGGCGACCCTCAGCTACCTCGGCGCCGGCCTCGTCGAGCCCACCGCCTCGTGGGGACGCACGATCTCCGACGCCCAGAACTCGTTCGCGATCTACCCGCTCTGGCTGTGGCCGTCGGTCATCGCACTGTCGGCTCTCGTTCTCGCCCTGAGCCTCCTCGGCGACTCGATCCGCGACGCGTTCGACCCCACGAGCCGTCGCTGACCCGCTCAGTCCATGCCGCTGGGCCGACGGGCCCGCGGTCTTTCCAAGATGTCCCCGGCAAAGCGCCGGGACAAGCACAAAAGGGAGCAACACAATGCGCTGGACCAAAGTCCTGACCGTGGGAGCCGCGGCTTCCCTCGGCTTTGTCGCAGCCTGCGGCGCGCCTGCTGCCAACACCGGCAACAATGGCGCGAGCGGCGGCAACGACAAGGTGGAGGGCGCCGCAGCGGCGCTCGACCCGAACGCCAAGGGCCCCGCCCCCGAGGTCCCCGGAGCGAAGAAGGGCGGCACCCTCACGGTGTCGTACTCCACCGTCCCGGCCAACTTCGACCCGAGCGACCAGTTCTACCAGGACACGGCCGTCATCTTCTCGCTGACGCACCGCGCCCTCACGACGTTCACGATGCGGAACGGCAAGATGGTCCTCGTCCCGGACCTCGCCACCGACCTCGGCAAGTCCTCCGAGGACGGCCTGACGTGGACGTTCACGCTCAAGGACGGCATCAAGTACGAGGACGGCACCCCGGTCAAGGCCCAGGACATCGTCTTCGCGGCGAAGCGCTCCTTCGACCCCGACCTCGCTGCCAACGGTCCGACCTACCAGCGCGAGTTCTTCAAGGGCGGCGCCGACTACCAGGGTCCCTACAAGGGTGACAAGAACTGGAACGGCGTCGAGGCCAAGGACGACAAGACCGTCGTCTTCCACCTCGAGAAGCGCTTCGAGACGCTGCCCTACTTCGTCTCCTTCAACCAGTTCACGCCGATCCCCGAGGCGAAGGACAAGAAGGCCGACTACCAGCTCCACCCGCTCGCCACCGGCCCGTACATGTTCGACAAGTACACCCCGGGCACCGAGCTCACCCTCAAGCGCAACCCCAACTGGGACCCGGCGACCGACCCGGCTCGCAACGACTACCCGGACGCCTTCCACTTCAAGTTCGGCCAGGACGTCCTCAAGACGCAGACGGCCATCCTCGCGAGCAACGGCGACGACGCGACGACCCTCAACTGGGACTCGATCGACTCCTCGCTCGTCCCGCAGATCGAGGGCGAGAAGAAGGCCCAGTTCGAGGAGGGCCCGTCCTCCTGCGTGATCATGGTCAACATGGACGCGACCAAGATCCCCATGCCGGTGCGCAAGGCGATCGCCAAGGCGTGGCCGTTCGACTCGATCCACAAGGCCGGCGGCGAGACCTCGCACTCGTACAGCCCCGCCAGCACGATCATCCCGCCGCAGATCCCGGGTCACCTGGACTACGTCGTCGACGGCATGAACGGCAAGGGCGACGGCGACGCCGCGGCCGCCAAGAAGATGCTGGCCGACGCCGGCTACGGCCCCGACAAGCCGTTCGAGCTGACGTACTACTACACGAACGACGACGACATCGCCCAGAAGGTCAACCAGGTCCGCAAGCAGAAGCTCCAGGACGCCGGCTTCAAGGTCACCGACATCGGTGTCCCCGGAAAGGAGCGTCGCAAGATCGTCGGCAAGCCCAACGGCAAGTACAACATGCTCCAGTCGCCGCGCGGCTGGTGCTTCGACTGGCCGTCGGCCGACTCGATCATCCCGCCGACCATCGGTTCCATCGCCCTCTCGCAGGGTGGTACGACGTTCGGTAACTTCTCCGACGCCAAGATCGACGCCGAGATCAAGCGCATCCAGCAGCTCTCGATCACGGACCAGGGTCCGGAGTGGGGCAAGATGGACAAGTGGCTGACGGAGAACTACCTCCTGGCCATCCCGGACTACAACGACAAGGGCAACTCGGTCTTCGGCACGAAGGTCATGAACGTCCACAACAACCCGAACAAGGGCATGCCCGAGATCACCCAGATCTGGATCAACCAGTAAGACGGTCGGCTCGTCCCGTCCACCACGGGACGTGACCTGACCCGATGTGCCCCGGTGGGGGTCCGGAGAACCCGGGCCCCCACCGTCGGCGCCCTCTTTGGAAGGTAACCGTGCTCACGTACATCCTCAGGCGGGTGGCCCTGGCGCTCAGCGTCATCATGGCCACGCTCGTCTCGACGTTCCTGCTCTTCTTCGCCGGGCCGGCCGACCCCGCTCAGGCGATGTGCCCGGAGCTCAAGTGCACCCCCGAGCGTCTGGCCAGCATCCGCACCAGCCTCGGCCTGGACAAGCCGCTGTTCCAGCAGTTCACCGAGTACTTCAGCGGGCTGTTCGTCGGGCGCGACTTCCAGTACGCCGGTGACACCGTCCACTGCAGTGCGCCCTGCCTCGGTTTCTCCTTCCACACCGGTCGTCCGGTCGGGGAGATGATCTTCACGCGGTTCCCCAACACCCTCGTGCTGACGTTCATGGCCGTGATCATCTTCGTCACGGTGGGCGTCTCGATCGGCATCCTCGCGGCCACCCGCCGCGGGACGAGCGTCGACCGCAGCCTCATCGGCTTCTCGCAGGTCTTCGGCTCGATCCCGTACTACATCGTCGCCCTGCTCTTCTCGCTCTACCTCGTCACGCTCTGGGGCGTCCTGCCGCAGTTCCAGTCGATGGACAAGGGGCTGTTGCCCTACCTCGGCGGGCTCATAGCGCCCGCGATCATCCTCGGCCTCGTGACGTCGACGTCGTACACGCGCTACACGCGCAACTCGATGATCGACACGCTCTCGATGGACTACATCCGTACCGCGCGGTCCAAGGGCATCTCGGAGCGGACCGTCCTCGTCCGCCACGGCCTGCGCGCGGCCATGAGCCCGATCGTCACGATCCTCGGCCTCGACATCGCCGCCCTGCTCGCCGGTACCCTCATCACGGAGAAGATCTTCAACGTCGACGGCATCGGCAAGCAGGCCATCGACGCGCTGCGCAACGACGACCTGCCCGTCATCATGGGCACGGTCCTCATCGCAGCCACCGCGGTCGTGGTGATGAACCTCGTCGTCGACATCGCGTACTCGTACATCGACCCCCGAGTGAGGCTCTCGTGACCGCCACGACCGACCGGATCGCCACGACAGACCCGATCGCCACGGTCGGCGCCGAGGCCAGGAATCCCGGTGACGTCGTTCTGCGGGTGACCGACCTCTCCGTGCGCTTCCCGACGGACGAGGGGCTCGTCAAGGCCGTCTCCGACCTCAGCTACGAGGCCCGCCTCGGCCGGACGCTCGCCATCGTCGGCGAGTCCGGCTCCGGCAAGTCCGTCTCGAGCATGGCCGTGCTCGGGCTGCACAACCCCAAGAAGACCCAGATCACCGGCAGCATCACGCTCGACGGCACCGAGCTCGTCGGGGCCCCTCAGTCGACGTTCCAGAAGATCCGCAGCACCAAGGCCGCGATGGTCTTCCAGGACCCGCAGAGCTCGCTCCACCCGTTCCACAAGGTGGGCACCCAGATCGCCGAGGCGTACCAGGCCCACCACAAGGTGAGCCGGAGCATCGCCCAGAAGCGCGCGGTCGAGATGCTCGACCTCGTCGGCATCCCCAACCCGCAGCGCCGGGCCCAGCAGTACCCCCACGAGTTCTCGGGCGGCATGCGCCAGCGGGCCATGATCGCGCTCGGCCTCGTCAACAACCCGAAGCTGCTCATCGCCGACGAGCCGACGACGGCCCTCGACGTGACGGTCCAGGCCCAGATCCTCGACCTCGTCAACGACCTCCAGAAGGAGTTCGGCTCCGCGGTCATCCTCATCACGCACGACCTCGCGGTGGTCGCCGAGACCGCCGACGACATCCTCGTCATGTACGCGGGCCGCGGCGTCGAGAAGGGCTACGCCAAGGAGGTGCTGGCCCAGCCGTCGCACCCCTACACCTATGGCCTGCTCCAGTCGCTCCCCTCGCACTCCGAGGACCTCGAGGAGCTCAAGGCGATCAAGGGCGCGCCCCCCAGCCTGCTCAACCTGCCGTCCGGCTGCTCCTTCCACCCCCGCTGCGCCTTCAAGGACGAGGTCGGCGAGGCCTGCTGGACCACGCTGCCCGAGTGGCGGCCGACGCCCGGCCTCGCCAACCGCCAGCTCCGCTGCCACCTCGCCGACCCGGTGGCGACTCTCCAGAACGACGAGGGCGTCCGATGACCCAGCAGCAGATCGACCAGCAGACCGGTGACGAGGGCACCGACCGGACCGGCGCCGCCGCCGTGCCCCAGACCGCGCCGGAGACGAGCCGGAAGTCGGGTCAGGAGACGGGCCAGCCGCTTCTCAAGGTCACCGACCTCCAGCGATACTTCCCGTTCCGTGAGGTCCAGGGCCTGAAGATGGTGCGCGCGACGGTCAAGGCCGTCGACGGGATCAGCTTCACCGTCCGCCAGGGCCAGACGCTCGGCCTCGTCGGCGAGTCCGGCTGTGGCAAGTCGACGACCTCGCGCCTCATCACGCGTCTCGACACCCCGACCGCGGGCACGATCGAGTTCCAGGGTCGCGACATCACCCACCTCAAGGAGAGCGAGCTCCGCGAGATCCGGCGTGACGTCCAGATGATCTTCCAGGACCCCTACTCCTCGCTCAACCCGCGGCACACGGTCGGGACGATCCTCAGCACGCCGCTCAAGGTCCACGGCCTGCACCAGGGCAAGGAGAAGGCCCGCGTCCAGGAGCTGCTCGAGCTCGTCGGCCTCAACCCCGAGCACATCAACCGCTACCCGTCGGAGTTCTCCGGCGGACAGCGCCAGCGCATCGGCATCGCGCGCGCCCTCGCGGTCGAGCCCAAGCTGATCATCGCCGACGAGCCGGTCTCGGCCCTCGACGTCTCGATCCAGGCCCAGGTCATGAACCTGCTCGCCAAGCTGCGCGACGAGCTCGACCTCGCCTTCATCTTCGTCGCCCACGACCTCGGCGTCGTGCGCCACTTCTGCGACCAGGTCGCGGTCATGTACCTCGGCAAGATCGTCGAGTACGGCGACAAGAAGAAGATCTACGAGGCGCCCGAGCACCCGTACACCCAGGCGCTGCTGTCCGCGGCCCCCGACATCAACGTCGCCCGCGGCATCGCCCCGAAGGAGCGGATCCGTCTCGTCGGCGACGTGCCGAGCCCGATCGACCCGCCGAGCGGCTGCCGCTTCCGCACCCGCTGCTGGAAGGCGCAGGACATCTGCGCCCAGCAGGAGCCGCCGCTGCTCTCGGCGCAGGCGGACGAGTCGCTCCGTGGCAAGCGCGAGGGTGGCCTCCACCTGCAGGCCTGCCACTTCCCCGAGGTCAAGACCGACCTCGTGGCCGAGGTCGAGTCGGCCTGATCGACGCACCACCCCGCTGGGCCGCCGGACACGATCCGGCGGCCCAGCGGCATACCCGGCGGTCTCCGGTCAGGGGCACCCGGGGAACCGGGGGGGCGCCGACGGCGCCGGCGGCTCCGACGGTGGTATGCCGCTGGGTCCCGTCCGCCGTGTCGGTGCCTGGCGCGCTGGGTCGCCCACGGCCCCGTGGTCTAGGCCGGATCATCGGCGCGAACGACCGCGCCGATGATCCGGAGGACGACATGCACGTGTTCGAGATGCCGACGAGAGGCGTCGTGCACCCGGTGAGCCGAGCTCCCCGGGGGTCAGCCGCGCCCGCCTGACGCGCGCCGACTGGCCCCGCCCCGACCCCATCGACACCCGAACTTCGACCCAAGGATCTGCACACCATGGAAACCGCTGAGATCAGGCGCCGCTGGCTCTCGTTCTTCGAAGAGCGCGGCCACACCGTCGTGCCGAGCGCTCCGCTCGTCCACGAGGACCCCAACCTGCTGTTCGTCAACGCCGGCATGGTCCCCTTCAAGCCGTACTTCCTCGGCCAGGAGACGCCGCAGTTCACGCGCGCCACGAGCGTGCAGAAGTGCGTGCGCACCCTCGACATCGAGGAGGTCGGCAAGACGACCCGCCACGGGACGTTCTTCCAGATGAACGGCAACTTCTCCTTCGGCGACTACTTCAAGGAAGGCGCGATCGCGCTCGCCTGGGAGCTCGTGACGCGCAGCCAGAGCGAGGGCGGCTACGGCTTCGACGAGAAGGACCTCTACGCCTCCGTCTACCACGAGGACGAGGAGGCCATCGCGATCTGGAAGAAGGTCGCGGGCCTGCCCGACGACCGGATCGTGCGCCTCGGCAAGAAGGACAACTACTGGAACATGGGCGTGCCCGGCCCGGGTGGTCCCTGCTCCGAGATCCTCATCGACCGCGGCCCCGAGTTCGGCGCCGAGCGCGACTGGGAGGCGGGCGACCGCTACCTCGAGTTCTGGAACCTCGTCTTCATGCAGGACGACCTGTCCGCGGTCCGCTCGAAGGAGGACTTCGACATCGCGGGCGGCCTGCCCAAGAAGAACATCGACACCGGCATGGGCCTCGAGCGGGTCGCCTACCTGCTCCAGGGCGTCGACAACATCTATGAGATCGACGAGGTCTTCCCGGTGATCTCGGTCGCCGAGGACCTCTCCGGCCGTCGCTACGGCGCCAACCACGAGGACGACGTGCGCTTCCGCGTCGTCGCCGACCACGTGCGCTCCGCGCTCATGCTCATCGGCGACGGCGTCACGCCGGGCAACGAGGGCCGCGGGTACGTCCTGCGCCGCCTCATCCGCCGCGCGGTCCGCTCGATGCGCCTGCTCGGCGTCGACGCGCCGACGCTCGCGGAGCTCCTGCCGGTCAGCAAGGACCGGATGAAGGCGTCCTACCCCGAGCTCGAGGCCGGGTTCGGCCGGATCAGCCAGATCGCGTACGCCGAGGAGGACGCGTTCCGTCGCACCCTGAGTGCCGGGACGACGATCCTCGACACGGCGGTCGCGAAGGCGAAGTCGGCGGGCCGGTCCTCCCTCGGCGGAGACGAGGCCTTCGCCCTCCACGACACCTACGGCTTCCCCATCGACCTCACCCTCGAGATGGCGGCCGAGCAGGGCCTGCAGGTCGACGAGGCCGGCTTCCGACGTCTCATGGGCGAGCAGCGCGACCGGGCGAAGGCCGACGCCAAGGCGAAGAAGAGCGCCCATGGCGACACCCAGGTGTACCGCCAGGTGGCGGACGCGGTCGGGCGCGAGGTCGAGTTCACCGGCTACGACCAGACCGTCACCGACGCGACGGTTCGCGGGCTCATCCGAGGTGGCGAGGTCGTCGAGCGGGTCGGTGCGGGTGACGAGATCGAGATCGTCCTCGACCGCACGCCGCTCTACGCCGAGTCCGGCGGCCAGCAGGCCGACCACGGCCTCATCCGCCTCTCCAACGGCGGCCTCATCGAGGTGACCGACGTGCAGCGGCCGATCTCCGGTCTGGTCGTGCATCGCGCCCGGGTCCTCGACGGCGAGGTCGCGACCGGCGAGGCGGCCGAGGCCGAGGTCGACGTGGCCCGCCGTCGGTCGATCTCGCGCGCGCACACGGCGACGCACATGGTCCACCAGGCGCTGCGTGACGAGCTCGGCGAGACGGCGACGCAGGCCGGCTCCGAGAACTCGCCCGGACGCCTGCGCTTCGACTTCAAGGCGATGCAGGCCGTCCCGGACGAGGCGATGGCCGACATCGAGGCCCGGATCAACGGCGTGCTCCTCGACGACCTGCCCGTGACGGCCGACATCATGGCGCTCGACGATGCGAGGAAGATGGGCGCGATGGCGCTCTTCGGGGAGAAGTACGGCGAGCGCGTTCGTGTCGTCTCGATCGGCGAGTGGTCGCGTGAGCTCTGCGTCGGCACGCACACGCCCCGTGTCGGCCAGATCGGGGTCGTCAAGCTGCTCGGCGAGGCGTCGATCGGCTCGGGGGTCCGGCGCGTCGAGGCGCTCGTCGGCGCCGACGCCTACGGCCACCTCGCTCGCGAGGCCGCGATCGTCAGCCAGCTGACCGGCTCGCTCAACGTGCGCGCGGACGAGCTGCCCGACCGGATCGCGAGCCTGCTGTCCAAGCTCAAGGACGCGGAGCGCGAGATCGCGGCGGTCAAGCAGGGCCAGGTCCTCGGGGCCGCCCCGGGCCTCGTCGGCTCGGCGCGCGACATCGCGGGCGTGACCTTCGTCAGCCACGACGCCGGCACGGACGTGCGTGCGGAGGACCTCAGGGCGCTCGTGCTCGACGTGCGGACGCGCCTCGGCGCGGACCGTCCCGTTGTCGTCTCGATGGCGGCGGCGGCCGGTGGGCGACCCTTCGTGATCGTCGCCACCAACGAGGCGGCCAGGCACGCGGGGATCAAGGCCGGTGCCTACGTCCGCGTCGCGGCCCAGGTCCTCGGCGGGGGCGGGGGCGGCAAGGACGACCTCGCCCAGGGCGGCGGCACCGACGCGTCGAAGGTCTCGGACGCGCTCGGGGCCGTCGAGCAGGCCCTCAGAGCCCGGGGCGCATGACCGCGGACGGCGAGCGCCCCACCCGCGAGGCCAGGCTCGGGACGCGGATCGGCGTCGACGTGGGCAACGCCCGCGTCGGCGTCGCCGCCTCCGACCCCTCGGGGGTCCTTGCCCACCCCGTGGCGACGCTGGCGCGTGATGTCGAGCGCGAGTCCGACCTCGAGCGGATCGTCGCCCTCGTCGCCGAGCGCGAGGCGATCGAGGTGGTCGTGGGGCTGCCTCGGCACCTCTCCGGCGAGGAGGGCGAGGCAGCCCGGAGCGCCAGGGCGTATGCCGCTCGGCTGGCCCAGCGGATCCCCGCGGTCACGGTTCGGCTCGTCGACGAGCGCTTGACCACCGTCGCCGCGCACCGCAGACTACGCGACAGCGGCGTGCCCGGCCGGGGGCAGCGGGCCGTCGTGGACCAGGCTGCGGCCGTCATCATCCTGCAGTCCGCCCTCGACGCCGAGGCCACGTCGGGCCGGGCGCCGGGGGAGACGGTGTCACCGCACCGAAAGCCCCGGAAGAAGGAACGTCGCCGATGAAGGATCACCTGGAGTCGTCCATCTTCGGGGACCACGACGACCAGCTCGACGTGCAGGAGTACCCGCCGGCCGAGGCCGAGGCCGAGGCGCCGGCCGCCGTGCCCCGAACCCGACGGGAGGTGCGTGAGGCGGAGGAGGCGGCCAAGCGCAACGCCAAGCGCCGGGGCAGGACGAAGGACAAGGCGCCCGCGGGAGCGGCCGTCAAGGGACGGCCGTCGGTCCTGCGCCGGATCGCCGTCATCCTCCTCGCTCTCATCGTCGTCGGTGGCGGGGTCGCCGTCGCCTACACCTACCTCTGGCCGGTCGTGGCCGACATGCTCGAGCCCAACGACTACCCGGGTCCCGGCACGGGTGAGGTCCAGGTCAGGATCGAGGAGGGCGCCGGCGGCTCCGCCATCGCCCGATTGCTGGCTGCGGACGACGTGGTCAAGTCGAGCAAGGCCTTCATCGAGGCGGCCCGCGACGAGCCGAGGAGCGCCGGCATCCAGCCCGGCGTCTACGAGCTGCGAAAGCAGATGCGGGCGCGCGACGCCCTCGCGATCCTCATCGACCCCAAGAACCGCATCACCACGGCGGTGACGATCCCCGAGGGCCTCTGGGCCAAGGAGATCTACGCCAAGCTCTCCGACGCGACCGGGATCCCCGTGGCCGAGTACGTCGCCGCGGCCAAGGACCCGGCGGCGCTCGGGCTCCCCGCCGCGGCCAAGGGCAACGTCGAGGGATACCTCTTCCCGGCGAGCTACACCTTCGACCCCGGGACGAGCGCGAAGGACCAGCTCGCGAAGATGGTCGCCGAGTCGACGAAGCGCCTCGAGGCGCTCGGTGTGCCGGAGAACGACATGGAGCGGGTCATGACGATCGCCAGCCTCGTCGAGGCGGAGGCGAAGTTCGAGGCCGACCGGCCCAAGGTCGCCCGGGTCGTCGACAACCGCCTCGCCGCCAAGATGCCGCTCCAGTTCGACTCGACGGTCAACTACGCCGAGGGCAAGCACGGCATCACGACGACGAACGAGGCCCGAGCGAGCGCGAGCCCGTACAACACGTACAAGGTCGTCGGGCTCCCGCCGGGTCCGATCGGCAACCCCGGCGAGAGCGCCATCCGGGCGGCAGCGCAGCCGGCGGACGGTCCGTGGCTCTACTTCGTCACCGTGAACCCCACGACGGGTGAGACGAAGTTCGCCGCGACCTACGCCGAGCACCAGAAGAACGTCGCGCAGTTCCAGGCCTGGTGCGCGGCGAACAAGGGCAAGTGCTGAGCCCGGGTCCCGGCCCGGGTGGGGTCACCCACTGTGGTGTCTGGGGCTCGCCGATCGACCACTCCCTCTCGCCGGTCCTCCACCGGGCGGCCTACGCCGCCCTCGGACTCGACGACTGGGTCTACGAGCGGCGCGAGGTCGCCGCGGCGGGCTTCGCCGCGGCGTTGCGGGGCCTTGATGCGTCATGGCGGGGGTTGTCGCTCACGATGCCGCTCAAGGAGGTCGCTCTCGGCGAGGCGGTGTCCGTGAGCACCACCGCGAGGGAGACCGGCGCCGTCAACACCCTCGTGCGCCACCCCGACGGGTGGCGCGGACACAACACCGACGTGCACGGCATCGTGCAGGCGCTGCGCGAGGCGGGGTGCCGCGACACGAGCAGTGCCCTCGTCATCGGCTCGGGCGCGACGGCGCGTTCGGCCGTGGCCGCGCTCGCCCGGTCGGGGACGCGTGCCGTGACGTTCATGGTCCGGGGTCGTGCTCGCCCCGAGACCGTGGCCCAGGCGCGCGCCTCGGGGCTGCACGTCGAGGTCGCCCGGATGGGCGACTGGGCCTTCGGCGACGTGGTCGACGTGGTCGACGTGGTCGTCAGCACCGTGCCCCCGAGCGCGGTGCCGGCCCTCGACTCCTTCCCGATGGCGCACGATCGTGCGGCGCGTCGGCGAACCGTCCTCGACGTCGTCTACGGGCAGGGGGAGACCCCGCTGCAGGCGGCGGCCCGGGCCCGCGGCTGGACGATCGCGAGGGGGGTCGACATGCTCCTCCACCAGGCCACCGAGCAGGTCGAGCTGATGACGGGCAGGCCGGCACCCCTCCCGGCCATGAGAGACGCCCTCGAGAGAGCGCTCGCCGAGCGGGCCGGAGGCCGTGCCGGATGACCTGGATCCAGGGACCGGGGACGCCGTGGTGGTACGTCATCGTCTCCGTCGTGGCGGGCGCCGGCGTCGGGTTCGCCCTCGTCCGACCCCTCGCCGAACGTGGCTACCGGCTCGATGACGAGACCGGGCCGGGACCACGGGCGCCGATCGCTCTCGTCCCCCTCTCGCTGGCCGCGCTGTGGGGAGTGCTCGCGTGGCGGTTCGGACCCGAGTCGGAGTGGGCGCTCGCGCCGGCCTACCTCGGCTTCGCCGTCGTCGCCATCGCCCTGGCCTGGGTGGACGCCGACGTCCATCGCCTCCCGCGCGGCCTGACCCATCCCGCCTACCCGATGCTCCTCGGCCAGCTGGCACTGGCCTCGCTCGCGTCCGGCGACTGGGCCGCCCTGCGACGGGCCGTCATCGCCGGGGCCGTCCTCTGGGTGGTCTACCTCGGTCTCGCGATCCTCGCCGCGCTGCTGCGCAGCGGCTTCGGGCTCGGAGACGTGACGCTGTCCGGCCTGGTCGGGCTCGCGACGGGCTACGTCTCCCCGCTCGCCCCGCTCGTGGCGACGTGCGCGGCCTTCCTCCTGTCGGGGGTGTACGGGATCGGGCGCATCGTGCTCCGGCGGGGGAGCCACAAGGACGACATCGCCTTCGGCCCGTGGATGCTCGTCGGCGCCCTCCTCGCCCTCTTCATCGAGCTGGCCCCGATCTGACTGAGCGTCTCGCGGGAGAGGTCGCCAGCTGGACGCCGCGGCGGGCGGTCGCGGAGTGCGTGGGAGGATCGGGGCATGTTGCGTTGGTTGACCGCCGGTGAGTCACACGGGCCCGCCCTCGTCGCGATGCTCGAGGGACTGCCCGCCGGTGTCGAGGTGCAGGCGAAGGACGTTCAGGCGGCGCTCGCGCGCCGACGGCTCGGCCACGGCCGCGGTGCCCGGATGAAGTTCGAGCAGGACGAGGTGGAGTTCCTCGGCGGCCTGCGCCACGGCGTCACGCTCGGCTCGCCCCTCGCGATCCGCGTCGGCAACTCCGAGTGGCCGAAGTGGCAGACCGTCATGAGCCCGGAGCCCGTCTCGGCCGAGGCGTATGCCGCCGCCGACGACGTCAACGCCGAGAAGGAGATCGCCCGCAACCGGCCGCTCACCCGGCCCCGCCCGGGGCATGCCGACCTCGTCGGCATGCAGAAGTACGGCTACGAGGATGCCCGTCCGGTCCTCGAGCGGGCCTCGGCGCGCGAGACGGCAGCACGGGTCGCGCTCGGGGAGGTCGCGGCCCGGTTCCTCGACCAGGCGTACGGCATACGCCTCGTCTCCCACACCATCTCCATCGGGACGGCTGCGGTCCGCCCCGGTGCCGCGCTGCCGACGCCCGACGACGTCGAGCGACTCGACGCCGACCCCGTGCGCGCCTTCGACCCGGAGGGCTCGAACGCCATGGTCGCCGAGGTCGACGCCGCCAGGAAGGACGGCGACACGCTCGGCGGGGTCGTCGAGGTGCTGGCCTACGGCCTGCCGCCGGGCCTCGGGTCCCACGTCCACTGGGACCGCAAGCTCGATGCCCAGCTTGCCGCTGCCCTGATGAGCATCCAGGCGATCAAGGGGGTCGAGGTCGGCGACGGCTTCGAGACGGCCCGCCGTCGCGGCTCGGAGGCGCACGACGAGATGGACCTCGTCGACGGCGTGATCGTCCGTCGGACGGGTCGGGCCGGGGGCACCGAAGGCGGCATGTCGACCGGTCAGGTCCTCCGCGTCCGCGCCGCGATGAAGCCCATCAGCACCGTCCCGCGCGCCCTCGCGACGGTCGACGTCGTCACCGGGGAGGCGGCCACGGCGATCCACCAGCGCTCCGACGTCTGCGCGGTCCCGGCCGCCGGGGTCGTGGCGGAGGCGATGGTCGCCCTCGTCCTCGCGCAGGCCTGCCTGGAGAAGTTCGGCGGCGACTCGGTCGCGGAGACGTCGCGCAACCATGCGGCATACCTCGCCGGGATCCGAGAGGGGCTGCGGACGTGGTGACCACCCGTCGGGCGTCGGCCCCGCATCCCCGCTCGACCGACGGTCCGCGCGTCGTGCTCGTCGGACCTCCGGGCGCGGGCAAGTCGACTGTCGGTGCCGCCCTCGCCACGCGTCTCGGCGCGGAGCTGCACGACACCGACGCGGCGATCGAGGCCGCCCAGGGCCGGTCGATCAGCGACATCTTCGTCGACGACGGCGAGCCGGTCTTCCGTGCTCTCGAACGCGCCGAGGTCGCTCGGGCCCTCGCCGAGCACACCGGCGTCGTCGCCGTCGGTGGCGGGGCCGTCATGGACCCGGCTACCGAGGCCGCGCTCGACGGGCACACCGTCGTCTTCCTCGACGTCGCCATCGCCGACGCGAGCAAGCGCATCGGCTTCGACCGGTCACGTCCGCTCCTGTCCGTCAACCCGCGGGCGTCGTGGGTGGCGATGATGAACGCCCGGCGCGCGACCTACGAGCGGGTCGCGACGCTGCGGGTCGACACGGCGGGGCGCACGCCCGAGGACGTCGTCGACGAGATCGTCGCGCGGCTCGAGGCGACCGGCGGCCCGGACGCATGAGCGACGTGACGACGATCGCGGTGGGCGACGACTACGACGTCCTCATCGGCTCCGGAGTGCTCGCCCGCGTCGGGACCCTGCTCGGTGGTGACGTCGAGCGCGTGCTCGTCGTGCACCCGCCGACACTCTCCGTGCTCGCCGGACGCGTCGAGGTCGCCCTCACGGAGCAGGGGTATGCCGTCCACCGGGCCGAGGTGCCCGACGCCGAGGCCGCCAAGACGATCGGCGTCGCTGCGGACCTCTGGGCGCTGCTCGGCCGGGCCGGGTTCACCCGCACCGACGCGGTCGTGGGAGTCGGGGGCGGCACCGTCACCGACCTCGCCGGGTTCGTCGCCGCCGGCTGGCTGCGGGGCGTGCGCGTCGTCCAGGTCCCGACGACCCTTCTCGGCATGGTCGATGCAGCCGTCGGCGGCAAGACCGGCGTCAACACCGCCGAGGGCAAGAACCTCGTCGGCGCCTTCCACCCGCCGGCCGGGGTGCTCTGCGATGTCGATGTCCTCGCCACGCTCCCGGAGGCGGATCTCGTCGCCGGGCTCGCCGAGGTCATCAAGTGCGGCTTCATCGCCGATCCCGCCATCCTCGACCTCGTCGAGGCCGATCCCGAGGCTGCCCGCCGCACCGACAACCCCCGCCTCCGCGAGCTCATCGAGCGCGCGGTCAGGGTCAAGGCGGAGGTCGTCGCGGCCGACCTCCGCGAGAGCTCCCTGCGCGAGATCCTCAACTACGGCCACACGTTCGGCCACGCGATCGAGCAGGTCGAGGGCTACACCTGGCGGCACGGCGAGGCCATCAGCGTCGGCATGGTCTACGTCGCCGAGCTGGCGCGGCTCACGGGTCATCTCGCGGGTCCCGAGGGCGAGGCCCTCGTCGCGCGGCACCGTTCGGTCCTCGCGTCGGTGGGCCTGCCGACGACCTACCGCGACGACCGGTGGGAGGACCTGCTGACGGCGATGCGCCGTGACAAGAAGTCCCGCGGGTCGACCCTGAGGTTCGTCGTCCTCGACGGGCTGGCCCGGCCCACCCGCCTCGCCGGCCCGAGCGACGAGACGCTCCGAGCGGCATACGGCCTCGTCGGCACGCCCGCGACCGCGGCCGCGAACTAGACTCCGCCCATGACGGCACCCCTGGTCTACGTCCTGTCGGGACCGAACCTCAACCGCCTCGGCACGCGTGAGCCGGAGATCTACGGCTCGGACACCCTCGACGACATCCACCGGGCCGTCGTCACCGAGGCGAGGGCCCTCGGGCTCGTCGCCGACTGCCGCCAGACCAACCACGAGGGCGAGCTCGTCGACTGGCTCCACGAGGCCGTCGACGTCGGCGCCGACGTCGTGCTCAACCCGGGCGCCCTGACGCACTACTCGTATGCCGTCCGCGACGCCTGCGCGATCGTGACGACGAGCGGGCGCAGCCTCGTCGAGGTGCACCTGAGCAACCCCGCGACCCGCGAGGAGTTCCGGCACACGTCCGTGGTCGCCGGCGTCGCGACGGGCACGATCGCCGGCTTCGGGCTGCAGTCCTACCTGCTCGCCCTACGCGCCCTCGTCTGACCCCCAGATGACCCCCAGATGACCCCCGCGTCGATGTATGACCGCGGCCCGGACGGCGCGGTCATACATCGACCGGGGGGTGGTGCAGGGCCTCGGGCAGGGGGTCGGCGTGGACGATCGTCAGCTCCGACACGGCCCGCGTCAGCACGACGTAGAGCCGGCGCAGCCCCGTGCGCTCGTCGGGCTCGGCGGCGGCGATCGCTGCCGGCTCGACGACGACCGTCCGGTCGAACTCGAGACCCTTGGCGACGCTCGCCGGCACGACCTCGACCGGGTGGTCCTCGTCGTCCCCGTGGTCGCGGTCGACCCGCCCGTGGGGGACCCCCGCAGCGGTGAGGGCCGCCGACAGCGCTGCGACGGCGGCGTCGGCGACGATGACGCCGACCGAGCCGGGCGAGGCGGCCGCCGCCTCGACGGCGCGAACGACTTCGGCCTCGAGTGCGCCGAGCAGCACGGCCCGGATCGCGAGGCGACCGGGGTTGTCGCGCACCGACACCGGAGCGCCGAGGCCGGGCGCCATGAAGGGCAGCAGACGCGCGGCATACTCGATGACCAGGCCCGGGACCCGGAAGCCGCGGTCGAGGACCACGAGGTCGTGCCGGGCCTTGCCGAGGTGGCCCATCGCCTCGTCCCACGAGGACGTCGCCCACGGCGTCGTGCCCTGGGCGATGTCACCGAGGACGGTCGCAGACCCGGTCGAGCACCGACGGCCGACGGCACGCAGCTGCATGGGGGAGAGGTCCTGGGCCTCGTCGAGGACGACGTGCCCGAGACTCGGGGTCCGGTGGAGCAGGTCGGCGACCTCGTCGAGGAGCGCCATGTCGGCGAACGTCCATCGCGCCGCCCCCTTGGTGCGAACCGGCTTGTCCCACAATAGCGCCCGCTGTTCATCGTCGTCGAGGACGCCGTCCGCAGCGGCTCGCAGCGCGTCGGCGTCGGACCACAGCCGGTGCAGCACCGCCTGTGGGTCGAGCGCCGGCCACACCGAGGCGACGTACTTCCGGACGGGGACCGACCTCGCGACGGCGTCCTGGACGCGGTCGTCGGGTGCCTCGCCGGCGCGCTCCATCTCGAGCAGCACGTGGTGGGCGAGCCGTTGGGGGAGCAGGTCGCGCGCCGCGGCGTAGCGAACGCCGCGCGTCGCAAGCTCGTCGAGGATCTCCTGCACCTCGTATGCCGGAACGCGCCACTTGCGCACCCCGCGCGGCACCACGACCGCCTCGTCCGGGCGACCGACGTGCGACCACACCGCGCGGCGCAGCACCTCGGCGAGCCGGGGATCGCCCTTGAGCGTCGCGAGGCCGGCCGGCTCCACCGCCCGGACCCGCCCGTGGTCGAGCAGGGACTCGATCGTCGCGTGTCCGACGCGTACCTCGCCGAGCGAGGGCAGCACCGCACCGATGTGGTCGAGGAACGCCCGGTTCGGTCCCACGACCAGCACGCCCGAGCGGTCGAGGCGCTCGCGGAAGGAGTAGAGGAGCCACGCGGCGCGGTGCAGGCCGACCGCGGTCTTCCCGGTGCCCGGCGCCCCCTGGACGCAGACGGTGACGCCCACGTCGCTCCGCACGATCTCGTCCTGCTCGGGCTGGATCGTCGAGACGATGTCGCGCATCGGGCCGGTGCGAGGCCGCTCGATCTCTGCGGAAAGCAGCGAGCCTGCGCTCGCGCCGGCCGAGCGCGCGGGCTCGCGCAGATGCTCGTCCTCGATCGCGGTGAGGCGCCCGCGGTCGACCCCGAACCGGCGCCGCAGCACGACATCCATCGGCTCGAGCGGTGAGGCGCGGTAGAACGCGGTCGAGATCGGCGCCCGCCAGTCGACCACGACGGGGTCGCCGGCCTCGTCGGAGACGTGGCGGCGGCCGATGTGGAACTGCTCGGGCGTGCCGCCTGCCGGCTCGACGTCGATGCGTCCGAAGAAGAGCGTCGTGTGCGGGTCGTCCTGCAGCGAGGCGATCCGGCGCGCGAGCACGCGGCCGAGCACCTCTCCCGAGATTGCGTCGCTCGCCTTGGCGGCGTCGAGCGACTCGGCGAGGCGCCGCATCCGGCCGAGCTGCTCCCTCGCCTCGTCGAGGTAGGCCTGCTCCTCGGCGAGCTCGTCCGCGAGCCCATCGACGAGGTGGTCCGTGCGGTCGGCGCTCGCGGGCGAGGGCATCACGAAGCAGCCTTTCAGGACCGGGGATGCAGGGGGAGGGGCAGCCTACACCGGCGAAGGCCCCGACCGGCGACGACGATTCCGCGTTCGGGTGGCCGCCCGGCTAGACTCGTGCGGCAACTCCCCAAGTCAAAGAACGTCCGGGGCTGCGGCGTGCCCAGCGGCGCGCGCCGAGCCGGCCGGCATACGAAAGTGGTTTGTGACGATGGCTTCGACCAACGACCTCAAGAACGGCATGGTGCTCAACATCGAGGGACAGCTCTGGTCCGTCGTGGAGTTCCAGCACGTCAAGCCGGGCAAGGGCCCCGCCTTCGTGCGCACCAAGCTCAAGAACGTGCTCTCCGGCAAGGTCGTCGACAAGACGTTCAACGCGGGTGTCAAGGTCGAGACGAGCAACGTCGACAAGCGCACCATGCAGTACCTCTACAAGGACGGCACCGACTTCGTCTTCATGGACACCGACACCTACGACCAGCTCCACGTGTCGGAGACCGTCGTCGGCGACACCGCCAACTACCTGCTCGAGAACCAGAACGCCATCGTCGCGACCAACGAGGGCGCCCCGCTCTACGTCGAGCTCCCGGCCTCCGTCGTCCTCGAGATCACGCACACCGAGCCGGGCCTGCAGGGCGACCGCTCGACCGGCGGCACCAAGCCGGCGACGCTCGAGACCGGCGCCCAGATCCAGGTGCCGCTCTTCCTCGAGACCGGCACGAAGGTCAAGGTCGACACCCGCGACGGGTCGTACCTCGGCCGCGTCAACGACTGACGTCCCGGTGGCCGCACGCACCAAGGCCCGAGCCCGGGCCCTCGACATCCTCTTCGAGGCCGACCAGCGCGGCCTCAACGCCGTGACGCTCCTCGACGAGCGGCTCGGCGATCCCGAGTCGCGCGCGGGCAACAACCCCTACACCGCCGAGCTCGTGCGTGGGGTCGTCGCCAAGTGGGGCGACATCAACGCCGCGCTGACCGACTACAGCCAGGGGTGGACGCTCGAGCGGATGCCTGCGGTCGACCGGGCCATCCTGCGCCTCGGCGCGTGGGAGGTCCTCTGGAACGACGAGATCCCCGACGCCGTCGCGATCTCCGAGGCCGTGGCGCTCGCGACCGAGCTCTCCACCGACGAGTCCCCGAGCTTCGTCAACGGCCTCCTCGGCCGCCTCGCCGAGGTCAAGGCGACGATCGTCTGACCCCGTTCCTCACGAAGGGCCGGCTCCCGCTCGGGGCCGGCCCTTCGTCGTCCACGGACGACGCGGTCGTATGCCGCTGGGCCCGCCCCACCTCGCGGGTTCGGGGGCGTCGGGCTGCCACGGCACGAGGCGCGTCGAGAGCGCCTCGCGCAGCAGGTAGACTCAGCCCGAATCGACATCCTTTAACCACCGTCCTGTGAGGCGGGGAAGGAGGTCCAGCGGCTGTGACCTGCCCTGACCTGAGTGCGCCCAATCCCACCTCGAGCACCCCGGCTGACGCCCGTGACGTCATGAGTGCCGACGACATCGCCAGGGCGCTGCGGCGCATCGGCCACGAGATCCTCGAACGCAACAAGGGCGCCGAGGGGCTCGTCCTCCTCGGGATCCCCTCTCGCGGCGTCCCGCTCGCGCGCCGCCTCGCCGCGGCGATCTCCGAGGTCGAGGGCACGCAGATCCCGGTCGGAGAGCTCGACATCACCCTCCACCGCGACGACCTCCGCCGCCACCCCGTGCGTGCCGCACACCGCTCGCGGATCCCCGAGACCGGCATCGACGACCGCGTCGTCGTCCTCGTCGACGACGTCCTCTACTCGGGGCGGACGATCCGGGCGGCCCTCGACGCCCTCTCCGAGCTCGGCCGCCCGCGCGCCGTGCGTCTCGCCGTCCTCGTCGACCGCGGCCACCGCGAGCTGCCGATCCGGGCCGACCACGTGGGCAAGAACCTCCCGACCTCGCGCGACGAGCGCATCCACGTCAGGCTCGCCGAGCTCGACGGGCTCGACGTCGTGCGCATCAGCGGGGGCGAGGCCCGATGACCCGGCACCTCATCTCGTCGGCCGACCTCAGCAGGCAGGACATCGAGGACATCCTCGCGACGGCCGCCTCGATGCACGACCTCCAGCGGCGCGAGGTCAAGAAGGTGCCGACCCTGCGCGGGCGCACCGTCATCAACTTCTTCTTCGAGGACTCGACCCGCACCCGCTCCTCGTTCGAGATCGCCGGCAAGTGGATGTCCGCCGACACCATCAACCTGTCGGCCAAGGGCTCCTCGACGAGCAAGGGCGAGAGCCTGCGCGACACCGCCATGACGATCGACGCCATGGCGGTCGACGCCCTCGTGATCCGGCACAACGCGTCCGGCGCGTGCCACCAGGTCGCCCAGTGGGTCAGGGCCAGCGTCATCAACGCGGGCGACGGCACGCACGAGCACCCGACCCAGGCGCTCCTCGACGCCTACACACTGCGCACCCGCCTCGATGACCTCGAGGGCAAGCACGTCGTCATCGTCGGCGACCTGACGCACTCGCGCGTCTTCCGGAGCAACGTCATCACCCTCAAGAAGCTCGGCGCCCGGGTCACGGTCGTCGCGCCGCCGACGCTCATGCCGAGCGGGATCGGGACGTGGAGCGAGACCGACGGGTTCGCCACGAGCTGGGACCTCGACGCCGTCCTCACCGCCGACGAGCCCGTCGACGCCATCATGATGCTCCGCGTCCAGAAGGAGCGGATGAGCGGCGGCTACTTCCCGACCGCCCGCGAGTACACCGTCGGCTACGGCCTGACGCGTGAACGCCTCGAGGCGCTCGTGCGCCGCAACCCCGGCGTCCTCGTCCTGCACCCGGGCCCGATGAACCGCGGCCTCGAGATCGCCGCCGACGCCGCGGACGCCCCGCAGTCCGTCGTCCTCGACCAGGTCTCGGCGGGTGTCGCGGTGCGGATGGCGGTGCTCTACCACCTCCTCGCCGGCGACGACGCAGCGAGCGGTCCCCTGACGGGATCGGCCGCGACGGGAGCCCTGCCCGCTTCAGGCGCGCTCGCCAGTGCCCTCACGACCATGGAAGGGGGTGCGCTCCGATGAGCCGCCTGCTGATCAAGGGCGCCCGCCTCCTCGGGGCCGAGGGCGCCGACCTGCTCGTCGAGGACGGCCTCATCCGCGAGGTCGGCCGGGTCGACGCGACCGGTGTCGACACGACCGTGGACGCCGACGGCCTCGTCGCCCTGCCGGGGCTCGTCGACCTCCACGTCCACCTGCGCGAGCCGGGCCGCGAGGACGCCGAGACGATCGCCACGGGCTCCGCAGCGGCCGCGGCGGGCGGCTTCACCGCCGTCTTCGCGATGGCCAACACGAGCCCCGTCACCGACACGGCGGAGGCCGCCGAGCGCGTCCTCGACCTGGGTGCCGCCTGCGGCCTCACCCAGGTCGTTCCCGTCGGCGCCGTGACGAAGGGCCTCGAGGGCGTCGAGCTCGCCGAGCTCGGCCTCATGGCCCGGTCGAGGGCCCGCGTCCGGGTCTTCTCCGACGACGGCAAGTGCGTCCACGACGCGCGGATCATGCGGCGCGCCCTGGAGTACATCAAGCCCTTCGGCGGCGTCATCTCCCAGCACGCCCAGGACCCCCGCCTCGCCGACGCCTCGGCGTGCTGCCACGAGGGCGAGGTCTCAGGCCGGCTCGGTCTGCCCGGGTGGCCCGGTATCGCCGAGGAGTCCATCGTCGCCCGCGACGTCATGCTCGCCCGCCACACCGGGTCGAGGGTCCACATCGCGCACGTGTCGACAGCGGCATCCGTCGAGGTGATCCGCTGGGCCAAGGCGCAGGGCATCGAGGTGACAGCCGAGGTCACGCCGCACCACCTCGCCCTGACGACGGACCTGCTCACAGGATATGACCCCGTCTACAAGGTCAACCCGCCGCTCCGGCCGGCGGAGGACGTCGAGGCGCTGCGTCAGGCGCTCGTCGACGGCACGATCGACGCCGTCGCCACCGACCACGCCCCGCACGCCCGCCACGACAAGGAGCACGCCTTCGTCGACGCAGCCTTCGGGATGCTCGGCCTCGAGACGGCGCTACCCGTCGTCAGCGAGCTCCTCGTGCGCCCCGGCCTGCTCGACTGGGCCGGCGTCGCCCGCGTCATGTCGGTCAACCCGGCCCGGATCGGGCAGCTCGCCGGCCAGGGCCGCCCCCTCGCAGCCGGGAGCCCGGCCAACCTCACCCTCATCGACCCCGACCGCGCCGTCACCGTCGACGCCGCCACCAGCCGGAGCCGCTCCCGCAACAACCCGTGGCACGGCCGCACCTTCACCGGCGCGGTCGTGACGACGGTGCACCGCGGGCGCGTCACCCACGGCACCGACCACCAGCTCACCCCCTCGACCGCGACGGAGAACGCCCTGTGACCCTCAACGTCCCCAGCCAGCACCGCGAGCCGGCCATCCTCGTCCTCGAGGACGGCCGGACCTTTCGCGGATCGTCCTACGGCGCCCTCGGCGAGACCGTCGGCGAGGCCGTCTTCTCCACCGGCATGACCGGCTACCAGGAGACCCTGACGGACCCCAGCTACCACCGCCAGGTGATCGTCATGACGGCCCCGCACGTCGGCAACACCGGCGTCAACCGCGAGGACGACGAGTCGGCGCGGATCTGGGCAGCCGGCTACGTCGTGCGCGACCCCGCCCTTCGCTCCTCCAGCTGGCGTGCGACGCGCGACCTCGAGGACGAGCTGCGCGAGCAGGGCGTCGTCGGGATCTGCAGCATCGACACCCGCGCCCTGACCCGGCACCTGCGCGAGCGCGGCTCGATGCGGGTCGGGGTCTTCAGCGGCGCCGCCGCCGCTCGTCCCGAGCCCGAGCTGCTCGACGTCGTCCGGACGAGCCCCCAGATGGCCGGCTCGGCGCTCGCCGCCGAGGTCTCGACGACCGAGCCGTACATCATTCCCGCGGTCGGCGAGAAGCGCTTCATCGTCGCGGCGCTCGACCTCGGCATCAAGGCCATGACTCCGCACCTCATGTCTCTGCGCGGGATCGAGGTCCACGTGCTGCCGGCCACGGCGACGCTCGACGACGTCCTCGCCATCGGCGAGCACGGCCCCGACGGCGTCTTCTTCTCCAACGGGCCGGGCGACCCCGCCACGGCCGACCGCGAGGTGGGCCTGCTGCGTCAGGTCCTCGACGCGCGGATCCCCTTCTTCGGGATCTGCTTCGGCAACCAGCTCCTCGGCCGGGCCCTCGGCTTCGGCACCTACAAGCTGAAGTACGGCCACCGTGGCATCAACCAGCCGGTCATGGACCGGACGACCGGCAAGGTCGAGGTGACGGCCCACAACCACGGCTTCGCCGTGGACGCGCCGATCGACCGGGAGAGCGACACGGCATACGGCCGCGTCCGCGTCTCGCACGTGTGCCTCAACGACGACGTCGTCGAGGGTCTGGAATGCCTTGACCTGCCTGCCTACTCGGTGCAGTACCACCCGGAGGCCGCCGCCGGACCGCACGACGCGGCCTACCTCTTCGACCGCTTCCTCGACCTGATGGAACAGCGTCCGGCGCTCGTCGCGCCTGGACCGACGAGCGATGCGAGCGAAGCGAGCGAGTCGAGGAGGGAAGGCGCGACGACACGAAGCGCCGGACCCGCGACCGAAGGGAGCAATTGACATGCCCAAGCGCGACGACATCAAGAGCGTCCTCGTCATCGGCTCCGGGCCGATCGTCATCGGCCAGGCGTGCGAGTTCGACTACTCCGGAACGCAGGCCTGCAGGGTGCTCCGCGAGGAGGGCATCCGCGTCGTCCTCGTCAACAGCAACCCCGCGACCATCATGACCGACCCGGAGTTCGCCGACGCGACGTACGTCGAGCCGATCACGCCGGAGGTCGTCGAGGCGATCATCGCCAAGGAGCGCCCCGACGCGGTCCTCGCGACGCTCGGCGGCCAGACCGCCCTCAACTGCGCCATCGCCCTGCACGAGAACGGCGTCCTCGAGAAGTACGGCTGCCCGCTCATCGGCGCCAACGTCGAGGCGATCCAGCTCGGCGAGGACCGCGAGAAGTTCAAGGGCGTCGTCGAGCGCTGCGGCGCGGAGTCGGCGCGCTCGGTCATCTGCCACACGATGGAGGAGTGCCTCGCCGCGGCGGAGGAGCTCAGCTACCCGGTCGTCGTGCGTCCCAGCTTCACCATGGGCGGGCTCGGCTCCGGCTTCGCCTACGACGAGGCCGACCTGCGCCGCATCGCCGGCCAGGGCCTGCAGTACTCCCCGACGACCGAGGTGCTCCTCGAGGAGTCGATCCTCGGCTGGAAGGAGTACGAGCTCGAGGTCATGCGCGACCACGCCGATAATGTCGTGGTCGTCTGCTCCATCGAGAACCTCGACCCCATGGGCGTCCACACCGGCGACTCGATCACCGTCGCCCCGGCCCTGACGCTCACCGACCGCGAGTACCAGCGCCTGCGCGACATCGGCATCGCGGTCATCCGCGAGGTCGGCGTCGACACGGGCGGGTGCAACATCCAGTTCGCCGTGAACCCGCTCGACGGGCGCATCATCGTCATCGAGATGAACCCGCGCGTCTCGCGCTCGTCGGCCCTCGCGTCGAAGGCCACCGGCTTCCCGATCGCCAAGATCGCCGCGAAGATGGCCATCGGGTACACCCTGGACGAGGTGCCCAACGACATCACCCGCGAGACGCCGGCGAGCTTCGAGCCGACGCTCGACTACGTCGTCGTCAAGGTCCCGCGCTTCGCCTTCGAGAAGTTCCCGGCAGCCGACCCGACGCTGACGACGACCATGAAGTCGGTCGGCGAGGCCATGTCGATCGGCCGCAGCTTCACCGAGGCGCTCCAGAAGGCGCTGCGCTCGCTCGAGAAGAAGGGCTCGTCCTTCCACTGGGAGGGCGAGATCACCACGCTCCACGCCGAGCGCGCGCTCGAGGAGGCCAAGGTCCCGACCGACGGCCGCATTGTGCTCGTCCAGCAGGCGCTCCGGGGTGGCCTCTCCGTCGAGACCGTCCACGAGGCAACGGGCATCGACCCCTGGTTCCTCGACCAGATCCAGCTCATCAACGAGGTCGCGGCCATGCTCGCCGACGCCGACGAGCTGACGCCCGAGCTCCTGCGGCTCGTCAAGCGCCACGGGTTCAGCGACGCGCAGATCGCCTCGATCCGCCGTATGCCGGAGGCCGTCGTCCGCGGGGTTCGCCACGCCCTCGGGGTGCGCCCCGTCTTCAAGACCGTCGACACGTGCGCGGCCGAGTTCGCGGCCGAGACGCCCTACCACTACTCGTCCTACGACGAGGAGACCGAGGTGGCGCCCCGCGAGCGGCCCGCGGTCATCATCCTCGGCTCGGGCCCCAACCGGATCGGCCAGGGCGTCGAGTTCGACTACTCCTGCGTCCACGCCTCCTTCGCGCTGCGCGACAAGGGGTTCGACACGGTCATGGTCAACTGCAACCCCGAGACGGTCTCGACCGACTACGACACGAGCAGCCGCCTCTACTTCGAGCCGCTCACGCTCGAGGACGTCCTCGAGGTCATCCACGCGGAGGCGCAGGCGGGGCCCCTCGCCGGCGTCATCGTCCAGTTCGGCGGCCAGACACCCCTCGGCCTCGCCCAGGCGCTCGCCGACGAGGGGGTGCCGATCGTCGGCACGTCGCCCGCGGCGATCCACCTCGCCGAGGACCGGGGCGCCTTCGGCCAGGTCCTCGCCAGGGCCGGCCTCATCGCCCCGAAGCACGGGACGGCCTTCAGTGCCGAGGAGGCCCTCGCCGTCGCCCGCGAGATCGGCTACCCGGTCCTCGTCCGCCCGTCCTACGTCCTCGGCGGCCGCGGCATGGTCATCGTCTACGACGACGACTCGCTCGTCACCTACGTCGAGAAGGCGACCGAGGCCTCGCCGGATCACCCGATCCTCATCGACCGCTTCCTCGACGACGCGATCGAGATCGACGTCGACGCGCTCTTCGACGGCGAGGACATGTACCTCGGCGGGATCATGGAGCACGTGGAGGAGGCCGGCATCCACTCCGGCGACAGCTCCTGCACGCTGCCGCCCGCCACGCTCGGCGACGGCGAGCTCGAGCGGGTCCGCGTCGCCACGCGCAAGCTCGCCGAGGGCATCGGGGTCCGCGGGCTCATGAACGTCCAGTTCGCCCTCGCCCAGGACATCCTCTACGTCATCGAGGCCAACCCGCGCGCGTCGCGCACGGTGCCGTTCGTCGCGAAGGCCACCGGGGTCCCGCTCGCGAGCGCCGCGGCCCGCGTCATGCTCGGCTCCACGATCGAGGAGCTGCGCGACGAGGGCCTCCTGCCGCCGACCGGCGACGGCGGCACGCTGCCCGACCACGCCCCCATGTCCTGCAAGGAGGCCGTCCTTCCGTTCAAGCGCTTCCGGACGAGGGAGGGCGTCGCGGTCGACTCGCTCCTCGGGCCCGAGATGCGCTCCACGGGTGAGGTCATGGGCATCGACAAGGACTTCGGCTCGGCCTTCTCCAAGGCCCAGCAGGGCAGCGGCTCGGGCCTGCCGCGCTCGGGGGCGATCTTCGTGTCCGTCGCCAACCGCGACAAGCGCGCGATGCTCTTCCCGGTCAAGCGCCTCGTCGACCTCGGCTTCACGATCCTCGCGACGAAGGGCACGGCGGCCGTCCTCAAGCGCAACGGCATCGAGGCGACCGTCGTCCGCAAGATCACCGAGCGGGACGGCGCCGGGGAGCCGGGGGAGCGCTCGATCGTCGACCTCATCCACTCCGGCGAGGTCCAGATGGTCGTCAACACCCCGTCGGGCCAGGACGCCCGGGCCGACGGCTACGCGATCCGGGCCGCCACGACGAGCGCCGACAAGCCGATCATCACGACGATCGCGACCCTCGCGGCCGCCGTCCTCGGCATCGAGGCACAGCTGACCGAGGAGGTGCGGGTCAAGTCGCTCCAGGACCACGCCCGCGACCTCGACCTCTACGGCCGCAAGGCGGCGGCGGTGGTGGTCGCATGACGGGCGCCCTCTCCACGACTGCGGGGGGCCGGCGCGGCGCCGTCGCCCACGAGGTCGCCGAGGTCGTCGGGACGCGCCGGGTCGGCGCCTACCAGCACCTGACGCTCGTCGCCCCCGGCGCCGCGGACCTGGCACGGCCGGGCCAGTTCGTCGCCCTCGCCGTCGGGGACGAGTCGTCCGCGACCCTCTTGCGCCGGTCGTTCTCGATCCACCGGGTCACCCCGACCGGCGGCGACGGCACGAGCGCCACGGGCCTCGGGACCGTCGAGATCGTCGTCTCGGCGGTGGGGCCCGGCACCCGCTGGATCACCTCCCGCCAGCCGGGCGACACGGTCGATGTCATCGGACCGCTCGGCCAGGCCTTCCCGCTCCCGACGGACCCGACGTCATGCGTCCTCGTCGGTGGGGGCTATGGGAGCGCTCCGCTCTTCTGGCTCGCCGAGGCGCTGCGTGAGCGTGGCTGCCACGTCGAGCTCGTCCTGGGCGCCGCGAGCGAGGACCGGCTCTTCGGCGTCGACGAGGCCCGTCGGAGCGGCGACGGCGTCACCATCACGACCGACGACGGCTCGGCCGGGCACCGCGGATGGGTCAGCGACGTCCTGCCCGGGATCATCGAGCGGACGAGTGCCGGCATGGTCTACGGCTGCGGACCGATGGGGATGCTGAGGTCGATCACCGACATCGCCGCGGCGCACGGCGCCGTCGCGCAGGTCGCCGTCGAGGAGTCGATGGCGTGCGGTGTCGGCGTCTGCATGACATGCGTCATGCCCGTCGTCGGCTCGGACGGGCGCACCCGGATGGTGCGCTCCTGCGTCGAGGGCCCGGTGTTCCGTGGTGACGCGGTGCGCTGGGACGCCTTCGAGGGCGGCCACTGCCGGGTCCCCGATGACGCCGTCGGCGCGCCCAGGGTGGGGGGTCACTGATGGTCGACATGTCCGTCACCCTCGCCGGGCAACGCCTCCGCAACCCGCTCATGACCGCCTCCGGCTGCGCCGCGAACGGCAAGGAGCTCCACCGCTTCTTCGACGTGGCCGAGCTCGGCGCCTTCGTGACGAAGTCGGTGATGGCCGAGCCGCGGTCCGGCCGCGGCACCCCGCGCATGGCGGAGACTCCCTCCGGGATGCTCAACTCCATCGGGCTGCAGGGTCCCGGTATCAAGGCCTTCGTCGAGGAGGACCTTCCCTGGCTCGCCTCGGTCGGCGCTAGGGTCCTCCCCTCGATCGCCGGGAGCTCGAGCGAGGAGTATGCCGAGGTCGCATCGGTCCTCGCGGCGAGCGAGGCCTTCGGCGCGGCCGTCGGTGTCGAGGTGAACATCTCGTGCCCCAACGTCGCCAACCGCGGCCTCGTCTTCGCCTGCGACCCTGTCGCGTCGTCGACGGTCATCTCGCTCGTGCGCGAGACGCTGCCCCCGCGGGTGCCGGTCTTCGCCAAGCTCAGCCCCGACGTCACCGACATCACGGCCATCGCCGCGGCGTGCCTCGACGCCGGCGCCGACGGCCTGACGATGATCAACACGCTCCTCGGGATGGTCATCGACACCGACCGGATGCGTCCGCAGCTCGGGGGTGTCACGGGCGGGCTGTCCGGGCCGGGCATCCGGCCGGTCGCGGTCCGGGCCGTCTGGCAGGTTCGCCGGGCCATGCTCGAGGGCGTCATGCCGACCGTCCCGATCATCGGGGTCGGCGGGGTGCGCACCGGTCGCGACGCGCTCGAGCTCGTGGCCGCCGGCGCGAGCGCGATCCAGGTCGGCACGGCGACGTTCAACGACCCGGCCGCGCCCGTTCGCGTGCTCGACGAGCTCACGGGCCTGCTCGAGTCCAAGGGCTTCGCCTCCTTCGGCGACGCGGTCGGCGTGGCGCACCAGCGATGACGCCGACGACCCCCGCGATGACCCCACAGACACAGGTAGGAGAGACCATGACGAGGTTCGGCGTGCGCCTCCGGGCGGCCATGGACGCGCATGGCGCGCTCTGCGCCGGCATCGACCCGCACCGCGCGCTCGTCGAGTCGTGGGGACTGGCGTATGACGTGTCCGGGCTCGAGCGGTTCGCGCTCACGTGCGTCGAGGCGTTCGCCGGCCGGGTCGCCGTCGTCAAGCCCCAGTCGGCGTTCTTCGAGGTCTTCGGGAGCCGCGGGGTCGCCGTGCTCGAACGGGTCCTCACCGAGCTGCGCGAGGCCGGCACCCTGACCATCCTCGACGCGAAGCGGGGCGACATCGGCTCGACGATGGCCGCCTACGCCGAAGCCTTCCTCGGCGCCGATGCCGTCGCGCCGGCCGACGCGATCACCGTGAGCCCCTTCCTCGGCTACGAGTCGCTGAGGCCCGCGATCGACCTCGCCGAGCAGCACGGCAGGGGTGTCTTCGTCCTCGCCCTCACGTCCAACCCGGAGGGGGCGGGCGTCCAGCACGCGGTGCGGCAGGGTCGGAGCGTGGCCGGGACGATCGTCGACGGGGCGACGCGCGACAACGCGCCGGCCCGCGAGAGGGGCGAGCTCGGAGGCGTGGGGCTCGTCATCGGCGCAACGGTCGGCTCTGCGGTCTCCGACCTCGGTCTCGACCTCGCGGCCGCCGCCACGCCGATCCTCGCGCCGGGTTTCGGCGCTCAGGGCGGGACGGTCGCCGAGCTCGACCGTGTCTTCGGCGCGGCTCGCCCACAGGTCCTCGCGTCGTCGAGCAGGGAGATCCTCGGCGCAGGTCCTGACGTGAATGTCCTTGCTGCACAGGCTCGCCGCGTCGCGGACTCGCTCCTGGGGTGAGCCCGAGCGGTGCCGGGACGACCACTACGGTTGGGCCACATGACTCACACCACCCTGTCCATCCGCCGCCTCGCCCGCGGCACCGCCCTCCTCGCGGTCCTGCCGCTCGCCGCCGCCTGCAGCGGTGGTAGCACGCCGACTGCCACCAGCACACCGGTCGCCTCGGCGGTGACGAGCACGACCACGCCGACCACGACGACCACGACGACCACGTCGACCATGTCGACCACGACGGCCCCCGCAGCCGGCGACCTCGCGGCCTACTGCGCCACCCTGAAGACGTCGTGGGCCGAGCTCCAGACCCTGACCGGCAACATCGGCGACCGCGAGGGGCTCCCGAAGGCACTAACCCTGCTCAACCGGATCGAGACGGCGGCTCCCGCCGAGGTGAAGCCGGCCTGGGGCGACTTCATCGGCTCCATCGAGACGACGGCGTCGGGCGGCGCGAAGGCGCTGACCGCTGCGATGCCCAGGATGGAGTCGGCGGGCACGAAGATCGAGAGCCACGCCAGGACGGCGTGCGGCATCGACCTCGGCTCCTGACACCCGGCATCGGGCGACCCGGTGGCCGCGTTGCGACGCGGTCGTCGGGGTCGCTAGGTTCGGCGAGAACACCACCGCGTCCACCCGCGCGCCATCGCGCGCCCACAGGCACCAAGGAGAACCGTCATCGTGGCGCTTCCACCGCTCACCCCCGAGCAACGCGCGGCAGCACTCGAGAAGGCCGCTGCGGCACGCCGGGAGCGGGCGGCGGTCAAGAACCGCCTCAAGTACTCCAGCGGCTCCCTCGCCGAGGTCATCCAGGACGGCAAGGTCGATCCCGTCATCGGGAAGATGAAGGTGACCGAGCTGCTCGAGTCGATGCCCGGCGTGGGCCGCGTGCGGGCCAAGGCGATCATGGCCGAGGTGGGCATCGCCGAGTCCCGGCGCGTCCGGGGCCTCGGCGCCAACCAGACGGCGGCCCTGCTCCGCCGTTTCGAGCGCTCATGACGTCAACGACCGGGGGCTCCGCCACGGACACCCGCCCCGCGCCGGGACGCCTCACCGTGCTCGCCGGCCCGACGGCGGTCGGAAAGGGCACGATCGCGGCCTATGTGCGCACGCACTTCCCCGGCGTCTGGTTCTCCGTGTCGATGACGACCCGCAAGCCGCGTCCCGGCGAGGTCGACGGGGTGCACTACCACTTCGTTGACGACCACGAGTTCGACCGGCTCGTCGCGGCGGGGGAGTTCCTCGAGTACGCCGTCGTCCACGGAGCGGCCAAGTACGGCACGCCGCGGGGGCCGGTCGAGCGGGCGATCCGCGAGGGCAGGGACGCCCTCCTCGAGATCGACCTTCAGGGCGCCCGGCAGGTCCGCGAGACGTGGCCCGACGCGCTCTTCGTCTTCCTCGAGCCGCCGAGCTGGGACGAGCTGGTCCGGCGCCTCGTCGGACGGGGTACGGAGGAGGAGGCCGAGCGCGAGCGCCGCCTCGACACGGCGCGGGCCGAGCTGGCGGCCAAGTCGGAGTTCGACGAGGTCATCGTCAACGACGATGTTCGTCGCGCCAGCGAACAACTCGTATCATTGATGAGATCGGGACGCGCCAGCCGGTGAGTCCCTTTGTTGGCGCGTGCGACCGTCGCCGCCGCCGGCCGCACTCCCAGACCACGTCCACGAACGAAACGAGAACACTGTGTCCGGTACCCAGGCTGCTCCCATCGGCATCACCAAGCCGCCGATCGACGACCTCCTGACCGCCGCCGACTCCAAGTACGCGCTCGTCATCTACTCCGCCAAGCGCGCCCGCCAGATCAACGCCTACTACTCCCAGCTGCAGGAGGGCCTGCTCGACTACGTCGGCCCGCTCGTCGAGACGGAGGTCCACGAGAAGCCGCTGTCGATCGCGCTGCGTGAGATCAACGAGGGACTGCTCACCTCCACCCCCACCGAGGCCTGACCCGCCCCGATGACTCGACTGCGCGTCGTCCTCGGCGTGAGCGGCGGGATCGCCGCGTACAAGGCGTGCTCCCTCCTGCGGCTCTTCACCGAGGCGGGACACGACGTGACGGTCGTGCCGACCGCGGCGGCGCTCCAGTTCGTCGGGGCGCCGACGTGGGCCGCGCTCTCGGGCAAACCCGTGAGCACCGATGTGTGGACCTCGGTCCACGAGGTGCCCCACGTCAGAATCGGCCAGGGCGCCGACCTCGTCGTCGTGGCCCCCGCGACCGCTGACGTGCTCGCCAAGGCCGCTCACGGCATCGCCGACGACCTGCTCACCAACACGCTCCTCACCGCTCGCTGTCCTGTCGTCTTCGCCCCGGCGATGCACACGGAGATGTGGGAGCACGCGGCGACGCGCGCCAACGTGGCCACGCTGCGCTCTCGCGGGGCTCACGTGATCGACCCCGCGGAGGGCCGCCTGACCGGCAAGGACACCGGCCCGGGACGCCTGCCGGAGCCCGACGTGCTGTATGCCGCGTGCCTGGCCATCGTCGACGCGCCGGCTGCCGCTGCGCCCGCCGACGCGGCGCCGACGCCCTCCTTCGAACCCGGCCCGGCGGCATACGCCTCGACCGGCTCGCTGGAGGGCCGCACGGTCGTCGTGTCGGCGGGAGGCACCCGCGAGCCGCTCGACCCGGTGCGCTTCCTCGGCAACCGGTCGTCGGGCAAGCAGGGGTACTCCATCGCACGGGTCGCGGCGGCCCGAGGTGCCGCGGTGACCCTCGTCGCCGCCAACGTCTCCCTGCCCGCGCCCGACGGCGTCGAGGTCGTCCCCGTCGAGACCACGCTCCAGCTCGAGGAGGCCGTCCGCGACGCCGCCCGTGACGCGGACGTGGTCGTCATGGCCGCCGCGCCGGCCGACTTCCGGCCGGCGACGGTGAGCGACAGCAAGATCAAGAAGTCGTCCGAGACTCCTGGCCTGCGCCTCGAGCTCGTCGAGAACCCCGACATCGTCAAGGGGCTCGTCGCCGACCGTCGCGCCCGGTCCTCCGCGCGGCCGGTCATCGTGAGCTTCGCCGCCGAGACCGGTGACGCCGACGGCACCGTCCTCGAGCACGCCCGCGCGAAGTTCGCCCGGAAGGGGTCGGACCTCCAGGTCGTCAACGAGGTGGGCACCGACAAGACCTTCGGTCGCGACGACAACACCGTCCACCTCATGGTGCGCGGCTCCGACGAGGTCGTCTCCGTGGGCCCCGCCTCGAAGGACGCCGTCGCCGAAGCCGTGCTGGACGCCGTCCTGCGGCTGCTCGACTGACGGATACACTCTCGCCCGAGACGGCCAACCCGCGCAGCCGAGACCCAAGGTAGGGAGAACCAGTGCCTGCACGTCTGTTCACGTCCGAGTCCGTCACCGAGGGGCACCCGGACAAGATCTGTGACCAGATCAGCGACTCGATCCTCGACGCAATCCTGCGCGAGGACCCGCAGGCGCGCGTCGCCGTCGAGACGCTGGTCACGACCGGGCTCGTCCACGTCGCGGGCGAGGTCTCGACGACCGGATACGTCGAGATCCCCAAGATCGTGCGCGACACGATCCTCGAGGTCGGCTACGACGGCTCGCAGAAGGGGTTCGACGGGCGCACCTGCGGAGTCTCCATCTCGATCGGCGCCCAGTCGCCCGACATCGCGCAGGGCGTCGACACGGCGCACGAGAACCGCCACGGCGGCGTCGACCCGCTCGACAAGCAGGGCGCCGGTGACCAGGGCCTCATGTTCGGCTACGCCTGTGACGACACGCCCGAGCTCATGCCGCTGCCGATCTTCCTCGCGCACCGGCTCTCGGAGCGGCTCACCTTCGTGCGCAAGAGCGAGGAGCTCGCCTATCTGCGCCCCGACGGCAAGACCCAGGTGACCATCGCCTACGACGGCAGCAAGGCCGTCAAGCTCGACACGGTCGTGCTCTCGACGCAGCACGCCCCCGACGTCTCCCTCGAGGGCATGCTCGAGCCGGACATCAAGGCGCTCGTCATCGACCCGGTCCTCGAGGAGCTGCGCGAGGGCGGCAGCGACCTCGACGTCTCCCAGTACCGCGCGCTCATCAACCCGACCGGCCGCTTCGAGATCGGCGGCCCGATGGGCGACGCCGGCCTGACCGGCCGCAAGATCATCGTCGACACCTACGGCGGCATGGCCCGTCACGGCGGGGGCGCCTTCTCCGGCAAGGACCCGAGCAAGGTCGACCGTTCGGGGGCCTACGCGATGCGCTGGGTGGCCAAGAACGTCGTCGCCGCGGGCCTCGCCCGCCGCTGCGAGGTGCAGGTCGCCTACGCCATCGGCAAGGCACAGCCGGTCGGCCTCTACATCGAGACGTTCGGGACCGAGACGGTCCCCGTCGACCAGATCCAGGACGCGATAGGCATGGTGTTCGACCTCCGACCGGCCGCGATCGTCGACGCCCTCGACCTGCTCCGCCCGATCTACAAGCCGACCGCCGCCTACGGCCACTTCGGCCGGACCCACGCGCTCGGTGTCGAGAACGCCTTCACCTGGGAGCGGCTCGACCGGGTCGAGGCCCTTCGAGCCGCCGTCGCCGGCTGAGGCTAGGTTCGCCCACGTGGGCGAGACGACGACGGCACGGCGACCCGAGCACGACCAGGTGACCGGGCCGGTCGCTGCCGTCGTCGTCGAGACGCCTCTCGCCCATCTCGACCGGGTCTTCGAGTACGACGTCCCCGACGAGCTCGCTGCCGACGCGGTGCCAGGTGCCCGCGTCCGGGTCCGGTTCGCCGGACGCGAGCTCGACGGGTTCGTCGTCGAGCGTCGCGAGCGCGCCGAGCACGACGGCCGCCTCCAGCCCTTGCGCCGGGTCGTCAGCCCGGAGCCGGTCCTCACCCCAGAGGTCCTCGGGCTCTGCAGGTCGGTCGCCGATCGGTATGCCGGCACGTTGAGTGACGTCCTGCGCCTGGCCGTCCCGCGGCGCCACGCCACCGCCGAGCGCAACCTCCCGCTCGAGCCCTCGCCCCGCGCGGAGGTCCCGGCTCCTGAACCTGGGCCGTGGGCGGCCTACCCGGCGGGTCCCGCGTGGCTGCGCCGGGTGGCGTCCGGAGAGGCGCCGGCCGCCGCCTGGACCGCGCTCCCGGGGCAGGTCCCCGGCGACGACTGGCCGGACGCCCTTGCCGTCGCGGCGGCGACCGCCCTGGCCGGCGGCCGCGGCTCGGTCATCGTCGTCCCCGACCACCGTGACGTCGCGCGGCTCGAGACGGCTCTGACGAGGCTGCTCGGGCCGGGGCAGCACGTCCGGCTGACCGCCGACCAGGGGCCGCAGGCGCGCTACACCGCCTGGCTCAAGGTGCTCCGCGGCCATGTCCGGATCGTCATCGGCACCCGCGCCGCGGCCTTCGCGCCGGTGCACGACCTCGGGCTCGTCGCGTGGTGGGACGACGGGGACGACCTGCTCGCCGAGCCCCGGGCTCCGTACCATCACACCGGCGTAGTGCTGGGGCTCCGGGCGGAGGCGACGGGGGCGGCGGTCCTCTCCGGGGGATTCGTCCGGAGCCTCGCCATTCAGGTGGAGGTCGAGGCGGGGCGCCTCGTCCCCGTGGAGGCTGACGCCGCGGTGGTCCGGGCGGCGGCCCCCCGGGTCAGCGTCGCGGGTGAGGGACTCGACGAGGAGCGCGACGGTGCCGCCTCCCGCGCCCACATCCCCTCCCGTGCGTGGCGTGTCGCCAAGGACGCGCTCCACGACGGCCCGGTGCTGCTGCAGGTGCCCCGCCGCGGGTACCAACCGGCGCTCAGCTGTGCCGAGTGCCGCACGCCCGTGCGCTGCTCCCGCTGCCAGGGCCCCGTCGCCGTGGGCGCCTCAGGCCGCGTCCCCGCGTGCCGCTGGTGCGCGACGACCCTCGGCCCGGACAGCTTCGAGTGCCGCCACTGCGGGGCGCGGCGCCTCCGTTCGTCGGTCACGGGTGCGCGGCGGACGGCGGAGGAGATCGGGCGCGCCTTCCCCGGCTACCCGGTGCACACGTCGGGCTCGGGGGAGGTGCTCGCCCAGGTCGGCTCGGAGCCCTCGCTCGTCGTCGCCACCCCCGGGGCCGAACCGGTGGCCGAGGGGGGCTATGCGGCCGTCCTGCTCCTCGATGCCTGGGCGAGCCTCGACCTGCCGGTGCTCGACGCGCCGCTCGAGTCCCTCCGTCGCTGGGCGGCCGCGGCCGCCCTCGCCCGGTCCGGGCGGGCCGTCGTCCTCTGCGGAGCGCCCGAGGCGGTGACCCTCCCGGCGATCGAGGCCCTCGTCCGGTGGGACCCCGCGTGGCTCGCGGCTCGCGAGCTGGCCGACCGGACCGAGCTCGGACTGCCTCCGGCCGTGCGGATGGCGCAGCTCACGGGCACACGCCGCGGGCTCCAGGACGCCCTGGCCCAGCTCGACCTCCCCGACGGCGCCCAGCTGCTCGGTCCCATGCCGCTCCCGGCGCCCCGCCGCACCGGGGACGGCCCTGCCGAGTCGCGTGTCGACCGGCACGCCCTCGTGCGCATCGCTCCGGACCGCACCGGCGAGCTGACCCGGGCCCTCATGGCCCTCAGGGCGTTCCGTTCCGCCCGCAAGGAGCCCGAGGTCGTCGGTGTCCGGGTCGACCCGCTCGACGCCTTCTGACGCCGGTCGCCGATCCCGACGACGTCTGCGGCACGCGAGCGGGACCGGGGTGGCAGAGTGTCGCCCATGGCCTCCCGCGACCTCGACATCGTCCTCTTCGGCGCCACCGGATTCGTCGGGGCCCTCACAGCGGCCCACCTCGCCGAGCAGGTAGGCGCGGGGGTTCGCATCGCGCTCGCGGGCCGCTCGCGGTCCAAGCTCGAGGCGCTGCGGACCGAGCTGGGCGCTCCGGCCCGGGCGTGGGAGCTCGTCGAGGTCGACGCCCGCGACGCCTCGGGCCTTCGGGCCCTCGCGCGCCGGACGACGGTTCTCGCCTCGACCGTCGGACCGTATGCCGTCCACGGGAAGGAGGTCGTCCGGGCCTGCGCCGAGCAGGGGACGCACTATGCCGACCTGACGGGCGAGCTCCTCTTCGTCCGCTGGTCGCTCGACGAGGTTGCCGAGCGGGCCCGGGAGACGGGGGCTCGCATCGTGCACGCGTGCGGGTTCGACTCCATCCCCTCCGACCTCGGCGTCCTCGTCACCGCCGAGCGGGCGGCCGCCGACGGGGCGGGAACCCTCGCCGACACCACGCTGGTCGTCCGGTCGATGAAGGGCGGCCTCTCGGGCGGCACCATCGACTCGGGTCGTCAGGAGGCCATCACCTCGCGCGCCGATGCCGCCGCCCGCCGGGCCATGAGCGACCCCTATGGCCTGAGCCCGCGCCGTTCGGAGGAGCCGTCGACCGGACGCGACCGGCCGTCCGGGCCGGTGGCGACCCTGCGCCGGCTCGTGCCGGTCGAGCGCGACCCCGCCTCGGGGCGCTGGAGCGGCCCCTTCGTCATGGCGTCGTTCAACACTCGCATCGTGCGCCTGTCCAACACCCTGACCGACTGGTCCTACGGTCGGACGCTGCGCTATCGCGAGGTCGTCGATTTCGGCTCGAGCCCGGTCTCGCCGCTGCTGGCCGGCGGTATGGCGATCGGTCTGGGGGCCGGTCGGGCCGGGCTGGCCTACACGCCGACGCGGACGATCCTCGACCGGTTCCTGCCCAAGCCGGGGGAGGGGCCGTCGGCGGCACAGCGAGCTGCGGGCCGCTTCCGCATGGAGATCCGGTCGACGACCACGACCGGCGCCCGATACCGCACCACTGTCGGGGCCGACTACGACCCCGGCTACGACGGGTCCGCCATCATGCTCGGTCAGTCGGCGCTCTGCCTCGCCTTCGACGGTGAGCGGCTGCCCGCCAGGGCCGGCGTGCTGACGCCCGCGACCGCCATGGGCGACGTCCTCGTCGAGCGGCTCCGGGCCCGGGCCTTCACGTTCGACGTGGAGCCCGTCGAGCGAGCCTGAGAGCCGACGACCCCCAAAGACATGCTTGACGGTTGGCCCGGCTCAACGGCATACTCCCAAACATGTCTTTGGAAGTGAGTCGCATCACCGAGCTCAGGGCCACGGCGCACCCGCTTCGCCTCCAGATGCTCTCGCTGCTCACCGGGGCCGAGCTGAGCGCCGCCGAGGTGGCGCGCGAGCTCGGCATCACCCAGGCCAACGCGTCCTACCACCTGCGCTTCCTGCTCGACGCAGGGCTGCTCGTGATCGCGGGGGAGGAGCAGGTGCGCGGGGGGCGGGCCAAGAAGTACCGGCACCCCTGGGACCGGCAGCGGCCCAACCAGGTGGCTCGCGCGAGCGACGCCGACAAGCGGGCCTACGTCCAGGTGCTCGCCGACGCGATCCCGCGTCGGTTCGCCGAGCGGCAGCAACCCGGGGGCCCGGCGCACTTCACCGACGCCGACCTCTGGGTCAGTCCGGAGACGTGGGAGCAGGTCCGAGACCTGGCCATGCAGGCGAGTCGCCTCATCCACGCCGGCGCACGGCCGCCGCGGACCCCGGGCACGATCCGCGCCAACCTCTCCATCGCCGCCTTCCCGATCGTCACCGAGCAGGAGGACCCGTCGTGAAGCTCAAGGACTCACTCGGTGCGCTCGGCGACCCGCGCTTCGCGTGGTACTTCACCGCCCGCACCGTCTCCACCGCGGGGTCGGTCATGGTGCCGGTCGCGCTCGCCTTCGCCGTGCTCGATGTGGACCAGTCGGCGGGCGCCCTCGCCCAGGTCCTCGGCGTGCGCACCCTGGTGATGGTCCTCTTCCTGCTCGTCGGCGGAGTCGTGGCCGACCGCTTCTCGCGGATCGTCGTGCTTCAGGTGTCCCACGTCCTCACCTGCCTCACGCAGGCGAGCGCCGCCTGGCTCATCATCTCGGGGCACGCGACCCTGACCCAGCTCACCGTCATCGAGGGGGTCAACGGGGCGGTCTCGGCCTTCACGATGCCGGCGATGATGGGGATCGTCCCGCTCGTCGTCGACCGAACCCGGCTCCAGCAGGCCAACGCGCTGCTCTCCTTCAGCCGGAGCGGCCTCGGGATCATCGGCCCGGCGGTCGCCGGCCTGCTCGTCGTCGGTGTCGGTCCGGGCTGGGCCCTCGCCGTGGACGCCCTGACCTACGTCGTCGCGATCCTGTGCCTGACGCGGGTGCGCCTGCCGAGCCGCGGGGAGGAGGCCCGGTCCGCTCGACCGTCGATGGTTCGCGAGCTGCGTGAGGGCTGGTCCGAGTTCACCGCGCGCGAGTGGCTCTGGGTCATCGTGCTCGTCTTCGGGGTGACCAACGCGATCCACGCAGGGGTCGTCGGCGTGCTGGGCCCGCTCATCGCCAGGCAGACGCCGGCGATCGGCGAGGCGGGCTGGGGCCTCATCCTCAGCGCAGAGGCGGTCGGCACCGTCCTCATGACCCTCGTGATGCTCCGCCTCCGGCTCGCCCATCCGCTCCGGGCGGGCATGATCGCCACGAGCGTGCTCGCCGTGCCGATGGTCCTGCTCGGCCTTGCGCCCGCGGTGTGGCCCCTGGCCCTCGGGTTCTTCCTCGCCGGGGCGGCGATCGAGGTGTTCGGGGTCGGGTGGAGCACGGCCCTGCACGAGCACGTCCCTGTCGCCGTGCTCTCGCGGGTGTCGAGCTATGACGCCCTCGGCTCGTTCGTCGCGATCCCGGTCGGCACCTTCCTCTACGGCTGGCTCGCCACGCTCGTCGACACGGAGGCGCTCCTCCTCGTGAGCGCGCTGCTCTTCGTCGCCGTCTCGCTCTCGGCGCTGCTCTCGGGGTCGGTCCGCCACCTGGGCCGCAGCGCCGAGGAGCCTGTCGACTCCCGTCCGGGGGACGTGCCGCCGGGCGAGGGCACGGCCCGTGTCGACGACGGTGGCCACGCAGGGGTCGACTCAGGCGTCGACGCAGGTGTCGACGCCCGGGCCTGACCCTTCGCGGGCCCGTCGCCCCCCGCCCACCGGCGGAGGCGACGGGCCCCACGGCACACCTAGGATGGTCCTGCCCGTCTCGCTGACCCCAAGGAAGCCCTTCGTGTCGATCAAGGACATCCGCCTCTTCGGTGATCCCGTGCTGCGCACCCCGGCCGCGGAGGTGGTCGACTTCGACAAGGAGCTGCGCCAGCTCGTCAAGGACCTCGAGGACACGATGCTCGACGCGCCGGGGGCCGGCCTCGCGGCGCCGCAGATCGGCGTGGGGCTGCGGGTCTTCACCTACTGGGTCGACGGTGTCCTCGGTCATCTCGTCAACCCCCTGCTCGACCTGTCCGACGACGAGCAGGACGGTCCCGAGGGCTGCCTCAGCATCCCCGGGGTGACGGTCGACACGAGACGCGCGCTCTCCGTCGTCGCGAAGGGCCAGAACATGTGGGGGGAGCCCGTCGTCCTCGAGGGGACCGAGCTGCTCGCACGGTGCGTCCAGCACGAGACCGACCACCTCGACGGCATCCTCTTCGTCGACCGGCTCGACCCGGATGCCCGCAAGGCGGCGATGCGCGCCATCCGCGAGGCCGAGTGGTTCGCCGACAACCCGCCGGAGGTCCGGATCAGCCCGCACTCGACCTTCGGCCTGGGGATGTGACGTGAGGGTCGTCTTCGCCGGAACCCCGGATGTCGCCGTACCGAGCCTCGATGCCGTCGCGGCCTCCCGGCACGAGCTCGTCGCTGTCATCACCCGACCCGACGCACCCTCCGGCCGGGGGCGGCGCCTCGAGGCGTCGCCGGTGCGGCTCCGCGCCGAGGAGCTCGGGGTCCCGGTGCTCACCCCGGCCTCGGCCAAGGACCCGGCCTTCCTCACGGCCCTGCGCGACCTCGCGCCCGACTCCTGCCCGGTCGTCGCCTACGGCAACCTCGTGCCGCCGCCCGCCCTCGAGATCCCCGTCCACGGCTGGGTCAACCTCCACTTCTCCCTCCTTCCGGCGTGGCGCGGCGCGGCTCCGGTCCAGCACGCCATCATGGCCGGCGACGAGGTGACCGGCGCCTCGACGTTCCTGCTCGAGCGCGGCCTCGACACCGGTCCGGTGTTCGGGTTCATGACCGAGACGATCCGCCCGCGCGACACGGCTGGTGACCTGCTGGGCCGGCTCGCAACGGCCGGCGCCGGACTGCTCGTCGCCACCCTCGACGGCATCGAGACGGGCGAGCTCGTCGCCAAGCCCCAGCCGGCTGACGGCGTCTCGCTCGCCCCGAAGATCGAGGTCAACGATGCCCGCATCTCGTGGACCAGGCCCGCGCTCGCCATCGACCGCCTCGTCCGCGGCTGCACCCCGGCCCCGGGCGCCTGGACCACCTTCCGCGGCGAGCGTCTCAAGGTCGGGCCGGTCGACCTCGCCGACCTGAGCGACCCGTCCACACCGGCCGCTCTCGCCCCGGGCGTCCTGGGGGTGACCAAGAAGGCGGTCTTCGTCGGGACGGCGACCGTCCCGGTGCGGCTCGGCACGGTCCAGGCCCACGGCAAGAAGCCGATGCCCGCCGCCGACTGGGCACGGGGCACGCGGATCGAGGCCGGAGAGGCGGTCGGCGATGAGTGAGACCGGAGCAGCCGGCCAGGGTGGACGCGGGGGCCACGGACAGGGAGGCGACGGTCGCGGTGGCCGGCGCGGCGAGCGGCAGCGGCCGGCGGCCCGCGAGCGCTCGGCGCAGCACCGGTCGAGCCAGCGTCCGTCGGAGCGGGCCCGGCGAACGGACCCGGCACGCCTGACGGCCTACACGGTCATGAGAGAGATCTCCCAGGGCGCCTACGCCAACCTCGCCCTGCCCAAGCTGCTTCGAGAGAAGCGGATCACCGGCCGTGACGCGGGCTTCGCGACCGAGCTCGTCTACGGCGCGACCCGGCTGTCCGGTCTCTACGACGCGATCGCCGCCCGGGCGGCGGACCGCCCGGTCAGCAGCATCGACCCGAGGGTCCTCGACACGATCCGCCTCGGCGCCCACCAGCTCCTCGGCATGCGCGTGCCGACCCACGCGGCCGTCGACGAGACCGTCGCCCTCGCCCGGCAGGTCAACGGCGCCGGTGCCTCGGGGTTCGTCAACGCCGTCATGCGCCGGATCAGTGAGCGCGAGCTCGCGGAGTGGGTCGAGATCGTCACGTCGGGGATCACCGACCCCGTCGAGGCACTGGCCCTGCGCACGTCCCACCCGGCGTGGGTCGCGAAGGCGCTCCGCGCCGCGCTCATCGGGCACGGGGCAGCGACGGCCGCCGACGTCGAGGGTGCCCTGACCGCTCTCCTCGAGGCCGACAACGCCCCGGCGAAGGTCTCGCTCGTCGCGCGGCCAGGGCTCTCGACCCTCGACGAGCTCGTCGCGGCCGGAGCCGTCCCCTCCTCCACGAGCCCGGTCGGCGCCGTCCTCCCCGAGGGTGATCCGGGAGCCATCCGTGCCGTCCGCGAGGGACGTGCGGCCGTGCAGGACGAGGGCTCCCAGCTGCTCGCCCTCGCGCTCGCCGCGGCGCCCCTCAGCAGCGACGCGTCGGCGGACGAGCGCTGGCTCGACCTCTGCGCCGGCCCAGGTGGCAAGGCCGGGCTCCTCGCGGCGCTCGCCATCGAACGACGCATTCCCTTCGTGGCCAACGAGATCAGCGAGCATCGTGCCGACCTCGTGCGCCAGACGCTGAGCGCAGCACGCGCTGCGGCAGCCGACGCCGGGTCGACGATCGAGGTGCGCCACGGCGACGGACGCCTGATCGGGGAAGCCGACCCGGCGGCATACAGCCGCGTCCTCATCGACGCCCCCTGCACGGGGCTCGGCGCCCTGCGCCGGCGGCCGGAAGCGCGGTGGCGGCGCACTGCGTCCGACGTCGCAGCGCTGGCCGGCCTCCAGCGTGAGCTCCTCGTCTCGGGGATCGACGCGGCGGCCCCGGGAGGCGTTGTCGGCTACGCGACGTGCAGCCCTCACCTCAACGAGACCCGTTTCGTCGTCCAGGACGTCCTCAAGAAGCGCGACGACGTCGAGGTCGTCGACGCGCGCGAGCTCTTCCGCGACGCGAGCGGTATGCCGCTGGGCGGGCTCGGCGACGGACCCTACGTCCAGCTGTGGCCACACGTGCACGGCACAGACGCGATGTTCTTCGCCCTGCTCCGCAAGCGCTGACGCGCCGTCCGCCCCGGGTCGGGCGGGGTCAGGCCCGGGTCAGGCATGGGTCAGGCGCGCCGGAGCCGCTCGTCGAAGAAGTCGAGGACGCGGTCGACGGCGACCTGCTGCCGGTGTGCCGTGAGGGTCGCGTGACCCTTGCCCTCGAGCTCGACGCGGATGAACCGGTCGCCGAGCTCGGAGGTCAGCGTGTCGAACCGGGTGCCGGTCGCGGGGTCGTCGCGGTAGCGCACCCCGAGTACCGCGCACCCGTGCGCGGCGCGGTCGCGCACGGTCTCGCGGTCGGCGGGGCTCAGCCCGAGGTCGGCGGCCCGGCGGCGACCGACGGCAGCCGGGAGCGACGGCTGGGCGACGACCGGCGCGGCGACCGAGTCGTCGACCATCATCGCGAGGGCGAACCCGCCGGTGAAGCACATGCCCAGCGCGCCGACCCCGGGTCCCCCCAGCTCGGCGTGGAGCGTCCGGGCGAGCGAGCGCAGCCAGTCAGCGACGGGCGCCGTGACTCCCGCCTTCAGCATGGTGAATTCGCGGTTGATGCAGAGCCCCCCGATCGTCCGGAGCACCTCGCCGGTCGTGGCCGGTGCCCCCGGGCGGCCGAAGAGGTGGGGCATCACCACCGTGAAGCCCCGGTCGACCACCTCGTCGGCGAACGCGATGACCTCGGGCGAGATCCCGGGGATCTCGTGGACGACGATGACGCCCGGGCCGACGCCCCGGCGGTACGTGTCGTGGGTCGTCGAACCTGCTGTGTGGCTGCCACGGGCCCAGTCCGTCAGGTCGCTCATGGGGTCATCGTGCCCCAGCAGAGGCCCGGGCGCTGCCCAACTACGCTGGGCGCGTGCAGATCTCTCCGAGCATCCTCTCCGCCGACTTCGCCAACCTCGAGGCCGAGCTGAAGCGGATCGCCAACGCCGACTGGGCTCACGTCGATGTCATGGACGCCCACTTCGTGCCCAACCTGACCCTGGGCCTGCCGGTCGTCGAGGCGCTGCTGCGCGTCAGCCCGATCCCGATCGACGCCCACCTCATGATCGAGGACCCCGACCGCTGGGCGCCGCTCTACGCCGAGGCGGGCTGCCAGTCCGTGACGTTCCACGTCGAGGCGGCCCGCGATCCGCGGGGGCTTGCTCGGACCCTTCGCGCCGCGGGTGCGCGGGCCGCGATGGCGATCAAGCCGGCGACCGACTTCGGGCCCTACGAGGACCTTCTCCCCGAGCTCGACATGGTGCTCGTCATGACCGTCGAGCCGGGTTTCGGTGGCCAGTCCTTCATGGCCGACCAGATGCCGAAGGTGAAGCAGGTGCGCGAGGCCGTCCGGCGGCACGGGGGCGAGATCTGGGTCCAGGTCGACGGCGGCGTGAGCGCGAGCACGATCGAGCAGTGCGCGGAGGCCGGTGCCGACGTCTTCGTCGCGGGGTCGGCCGTCTACGGGGCTGAGGACGCCGCCGCCGCGGTCGACGAGCTCCGCGCGCTGGTGACCTCGCACGCGCACTGATCGGCGTTGCGCCGGGCTGGTGGCATACTGGCTCTACGTGCTCCGGGGTCGGTGTAATTCCGAACCGGCGGTTACAGTCCGCGACCCGACCGCATCCAGCGGCCGGTTGACCTGGTGAAACTCCAGGACCGACGGTGAAAGTCCGGATGGGAGGCAGCACGAAGCAGGCCAGCGCGGCCGGTGCTCGGCGTCCTCGGACGTCGTCGAACCCGACGGCGCGACCTGTGGGATCCCCGGAGTTCGTCCCTGTAAGACACGAACTCAAGGACGAACATCATCATGGTGAATCTCATCACCGCGGCCGAGTCGAAGAACGTCTTCCAACAGGTCATCGACGCCGCCATCCCCATCGGCCAGTACCAGCTCCACTGGCTCGAGCTCATCGGCGTCCTCATCGGCATCGCGTCGGCCTGGCTCGGCATGCGCCGGCTCGTCTGGGCGTGGCCGGTCGGCATCGTCGCCAACGTCATGCTCTTCTTCGTCTACATCGGTGCGACGTTCGGCGCCGACCAGCGGGTGCCGCTCTTCGGCCAGGCGAGCCGCCAGGTCTTCTTCATCGTGACGAGCATCTACGGCTGGTGGCGCTGGAGCCAGGTGCGCCGGCTCAACCACGCCGGCGACGCCTCGGCGCCCGCGATCACCCCACGCTGGGCGACAGCGCGCGAACGTACCGCCGTCATCGCCTTCTGGCTCCTCGGGACCGTGCTCGTCCACCAGGCCTTCACGTGGCTCTGGAGCCTGTCCCCGAACCCGTTCTGGACCCCGCAGTGGTGGTTCTTCTGGTGCGACGCCTGGATCTTCGTCGGCTCGATCGTCGCGACGTACGCCATGGCCCGCGGCTGGAACGAGTTCTGGCTCGCGTGGATCGGTGTCGACCTCGTCGGTGTGCCGCTCGGGTTCGCCACCGGCTATGTCCCGACCGCGGTCATGTACATCTTCTACGGCCTCTTCGTGATCTACGGCTTCACCCAGTGGGTCAAGGCGTCGCGCTCCGAGAAGCCCGACGTCGAGCCCAACCTCGCCGGAGCGGTGGCGGGCTGAGCCGTGGACGACAGGGCGACGACCTGGATGCGGCGGGCGCTCGAGCTCGCCGCCTCCGGGCCGTGGCCGGACCCCAACCCGCGGGTCGGGTGCGTCCTCGTCGGCCCCGACGGCTCGCTCGTCGCCGAGGGCTGGCACCGGGGCGCGGGGACGCCGCACGCAGAGGCGGCAGCGCTCGCGGCCGCGGGTGACCGCGCGCGGGGGACGACGGCATACGTCTCGCTCGAGCCCTGCTCCCACACGGGACGGACGGGTCCGTGCGCGCAGGCGCTCGTCGACGCGGGGGTGGTCGAGGTCGTCTTCGCGCAGCCCGACCCCAACCAGTCCGCCGCCGGCGGGGCCGAGGTGCTCCGCGCCGCGGGTGTCCACGTGACAGGCGGGCTCCTCGCCGACGACGCCGAGGCCCTCAACGCGCGGTGGACCCGCACGATCGCGCTCGGGCGGCCCCTCGTGACGTGGAAGTTCGCCGCGACCCTCGACGGGCGGAGCGCCGCTGCCGACGGCACGAGCCAGTGGATCACGGGTGAGGCGGCCCGCGCGGACGTCCACGCGCTCCGGGCGACCCGCGACGCGGTCCTCGTCGGCACCGGCACCCTGCTCGCCGACGACCCGAGGCTCACCGTCCGCCAGCCGCAGGGCGGACCGGCCCCCGACCAGCCGCTTCGGGTCGTGATGGGGCTGCGCGAGGTGCCGGTCGACGCGCGGGTCCACGAAGGCCCCGGGGAGGTCCTGCACCTGACGACCCGCGACCCGCGAGTCGCACTGGTCTGCCTGTGGGAGAGGGGAGTCCGCGACCTCTGGCTCGAGGGTGGCCCGACGCTCGCCGCGGCCTTCCTCGAGGCTGGACTCGTCGACGAGGTGGTCGCCTACGTCGCACCGGCGCTCCTCGGCGCCGGGCGCACCGCGGTGGCCGACCTCGGCATCTCGACCATCACTGACATCAGACGGCTCGTCCTGCAGGACGTGACCGTCATCGGGACCGATGTGCGGATCCGCGCCGTCCCGTCCGACGACAGCACGACACGGGGCGGCTCACGCCGGGCCGCACCCGGCACGAACGACTGAGGAGAAGGAACATGTTCACGGGCATCGTCGAGGAGCTCGGCACCGTCGCAGGCATCGACCACGGCGACGACTCCGCCGTGCTGCGCATCACCGGCCCGGTCGTGGTCTCGGACGCCGTGCACGGCGCCTCGATCGCGGTCAACGGCGTGTGCCTGACCGTCACCGACCATGACGCCGAGGGCTTCTCCGTCGACGTCATGGCCGAGACCCTGAGGCGCAGCTCGCTCGGCACGCTCCAGCCGGGCGACCGGGTCAACCTCGAGCGGGCCATGCCGGCCGACGGGCGCTTCGGCGGCCACATCGTCCAGGGCCACGTCGACGGCACGGCGACGGTGACGCGCCGGACGCCGGGAGACCGTTGGGAGACCGTCGAGCTCACGCTTCCCGCGTCGCTCGCCCCGTACGTCGTGGAGAAGGGGTCGATCACCGTCGACGGTGTCTCGCTCACCGTGGCCTCGGTGGGCGAGACCATGTTCACCGTCTCGCTCATCCCGACGACGCTCGACCTGACCACGCTCGGCCGCCGGCGCGTCGGAGACACGGTCAACCTCGAGGTCGACGTCCTCGCCAAGTACGTCGAGCGTCTCCTCGCGCGCGGCGCGGCCACCGCCACCGACCCCCGCGCGGAGGCGAAGGGGGTGGCGTCATGAGCGGGCTCGCGACGATCGAGGAAGCCCTCGAGGCGCTCCAGGCCGGGAGGCCCGTCCTCGTCCTCGACTCCGAGGACCGCGAGAACGAGGGCGACCTCGTCCTCGCAGCGCAGACCGCGACGGAGGACTGGATGGCCTGGACGATCCGCCACTCGTCCGGCTACCTCTGCGCGCCGATGCCGGGTGACGTCGCCGACCGCCTCGAGCTGCCGCTCATGGTCGCCGACAACCGGGACCCGCTGCGGACCGCCTACACGGTCTCGGTCGACGCCGCCACGGGCGTGACGACGGGCATCAGCGCGGCGGACCGGCTGCGGACCGTCCAGGTCCTGGCCGACCCGGCGTCGGGCCCCGGTGACCTCATCCGACCGGGCCACGTCCTGCCGCTCCGCGCCAAGCCCGGCGGTGTGCTGACCCGGCCCGGCCACACGGAGGCGGCCGTCGACCTGACCCGCCTCGCCGGGCTCTCGCCCGTCGGGGTCATCGGAGAGCTCGTCCACGACGACGGCCGGATGATGCGCTACGACGCCGTCGTCGCCCTGGGACGTGAGTACGGCCTGCCGGTCATCACGATCGAGCAGCTCATCGCGTGGCGCCAGCGACTCGACCGGGTCGAACGGCTCGCGACGACGCGCATCCCGACGGCTCACGGAACCTTCACCGCGCACGCCTACCGGGACACGCTCACCGGCGACGAGCACGTCGCCCTCGTCAGCGAGCGGGGGCTCGGCCGTGGAGCGGTGCTGACGCGCCTGCACAGCGAGTGCCTGACCGGTGACGCGTTCGGGTCGCTGCGCTGCGACTGCGGCCCGCAGCTGCAGGGCTCGATGCTCCGGGTCGGGCGCGAGGGCGGGGTCGTCGTCTACCTCGGGGGCCACGAGGGCCGTGGCGTGGGACTCGTCGACAAGCTGCGTGCCTATGCCGAGCAGGACCAGGGCGCCGACACCGTCGATGCCCAGACCGCACTGGGCCTGCCCGTCGACGCGCGGGAGTATGCCGCCGGGGCGGCGATCCTGCACGACCTCGGCGTGTCCCAGGTCGTCCTGCTCACGAACAACCCCGAGAAGGTCAAGGCGCTGCGCCACTTCGGCATCGACGTCGTCGCCGTTGAGCGGATCCACGGGCCGATGGTCGCCGAGAACGAGAGCTACCTCACCACCAAGCGGGAGCGACTGGGCCACGACATCCCGGTCTCCGGTGCCGCCCTTGGGCGCACCCGGGCCCTCTCCCGCCCCATCGCCCACCCCCACCCCACATCGCACAGCCAGGAGACGGCATGAAGGAAGGCGCCCCCGCCATCACCACCGACGGCCGCGGCCTGAGGGTCGCTGTCATCGCGGCCTCGTGGCACGAGCGGGTCATGGACGGCCTGCTCGACGGCGCGCGGCGCGGGCTCGCCGATGCCGGCGTCACCGACGTCGACGTGGTCCGGGTGCCCGGCACGTTCGAGCTCCCGGTCGCCTGCGCGGCGCTCGTGGAGCGGTACGACGCTCTCGTCGCGCTGGGCGTCGTCATCCGTGGCGGCACCCCGCACTTCGAGTACGTCTGCCAGGCCGCGACCTCGGGCATCACCGATGTGTCGGTCCGCGCCGCGACCCCGATCGGGTTCGGGGTGCTCACGTGCGACGACGAGGCCCAGGCGCTCGACCGGGCCGGGTTGCCCGGATCCGCTGAGGACAAGGGCCACGAGGCTGCCTCCGCCGCGGTCGCGACCGTCGTCGCGCTGCGGGCGGTCGCCACCCCGTGAACGCCGGCAAGGGCGACCCGGTGCGGCCCGTAGGCTTGGGGCCCGTGAAGAGTTTTGAGCAGCTGTATGCAGAGCTCGCCGACAAGGCCGAGTCCCGCCCCGAGGGGTCAGGCACCGTGGCGCAGCTCGACGCGGGCGTCCACGCCATCGGCAAGAAGATCGTCGAGGAGGCGGCCGAGGTGTGGATGGCCGCCGAGTACCAGTCGACGACGGAGACGGCCGAGGAGATCAGCCAGCTGCTCTACCATCTGCAGGTCCTCATGCTCGCCAAGGGCATCACGCTCGACGACGTCTACGCCCACCTCTGAGGACCGAGGAACTCCCATGCTCCGAATTGCCGTACCCAACAAGGGCTCCCTGTCCGATGCCACCGTCGACATGCTCCGCGAGGCGGGCTACCGCACGCGCCGCGAGGCCAAGGAGCTTGTCGTCACCGACGCCGACAACGACGTCGAGTTCTTCTACCTGCGCCCGCGCGACATCGCCGTCTACGTCGGGTCCGGGACGGTCGACGCCGGTGTGACCGGTCGCGACCTCCTCCTCGACTCGGGCTCGAACGCCGTCGAGGTCATGTCGCTCGGCTTCGGCCGGTCGACCTTCCGGTATGCCGGGCGGCCGGGTCACGTGGCCACGGTCGAGGACATCGCCGGCAAGCGGGTGGCCACCTCGTATGCCGGTCTCGTCCGCGCCGACCTCGAGCGCCGGGGGGTCTCGGCCGCGGTGGTCCGCCTCGACGGGGCGGTCGAGACGGCGATCACCCTCGGGGTGGCCGACTGCATCGCTGATGTCGTCGAGACGGGGACGACCCTGCGCAACCAGGGGCTCGAGGTGTTCGGCGAGCCGATCCTGCGCTCCGAGGCGGTCCTCATCCGCGGCGACCGCCCAGGGGAGGCCGTGGCCGTCGAGGTCCTCCAGCGCCGGCTCGCCGGCGTCATCACCGCTCGCACCTACGTCATGCTCGACTACGACTGCCCGCGCGAGCTCGTCGAGAAGGCGTGCGAGCTGACCCCAGGGCTCGAGTCGCCGACCGTCTCGCCGCTGCAGGACGAGGCGTGGGTGGCGGTCCGCGCCATGGTGCCCCGCGTCGGGCGCAACCGCCTCATGGACGAGCTCTACGACCTCGGCGCCCGCGCGATCCTCGTGACCGACATCGCGGCCTGCCGGCTCTGACCCATGACCGAGCCGAGCCCGACGCCGGACGCCTTCGCCCCCTTCCGCCCGCGGCGGGGGAGGGTGGTGGCGCTCGGCGTCGTCGTCGCCTCCCTCGTCGTCTTCGGCGGCATCGCCGTCATCATCCCGACCCAGGTCGACGGCCGATGGGGTCTCGGTGACCGTCTCATGTTCTTCGGGCTCGGGGTGGTGATCGCCCTCCTCGCCTGGCGCTACGCGACGATCATGGCGGTGCCGAGCCGCGCCGGGCTCGTCGTGCGCAACCTCGTCCTGACCCGGGTGCTCGAGTGGCCCGAGGTCGTCGGCGTCCAGTTCGGCGGCGGCGCCCCCTGGGTCACCCTCGACCTCGCGGACGGCGACACCGTGGCGGTCATGGCGATCCAGAAGGCCGACGGCGAGACGGCCGACCACGAGGCCTCCCGGCTCGCGGCGCTCGTGCAGGTGTTCGGCGAGGTCCCCGACGGCGGCGGCCGGGGCAACGGCCGTCGCGGCGACTCCGGCAGTGAGGACGCTCCGTGACCACGGCCCCCACGCCGGCGCAGATGCGCCACGCCCTCGGCCACTTCGCGACTGGGGTCACCATCGTGACGGGATACGGGTCGGCCGGCGAGCCGGTGGGTTTCGCCTGCCAGTCCTTCGCGTCGGTGTCCCTCGACCCGCCGCTCGTCCTCTTCTGCGCCGATCACCGGGGGCGTTCGTGGCCGCGGATGCGTGACCAGGGCCGCTTCACGGTCAACATGCTCGGGCATGCGCAGCGTGACCTCATCGACCGGTTCGGGTCGTCGTCAGGTGCCCGGTTCCAGGGACTCGACTGGGAGCCGTCGGCGCGGGGTGGCCCCAACCTGCCGGGGGTGCTCATGCGGGTCCACTGCGCGGTCGAGCAGGTGCACGTGGCCGGCGACCACGACGTCGTGATCGGCCGGGTGAACGAGCTCGAGGACGGCGAGCCGGGCCGTCCGATGCTCTTCTACCGGGGGCGTTTCAGCGTGACGGAGCGTCGCACCAGCAGTGCGCGCGACGAGGGACCCGAGCCGCCCGACGACTACTGGGGCTGAGATCGGCGCGCTCTCGCGCGTCCCCGGTGCGATCGTGGTCCCATGGAGAAGTCATCGCTCACCGCCCTCGCCCGTGAACAGCTCAAGCTCGCGAAGCAGGCCCCGAGCGGCCGCAGCGCGGACACGATCTTCGGTGGGCACGAGCGTGTGCTCCGCCAGACGGTGATCGCCCTGGCCGCCGGGCACACGCTCGACGAGCACGAGAGCCCGGGCGAGTCGACGGTCCACGTCCTCGTCGGACGGGTCCGTCTCGTCGCCGGCGACGACGCCTGGGAGGGGTCGCCGGGCGACCTGCTCGTCGTCCCCACGGTTCGGCACGCGCTCGAGGCGATCGAGGACTCGGCGGTGCTCCTGACCGTCGCCAAGCTCGGCTGAGCCTCGACGCGATCGCGCTGAGCCGGCGGCGTGCCGGCTGCTCGTCAGGTCCGGTGGGGTCAGTCGACGCGGTCGAGGTCGGGCCGCAGCCGGAGGACGACGAGCGCCTGCACGGCGCCGATGACGGCGAGGATGAGCCAGACCGGGGAGAGGCCGCCGGTGACGTCGCGGACGAGACCCATCGCGAGGGGCCCGACCGACGCGATGCTGTAGGAGACGAGAAAGGCCATCCCCGTGAGGCGCCCGCTCGCCTCCGGGGTCCGTGCATACCGGACAAGAAGCACGAGGGCGAGGGAGAAGGCTGCACCCTGGCCGAGCCCGGTGACGAGGGCCCAGAGCCAGGGCGAGGCGAGCGGCGCGAGATGGATGCCGAGGGTGCCGACGATGCCGAGCAGGGCCGCCGGCAGGAGCAGCCGGCGCATGTCGGCGACCCGGTCGCTGAGAACGGGACCCATGAGCCCGGAGACGATCTGCGAGCCGCTGAAGACCGCGGCGAGGTACCCGGCCGACGTCCGGGTCCAGCCGAGCTCGACATACGTCGGCGCGAGCCAGGTGACGGCCGAGTAGAACGACCACGACTGGAGGGCGAGATAGCCCGCGACGAGCCACGCGGTGGGGTGTCCCCACGGCAGGCGGCCGGGCCCCTCCTCGCCGCGCGTGTGGTGCGGGTTGGCCCGGTGCGTGAAGGGAGCCCAGGCGAGGACCCCGACGAGCGCGAGGACCGACCACGACCCCAACGAGGCCTGCCACGAGCCGAGTCGGTCGGCCAGCGGCACCGACACGGCCGAGCTGAGCGCCGCCCCGAACATCATCGCGAACATGTAGAGACCCGTGACGAGGCCCGCCCGTGCCGGCGGGAAGAAGGTCTTGACGAGGCGGGGGAGGAGGGTGCCGGCGAGGGCGATGCCGACGCCCGCGAGGAAGGTGCCGGCATAGAGCACGACCACGTTGCCCCCGGCGAACCGGCTCGCTGTCCCGGCGAGGATCGCCGCGGCCGCGGCGAGCACGGCGGCGACCGCCCCCAACCGGTGCGCGATCCGGCTCGCGACCGGCGCGAAGAGGCCCATGCAGAGGACCGGCAGCGTCGTCAGCGCGCCGGCCGCCGCGTGGCTGAGGCCGAGGTCGGCCGAGATGGTGTCGAGGAGGGGCGGCACGCTCGTGATGGCGACGCGGAGGTTCGCCGCGACCGCCACGAGGGCGAGGGCCATGAGCCAGACCGGAGGCAGGGGGCGCAGCGCGGGGCGGGCGTCACGAGATGGTCTGCCGTCCGAGGTGTCGAGCGCGTCCCGGGGGCCGGCGTCTGCGGGATCCATTCCTCAGAGGGTAGATGTGTCGAGGACGAGGTCTGCACGCGCCTTCGTCCGGTCGTCCTCGAAGAGGGCCTCCTCCTGCGCGGCCCAGAGCTCCCACATGGGCTCGTAGGTCTCGCCGTCGCGGTCGATGCCGCGACGGAACCGGAGCGGTCGGTCGGCCTCCATCCAGACGCGCACGGCGGCATACGGACCGGCCGGACCGACGCTCGAACCGCACCCTTCGACGACGAGGTAGCGCGACGGTCGCACGGTCCGCGTGCCCGCCCAGTCGCCCCGAACCCAGCTCCAGACGGGGTATGCCGCAGGGTCGCCGTGGGCGATCGGCTCGAGGACCGTCGTGGCGAGCAGGCCGGGTGCCGCCGAGAGACCTTCCCAGCCCGGGTAGAGGTGGTCCATGTGGACGACCTCCACGGTGCCGAGCGCGGCGAGGGCCTGCGCCACCCCCGCGGCGAGCGTCGTCTTGCCGGCGCCGCTGCGACCGTCTATCGCGACGACGACGGTGTCACCGCAACCGGGCTCGGCCCGGCGGGCCAGCTCGACGACGGCGGCCACGTGCCGTGGGTCGGCGGGGCTCGCGATCTGGTCCCACATGAGCGCGACCCTACTCGCGGCATACATTGACCCCATGACCGTTGCCACGAGAGTGATCGCCTGCCTCGACGTCGACAACGGACGGGTCGTCAAGGGCGTCAACTTCGAGAACCTCCGCGATGCCGGTGACCCGGTCGAGCTCGCCACGCTCTACGACGAGCAGGGCGTCGACGAGCTGACCTTCCTCGACGTCACGGCGAGCAGCGGCGACCGGGAGACGACCTATGACGTCGTGCGCCGCACCGCCGAGCAGGTCTTCATCCCGCTCACCGTCGGCGGGGGAGTGCGCTCCGTCGACGACGTCGACCGGCTCCTGCGCGCGGGTGCCGACAAGGTCGGCGTCAACACCGCGGCCATCGCGCGGCCCGAGCTGATCTCGGAGATCGCGGGGCGGTTCGGTGCGCAGGTCCTCGTCCTGTCCGCCGACGTCCGCCGACGCCTGGGCGACGACGGCCGACCGACCGGCGACTTCGTCATGACGACCCACGGCGGCCGCACCCCGGTCGACCTCGACGCGATCGAGTGGTGCGCCCGGGCCGCCGAGCTCGGGGCCGGCGAGATCCTGCTCAACTCGATGGACGCCGACGGCACCAAGGACGGCTACGACCTCGAGCTCATCCGCCGGGTGCGGGCCGCCGTGTCCGTCCCCATCATCGCGAGCGGCGGGGCGGGCAGGGTCGAGCACTTCGCGCCCGCCGTCGAGGCCGGGGCCGACGCCGTCCTGGCCGCGAGCGTGTTCCACTTCCGCGAGCTGACTGTCGGCGAGGTCAAGGAGGCCCTGCGCGCCGCCGGCGTCACGGTCCGCTGAGGGCGCGGCCGGGTCCTTCGCGCTGCGTTGGCCGGTCGGTCAGCCGATCCCGAGCTTCGAGCCGCGGAGCGCGGCGACGTCGTCAGGCTCGCCTTCGAGCGACACCTTCGCCACGTCGGTCCTGCCGTAGCTGAAGAGGATGAGCTCGCCCGGTTCGCCGCGCACGATGACGGTGCCGTGGGCGTCGGGCAGCTTCGCGGCATACCGACCGAGCCCCGGGGCGATGAGGACGATCCCCGTGGGCGCCTTGCGGTACATGAGCCGGGCGCTGCGACGCATGGCCGTCCAGAGCGCCCGCTCGAGGTCGGCGGGAAGCCGGCGGGCTGTCCAGCCCGGCTGGGCGCGTCGGACGTCCTCGTGGTGGACGAAGAACTCGATGAGGTTGGCGAGCTCGTCGATGCGGGGGCGGGACATCGGGTTCCACGCGGGGGCACCGGCGCGCACGCGCGCGACGAGCCCCGGGAAGTCGGCGTCGGCGATCCGGTGCTGCTCGCGATCGCGCCGGTCGCTGAGGAAGGGGACGATCCGGCCGGCCTCGAGGTCGGGCCGGTGCTCGCGGATGTAGAGGTGGGCCGCGAGGTCGGCGGTGTCCCAGCCCTCGCAGAGCGTCGGCGCGTCGGGACCGATGCGGTCGAGCTCGTCGCAGAGCAGGAGTCGTTCGGACTTCGCGTGGCGTGTCATGACCGCATCCTCTCAGGAGGGCTGCGGATCGTCCGGGGTGGAGGGCCGCCCCGGGCACGCATAGGGTCGAACCATGATCGAGCTCGTCCGGCCGACCGTCGATCTCGCCGACTCGTGGTGGGCGATGGTGGACGCCTTCGGCGACGAGACGATCCACGGGTCGAGCTACCGACCCTCCGACCGCGAGGTCCTGCGCGACGCTGACGCCTTCGGGCTCTGGGTCGACTGGCTCGGGCACCTGGAGCGGCCCGGGGCGCACCTGCCCGAGGGTCGGGTGCCGAGCTCGAACCGCTGGATCGTCGAGGACGGGAAGGTCGTCGGCACCATCGCCGTGCGCCACGAGCTCAACGCGTTCCTCCGCGCGACGGGTGGTCACATCGGGTATGCCGTCGAGCCGGGTTCCCGACGCAGGGGTGTCGCCCGCGCGGCGCTCGGGCTGGCCCTGGCGCTCGCCGCCCGGCGGGGCATCGAGGCCGTCCTCGTCACGTGCGAGGAGGACAACGTCGCCTCGGCGCGGACGATCGAAGGGGCCGGTGGTGTCCTCGAGGACGTCAACGGCGGGTTCCGGCGCTACTGGGTCAGCACGTCCTCGAGCCCCGGTCGCCAGGGGCACGGGGGCGGCTCGGCCTTCGAGGCCTGAGCGACCGTCGGATGCGCCCGGTCGGATCGGTGTCGGTGGTCCGTGAGAGTCTTGATGGTCGTTCACAAGACCGTGCGCACCACGTCGACCCCCGGGAGCCAGACACGTGACCAGCCCTGCCACCTCAACGCTTCGAGAAGGCCTGTCCGTCATCGCCCGTGGCATCAAGGGCCAGCCGCGGTGGTTCTCGCTCGCCGTCCTCGGCAGCGTCATCTACGGCGTCATGACCGGCATGACGGCCTGGACCATCGGGTGGGTCGTCGAGCACGAGATCTCGCCGGCGATCGCGGCGGGCACCGTCACGCCCCAGCAGCTCTGGACCATCGGCGGCGTGATGGCCATCGTCGTCCTCGTGACCGTCATCGGCGTCATCGGGCGACGGCTGGCCGGCGGCGTTGCGATGTTCAACCTCGGCGCGATGTACCGCCAGAAGGTGACGCGCCAGTACCTCCGGCTGCCGCTGTCGTGGCACCACCGACACCCGTCGGGCCAGCTCCTCTCCAATGCGAACGCCGACGTCGAGGCGACGTGGAACGTCTTCGCGCCGCTGCCGATGGCGCTCGGCGTCGTCGTCATGCTCGCGTTCGGCATCGTGCAGATGATGTTCATCGACCCGTGGCTGGCCGTCGTCGGGCTCACGGTCTTCCCCATGCTCTTCCTCGCCAACGTCGCCTTCCAGCGCGCCATGTCGCCGAAGGTGACCCTGGCCCAGCAGCTGCGGGCGGACGTCTCGGAGGTGGCCCACGAGAGCTTCGAGGCCGCGCTCATCGTCAAGTCGCTCGGGCGCGAGGACCACGAGGCCGAGCGCTTCCGCGAGGTGACCCACGCGCTTCGCGACGCCAACATCGAGGTCGGCCGCACCCGCGGTCGCTTCGACCCGGCCATCGAGGCGATCCCGACCATCGGCACCCTCGCGGTCCTCTTCGTCGGCACCCTTCGAGTCAGCAGCGGCTACCTCACGGCCGGCCAGGTCGTCCAGGTCGCCTACCTCTTCTCCATCCTCGCCTTCCCGGTGCGCGCACTCGGGTGGGTGCTGGCCGAGCTGCCCCGCGCCGTCGTCGGCTGGAAGCGCGTGTCGGCGGTGCTCGAGGCCGAAGGCAGCATGACCTACGGCGACCGCTCGCTGCCGCACGGCCGCTCGAGCCGGTTGCAGGCCGAGCAGCTCGCCTACGCCTACGAGATCGAGAGCGAGTCGGGCGAGATCGACCACAACCCGGCCCTCGTCGACGTGACGCTCGACGTGGCCCCCGGCGCCACGGTCGCCGTCGTCGGGCCCACCGGCAGCGGCAAGTCCACGCTGGCCAACCTCATGATGCGCCTCGTCGACCCCGACACCGGTGCGGTGCTCGTCGACGGCATCGACCTGCGCGAGGTGCGCCGGGGCGGCGTCAGCGAGGTCGCCGCCCTCGTGGCCCAGCAGACGTTCATGTTCGACGACAGCGTGCGCGGCAACGTGACACTCGGTGCCCCGCACGACGACGAGGCCGTGTGGCGCGCCCTCAACGTCGCACAGGGCGCCGGCTTCGTCGACCGACTGCCCGAAGCCCTCGACACCCACGTCGGCGAGCGCGGCGCGAGCCTCTCCGGCGGCCAGCGCCAGCGCATCGCCCTCGCCCGGGCCATCATCCGCGAGCCGCAGCTGCTCATCCTCGACGACGCCACGTCGGCGGTCGACCCGAGCGTCGAGCAGGCCATCCTCTCCCGCCTGCGAGAGGCGAGCTCCGGCACGACGGTTGTCGTCGTCGCCTACCGGATGGCGACGATCCTGCTCGCCGACGAGGTGGTCTACCTCGAGGGCGGCCGCGTCCTCGACCACGGCACGCACGCCGAGCTGCTCGAACGGTGCGCCGGCTACGAACGGCTCGTGACGGCATACGCCCGCGAGGCGGCCGAGCGGGCAGCGCTCGCGAGCGAGGACGACGACATCGGCGCCGACTTCGACGACGACTACACCGAGGGAGAGACGCGGCGTGACCGGGTCGAGGAGGTGTCGCGATGAGCATGCGGTCCCAGGCCCTCGTCGAGCACCACGGGGTCGCGACGGGCAAGGAGATGTCGACCGGCGACACCCTCAAGCGTGGGCTGCAGCTGTCTCCCGAGCTGAGCAGGGGCATCTGGGTCACCGTGTGCCTCGCGGTGCTCTCGACCCTCGGACGGGTGCTCGTGCCCTTCGTCGTCCAGCGGATCACCGATGAGGGCATCCTCGCCGCAGGTGGCCCCGACGCGGGAGTGGTGGCGGTCTACATCGGGGTCGCGCTCGTCGGCGTCGCCGTCACCGCGGTCTCGGCCAACTTCGTCAACGTGCGACTCTTCCGCGCGTCCGAGAACGGCCTGTCGACCTTGCGGCTCAAGGCGTTCCGCCACATCCACGACCTCGCGATGCTGACTCAGAACACCGAGCGCCGCGGCTCGCTCGTCTCGCGCGTGACGTCCGACGTCGACACGATCTCGATGTTCGTCCAGTTCGGCGGCCTGATGCTGATGATCAACGTCGCGCAGATCACGCTCGCGACGGTGCTCATGGTCGTCTACAGCCCACCGCTCGCCCTCGTCGTGTGGCTGTGCTTCGTGCCGCTCTTCATCATCATCCGCAGGTTCCAGGGCATCGTCGGGCAGGCCTACACGAAGGTGCGCGAGCGGGTCGGCGACATGCTCGGCGCGATCTCCGAGGCGGTCGTCGGCGCCCAGGCGATCCGCGCCTACGGTGTCGAGGACCGCACGGCGGCGCGCATCGACGCCTCCGTCGAGGCGCACCGCAAGGCCGCCATCGGCGCCCAGGCGCGCTCCGTCGTCGCCTTCACGTCGGGGCAGCTCGTCTCGGGTCTCACGACCGCCGTGGTGCTCGTCGTCGGCACCGTGCTGGCGGTGAACGGCCGGCTCACGCTGGGCGAGCTGCTCGCCTTCCTCTTCCTCGTCAACCTCTTCACCATGCCGGTCCAGCAGGCCACCGAGATCCTCAACGAGATGCAGAACGCCGTCGCCGGCTGGCGCCGCGTCATCGGCATCATCGACACCCCGGCCGACGTCTCCGACCCAGCCGACGACGGTGTCGAGCTGCCGCGAGGTCCGATCACCGTGCAGTTCAGCGGCGTGGGCTTCTCCTACCCGGGCGGCGAGCAGGTGCTGCACGACATCGACCTCACGATCGCCCCGCGCAGCCGGGTCGCGATCGTCGGTGAGACCGGCTCGGGCAAGTCGACGCTCGCCAAGCTGCTGACGCGGCTCATGGACCCCACCTCGGGCCGTGTCCTCCTCGACGGCACCGACCTCGACACGATCCGCTTCTCGTCGCTGCGCCAGCGGGTCGTGCTCGTGCCGCAGGAGGGCTTCCTCTTCGAGGGCACGCTGCTCGACAACGTGCGCTTCGGTCGTCCCGAGGCGAGCACCGAGGATGTCGAGCGCACCCTGGCCGATCTGGGGCTCGCGCCGTGGGTCGCGACGATGCCGCTGGGGCTGATGACCGAGGTCGGGCAGCGCGGCGAGTCGCTCTCGGCGGGGGAGCGCCAGCTCGTCGCCCTCGCCCGGGCCTACCTCGCGGACCCCGACCTCCTCGTCCTCGACGAGGCGACCTCGGCCGTCGACCCGAGCACCGAGGTGCGGCTCCAGCGCGCGCTCGACTCGCTGACCCGCGGGCGCACCTCGATCGCCATCGCGCACCGCCTCTCGACGGCCCAGGCCGCCGACGAGGTGATCGTCGTCGACGCCGGGCGCATCGTCGAGCGTGGCCCCCACAGCGAGCTCGTCCGGCTCGGCGGGGTCTACTCGAAGCTTCACGACTCGTGGGTGGCGCAGCAGCAGGCCGTCTGACCGCCGCACCTCTCGTCCCGTATGCCGGGGGGCCCGTCCCCGGGACACGCTGGCGGGCGCCCCCGCGGCCGTGCGGCCTGCGGCTGAGCCGGCTCGACGGCATACGGCCCGTCCGGACCGCGGGGGTGGGGGCGGCACAATGGTGCGGGTGAGCGAAGCGACCCCCGAGCTGGACCCGGCGATCTCCGACCTGCTGAAGCGTGACGCGCGCGGCCTCGTGGCCGCCGTCGTGCAGCAGCACGACACCGGTGAGGTGCTCATGGTCGGGTGGATGGACGACGAGGCCCTGCGGCGGACCCTCACCGAGGGGCGGGTGACCTTCTGGTCGCGCAGCCGTGAGGAGTACTGGCGCAAGGGGGACACGAGCGGTCACGTCCAGTGGGTCAAGGGCGTGCGCCTCGACTGCGACGGTGATGCGCTCCTCGTCACGGTCGACCAGGTCGGTGCCGCGTGCCACACCGGCGACCGGACGTGCTTCGACGCGCGCGTCCTGCCTGCCGCGGTAGGGGAGCCCGAACGCGCCTCGGGCTGAGCGCCCCTGGGGTCCCCGCCGCTGCGGCGCCGCGGTCCGGCAGGGGTCTTCCCGTGAGCCACCACGTGAGCCATCACACGAGACGTCACGTGAGTGGCCTCCGGGAGTCGCCCTCGTGGGCCGTCCCGCCACCCGAGCCGCCGGTCCGGGCCGCCGGCACGTGGGCGACAATGTCCCCGTGCCCGACCCGACACTCTCACCCGATGCCAGCCTCGCACCGCACGCCGACCTCGCGTGGGGGCGGACCTGGCCGAGCCTCGAGGTCTTCACCGAGCTCGCCCTCGAGCACCGGCGGGTCATCCCGGTCGTTCGTCGCGTCCTGGCCGACGCCGAGACCCCGGTGGGGGTCTACCGCAAGCTCGCCAAGGACGCGCCGGGGACGTTCCTGCTCGAGTCGGCCGAGCACGGTGGGGTCTGGTCGCGCTACTCCATCGTCGGCGCCCGCTCCGCGGCAACGCTGACCGAGTGCGACGGGCAGGTCCACTGGATCGGCGAACCGCCCGTCGGGCTCCCGCTCGCCGGCGACCCGACGGCCGCCATCCGCGACACGGTCGCCGCGCTCGCGACGCCGCGCATCGCGGGACTGCCGCCGCTGACGGGCGGCCTCGTCGGCGCCATCACCTACGACGCCGTGCGCCGTTGGGAGGCGGTCCCCGACGAGGGCCGCGACGAGCTCGGCGTGCCCGAGGTCGCCATGATGCTCGCCACCGACCTCGCGGTCTTCGACCACAGCGACGGCTCCCTCCTGCTCGTCGCGAACGCGGTCAACCACGACGCCACCGACGAGCGCATCGAGGACGCGTGGGCCGACGCCGTGGCCCGGCTCGACCGGATGACCGAGGAGCTCGCGGCGCCCGCACCGAGCACGGTGGCCACGATCGAGCCCGCCGTGAGCGAGCCCGTGAGCAGCCACACCCAGGAGCAGTTCGAGTCGATGGTCGAGGACGCCAAGGAGGCCATCCGGGCGGGCGAGGCATTCCAGATCGTCGTCTCGCAGCGCTTCACGGTCCCGTGCCCGGCCGACTCGCTCGACGTGTACCGGGCGCTCCGGGTGAGCAACCCGAGCCCCTACATGTACCTGCTCCGGCTGCCGCACCCCGACGGGTCGTCCTACGACATCGTCGGGTCGAGCCCCGAGGCGTTGATCAAGGTGACCGGGCGGCAGGCGATCACCCATCCGATCGCCGGCTCCCGGCCGCGGGGAAAGACGCCCGACCACGACGCGCACCTCGCAGAGGAGCTCCTGGCCGACACGAAGGAGCGGGCCGAGCACCTCATGCTCGTCGACCTCGCCCGCAACGACCTCCAGCGGATCTGCCGGGCCGGCACGGTCGACACGGTCGACTTCATGTCGATCCGCCGCTACAGCCACATCATGCACATCGAGTCGACGGTGGTCGGTGAGCTGCGGCCCGACCGCAGCGCCTACGACGCCCTCGTCGCGACCTTCCCCGCCGGGACGCTGTCCGGCGCGCCGAAGCCGCGGGCCATGGCCCTCATCGACCACTACGAGGGGCTCCGCCGCGGGCTCTACGGCGGCGTCGTCGGCTACCTCGACTTCGCCGGCGACCTCGACATGGCCATCGCGATCCGCACCGCCCTGGTCAAGGACGGCCTGGCGCACGTCCAGGCCGGCGCCGGCATCGTCGCCGACTCCGTCCCGCACCTCGAGTTCGAGGAGACGGTCAACAAGGCGGCGGCAGCCCTGCGCGCGGTCGCGGCGGCGGCGGGCCTGCGGCCGGTGGTCCGATGAGGCTCGACAAGCGCCGCGCGGCTCTCGCCGTCCTCGTCCCGGCCCTGCTCCTCCTCGGGCTGTCGACCCGCCCGTGGGCCGTCGGCGAGGCCAAGGACGTGCTCAGCATGGGCGCCACGCAGGTGAGCGGCGGCGCGGCCGCACCCGGAGTCGTCGGCCTCACCGTGGTGACGATCGTCGCGCTCCTCGGCCTCATGACCGGGGGCCGGGTCATCCGTGCGGTCTCGGGCACCGTCCTCGTCATCGCGGCGTTCGGGGCGCTGGTGCTGACCCTGCTGCCTGCGCTCCGGCCGGTCCAGACCGTCGCCGACGCAGTGGCCCGCGAGCTGGCCCGCACGACCGCTCCGGCCGCAACCGGGAGCACGACCGTCTGGGCGTGGCTTGCGGTCGTCGATGCGGTCCTGCTCTGCGTGGGGGCGGTGGCCGCGGCCGTGTCGAGCCGCTCGTGGGCAGGGCTGTCGGGCCGCTACGAACGCGGGACCCGACCCGAGAGCGGCCCCCGCGGCGAGGTCCGCACAGCATGGGACGAGCTGAGCGAGGGAAGCGACCCGACCCTGCGCGACGCTCCCGACGAGACCTGACAGAATGACGGCAGACGGCTCCCCAGGACTCGGGGCCGAGCAGACGAGAGAGGACCCCATGGAAGAGCAGCACGAGGACCACGGACACAGCGTCGCAGCGTGGACGGCGGTGGGGATCATCCTGCTCGGCTCGGCCATCGCATCCGTCGCCGTGCTCCTGCCCAGCATGGCCCTCGGCATCGTCGGTGCGGTCGTCATCGTCCTCGGCGCCGTCGCCGGCAAGGTCCTGTCCATGGCCGGCTACGGCAACAAGCCCGGCCACACCCAGACCGGCCCGGTCGTCGACGCCCCCGACGAGATGGGCACCCAGACCTTCGGCAAGAGCTGAGCCCGGTGACGACCGTTCTCGACGGGATCATCAGCGGCGTACGCGAGGATCTCGCGCGTCGGCGCGCCGTGACGCCGGTGCGTGAGCTCGAGGCCCGGGCCGTGTCCATCGCGCCCGCCCTCGACCCCATGCCCGCGTTCCGCGCCGCCACGGGCGTCGCGGTCATCGCGGAGGTCAAGCGGTCGAGCCCGAGCAAGGGCGCGCTCGCGGACATCCCCGACCCGGCGGGTCTTGCGCGGGCGTATGCCGCGGGTGGGGCGAGCGCCGTCAGCGTCCTCACCGAGGAGCGGCGTTTCGGCGGGAGCCTCGCCGACCTCGATGCGGTGCGTGCAGCGGTCGACATCCCGGTCCTGCGCAAGGACTTCATGGTCGACGCCTACCAGGTCACCGAGGCGCGGGCCCACGGGGCCGACCTCGTGCTGCTCATCGTCGCCGGTCTCGACGACGCGCTGATGCGCGACCTTAACGACCAGGCCCGCGACCTGGGGATGACCGCCCTCATCGAGGTCCACGACGCAGACGAGCTCGACCGGGCGCTCGCGCTCGACCCGGCGCTCGTGGGCATCAACGCCCGCAACCTCAAGACCCTCGAGGTCGATCCGCGCACCGTCACCGACCTCCTTCCGAGGGTCCCGGCCGGCGTCGTCGCCGTCGCGGAGTCCGGTGTCACGGGTCCCGCCGACGTCGTCGACTACGTCCGGGCGGGTGCCGGCGCCGTCCTCGTCGGCGAGGCCCTCGTGACCGGCGGCGCCCCCACCGAGGCGGTCCGGTCGTTCATCGCGGCCGCCGCCGACATCCGATCAACCACCGGGCAGGAGTGAGCATGACCGTCCCGGCCAGCACGCAGTCACCCGGGCGCTTCGGCGCCTTCGGCGGACGCTACGTCCCCGAGGCCCTGATCCCCGCCCTCGAGCAGCTCGACGAGGTCAGGCAGAAGGCCATGATCGACCCCGCCTTCGTCGGCGAGCTCGAGCGGCTCCACCGGACCTACACCGGGCGCCCGAGCATCCTCACCGAGGTGCCCCGCTTTGCCGAACACTGCGGCGGGGCCCGGGTCATCCTCAAGCGCGAGGACCTCAACCACACCGGCTCCCACAAGATCAACAACGTCCTCGGCCAGGCCCTGCTGACCAAGCGCATGGGCAAGACCCGCGTCATCGCCGAGACCGGGGCGGGTCAGCACGGCGTCGCCACGGCCACGGCGGCAGCCCTGCTCGGCCTCGAGTGCGTCGTCTACATGGGCAAGAAGGACACCGAACGCCAGGCGCTCAACGTCGCCCGGATGCGCCTGCTCGGCGCAGAGGTCGTCGCCGTCGAGCACGGCAGCCAGACGCTCAAGGACGCCGTCAACGAGGCCTTCCGGGACTGGGTCGCCAACGTCGCGACGACCCACTACGTCCTCGGCACGGTGACCGGCCCGCACCCCTTCCCCGAGATGGTGCGTGACTTCCACCGGGTCATCGGGGTCGAGGCGCGCGCCCAGATGCTCGACCTCGTCGGGCGCCTGCCCGACGCCGTCCTCGCCTGCGTCGGGGGCGGGTCCAACGCGATGGGCATCTTCCACCGCTTCCTCGACGACACGTCGGTCCGCCTCATCGGGCTGGAGGGCGGCGGCTCCGGGATCGCCTCGGGCGAGCACGCCTCGCGGTTCTCCACCGGAGTCCCCGGTGTCCTCCACGGCGCCTTCACCTACCTCATGCAGGACGACGACGGCCAGACGATCGACTCGCACAGCGTGTCGGCCGGGCTCGACTACCCGAGCGTGGGGCCGGAGCACGCCTACCTCCTCGAGAGCGGCCGGGCCGAGTACCGGCCCGTGACCGACGTCGAGGCGATGGAGGCCTTCCGCCTGCTCTGCCGGACCGAGGGCATCCTGCCCGCCATCGAGAGCGCGCACGCGCTCGCCGGGGCCATGCAGGTCGGACGCGAGCTCGGGCCCGAGGCGGTCCTGCTCGTCAACCTCTCCGGACGCGGCGACAAGGACGTCCACACGGCGGCCGAGTGGTTCGGCCTCATCGACAGCACAGGGGCTCCGGCACAGGGCGACGACCGCCCCGGCCCGCGTCCGAGCGGCCTCCACGACAGCTCGACCGACATCACGAGCGGGGCCAAGGGTATGGGGGAGCACCAGTGAGCGTCGGTCCGATCATCGAGCGCTGCCGGGCCGACGGCCGGCCCGCGCTCATCGGTTACCTCCCCGTCGGCTTCCCGACGGTTGCGGGCTCCGTCGAGGCGATGGAGGTCCTCGTCGACAACGGCGTCGACATCGTCGAGATCGGCGTCCCCTACAGCGACCCGGTCATGGACGGCCCCGTCATCCAGGACGCCGCGGTCCGCGCGCTCGCCGGCGGGGTCCGCCTCTCCGACATCTTCACCGCAGCCCGTGCGGTGTCGGGCAATGGAGCCGGTGCCCTCGTCATGACGTACTGGAACCCCGTGCTCCACTACGGCGTCGAGCGGTTCGCCGCCGACCTCGCCGATGCGGGTGGTGCGGGCCTCATCACGCCCGACCTCATCCCCGACGAGGCCGCCGAGTGGATCGCTGCCGCCGACGTGCACGATCTCGACAAGGTCTTCCTCGTCGCGCCGAGCTCGACCCCCGAGCGGCTCGCCCTAGTGACGGCGCAGTGCCGCGGGTTCGTCTACGCCACCGCCGTCATGGGGGTCACCGGCGCCCGCGCGAGCGTCGGTGAGGCGGCCGACGAGCTCGTCTCCCGCACGCGTGCGGTGACCGACCTGCCCGTCTGCGTGGGTCTCGGCGTCTCCACCGGCGACCAGGCCGCCGAGGTCGGGCGGTTCGCCGATGGCGTCATCGTCGGGTCGGCCCTCGTGCGCTGCCTCACCGAGGCACCCACTCCCGAGGCCGGGCTCAAGGCGCTCGGCGAGCTTGCCGCCGAGCTCGCCGACGGCGTCCGTCGGGCACGCGCATGAGCCGGCTGAGCGGCATACCGTCGCTCGTGACGACCCAGCTGCAGAGCGGGCTCCCGGCCGAGATCCCCTCGCCGACGGTCGGCGTGTGGCACCTCGGCCCGATCCCCATCCGCGGCTACGCGATGTGCATCCTCGCGGGGATCATCGTCGCCGTGTGGCTCACCCAGCGGCGCCTCTCGGCGCGCGGCTACCGCCACGGCGTCGCCATCGACATCTCCGCCTGGGCGGTCCCCTTCGGCATCATCGGTGGGCGTCTCTACCACCTGATCACGACGCCCCAGCCGTACTTCGGCGAGGGCGGCAACCCGTGGAACGCCTTCAAGATCTACGAGGGCGGGCTCGGCATCTGGGGTGCGGTGGCGCTCGGGGCCGTCGGCGCCCTCATCGGCTGCCGCAAGAACGGCGTCTCCTTCCGCGACTTCGTGGACGCCGCGGCTCCGGGCCTCGCCATCGCGCAGGCGATGGGTCGCTTCGGCAACTGGTTCAACAACGAGATCTACGGGGCGCCGACCGACCTGCCGTGGCGGCTCAAGATCTACGAGTGGGACACGAGCGCGGGCCGTGCCGTGGTCGATGCGGCCGGGAATCCCGTCGTCAAGGGCTACTTCCACCCGACGTTCCTCTACGAGGCGCTCTGGTGCCTCGTCCTCGCGGCCTTCCTCCTCTGGCTGGGGCGGCGCTTCGAGCTCCGGTCGGGCCAGACCTTCGCCGCCTACGTGATGGGCTACCCGATCGGTCGCATCGTCATCGAGAACATGCGCACCGACTCGGCCAACCACATCCTCGGGCAGCGGGTCAACACCTGGGTCTCCCTCCTCGTCTTCCTCCTCGGCGTGTGGCTGTGGTTCCGCTTCGGGCGGATGGATCCGCCGCCGCCCCCGGTCGGTGACGACGGCGCGGCCGCGTCCGCCCCGACCGAGGCAGCGGAGCTCGGACCCGAGGGCCCCGCCGAAGATCTGCCCGCCGACGCACCGGCTGACACCGGATCCTCGCGCAGGCGGTCGGACCGCTGATGAACCTTTCGCACAGCCCCCGGAAGCCACTTCCGGGGGCTGTGCTGCGTCCGCCACAGGCACGGTGTCTCACCATGCGAAATCCGCCGTATCAGCAGGTAGGACGCTGTCCCCACCCGATATCGTCGTCCCAACGCCTGTGGCCAATGCCGTCCACACGCCCTTCGTCATGTCAGGGGTCCAAGCAAGAAGGACGGTGAAGATGTCGCCGCACACCCGCTTCAGCACTCACCCGGAGAACTCCGGGCTCTACCGCCGCGAGTTCGAGCACGACGCCTGCGGCGTCGCGCTCATCGCGACGATGAGGGGGACAGCGGGGCACGACATCGTCGAGCACGCGCTCACCGCGCTGCGCAACCTCGACCACCGCGGCGCCACCGGTGCCGACCCGCTCGTCGGCGACGGGGCCGGCATCCTCTCCCAGGTTCCCGACGAGTTCTTCCGCGCGGTCGTGCCGTTCCGGCTGCCCAACAGCGGGGCGTATGCCGTCGGGCTGGCCTTCCTGCCGACCGAACCGGGGGAGCGGGCGCAGGCCAAGGCCCAGGTCGAGGCGATCGCCGTCGCCGAGAACCTCAAGGTCCACGGCTGGCGCGAGGTGCCGGTCGACGCCGACCTCGTCGGCGAGGCGGCCCGCGCGTGCATGCCGCACTTCGAGCAGCTCTTCGTCAGCAGCGCCATCGGCCGGCAGGTCTCGATCGGCCTCGACCGGCTGGCGTTCTGCCTGCGCAAGCGGGCCGAGCACGAGGCGGGCGTCTACTTCGCGTCGCTCTCGTCGCGCACCCTCGTCTACAAGGGCATGCTGACCACCGGTCAGCTCGAGCCCTTCTTCCCGGACCTGTCCGACCCGCGCTTCGCGACCGAGCTCGCGCTCGTCCACTCGCGGTTCTCCACCAACACCTTCCCGTCGTGGCCGCTCGCGCACCCCTACCGGCTCATCGCCCACAACGGCGAGATCAACACCGTCAAGGGCAACCGCAACTGGATGCGGGCGCGCGAGAGCCTGCTCACGTCCGACATCATCCCCGGTGACCTCGAGCGGCTCTTCCCGATCTGTACCCCCGACGCCTCCGACTCGGCGAGCTTCGACGAGGTGCTCGAGCTGCTCCACCTCGGGGGCCGGTCGCTGCCCCATGCCGTGCTCATGATGATCCCGGAGGCCTGGGAGAACCACGCGAGCATGGACCCGGCGCGGCGTGCCTTCTACGAGTTCCACTCGACGTTCATGGAGCCGTGGGACGGGCCGGCCAACGTGTGCTTCACCGACGGGACGCTCGTCGGCGCGGTCCTCGACCGCAACGGCCTGCGCCCGGGCCGCTACACCGTGACCGACGACGGGCTCGTCGTGCTCGCCTCGGAGTCGGGCGTGCTCGACCTCGACCCGGCGACGATCGTCCAGCGTGGCCGGCTCCAGCCCGGGAAGATGTTCCTCGTCGACACCGAGCACGGCCGGATCGTCAGCGACGAGGAGATCAAGAGCCAGCTGGCCTCGGCGCGTCCCTACGGCGAGTGGCTGCACGCCGGCCTCATCCGCCTCGAGGACCTGCCCGAGCGCGAGCACATCGTCCACACCGCGTCGTCCGTCGCGCGCCGCCAGCAGACCTTCGGCTACACCAACGAGGAGCTGCGCATCCTCCTCACGCCGATGGCGCGCACGGGCGCGGAGGCGCTCGGCTCGATGGGCACCGACACCCCGATCGCGGTCCTGTCGTCGCGCCCCCGCCTGCTCTTCGACTACTTCACACAGCTCTTCGCCCAGGTGACCAACCCGCCCCTCGACGCGATCCGCGAGGAGCTCGTCACCTCGCTCGGCACCTTCATGGGGCCCGAGGGCAACGCCCTGTCGGCCTCCCCGGCGCACGCCCGCCAGATCGTCCTCAAGTTCCCGGTCCTCGACAACGACGAGCTGGCCAAGATCGTCCACGTCAACGCCGACGGCGACCTGCCCGGCTACGCCACCCATGTCGTGCGCGGGCTCTACGACGTGACCGGTGGTGCGGCGGCCATGCGCGACCGGCTCGAGGATATCTTCGCCGAGGTCTCGCAGGCGATCGTCCGAGGGGCGCGCTTCGTCGTCCTGTCCGACCGCGACTCGGGTCGCGATCTCGCCCCGATCCCGTCGCTCCTGCTCACCGCGGCCGTCCACCATCACCTCATCCGCGAGAAGACCCGCACCCAGGTCGGCCTCCTCGTCGAGGCGGGCGACGTCCGCGAGGTCCACCACGTCGCCCTCCTCATCGGCTACGGCGCCGCCGCGGTCAACCCCTACCTCGCGATGGAGACGGTCGAGGACCTCGTCCGCTCGGGCGAGATCGAGGGCGTCTCTCCGGAGCAGGCCGTCAAGAACCTCATCAAGGCGCTCGGCAAGGGTGTCCTCAAGGTCATGTCCAAGATGGGCATCTCGACCGTGGCCTCCTACCGCGGCGCGCAGGTCTTCGAGGCCATCGGCCTCTCCCAGGACCTCGTCGACCGCTACTTCGCCGGCACGGTCTCCCAGCTCGGCGGCGTCGGCCTCGACGTCATCGCCCGCGAGGCCGCCGAGCGGCACGCACGCGCCTACCCGCCGGACGGCGTCCAGCAGGCCCACCGCACGCTCGAGGTCGGGGGCGAGTACCAGTGGCGCCGCGAGGGCGAGCCGCACCTCTTCGACCCGGAGACCGTCTTCCGGCTCCAGCACTCGACCCGCCAGCGGCGCTACGACGTCTTCAAGCAGTACACCTCGCGGATCGACGACCAGACCTCGCGCCTGATGACCCTCCGTGGGCTCATGGGGTTCAAGCAGGCCGGCGTCACCGGGCGGCTCCCCGTCCCGCTCGACGAGGTCGAGCCGGTCAGCGAGATCGTCAAGCGCTTCAACACCGGCGCGATGAGCTACGGCTCGATCTCGCAGGAGGCGCACGAGACGCTGGCCGTCGCGATGAACCGCCTCGGCGGCCGGTCCAACACCGGTGAGGGTGGTGAGGACCGCGACCGGCTCCTCGACCCGGAGCGACGCTCCGCCGTCAAGCAGGTCGCATCGGGACGGTTCGGCGTCACGAGCCTCTACCTCACCCACGCCGACGACCTCCAGATCAAGATGGCCCAGGGCGCCAAGCCCGGCGAGGGTGGCCAGCTGCCTGGGCACAAGGTCTACCCCTGGGTCGCCCGCACCCGGCACTCGACGCCCGGCGTCGGGCTCATCTCGCCGCCTCCGCACCACGACATCTACTCGATCGAGGACCTGGCCCAGCTGATCCACGACCTCAAGAACGCCAACCCGGCGGCGCGGGTCCACGTCAAGCTCGTCTCCGAGATCGGGGTCGGCACGGTCGCGGCGGGCGTCTCGAAGGCCCACGCCGACGTCGTGCTCATCTCCGGCCACGACGGCGGCACGGGAGCCTCGCCGCTCACCTCGCTCAAGCACGCCGGCGCCCCGTGGGAGCTCGGCCTCGCCGAGGCCCAGCAGACCCTCGTGCTCAACGGCCTGCGCGACCGCATCGTCGTCCAGGTCGACGGCCAGCTGAAGACCGGCCGCGACGTGGTCGTCGCGGCGCTCCTCGGCGCCGAGGAGTTCGGGTTCGCAACCGCCCCGCTCGTCGTGTCCGGCTGCATCATGATGCGGGTCTGCCACCTCGACACCTGCCCGGTCGGCATCGCGACCCAGAACCCCGAGCTGCGGGCCCGCTTCTCCGGCAGGCCCGAGTTCGTCGAGACCTTCTTCGAGTACATCGCCGAGGAGGTCCGCGAGCACCTCGCGGCCCTCGGCTTCCGCTCGATCGAGGAGGCAGTCGGCCAGGTGTCGAGCCTCGACCTCGACAAGGCGATCGCGCACTGGAAGGCGTCGGGGCTCGACCTCGCGCCCATCCTCGCCGTCGCCGACAACCCGACCGGTGGCACGCTCCACCAGTCGACCGAGCAGGACCACGGCCTCGACAAGGCGCTCGACAACGAGCTGCTCACGCGCGCGCTGCCGGCCATCGAGGGCGGCGACCTCGTGCGCACCGAGATCGCCGTGCGCAACGTCAACCGGACGGTCGGCACGATGCTCGGCCACCACGTCACCAAGGCCCACCCCGACGGCCTCGCCGACAACACGATCGAGGTGACGATGAACGGCTCGGGCGGACAGTCGTTCGGGGCGTTCCTGCCCGCCGGCGTGACGATGAGGCTCTTCGGCGACGCCAACGACTACGTCGGCAAGGGGCTCTCCGGAGGCCGGATCGTCGTGCGTCCGCACCGCGAGTCGGGGCTCGTCGCCGAGGACAACGTCATCGCCGGCAACGTCATCGCCTACGGCGCGACGACGGGTGAGCTCTTCCTGCGCGGCACCGTCGGCGAGCGCTTCTGCGTCCGCAACTCCGGCGCGCGGGCCGTCGTCGAGGGTGTCGGCGACCACGGCTGCGAGTACATGACCGGCGGGAGCGTCGTCATCCTCGGAGCGACCGGCCGCAACTTCGCGGCCGGCATGTCGGGGGGCGTGGCCTACGTCCTCGACCTTCGACCCGAGCTCGTCAACCCCGAGCTCGTCGACCTGCTCCCGCTGCGGCCCGACGACGAGACGACCGTCCGAGAGCTGCTCACGGCGCACCTCGAGTGGACCGAGTCGCCCGTCGCGGCGCGGCTGCTCGGCGACTGGGAGCGGGCGCGCGGGCGGTTCACGCTCGTGCTGCCGCGCGACTACCAGCGTGTCCTCGACGTCCGCGCCGAAGCGCTGGAGCAGGGCCTCGACGTCGACGGCGCCGAGGTGTGGAACCGGATCATGGAGGCATCCCGTGGCTGACCCGCAAGGCTTTCTCACGACGCGTGAGCGCGAGCTGCCGACCCGTAGGCCCGTGCCGGTCCGCATCCGGGACTGGAAGGAGGTCTACGAGGAGCAGGAGCTCGGCCAGCTCCAGCGCCAGGCGGGCCGCTGCATGGACTGCGGCATCCCGTTCTGCCACTCAGGCTGCCCCCTCGGCAACCTCATCCCCGAGTGGAACACCCTCGCCTGGCGGGGCGACTGGAGCGATGCCATCGAGCGGCTCCACGCGACGAACAACTTCCCGGAGTTCACCGGTCGGCTCTGCCCGGCGCCGTGCGAGACCGCGTGCGTCCTCGGCATCAACCAGCCCGCGGTGACGATCAAGCAGGTCGAGGTCACGACGATCGAGCGCGCCTTCGACGAGGGTCTCGTCCGGCCCCTGCCGCCGGAGCGACTCTCGGGCAAGACCGTCGCCGTCGTCGGCTCGGGCCCGGCCGGGCTCGCGGCCGCCCAGCAGCTGACGCGCGCCGGCCACACCGTCGCGGTCTTCGAGCGTGCCGACCGGGCCGGGGGCCTGCTGCGCTACGGGATCCCCGAGTTCAAGATGGAGAAGTCCGTCCTCGACCGGCGCCTCGAGCAGATGAGGGCCGAGGGGACCCGGTTCCGCAACGGCGTCAACGTCGGTGTCGACCTCACCGGGCGCCAGCTGCGCGACCGGTACGACGCGGTCGTCCTCGCCCTCGGCGCCACGGTGCCCCGCGACCTCTCCGTGCCCGGACGCGAGCTCGGGGGGATCCACCAGGCGATGGAGTACCTCCCGCAGGGCAACCGCGCGGCGCTCGGTGAGACCGTGGAGGACCAGATCCTGGCGACCGGCAAGGACGTCGTCGTCATCGGCGGCGGCGACACAGGCGCCGACTGCATCGGCACCGCGCACCGCCAGGGGGCCCGGTCGGTGACGAGCCTCGAGATCATGCCCCAGCCGGGGGAGGAGCGGCCCGCGAGCCAGCCGTGGCCGACCTACCCGATGCTCTACCGCATCGCCAGCGCGCACGAGGAGGGCGGCGAGCGGATCTACTCCGTCAGTACGACGGAGTTCGTCGGCGACGACGAGGGCAACGTGGCGGGGCTTCGTCTCACCGAGGTCGAGTTCGTCGACGGGCGGCCCACGCCCAAGGAGGGGACCGAGCGGGTCATCCCCGCGCAGCTCGTCCTCTTCGCCATGGGCTTCCTCGGCCCCCAGGGGCCGGGCGTCGTCGAGCAGCTCGGCGTCGAGCTCGACGAGCGCTCCAACGTCCGCCGCGACAAGAGCTTCATGTCGTCGGTTCCGGGCGTCTTCGTCGCCGGCGATGCGGGGCGCGGCCAGTCGCTCATCGTCTGGGCCATCGCCGAGGGCCGGGCCGCCGCGGCCGGGGTCGACGCGTGGCTCAGCGGCTCCACCCGGCTGCCTCGTCCGATCGCCCCGACGGACCGACCGCTGACGGCCTGACCACGACCCGCACACCCACGACGTCCGGCGTGCGCGGGTTCGTCCCACTGGGCGAACCCGCGTGGTGACGCACGTCACAGCACCCATAAGGTTGATCCATGCGTCGCGCCAAGATCGTCTGCACCATCGGACCCAAGACATCGTCCCCCCAACAGCTCCGAGCCCTCGTCGACGCGGGCATGGACGTAGCGAGGCTCAACCTCTCCCACGGTGAGCACTCCATCCACGAGCAGGTCTACCGCGACGTCCGCGCCGCGAGCGACGGCTCCGGCCGGGCGGTCGGCATCCTCGTCGACCTCCAGGGCCCCAAGATCCGCACCGGCCGCTTCGCGTCCGGCCCCGTCAGCCTCGACCCCGGCCAGCGCTTCACCATCACGACCCGCGACGTGGCGGGCGACGACATGGAAGTCGGGACGACGTATGCCGGCCTGCCCGGCGACGTGCGCCCCGGCGACCTGCTGCTCATCGACGACGGCAAGGTCATGCTCCGGGCCGTGGAGGTGACCGAGACCGACGTCATCACCGAGACCGTCATCGGCGGCGTCGTGTCCAACAACAAGGGCATCAACCTGCCCGGCGTCGCGGTCAGCGTCCCCGCCCTGTCCGAGAAGGACCGCGAGGACCTCCGCTTCGCGATGCGCCTCGGGGTCGACATGATCGCCCTGTCGTTCGTCCGCTCGGCCGACGACATCGTCGACGTCCACGAGATCATGGACGAGTTCGGCCACCGGATCCCGGTCATCGCCAAGATCGAGAAGCCGCAGGCGGTCGACAACCTCAAGGAGATCGTCCGCGCCTTCGACGGGATCATGGTGGCCCGCGGCGACCTCGGCGTCGAGCTGCCCCTCGAGGAGGTGCCGCTCGTCCAGAAGACCGCGATCGAGCTGGCCCGCCGCGAGGCGAAGCCCGTCATCGTCGCGACGCAAGTGCTCGAGTCGATGATCGAGAACCCCCGGCCGACGCGCGCCGAGGCGTCCGACGCGGCCAACGCCGTCCTCGACGGCGCCGACGCCCTCATGCTCTCCGGCGAGACCTCGGTGGGCGCCTGGCCGGTCGAAGCCGTCCGCACGATGGCGCGCATCATCGAGAACACCGAGGAGCGCGGGCACGACAAGATCGCCCGCCTCGGCTCGACGCCCCAGACCGTCGGCGGCGCCGTCACCAAGGCGGCCTCCGAGATCGGTGACATCGTCGGCGCCAAGTTCCTCATCACCTTCACCGAGACCGGTGGCTCGGCGAAGCGGATGTCCCGGCTCCGGCCGCGGCTGCCCATGCTCGCGTTCACGTCGGAGGCCAAGACCCGCTCCCAGCTCGCCCTGGTCTGGGGCGTCGAGACCTATCTCGTCCCCCGGATGCAGCACACCGACCAGTTCGCGATGCAGGTCGACCTCAACCTCCTGCCGGAGGGCCGGGTTGCCGAGGGTGAGCGCGTCGTGATCGTCGCCGGCTCCCCCCCGGGCATCCCCGGCTCGACCAACGCGCTGCGCGTCCACCGCATCGGCGACGCGATCAACCGGGCCGCGCCCGCCTACCGGCCGGAGGAGGTCACCGGCTGAGCCGACCGGCTCACCGATCCCCGGCCACCTCCGGACGGACACGTATGCCGCTGAGCGCGCTCAGCGGCATACGTGCGTCCAGGGGCCTCCCGCTCGAGGTCCCCGCTCGAGGCCTCCCGCTCGGGGACGTCGGCGCCGGTCGGGCAGGGTCGCGGGTATGCTGGCGCCGCACTCCCGCCGGGGTGGTGGAACGGCAGACACGGGGCACTCAAAATGCTCTGACCGAGAGGTCGTGCGGGTTCGAGTCCCGCTCCCGGCACCATTCCCCCGCGAGCTCGGCGCCATGGGTTCGTGCCACCCTCGTCCCACGACTCGTGCCCTGACGTCGCGTCCGTGTCGTCCCGGCTAGGCTTTGGGCCGTGAGCACCGACGAGAGCCCCACGCCCAAGCCTGTCGCCCCCGAAGCCCCCGTGAGCGCCCCTGCAGCGGGCGCGACGCGGATCCTCGTCGCCGAGGACGAGACCCTGATCCGTCTCGACCTCGTCGAGATGCTCGGCGAGCAGGGCTACGACGTCATCGGCCAGGCCAGCAACGGTGAGCAGGCGGTCGAGCTGGCCAGGGAGCTCCTGCCCGACCTCGTCATCATGGACGTCAAGATGCCGGTCCTCGACGGGCTGTCCGCCGCCGAGCAGCTCCACGAGGCCAAGCTCTGCCCCGTCATCATGCTCACGGCCTTCTCGCAGACCGAGCTCGTCGAGCGGGCCCGCGACGCCGGCGTCATGGCCTACATCGTCAAGCCGTTCACGGCCGACGACCTGCGCCCGGCCATCGACATCGCCCGCTCGCGCTGGACCGAGCTCAAGGCCCTCGAGTCCGAGATCGCCGACCTCGGCGAGCGGCTCGAGACCCGCAAGCTCGTCGACCGTGCCAAGGGTGTCCTGATGACCCAGCTCAAGCTCAGCGAGGCCGACGCGTTCCGCTGGATCCAGAAGACCGCGATGGACCGCCGTCTCGGGATGAAGGAGGTCGCGGAGGCCGTGATCAACGGTTTCCCCACGTCTTGAGGCGCGGACGAGAGGTCACGACACGATCACCGATGCGAGCTTGTTAGTGACCACGCAGGGATGAGCCTCTAGTCTCCGTGACAACCCTCGACCGAGGGCCGTCACATCAGGAGGACAACCCGTGCGCTCTACCCTCAAGTTCGCTGTGCCGATCGTGGCCGCAGCACTCGCCCTCGGCGCCTGTGGCACCAAGGGTGGCGACACCAGCTCCGCCGGCGCCTCGGGGGGCTCCCAGGCTGCCTGCGACCTCAAGATCGGCATGTTCGGCGCCCTGACCGGCCCCAACGCCAACCTTGGCATCTACATCCAGAACGGTGTCAACCTGGCTCTGGACGACTACAACAAGAAGCACCCCAACTGCCAGGTCAAGCTCGAGAACTACGACTCGCAGGGTGACCCGACGCAGGCTCCTGGCCTCGCGAAGAAGGCCATCGACGACAAGAAGGTCGTCGGCATCGTCGGCCCCGCGTTCTCGGGTGAGTCCAAGGCCGCCGACCCGCTCTTCAACGAGGCCGGCCTCGTGACGATCACCCCGTCGGCGACCAACCCCAAGCTCGCCGACAACGGCTGGAAGACCTTCTTCCGTGCCCTCGGCAACGACGCGACCCAGGGTCCCGCGGCCGCGAAGTACATCAAGGACACCCTCAAGGCGACGAAGCCGTTCGTCATGGACGACGCCTCCGAGTACGGCAAGGGCCTCGCCGACATCGTCCGTCAGGACCTCGGCTCGGCCGTCGTCGGCAACGACACCATCCAGCAGAAGCAGACCGACTTCAGCGCCTCGGTGACGAAGGTCAAGGCTTCCGGCGCCGACGCGCTCTTCTACGGTGGCTACTCCCCGGAGGCCGCGCCGCTCATCAAGCAGCTGCGCGACGCCGGCTGGAAGGGCACGTTCGTCGTCGCCGACGGCGTGAAGGACCAGTCGTTCATCGACAACGCCAAGACGGCCGCCGAGGGCACGATCATCACGTGCCCGTGCGTCCCGGCCGACGTGGCGCCGGAGTTCGCGGCCGCCTACAAGGCGAAGTTCGGCCAGGACCCCAACACCTACTCCGGTGAGGGCTACGACTCGGCGACGATCCTCCTCGACGGCATCGCGGCCGGCAAGACGCGCGCGACGATGGTCGACTTCGTCAAGTCGTACGACAAGAAGGGCGTGACGAAGCAGCTGAAGTTCGACGCCAAGGGCGAGTCCGCTGACATCAAGGTCTATGCCTACAAGGTCGAGAACGGCAAGATCGTCTCCGTCGGCGAGATCAAGTAAGTTCGTCCGACGCTCTGACAGGGGCGGTCGGGGCATTCGCTCCGACCGCCCCTCGTCGGTTGACCGGACTTTCTCACCTGATCAGCCCTCCGCACCCGGCCCAGGAGGTCTTGGATGCAATACCTGTTCGACAACTTCTGGGCGTTGACGATCACGGGGCTCACCCTCGGTGCCGTCTACGCCCTCGTCGCCCTCGGATACACCCTCGTCTACGGCGTTCTTCGCCTCATCAACTTCGCGCACTCCGAAGTCTTCATGTACGGCACCTTCGCGGCCCTGTGGGTCGTGACGTTCCTCGGTGGCAACGCGACCGGCTCGATCGCTCAGGTGATCTTCTGGATCGCCATGATGTTCGTCGCGGCCATGGCCATGTCCGGCCTCATCGCCGTCCTGCTCGAACGCTTCGCGTACCGACCGTTGCGCAAGCGCAACGCACCACCTCTCATCGCCCTCATCTCGGCGATCGGTGCCTCCTTCGTGCTCGCCGAGATCATGGGCCTGCGCGAGAAGATCACCGGGTGGTTCGGCCTCGACACCCCGCTCGCCACCTACGTCCGCAACTCGCGCAACAACGCGGGCATGCCTGAGATCATCACCCCCCAGCCGGTCTTCACGCTGGGGGACTACGCAGTCACCAACGTCGACATCTTCGTCATCGTCGGCGCGATCGCCATCATGATCATGCTCGACCAGTTCGTGAAGCGCTCCCGGCTCGGGCGCGGCATTCGTGCCGTCGCCCAGGACCCGGAGTCGGCGGCTCTCATGGGCGTCAACCGCGACCGGGTCATCCAGGTGACCTTCCTCGTCGGCGGCGTGATGGCCGGCGCGGCCGCCGCGTTCTACATGCTCAAGATCGGGATCACCCGCTACGACGCCGGCTTCATCCTCGGCGTCAAGGCCTTCACGGCGGCCGTCCTCGGCGGCATCGGCAACCTCCGCGGCGCCCTCCTCGGTGGTTTCGTCCTCGGCCTCGCCGAGAACTACGGGTCCGCGATCGTCGGCACTGAGTGGAAGGACGTCGTCGCGTTCCTCCTCCTCGTCGTGATCCTGCTGTTCCGACCCACCGGCCTGCTCGGTGAGTCCCTCGGGAAGGCGCGCGCATGAGCTATGCACAGCGAGGCATGGACTGGGTCCGGGCCCTGCCGAAGCCGGCGAAGATCGTCCTCTGGGTGCTCTTCCTCGTCTTCCTCTTCGCCCTGCCCCTGCTCAACATTCCCTTCATCACCACCCCCGACTCCGACTTCGGCGGCGTGCTGTTCACCGTCTCGACGTATGTCCTCGTCGCCCTCGGCCTCAACATCGTCGTCGGCTACGCGGGCCTGCTCGACCTCGGGTACGTCGGGTTCTACGCCATCGGCGCCTACACCGTCGGGGTGCTCAGCTCCCTCCACGGCTCGTGGCCGTGGCTGTGGACGGTCCCGGTCGCCATCGGGGCGGCGCTCATCTCCGGCATCCTGCTCGGCGCGCCCACCCTGCGCGTCCGCGGCGACTACCTCGCCATCGTCACGCTCGGCTTCGGTGAGATCGTCCGGCTGACCCTGGTCAACAGCCAGTGGCTCAATGGCGCCCAGGGCATCTCCAACATCCCGAGACCCCCGGGCGCCGAGCTGTTCGAGGTGCCGAGTCTCGACTGGAGCAGCGGTGCCCCGGTCGTCGACCTCAGCAACACGACGACGTTCCTCAAGTTCGGCATCACCGACCAGATCCCCTACTACTGGCTCGCCTTGTCCGTGATCCTGCTCGTCCTGCTCTTCGACAAGCTCGTCAAGGACAGTCGAGTCGGTCGCGCGTGGGAGGCCACGCGTGAGGACGAGGACGCCGCCGAGCTCATGGGCGTGCCGACCTTCAGGTTCAAGCTGCTCGCCTTCGCCCTCGGCGCCTGCATCGGCGGCCTCTCCGGCGCGCTCTTCGCAGGGAAGGCAGGCTTCATCTCGCCCGACAGCTTCGTGCTGCTGCTGTCGATCCTCTTCATCGCCGCCGTCGTCGTCGGCGGCGCGGGCAACCGGTGGGGTGTCATCCTCGGCGCGATCGTGGTCGGCTACTTCCCCGAGCGCTTCCGCGACTTCGCCGACTTCCGCGTGCTCGTCTTCGGTCTCGCGCTGATGCTCCTCGCGATCTTCAGGCCGCAGGGCATCCTGCCGCCACGGCGCGCCGTCCGCGCGATCGAGGCCGATGAGAAGCTCGAAGCCCTCGAGGAAGGAGAGGTCCGTGTCTGAGGCCTTCAAGGACGAACCCGTCATGGAGATCAACCCTGACGTCGACATCGCCCCGGAGCCCGTGGGCGGCCCGATCGTCGCCGAGGGCGAGAAGCTCCTCGAGGTTGACAACGTCACGCTCCGCTTCGGTGGTGTCGTCGCGCTCAACGAGGTGAGCTTCCACATCAACAAGGGTGAGATCCTCGGACTCATCGGCCCCAACGGCGCCGGCAAGACGACGTGCTTCAACGTCATGACCGGCGTGTACCAGCCGACGTCCGGCGGGGTGCGCTACCTCGGCAAGCCCCTCGGCAAGCGCAAGAAGTTCCAGATCACCAAGCTGGGCATCGCGCGCACGTTCCAGAACATCCGCCTCTTCGCCAACATGACGGCCCTCGAGAACGTCATGGTCGGGGTCGACGCCCATCACTCGACCGGGGTGGGCTCGGCGATGTTCCGGCTGCCGAAGCACCGGAGGGAGGAGGCCGAGGGCCTGGCCCGCGCCATGGAGCTGCTCGAGTTCATGGGTCTGCGGGGCAAGGCCAACGAGCTCGCTCGCAACCTGCCCTACGGTGACCAGCGGCGTCTCGAGATCGCCCGGGCCCTCGCGACGAGCCCGCAGCTGCTCTGCCTCGACGAGCCTGCCGCGGGCTTCAACCCGGCGGAGAAGGCCAAGCTCATGGAGCTCATCCGCACGATCCGCGACCAGGGCTACACCGTCCTGCTCATCGAGCACGACATGAAGCTCGTCATGGGCGTCACCGACCGGATCGTCGTGCTCGAGTTCGGCCGCAAGATCGCCGAGGGCTCGCCCGCGGAGGTCCGCGACAACCCGGCGGTCATCGCCGCCTACCTGGGAGTTGATGAAGAAGATGCTTCTTGAGGTCAACGGACTGTGCGTCAACTACGGGCGCATCGAGGCGATCCGCGACATCACCTTCTCGGTCGAGGAGGGTGAGATCGTCACCCTCATCGGGGCCAACGGCGCCGGCAAGACGACGACGATGAAGACGATCTCCGGTCTGCGCCCCGTGCGCGCCGGGTCGGTCATGTTCGACGGCAAGGACATCACCCACATGCCGTCGCACGAGCGGCCGGTGCTCGGGATCTCGCAGTCGCCGGAGGGTCGTGGCTGCTTCGTCGGCATGACGGTGATGGAGAACCTCGAGATGGGCACCTATGCCCGTCCCGATCGCAAGTCGCCCGCGGTCAAGAAGGACCTCGAGCGCGTCTTCGAGCTCTTCCCCCGGCTCAAGGAGCGCAGCAACCAGGCGGCGGGCTCGATGTCGGGCGGCGAGCAGCAGATGCTCGCGATGGGCCGCGCGCTCATGGCCAAGCCAAAGCTGCTCCTCCTCGACGAACCGTCGATGGGCCTCGCGCCCAAGCTGATCCAGCAGATCTTCGACATCGTCACCGAGATCAACAGCCAGGGCACGACCGTGCTCCTCGTCGAGCAGAACGCCGCCCAGGCGCTCAAGCGCTCGCACCGTGCCTACATCCTCGAGACGGGCGAGATCGTCCGCGAGGGGACCGGCAAGGATCTCGCCGCCGACCCGGCCGTGAAGGCGGCCTACCTCGGAGGCGACGTCTGAGCGGGGCCGGCTGAGCGGCATACGAACCAACGAGAAGGGGCACCGCGGCACCCAGCCGTGGCGCCCCTTCTCGTGTCCTCGCGCCGAGGTGTGGGCTCCTGTCGGCGTGTCGCGGAATCTCCTGGGGATTACCCTTCCGCCGCCCCGCGATTGGCCGTAATGTCGGGCGAGTGACCTCGGGGCTGGATACAGGAGGGACGATGGGTCGAGCAGTGGTCACGGTGCACCCTGTGGAGCCCGGTCTGCACGCGCAGTTCATCGAGCTGTGGATCACGCACCGGATCGAGGGCGGCACCACCCCTGAGGCCGCACGACGGCTGGCTCTTGACGGCACCCTGCGAACTGCCCTGCAGCGCAATGACATTGCCGCCTTCATCGCCTTCATGGACCAGCGCCCAGTCGGTTACATCGTCATCGCCGACTCGACGCGCAGCCTCCTCGTCGTCTCGCCGTGCGTGTCGGTCGACATGCTCTACGTGGTGGCGGACGTGCGGCGGCACGGGGTCGGGCGGGCGCTGTTGGCGGCCGCCGCGCGCTATGCCGAACGCCGCGGCGCGGAGCACATCGCGAGCACCGTGCCGGCCCAGGACCGGGAGGCCAACCGGTTCTTCGCCCGGATCGGGTTTGCTGCCGAGACCGTGCGCCGCGTGACCCCGGTGGCCGCTCTGAAGCGGCGGCTCGGCGGCGAGTGCCCGAGCCAGCGCCGAAACCTCGAGGCACTGCTCCAGCGGCGCCGTGACGTCCGGGCCGCGCCGTCGAGGCTCACCCGCGCTGAGCCCCCGCAGATCGCCGGATAGTGCCGGCCAGCGTCGTGCTCAGGCGCCCGGGGCCGCGTCGCGCAGCAGGCACGTGATCCGCGAGGTGCAGAGGCGTCTGCCGTCCTCGTCGGTCACGACGACGTCGTAGCTGACGAGGGTGCGCCCCGCGCTGAGCAGCGTGGCCGTCCCCGTCACGATGCCGGCGCGGGCCGCCCGGTGGTGGGTCGCGTTGATGTCGAGGCCGACGGCCGCGCGTCCGTGCCCGGCGTGCAGCTGCGCCCCGATCGAGCCGAGCGTCTCCGCGAGGACGACGCTCGCGCCACCGTGGAGCAGGCCGTAGGGCTGGGTGTTGCCGGCGACCGGCATCGTCGCCACGAGCCGCTCGGGAGTCACGTCCACGAGCTCGATTCCCATGCGCTCGACGAGCGTCCCGGACATCATCGACTCCATCGCCCGCACGACGTCGGGGACCTGACCCTGAGGCTGTTCACTCATGGAGGGGATCGTATGCCGCCGAGCCCGGCGAGCGGTCACCGGCTGGCTCGGCCGTCGGTGGCGGACACTAGGGTTGCCGTGTGAGCCGACTTCTCCTCCTCGACGGACACTCGCTGGCCTACCGCGCGTTCTTCGCCCTCCCCGTCGAGAACTTCTCGACGACGACCGGCCAGCACACCAATGCCGTCTACGGCTTCACCTCGATGCTGATCAACGTCCTGCGCGACGAGGAGCCGACGCATGTCGCCGTCGCGTTCGACCTCTCGCGCCAGACGTTCCGGACCGAGGAGTACTCCGAGTACAAGGCCGGCCGGTCCAAGACGCCCGACGAGTTCAAGGGCCAGGTCTCGCTCCTGCACGAGGTCCTCGACGCGCTGCGCATCGTCCACGTCGAGCTCGAGGGATACGAGGCCGACGACATCATCGCGACGCTCACGACCCAGGCCGAGGCGGAGGGGCTCGAGGTCCTCATCTGCTCCGGCGACCGCGACACCTTCCAGCTCGTCTCCGACAAGGTCACGGTGCTCTATCCCGTCCGCGGGGTGTCCGAGCTCGCCCGCATGACGCCCGCCGCGGTCGAGGCCAAGTACGGCGTGACGCCGCAGCGCTACAGCGACCTCGCGGCCATGGTGGGGGAGTCGTCCGACAACCTGCCCGGCGTGCCCGGGGTCGGCCCCAAGACGGCCGCGAAGTGGATCGCCCAGTTCGGCGGTCTCGAAGGCATCGTGGCCGGTGTCGACCAGATCAAGGGCAAGGCGGGCGACGCGCTCCGCGAGCACCTCGACCAGGTGCTGCGCAACCGCCGGCTCAACCAGCTCGTCACCGACAGCCCGGTCGGTCTGACCGTGGCCGACCTCGCCCGGGCCCAGTGGAACCGCGACGAGGTCCACCAGGTGTTCGACGGCCTCGAGTTCCGGGTCCTGCGCGACCGGCTTTTCGCGACCGTCGAGGCCGCCGCGCCCGAGGCAGAGGAGGGCTTCGACGTCGACGGGACGGTCCTCGAGCCGGGCGCCGTCGCGGGCTGGGTCTCCGAGCACCTCACCCGCGAAGGGCGCGCCGGCCTGTCCGTGAGCGGCACCTGGGCGCGGGGGACGGGTGACGCGACGGCGGTCGCGGTCGCAGCCGCCGACGGCGCCGCGGCCTGGATCGACCTGACGACGCTCACCCCCGAGGGGGAGTCGGCGGTCGCCGACTGGCTCGGAGACGTGGAGCGGCCCAAGGCCATGCACGACGCCAAGGGGCCCGTCGAGGCGCTCTTCGCCCGGGGCCTGACGGTCTGCGGGCTGACGAGCGACACCTCGCTCGCGGCCTACCTCGTCAAGCCCGACCAGCGCAGCTACCACCTCGACGACCTCGTGCTGCGCACTCTCAAGCGCGAGCTGTCGACCGGCAAGGACGACTCCGGTCAGGGCATGCTCGACTTCGGCGGCGACGCCGACGAGAAGGCCGCGGCCAAGGAGATGCTGCGGGCGACGGCGATCCGTGACCTCGCGGAGGCGCTGGACGAGCAGGTGGCCGCGACCGGCGGCACAGAGCTGCTTGCCGACGTCGAGCTGCCCCTCGTCGACGTCCTCGCCCGCATGGAGCGCACCGGCATCGCCGTCGACGTGCCGGGTCTCGACCGCCTCGAGGGCGACTTCGCCGCGAAGGTGGCGCAAGCGCAGGAGGACGCCTGGGACGCCATCGGCGGAGAGCACATCAACCTCGGTTCGCCGAAGCAGCTCCAGGTCGTCCTCTTCGAGACGCTGGGCATGCCGAAGACGAAGAAGACGAAGACCGGCTGGACGACCGACGCCGACGCCCTTGCCGACCTCTACACCAAGACCGAGCACCCCTTTCTCGAGGCACTGCTGCGCCACCGCGACGCGGCCCGGCTGCGCGTCACGGTCGAAGGACTCCAGAAGTCGGTCGCCGACGACGGCCGGATCCACACGACCTACCTTCAGACCATCGCGGCGACGGGTCGGCTGTCCTCGACCGAGCCCAACCTCCAGAACGTCCCGATCCGGACCGAGGAGGGTCGGCGCATCCGCGAGCTGTTCGTCGTCGGCGACGGCTACGAGTCGCTCATGTCGGCCGACTACTCGCAGATCGAGATGCGCGTCATGGCCCACCTCTCGGGTGACGAGGGCCTCATCGAGGCCTTCCGCAGTGGGGAGGACCTGCACAACTACGTCGGCTCAAAGGTCTTCGGCGTCGAGCCCGACCACGTCACCGCTGCGATGCGCTCCAAGGTGAAGGCGATGTCATACGGCCTCGCCTACGGCCTCTCGGCGTTCGGCCTGTCCAAGCAGCTGACGATCAGCACCGAGGAGGCGCGCGGCCTCATGGACGGCTACTTCGAGCGCTTCGGCGGTGTCCGTGACTACCTTCGCGACGTCGTGGCCCAGGCCCGCGGCACCGGTTACACGGCGACGATGTTCGGCCGCCGCCGCTATCTGCCCGACCTCACGTCCGACAACCGCCAGCGCCGCGAGATGGCCGAGCGGATGGCGCTCAACGCCCCGATCCAGGGCTCGGCCGCCGACATCATGAAGGTCGCCATGATCGGTGTCGACCGTGCCCTCACCGAGGCGGATGCGAAGTCCCGGATCCTGCTCCAGGTCCACGACGAGCTCGTCCTCGAGGTGGCTCCTGGCGAGCGCGCCGACGTCGAGCGCATCGTCCGCGAGCAGATGGGCGGCGCGGTTGCCATGGATGTCCCGCTCGACGTCAACGTCGGGGTGGGCCGCTCCTGGCACGACGCCGCCCACTGACCCTCGGGAGGGCCGGGGCGCCCGGGCGCGGGCTGACGCGTCGAAGGGTGGACGTCCCGGCTCGGAGGGCCCGCGGGTGCCCCGTCGGGGAATGGCCTCAGGCGGGCGCGGTGGCCGGAGAGGTCGACCCGGGGACGGCGGGCTGGTCCGGTCCTCCCGCTCCGTCGGCGACGACCTCGCGTCGGGTGAGGATGAGGAGCGCGCAGAGCAGGAGGGCGTCGGCGGCGACGACGAGCTCGAGCAGCTGGGCGCCCGTCCCCACGGCCCGTGATCCGAGGACGACGACGCCCACGGCGGCCCAGACCGCGGTGACGGCCCCACGCTGTCGCTGAGCGAGGGCGCTGTAGACGAGCAGCTGGACGGCTGCGAGGAGCGTCCCGACGACCGCGAAGACCCACAGGAGGGCCTGCACGTCGGCGTACTGCGGACCCCCGACGAGGGCGAGCACTCGGTCGGAGACTGCGGCGGTCGCGAGGGTCACCACGCTGCCGAGGGCAAGGATGATCGCGAGACCCCAGAGGTGGAGCCGCCGGTCACCGCGCCGTCTCGCCATCGCCGGGAACGCCACCACGACGACGAACTGCGGCAGGAACTGCACCGCTTTGACGACGATGAGCCCCGCGGCATACAGGCCGGCATCGTGCTCGTCGAGGACGATACGGGCCACGACGATGTCGACCGTGGCCAGGACGAAGAACGCGAGCAGCGCGTGGGAGCTGGCGAGCGCCTCGCGGAGCACCCCGTCGTGCGTGCGACCGCTCGCGACCCTCGTCGCCCCCGGTGACGGACGGCGCCGCGTGTGCCGCAGGGCCACGGCACCGACGACCACGGGCACCACGGCGGCCGCGGCCACGCCGCCCGCCATCGCTGCGAGAGACGTCGGCGATGCAGCGATGGCGACGGTCCCGAGCACGACACGGGCCAGGCCGAGCGAGGCGAAGACGAGCGCGAGCGGGACCCACCGGCCCTCCCCCTGGAGGATGCCCGCCTGGCCGCCCATGACGGCGAAGCACCACGCCGGCACGGCGAGGAGCCCGGCCGTCAGCAGCGAGTCGAGCCCGAGCACCGAGGCGACGACCGGCGTCGCGGCCAGGCAGGCGATGGTGAGGACGGCGCCGACCTGCCGGGAAGCGGTCATGACGCGCTCCTCGATGACCTGCCGGTCTCCCGGCTCCTCGGCGACCCGCCGCGCGCCCGTCGCCTGCAGTCCGAGCGACACGACATTGACGACGATGACGAGCCCCAGCATCGCGGCGAAGGCACCGTAGTCGGCCGGGCCGAGCCTGCGGGCGCTGATGAGGGTGAAGGCGTAGGTCGCGAGGTTCATGACCCCGGTGGCGAGGGCGATGACGATCCCCCCGCGGAGGGCGCGGCTGCGTCGCACGGGGTGGGTCACGGCCGCAAGGATAGACGGAGGTGACCCGTCAGTAGGGATCGCAGCGGTCGGTGTGACCGAACCGTCGTGCGAGGCCGCGCAGGCGCAGGCGGAGGAGCACCTTGATCCCGACATTCCGGACCCACCACGGGAGCTGGCGGGCAAACCGAGCGCGATCCTGCCGAGTCGGCGTCCCCACCTCGAGGACGGCGAGCGAGCCGGTCCGTCCGAGGTAGCGCAGCTGCGAAGACGGCAGCACGTGGACGAGCAGGGCGAGCGTCACCCCGAGGCTCGAGAAGGCGTCGTGGACGAGGACCCGGCCACCGCTCGGCAGGAACGTGGCCCAGCGCAGGTCGTCGCTGCAGGTCCAGTAGTCGTGCTTGCCGTCCACCCAGAGCAGGTCGATCGCCTCGCCCCAGCGGCGCCGGACGTGCCCGCTCCGGTCGGCGATGATCTCGACCCGGTCGCGGACGCCGGCCTGCACGAGGTTGTCCTCGAGGACGGCACGGGTCGCGGGACCGCCGTAGCGCTCGCCGGCGACGAAGGCGTCGATGGCCGTGAGGTGGCCCTGCGTCAGCGCGGAGGCGATGACCACCGTGCTCCGGCCGCGGTGGGAGCCGATCTCGACCACGTGTGCGCGCCGACCGGCGCGCCGCGTCTCGTGCCACAGCACCCGGGCCTGTGCCTCTGTGAGCCAGCCCGGGACCGTTCCGGCCGCCTGCCAGGCCTGCTCGAACGTCAGCCCATCTCCAGAGGAGAAGCCGCCCGCGGACGAGGGAGCGGCGCCGCGGGAAGGGGTCCCCTCGGGGTGCGTCGGCTCGCTCACGGCTCTCCTCGATGTGCCATAGGGTGGGTCGGCCCATCAGCGTAGGGCGGCCGGCTGCGATCGACGCAGCCGGTACCAACCGCCGTGTCAGACCCGTGTCAGTCACGCACCGCCCCTGGCCGGGCGCGCGGGATCGACGAGCCGGGCCAGGCAGAGAGGAGCCCGGTGCTGCATCCCTCCTCGGCCCGGTGGCGTCGTGGCCTCGCCCTCGACGGGTTGGTCCTGGGACTCGCGTGCCTGCTCGTCTGGCCGCTGCTGCGTTCCCCGGGCCTGCCGCTGGCGCGGGACCTCGTCTTCACGCCGAGCCAGCCCTTCCGGCTCGCCTGGCTGGGCCTCGGCGACACGCCGGCCCGGGCCGTGCCCCTCGACGCTCTCGTCTCGATCGCCGACGCGGTCGTCGGCGGGGCGGTCCTCGCGCGGATCGCGATCCTCGGCATCCTCGTGCTGGCGGGCTGCGCCGCCCACCGCCTCCTGCGCGGCGCCCATCCGGCCGCGCGCGCCGTGGCGGGCGCCTTCGCCGTGTGGAACCCGTTCGTCGTCGAGCGCCTGGCCCTCGGGCAGTGGGCGCTCCTCGCTGCGTATGCCGCCGGGTTCGTCATCGTGGCGTCGGCCTCTCGCCTCCGCGACCTCGGCACGTCCCCCCGCGAGGTCGCGACGCGGACCGAGAGCGCGGTCGCCCGACCCGGCCCAGCGGCATACGGCCCGCTGCTCGTCGGCATGGCCCTGTCGGCGATCACGCCGACCGGGGCGCTCGTGGGGGCCTTCCTCGCCGTCGTCGTGGGCTGGTCCCGGCGCACGGCGGCGGCCCTGCTTGCGCTCGCCATGGCCGTCCAGCTCCCGTGGCTGCTGCCCTCGCTCCTCGGGCCGGCCGGGCTGGCGAGCGATCCCGGCGGCGTGGCGGCGTTCGCGGCGCGCGCCGAGCGACCCGGTGGCGCGGTGTGGAGCCTGCTCGGCCTCGGCGGGATCTGGGATGCGGGGTCGGTCCCGGCGAGCCGGTCCGGCGCCTTCGGGCACGCCGGCACCGTGCTCGTCCTCGTCGCTCTCGTCGCGGGCTGGGTGCGCCTGACCCGGCTCGTCGGGCCGGTCACCGCGCGCCGTCTCGCCGCCGTCGCCGGACTCGGCCTCATCGCGGCCGTCGCCTCCTCACTGCCCGGAGGAGCGACCCTCGTGCGAGCGGTCGTCGAGGGCATACCGGGAGCGGGCCTCCTGCGCGACAGCCACAAGTGGCTGCTTCCCCTCGCCCTGCTCGCCGTACTCGCCCTCGGGGCGGCAGCCGACCGGGCGCTCCGCGGAGTGGGCCGCCACGCGCCAGCGCTCCTCGTCACGGCCGCGGTCGTGGCCGTGGGGCTTCCGATCGTCGCGCTGCCTGACGCGACGACGGTCACATGGCCGACCGTGCGGCCGGTCCGTTACCCCACCGATTTCGAACGCGTGGCCGCGATCGTCGACGGAAGCAGCGGCACCCTCGTCACGCTTCCGTGGCAGGCCTATCGCGTCTACCCGTGGGGGAGCCCGCTCGCGGTGTACGACCCCGCGTCCCGCTGGTTCGACGTCGACGTCGTGATGTCCGACCGCCTCCGCGTCGGCACGACCCTGCTCACCGGAGAGAGCGACCGTGCTCAGGAGGTCGGGGCGGTCGTGGAGGGCGGCTCGCCGGCCCGCGCCGCGGACCTGGGGCGACTCGGGGTCCGTTGGGTGCTCGTCCAGGCCGACGCCCCTCCCGGGGCGGCTGCCATCCCTGTCGAGACACCGAAGGGTGCCGTCCAGCGGTATGCCGGCGCCCACCTGACGCTCTACGAGATCCCCGGCCCGGTGACGGTCCCGGACGGCTCGGCGGGCCCCGCGGTGACCGCTCTCGTCGTCTCGGTCGACGTCCTCGTCGGCCTGCTCGTCATGCTCCTCGGGGGCGCCTCGGTGCTCGTCGCGACCCGCCGCCGATCCGGCCGCCACGGCCGACGTGCCGCTGCTATGCTCCCCGCGACCCAGAGAGGGAGTGGAAGATGCTCGCGAAGGTGATCGGCCCCGTCGTGGCCGGTGCCGTGTTGGCCTGTGTTGGACTGTTCGGACTCGTGGCGTCCCAGACGGCCGCCCCCGCGACGAACCCCGCCAGCAAGGAGATCCTCACCTACGGCGACCGGTGACCCTTCGGGGGTTGACCGTCAGGGCCGTGCCGAGCGCTCCCTCGAAGCGCTCGGCACTGTCGTCCCAGTCGAGGGTTTCGGCAACCCGGGCAGCCGCCCTCGACATCGCGCGACGCGCGGGCTCGTCGGCAAGCAGCCGACGGGTCGCCGCCACCAGCTCCTCCCGCGTGTCCACGAGGACGCCTGTGACGCCGTCGACGACCGACTCGCAGAGCCCCCCGCTGGCGCGGTAGCCGATCGTCGGCGTGCCTTGCTGCGCCGCCTCGGTGACCGCGATGCCCCACCCCTCTTTCACCGAGGGGAGCAGCATGACCCACGAGCGGGCGAGGATCCGGTCGCGCTCACGGTCTGGCACGTGACCGTGGAAGGTCACGGCCTCCGTCACCCGTAGCCGGGCAGCCTCGGCCACGAGGGCGTCGCGCCACCACCCGTCCCCGACGATGTCGAGGTGCAGGCCGGGGAGCTCGTCGCGGAGCGCGGCCACCGTCTGCAGCGCGTGCTCGATCCGCTTGTGCGGCACGAGCCTCGAGAGGACGCACAGGCGTGGCGTCGCCGACCGCGGGCCTGGGTCAAGCCGCTCGCTGTCGTGCCGGAGGCCGTTGCGCACGACACTGATGTTGACGCCAGGCACGCCGATGCGCTCGAGGTCGCGCGCGCTGTGCTCTGAGACGGTCACGTGCGGCACCCGCCGGTACAGCCGCGGCGTGACGCGGGACTCGACGAACCACCCCAGCCGGCCCTTCCAGTTCGGGTAGATGATCGACCACTGCTCACGGTGGAGGTGGTGGACCAGCGCGGCGACCCCCCGACGGCGCACGAGCGGCGCAGCGAACGGAAGTCCGTTGATGACGTCGACCACGACGTCCTCGCGGCGGCCCGCCGGGGTCGCGAGGTACGCGAGCCCCCGGACATAGACGCTGAGGCGCCCACCCGAACGCCGGTGGACGACACCACGGATGACCTCGTGGGCCGGCGCCCCGGTATACGACGCCGTGCGGATCGTCACGTCGTGGCCGCGCGCCACGAGGCGAGCCGCGACCTCCTCGACATACACCTCGGAGCCGCCACCGTCGGGATGCCCGGTGTCCCGCCACGTCAGGAAGGTGATGCGCATGGTGAGGGCGGCTCAGCGTGCGTCGGCGAGGAGTCGCTGACAGAGGGTCGGAGGCACCCCTGCGGCCCGTGTCAGCGTGATGCCCTGGCGCGGCACCGCCGTGGTCCTCGAGAACGCGACGTCGATGCGTCCCGGGCGGGCGTTCCAGTCCTTGTCCCACTCGATGAAGGGCAGGTACCCGACGAACCCGCCCGGGGTGCTCGTCACCTCGGCGAAACCGAGGTCCGACCGGACGCTGACGCCGATGCGGAACGTGCTCTTCGCGTACACCCCGAACCACGGGCCGGCATACGTGCCGGTGCTGCTCGTGATGAGGACCCGCGCGAAGTGGTTGTTCGTCGTCTCGAGCCACGCGCTGCGCTTCGTCGAGCCGTGGGCGGTGAGCAGGAGCGTCTTGCCGGCCCGAAGGCGACCGGTGACGCGGACCTCGATGACATCCGGACGCCGCTCGACGAGGACCCACGGCTCGTAGGCGTCGCCGGTGTTGAGGTAGAGGGCGTCGCAGTTGCCGACGACGTGAAGCTCATCGGTCTCGCCGTCGGCAGGAAGGGTCGCGGACTGCTTGACGGTTCGGCTGAAGGCCGACCCCTTCCCGCCGCTCGTCCGCTCCTGCAGCGCGACGAACTCACGCAGCTGGTCGCCGCGCCACGTCGTCGCGGCCATCGCGTGGGCCGTCAGCAGGTTGGCCGCGACGCCGAAGAGGGCGAGGGCCGCGCCCAGGCCGAGGACGAGGTCCCTGGCCGGTCGACGCCACCGCTCGACGACGGCACACGATGCCCAGAGCCCGACGGACCCGGCCACGACGAGAGCGGGCACGAACTCGCTCGTGTAGCGGTAGGCGACGTAGCCGTAGGCCATGACACCGCCGCTCACGAGGACGCCGGCGAGCACGGCCGGGCGCAGGGCCTGCCGCTCGACACGGGAGGTGCGACGGAGCAGCACCGGCACGGCCGCGACCGACAGGAGGAAGAGGAGCGGCATGAACGCCGTGATGCTGCCGGTCCGGTAGTACTGGTCGAGGAAGGCTCCGCCGTAGGCCCGTGCCGGCTCGGCCGGGAGCGTGATCCACGGGAAGTAGCCGACGAAGCGGATCCCGTCCGGACGGAAGTAGTTGACGAGCGACGTGAGCAGGAACTGCGGCCCCGTGATGCTGCCGCCGTTGGCGCCGAGGGCCTCGCGGCGGTGCGCGTTGACCTGCGTCCACACCTGGTTCTGGAGCGGGAAGAGGAACGGGTGGTTGAACTTCACCGCGTTGTAGACGATGGCCGTGAGCAGGGGCGTGCCCCCCGCCACGAGCAGCAGACGCCACCGGGCTCGGCGCTCGGCGCCCGCGCGTCCGGTCAGGAACCACCCGGCCACGCCGACGATGACGAGGCACACGGCCCAGCCGCCTGTCGTGCGCGTCAGGGCGCTCGCGAGGGCGAACCCGCCGAGCCAGATCGCGTTGGTCCGGGTCGGCTCGAGGATCGTGCGGATGAGCCAGTAGATCGTCCCGATGACGAGGCCGACGGCCCACAGGTAGACCTCGTGGTAGACCCACGGCAGGGACGCGTCGAAGGTGACGACGCTGCCGCCGGTCGCGGCGGCGATGAAGACTGCAGCCGCGGCGGCCTCGAGTCTCGACACAGGCAGGTCCCAGCTGATGCAGCGCCGGACCTGCCAGAGCAGCAGAGAGGTCATCGTCGCGAAGACGAGCCAGGCGAGGGCCATCGAGGCGAGGGTCAGCTGCCCGTCGAAGGCCCGTGTGACGAGCATGATGGGCACCCGCAGCAGGGCCGGGAAGGGCGGGAAGTACATGTAGGTCTTCCCGTCGACGATGAACCCCTCGATGCCGAGGCTGCCGGCCGGCACGTCGATGCGTCCCTCGAGGAACGACTGGGCCTGGATGTCGAAGAAGTTCGACGCATAGCCCAGGCGCACCGCCGTCCGCGTCGGGTCGAGCCGGTAGTCGAAGAGCGCCAGGAAGTACGCGAGGCCTCCGACGACCAGCCCGGCCGCGGTCGCGAGCGGGACGCGCCGCTGCCGCACCTCAGACCTCAAGCGCGCTCCAGCTGATAGAGGAACTGGTAGCCGAACATCGTCGGCCAGGTCCGTGTGGCGAGACGGTCGGCCGCACCGACCGAGCTCGCCACCTTCCCGAGGGCCCGCCCCTCGCGGCCGCGGGCGAGCACGTCGACGGGCGACCCCACGGTGTCGCGGACGGCGACGCGAAGGCCGCACGAGGCGACGAGCCGCTCGAAGCTCGCTCGGGTGAAGAACCGGACGTGTCCATGGTCGAGGGGGCCGCGCTGGTCGTAGTCGAAGCGACCCAGAGCGACCCGGCCGCGGGGGTACCAGTGCCCGAAGTTGGGGATCGACACGAGGATCGTGCCGCCCGGGGCGAGCCGGTCCGTCATGTCGCGCAGGAGCCGCGCCGGGTCGATGACGTGCTCGAGCACGTCACCGGCCACGACGACGTCGAATGGTGCGTCACCGGTTGCGGGCAGTCCCTGGTTGAGGTCGGCCTCGACGAAGCCGTCGAGGCGGGCGCCGACGCCGTCGTGCTTGACGAGGTCGACACCGACGACGGTGTGCCCCAGCTCGCGGGCGAGGGCGCCGAACTGCCCGTCGGAGCAGCCGACGTCGAGGACGCGCGACGGTGCTCGCTCAGCGAGCCACGCGAGGAGCCTGCCGTGGGAGCTGTGCGGCGAGGGCTTCAGCTCGTATGCCGCCGAGTCGACGCCCGTGTCGACGCTCGCACCGCGCGTGCCGAAGCCGATCCGGGACGCGCGGTAGCGAAGGACGTCCTTGGTGACGTCCTTCGCGTACTTCATGCCGTTGACGTAACAGATCTCGTCACCGTAGTACGTGGGGATCGGCACCTCGACGATCCGCTTCCCGGCCGCATAGAGGCCGAGAATGATCTCGGTGTCGAAGTCGAAGGCGTCTGAGTAGGACCCGAAGTCGATGTCCCCGAGGGCGTCGACCCGGTAGGCGCGGTAGCCGCTGTGCCACTCGGTCAGCTCGAGCCCGGTGAGGGCGTTCTGCATCGTCGACAGGATGCGGTTGCCGACGTACTTGTACGCGGGCATTCCGCCGGCGCGGGCCGAGCCCTTCGTCATCATGCGCGAGCCGAAGACGGCGTCGGCCTCCCCGGCGAGCAGGGGCGCGATGACGTCCTCGATGACCTCCGGCGCGTACTGCCCGTCGCCGTGGAGGAGCACGACGATGTCGAGCCCGTGCGAGATCGCCCAGCGGTAGCCCGCCTTCTGGTTGCCGCCGTACCCGAGGTTCGCCTCGTGGCGCACGACGGTGAGGGGCAGGCTCGATCCGCTCTGGTAGGCCGTGGCGACCGCGTGGGTGTCGTCCTCGCTCGCGTCGTCGCCGATGAGGATGTGGTCTACACCCTCCACGAACGACGTCGGGAGACGGTCGAGGACCCGGGCCAGGGTGGTCGCGGCGTTGTAGGCGACGACGAGCACACCGACGCGCTTGGGCGCGACCGAGGTGGGGGCATCTGAAGGGGTGAGCACCGTTGACCTTCCCTTGGCGCCCCGAGTCGAGACGGCCGACGAACAAAACCGAGCCGGAGTGTAGCGACACAAGTTACCCGCGGGGAATGTATGTCATAGTTCCGCGCATGATCACGCAGTCCCTCATCGACTTCGCGTCGCTCAACGACGATCTCGACGCGAAGGCGGAGCAGTACGCAGCGGCAGATCCCTTCCCGCACATCGTCATCGACGGCGTCCTGCGCGAAGACGTGTTCGCCGCGGCGGCAGCGGAGTTCCCCGCGATCCGCGACCCGTTCTGGAAGGGCTACCTGCACGTCAACGAGACGAAGTACGCCAACACCCAACCGGACACGTGGGGGCAGACCCTCACGGCCGTGGCCAGGGAGTTCGTCTCCGCGGACTTCGTCGCCTACCTCGAGAGGCTCACCGGGATCGCGGGGCTCATCGCAGACTGGTCGATGGACGGCGGCGGTCTGCACCAGACCCTGCGCGGTGGGCACCTCAACATCCACGCCGACTTCTCGACGCACCACACCCACGACAACTGGGCCCGCCGGGTCAACATCCTGCTCTACCTCAACGAGGAGTGGCGCGAGGACTGGGGAGGGCGACTCGAGCTGTGGGACAAGGACATGACGGCCGTGCGCGGCGGTGTCACGCCGAAGGGCAACCGCATGCTCGTCTTCACGACGTCGCAGGACAGCTTTCACGGGCACCCGGACCCGCTGACCTGCCCTGAGGACGTCGCCCGGCGCTCCATGGCGCTCTACTACTTCACGGAGGAGTCGGAAGCCGTCCGGCGCTCGACCGACTACCGGGCCCGCCCGGACGACGGCATCAAGAAGGTCGCCATCTGGGCCGACAAGAACGCCGTCGACCTCTACGACCGCGCCAAGCGACGCCTCGGCATCTCGGACGACACCGTCCAGCGATGGCTCGCCCGGGTCGACCGGCTCCGTCGGCGCGGCGACTGAGCCCGTCTCGCCCGACGCCAGAGGGACGTCCCCGCGTGGGACGTCCCTCGTGGCTCTGCCCCGTCTAGTCGTGCGGACCCGCCGCCGCCGGCTCGGCCTGGTCCTGCGCCCCGCCCGCAGCGGCGGGAGACCCTGTCAGGGACTCGGCACGGGACTGGGCCGGGGACTCGGTGCGGGAGTCGGCAGGGAACTCCGCAGGGGACTCGGTGCGGGAGTCGGCAGGGGCCGGGTTGGTGGAGGCGTCCTGCGTGTCGTCGGCCGCCGGGGAAGTGCTGTCCCAGCGGGGGTGGGCGAGCCAGGCCTGGAGCGGCCGCTCGACGAACCGCTGCGCGAGCAGGACGAACACCGCCGTCAGGGCAAGGGCCACGATGGTGCGGGTGAACCACGACCAGGTGGCCGTGTGCCGGGTGACCGCCCAGAAGATCGGGTAGTGCCACACGAAGATCGCCATCGAGGCGTTGCCGAGCCAGACGAGCGGTCGCACCTCGAGGCCGCGCTGGACGACGGTCGGCCGCGTGGCCGTGACCGCTGCGGCGACGAAGCAGACCACCGCGACGTTCATCGCCACCCCGGCCCAGCCGAAGTACGACTCGTCGTGGCCGGTCGTCAGGGCGAGGGCGAGGAGTCCGACGAGGGAGAGGGGAATCAGGCCGGGAGCCACCCGGGCGACCCGGTCGCGGAACCGGGGAAGGACGGCTGCGAGGAGGGCGCCCCACACCATCCCGTCCATGCGCGTCGTCGTTCGGAGCAGGGCGCTGTAGAGGCTCTCGTGCCCGACGACCCAGCCGCGCCACAGGGCGATGGCGACCGTCGCCACGGCAAGCAGGGCGACGAGGATCGCGCGGTGCCGTCCGAGCAGCTTGACGAGGATGACGAGGAGCACCGTGACCTGGAGGTAGACGCAGACGTACCAGAGGTGTCCGACGTCCGGGCGGGCGAGGAGCGGACTGTCGCGCAAGAACCAGTTCCACGTGTAGGTGAGGATGCGCACGACCGACTGGCGAAGGCTCGACCGGTCGTAGATGTCGGTGTCGTCGAGCGCGTGGACGACGAGGATCGCGACGACGAGCGGGTAGACGTGCGCGCTGATGCGGGCGTAGCGGCGCAGGACCGCGGTCCGGGCGGCAACCGTGCCGCTGCGGTCGACCTGTCCGAGCAGCGACCGGGTAAGGAGGAAACCCCCGACCACGAAGAAGATCGTCACGGCGAGGTTGCCGGCGCGGAAGAGGCCGACGACCGGGCTCGCCTCGATCCCCTTGGTCGGCCAGAGCGCCCAGCCGTGCGAGAGCACGACGAGCACGATGGCGGCGCCGCGAAGGCCGTCGAGGGCGGCGAGGCGACGTCGCCCACCGAGGGGAGCTGCTCCAGTCATGGGCCGAACTGTAGTGACTGTCGCACCGTCGGTGGACGGCGTAGGACCTCGCCATCGACCGTCGACGAAAGGGACCCCCGTCGGGGGCTACTCACTGGTACTCTGCGCCAGGTTCACCGCCGGATGGTGCCCGAGCCCGTGCTCCACCGGCCGTTCGACGAAGGGGTCGTCTGTTGCGCAGAGTCCTGAGCATGGTCCTGCTCTTCCTCGGTGCGTTCCTGCTGGTCAGCGGGCTGCTGGCCAGGTTCTGGGCGCCGGGCCAGGTCATGAAGACCCCCCTCGACGTCAGCTCGGTGATGCGCCTGACGGGGGAGGCGCAGCTCTACGACGGCACGGCCCTCGTCAGCACGCCGGTACGGGCCTCGAGCGTCACCCATTCCGACTCGGCGCGTTCTGACGGCGACGTCGTCGTCTTCCAGAACTCCTCCTGCCTCGTCAAGGACCCCGACGGCAAGGCTCCCGACTGCGTGTCCGCCGACGACCCGCAGAACCGCCTCGTCTCCGCCAGCACCGACACCTTCGCGACGGACCGTCGAACGGCCGAGGCCGTCAACGACGCGTCGTACCTCCCGGCGGACGCCAAGCCCCATCAGGGCCTCGTCAACAAGTTCCCGTTCAACGTCGAGAAGCGCGACTACATGTTCTGGGACGGCCTCGTGAACAAGGCAGTCCCGGCGACCTTCGCGGGTGAGGAGGACCTCGACGGCGTGGCGACGTACAAGTTCGTCGTCAACGTCCAGGACGGTGCGATCACGATCGGCACCGACCCCGGCACGTACTCCACCGAGAAGACGATGTGGGTCGACGCGCTGACCGGATCGATCGTCAAGCAGAACGAGCACCAGGTCCGCAAGATGGCCGACTCGGGTCAGACCGTCCTCGACCTGACGTTCGGCTTCACCCCTGAGACGGTCGCTGCCAACATCGAGGACGCGAAGGCCAACGCCAGCAAGCTCGGCCTGCTCACGACGACGGTGCCGCTCGTCGGGCTGATCGGTGGTGTCATCGCGCTCTTCGCGGGGTTCGTCCTCTACCGGCGTGAGGGCTCCGAGTCCGCTGCCGAGGCAGGTGCGGACGCCGCTCCACGGAAAGCAGCTGCCCAGGCCTGAGCTGCGACGACCGGGGCCCGCCCCGGGCAGTCCGCCGCGCGCACGGGAAGCCGGCGTGGCCTTCGGGTCACGCGGGCTTCAGGCACACGAAGATCGCCGTGCCGGGGATGAGGCGTCCCCGGAGGGGAGACCACCCACCCCAGGGCTCATCGTGGCCCTCGGGCCACTCGGGCTCGACGAGGTCGACGAGCACCAGTCCGGCGCGGGCGATCTCCCGGACCCGGTCACCGATCGTGCGGTGGTGCTCGACGTACGTGGCCCGGCCAAGGTCGTCCTGCTCGACGTAGGGGGTTCGGTCGAAGTACGACGCGTTCGCCGTCAGCCCGCCCGGCCCGGGGTCGTCCGGGAAGGCCCACCGGACGGGATGGGTCGTCGAGAAGACGAAACGACCCCCCGGACGCAGCACCCTGGCAGCCTCGGCCACGACGACGTCGGAGTCGGCGACGAACGGCACGACCCCGTATGCGGTGAAGACCGTGTCGAAGGCGCTGTCGGCGAAGGGCAGGACGCGCCCGTCGCACTGGACGAGGGGCACGCGCAGCACCGGGTCGAGCCCTGCGTTCACCCGCACGCCGGTGGCCAGCATCCCGAAGGACAGGTCGCTCGCGACGACGGTCGCCCCGCGCGCCGCGAGCCACCGGGAGCACTGGCCCGATCCCGCGCCGATCTCGAGGACCCGCTGGCCGCGCGGCTCTCCCAGCAGGCCGGCCTCCTCCTCGCGGAGCCGCTCGGGGCCCCAGACGAAGTCGGTGTCCCCGAGGAACGCGCCGTGCTCGACGTAGTAGTCGGACGCCTCGCCGTCCCACCAGGTGCGGTTCGCAGCCGCGGTCTCCTTGGCCGCGGCGGGACGCCGCGTGGCCTCGGAAGGGGAGCTCACGGCATACGGGAGCCGGTGACCGGCCCCCGCTCGTGAAGGCCCGGTCGACGCGGGTGGGGTGCACAGGCACGAGCGCGACTGCTGCTTTGACCCGGTACAGACCGCACGGATAGGATTGCCGAGCACATTCGTGTGCGCTGATTCACCGTAGAACCTGTTCACACGACGTCGGGGCGTTCAGCCATGCGCTCACTGCCTCGGTGTCTCCAACTTCACTGTCCACAATCGGAGTTCCTACTACATGACTGCCAACACGGTCGAGAAGACCGCTCCTGAGGTCGCCATCAACGACATCGGCTCTCAGGAAGACATCCTTGCCGCGATCGACGCGACCATCAAGGACTTCAATGACGGCGACATCGTCGAGGGTCGCATCGTCAAGGTCGACCGGGACGAGGTCCTGCTCGACATCGGCTACAAGACCGAGGGTGTCATCCCCTCGCGCGAGCTGTCCATCAAGCACGACGTCGACCCGGGCGAGATCGTCAAGGTCGGCGACGAGGTCGAGGCCCTCGTCCTCCAGAAGGAGGACAAGGAAGGTCGCCTGATCCTGTCCAAGAAGCGTGCTCAGTACGAGCGCGCCTGGGGCACGATCGAGAAGGTCAAGGAAGAGGATGGCGTCGTCACCGGCACCGTCATCGAGGTCGTCAAGGGTGGTCTCATCCTCGACATCGGCCTGCGCGGCTTCCTCCCCGCGTCGCTCGTCGAGATGCGCCGGGTCCGCGACCTCCAGCCGTACGTCGGCAAGGAGATCGAGGCCAAGATCATCGAGCTCGACAAGAACCGCAACAACGTGGTCCTGTCGCGCCGCGCCTGGCTCGAGCAGACGCAGTCCGAGGTCCGCACGACCTTCCTCAAGGAGCTCCAGAAGGGCCAGGTCCGCCAGGGCGTCGTGTCCTCGATCGTCAACTTCGGTGCGTTCGTGGACCTCGGCGGCGTCGACGGTCTCGTCCACGTCTCCGAGCTCTCGTGGAAGCACATCGACCACCCGTCCGAGGTCGTCGAGGTCGGCAACGAGGTCACCGTCGAGGTTCTCGACGTCGACATGGACCGTGAGCGTGTCTCCCTGTCGCTGAAGGCGACGCAGGAGGACCCGTGGCAGCACTTCGCCCGGACCCACGCCATCGGCCAGGTCGTCCCCGGCAAGGTCACCAAGCTCGTCCCGTTCGGCGCGTTCGTCCGCGTCGAGGACGGCATCGAGGGCCTCGTCCACATCTCCGAGCTGGCCGAGCGCCACGTGGAGCTGCCGGAGCAGGTCGTCAACGTCGGCGACGAGATCTTCGTCAAGGTCATCGACATCGACCTCGAGCGTCGTCGCATCTCGCTCTCGCTCAAGCAGGCCAACGACGAGTCCGTCCCGGTCTCGGAGTTCGACCCGACGCTCTACGGCATGGCCGCGGAGTACGACGAGCAGGGCAACTACAAGTACCCCGAGGGCTTCGACCCGGAGACCAACGAGTGGCTCGAGGGTTACGAGGCCCAGCGCGAGAAGTGGGAGCGTCAGTACGCCGAGGCCCACGCTCGCTGGGAGGCCCACAAGGCGCAGGTCGACGCGGCCGTCAAGGCGGACGCCGAGGCTGCGGCCAACGCGGGCAGCGCCACGTCCTACTCGTCGGCGACCGGTGACGCCGGTGACGTCAGCGAGCGCAACGCCCCGGCCCCGGCCGAGGGCACGCTGGCTTCCGACGAGGCGCTCGCCGCGCTTCGCGAGAAGCTGACGGGCAACTGACCCACTGAGACGTATGCCGTGAGCCCGGCTCACGCGTGAACGCTCGACGAGAGCCCCGGACCGAGAAGGTCCGGGGCTCTCGTGCTTCCGCTTTCGGGCGTCGGTCAGCCTTTGTCGGCTGCCCACCGGGCCGCGGGGGAGCGGGCCGCCGGGAAGACGGCCGCCGACGCGGGTGTCAGCGCGTACCGAGCCTGCTCGCCCAGCCGGTGACCGGCCGGCTCACGTGGCGTTCGATGACGACGACGATCCCGGCGAGGACCGCGAGGGCGAGCAGGGTTCGGGGAAGCGGATGCCAGTCCGGCGTGTGGCGCATGACGGCCTCGAAGACCGGCAGGTGCCAGAGGAAGATCGTCAGAGACGCCGCCCCGAGCCAGCGCAGGCGCTCGGCCGTGAGGAGGCGGACGGCATACGCCTCCTCGTCGAGGGGGAACGCCGAGGCGAGGACGAAGAGCGCGCACGCGACGGTCAGGATGATGCCCTGGGTCTTGAAGTACGCGTCGATGTCGTAGAACCCGCAGCTGACGACGACGCCGACGACCACGAGGAGGCTGCCGCCGACGACGGCGCTCGCCTGGGACCGCAGGCCCTGCGCGCGGTTGACGAGGAGCGCCGCCAGGGCGCCCCAGAGCAGGCCGTCGGTGCGGGTCGACGTCAGGAGCGAGGCGTCGAACCAGCCCTGCGTGTCGACGACGTGCCAGCGCCACACCGTGACCACGGGAATGGCGAGCGCGAGGATCGTCCCGAGCGCGCGCCGGGACCGGCCGAGGACCACGACGAGCACGAGCAGGACGAGGTAGAACTGCAGCTCGATGCTGAGGTAGTAGAGCGCGCCGAGGTCGGAGCGGGCCTCGAGGGCGTTGCGGCGGACGTACTCGTTCCACCAGTACGTCGCGACGGCGATGAGGGAGTTCTGGGTCGCGGCCGGCGTGTTGGGGTCGGTGGCGTCGATCTCCGCGACGACGGCGACGACGGCGAGGAGCAGGTAGACCTGCAGGCTGATCCGCACGAGGCGGCGTCCGAGTGAGACGACCGGGCCGCGCAGCCCCTCCCGCTCGCGCGCGGACAGCATGCTCCGCGTGACGAGGAAGCCACCGAGGACGAGGAAGATCGTCACTCCAGGGCTCCCGGCGTCGAAGAGGCCCTGGAGCGGGCCCAGGTCGGCGCGGATCGACTCGGGCCACACCTTGCCGAGGTGGGACAGGACGACGAGGACGATGGCGATGCCGCGCAGGCCGTCGAGGACGCCGACGCGGGCCGCGCGGGGCTCGGCAACGACCCCGCCGGGTCTGGTGGGGTCGGTCGCGCTGACGGAGTCGGCCGCGCTGACGGCGCCGAGGTGATCGACAGGGGTGGCGGAGGTGGACGGTGTGGTCATGCCGGGGAGCTCGCCGTCTCGGGTCGGGAGGTCGCCGGGGCGTATGCCGCTGGGCGGGGTCGGAGATGGACGGCGAGCCAGCGACGGGCGGGCTCGTCGAACCAGCGATGCGTGGTCCACACGACGGCAGCGAGCAGGCTCGCGCCGAGGATCGTGCGGGGCATCCAGTCCCACGTGGTCGTGTGGCGGGCCACGAAGGCGAACACGGGCAGGTGCCAGACGAAGATCGCCAGGGACGCCCGGCCGAGGTACGTCAGGGCGGGTTTCGACAGGAGACGGCTCACCGCACTCGGTCCCTGGGCGATGAAGATCGCGGCGACCATCGCCGCGGTCACGAGGGTGAAGACGATGCCCCACTCGCGCAGGAACTGGAAGGGCGCGAGCTCCTGGAGCACCCCGATGAGCACGACCATGGCCACGCCGCTCACGGTCATGACCATGGCGGCGCGGTCCCGGAAGCGGGTGAGGAACGGCAGGGCGACGGCGAGGAGGACCCCCATGATGAGACCATCCGCTCGGGTGGTCGTCGCCGTCGCGGCGATGACCCAGCCGTCGGTGTCGAGGACGTGGTAGCGCCACACGGTGACCGCGACGACGAGGGCGAGGAGCAGACCGGCGAAGACTCGGCGATGCACGGCGAGCACCGCGACGAGGAGCGGCAGGAGGAGGTAGCACTGCTGCTGGACGCTGAGGTACCAGAGGTGCCCGAGGTCGGACCGGGACGCGAGGAGGTTGTCCTGGGTGTAGGTGTTCCACGTCTGGGTGAGGACGTGCATGAGTGACTGTGCCGTCACGGCGGGTGGCGTCCGGTCGGTCGCGTCGACGCGACTGACGACGAGGACCGCGAGCGCGAGGGGCAGGAGCTGGGCCCCGACCCGCACCAGTCGCCGCAGGTAGAAGCGCACCGGGTCGAGCGCCCCCTCGGCATGGTCGCGAAGCAGACCACGGGTGACGATGAGCCCGCCCACGACGAAGAAGATGACGACGGCTCCGCCGCCGAAGAAGCCCCGGAGGACCGGCACCTCGTTGACGAGGGAGCGTGGCCACAGCTGGTCGCCGGCATGGCCGACGGCGACGAGGAGCACCGCGAGCCCGCGCAGCCCGTCGAGGGCGCTGATCCGTGAGATCGACCTGACGGGCGCGGGGTCGAGGGCGGTCTGGGCTTCCGGCTCGGCTGCCGACTCGGCTGGGGGCGCTGACACGCGCGCGAGACTACAGGTTGGCGCGCGATAGGTTGGCCGGGTGCACCGACCGACCGCCGACAGCCCTGTCCGGATGGCTCAGGGAGGCGTCCGGTGACGGGCTTCGGTACCCGTGCCGGGCCGTGGGCGGACGGTCGGCTCGACATCGAGGGACACCGTGGTGCGATGGGCCTGGTCCCGGAGAACACCCTCGAGGGCTTCCTGGCGGCCATCCGGCTCGGCGTCTCCGGCCTCGAGCTCGACGTCCGTCTGTCCGGTGACGGGACGGTCGTCGTCTGGCACGACCCGGTCCTCCTCGACGGCCGGTGCGTCCCCACCGAAGAGGACCTCATCGGGGCGCGCGTCGACGACCTGACCGTCCGGCAGCTGCGGACGATCGACATCGGAAGCCTCGTCCGGCCGGACCTGCCGGACCAGCGGGCCGTCCCCGGCGCGCGGATCGTCACCCTGTCGGAGCTGCTCGAGGCCTGCGCCGACGCCGACGTGTGGTGGACCATCGAGCTCAAGAGCAACCCGCTCGACGCCCGAGAGGTCGACCGGCGGCGGTCCTTCGTCGACTCGGTGCTCGCCGTCATCCACGCGGCCGGCATCGAGCGGCGGTGCTTCGTGCACTCCTTCGACTGGGCGGTTCTCGAGGTGTCCCACGAGCTCGCCCCCGACGTCCTCCGCTCGGCGCTGGCCGACGTGGGGGACACGTTTGCGGCGGGCAGCCCCTGGCTCGGCAGCGTGCCCTGGGAGGACCATGGCGGCGACCTGGCCGGGGCTGTCGCCCGTCTCGGGGCGCACGTCGTCTCGCCCGATCATCGCTCCGTGGACGCGGCCCTCGTGGACCGGGCGCACACGCTCGGGCTCGGCGTGCTCCCCTGGACCGTCAACGAGCCCGCCGACGTCCGGCGCGTCGTCGACGCCGGGGCCGACGGGCTCGTGACCGACTACCCGGACCGGGTCCTCGCCCTCACCCGGCACGGCCGGACCTGACCCGGTTGCGGCTGCGGGCGCGGTCCGTGCTGGTCAGGCGCTGGCGTCCACCGAGGTTGCGGCCGCGGCCGCCGGAGCGGGCGGGGCCGCCGGAGCGGGCGGGGCCGGCGCCGGCAGGACACCCATCTGGACCATGGCTCCGAGCTCGTCCCGCACACCCCAGTGCTCGGCGAGGCGGTCTCCCTCGGTCCGGTAGATGTGGATCGTCGTCATCGTGTAGGGCCTCCCCTCGGCTTCGGGTCCGTGGAAGCCGGCGACACCGATGCCGCTGGCGCGCGCACGCAGGACGACGCGGTCCTCTGCCTCGATGACGTCGAGCACCTCGTAGCGGATCCGGAGCACGTGGTGGACGAAGGTGAGGATCTGGGTGTAGCCCTCAGGACCGGGCGGCAGCGGGAAGGGGGAGCCGTGGTCGACGAAGTCGTCGGTGACGCACTCGGGCATGCACGACAGGTCGCCGGTGTTGATGGCCTCGAAGACACGCAGCGCCGCAGGCCGTGCGGGGTTGGTCATGGCATACTCCTTTGAGTGGATGCAGATTCCAGTGGAATCACCTTCCAACTGAAAGGGCGCCATGTCAAGGACTCGTTCGTACGACAACTCGGGCCGGGTCGAGGCTGCAGCGGAGACGCGCAGGCGCGTCATCGCCACCGCGCGGGACCTGCTCGTCTCGGAGGGGTACCACGCGATGTCGGTCGCCCAGCTCGCTCGGACGGCCGGGCTCAGCCCGCAGACGGTCTACAACTCGGTCGGCGGCAAGGCGGAGGTGGTCAAGGCGGTCTACGACGTGATGCTCGCGGGCGACGAGGACCCGACGCCGATGAGCGAGCGTCCGGAGTTCCTCGCGATGGGCGAGGCCCCCGACCGGGCCGCCTTCGGCCGGGCGTATGCCGCATGGTCGGCGTCCATCTACGCGCGCGTCGGATCGCTCCTCGGTGTGCTCCTCGCCGATGGTGCTGGAGGAGACCAGGGCCTGCGCGACTTCGTGTCGACGATCGACCGTGAGCGACGCACGGGCAACGGTCATGCCGTCGACACCCTCGAGCGCAGGCACGGCCTCGCCCCGGGACGTGACCGCGAGGAGCTCGTCGACGAGATCTGGACGCTCACCGCTGCCGAGGTCTACGACCGCCTCGTCCGTCGCTGCGGGTGGACACACGAGGCGTATGCCGCATGGCTCGGCGACGCGCTCGCCGCGGCGACGGCGCGCGAGGTGTCTGGCCGGAAGCGGTGAGGAGCGACGAGCCCGATCAGGCGCCGCCTGCGTGCCAGAATCGGCGGATGCCTCGACAGATCGCCACGAACACCGTCGTCGACCGTGACGCGATGCTCGACTTCGTCCGGCCGCGACACGCGATGGTCCTCATCACCGCGCGATCCGATGGCCGCCCCCAGGCGTCGCCGGTCACGGGAGGGGTCGACAGGGAGGGCCGGATCGTCATCTCGACCTACCCCGAGCGGGCCAAGACGGCCAACGCCCGTCGACGTCCTCAGGTGAGCGTGCTCGTGCTGTCCGACGACTTCGGCGGCGCGTGGGTCCAGGTCGACGGTGACTGCGAGGTCCTCGACCTGCCCGACTCGGTCGAGCCCCTCGTCGAGTACTTCCGGTCGATCTCCGGTGAACACCCCGACTGGGACGAGTACCGAAGGGCCATGGTCGACCAGGGCAAGTCCCTCCTGCGGATCACCCCGACGCGGTGGGGCCCGGTCGCGACCGGCGGCTTCCCTGCACGCCTGGCGGACTGAGGGCCGGGCGTCTGCGGCGACGGGGGGCCGGCCCTGCGTAGGCTGGCCGTCGTGCTGCGCGTGGGAGTGACCGGCGGAATCGGTTCGGGCAAGTCAACCGTCTCGCACCGGCTCCGCGAGCACGGCGCCGTCGTCGTCGACGCGGACCAGGTCGCCCGGGACGTCGTCGAGCCCGGCCAGCCGGCGCTCGCGCGGATCCGGGAGCACTTCGGCGACGCCGTGATCCGCGAGGACGGCAGCCTCGACCGGCCCGGCCTCGCAGCGCTCGTCTTCCCCGACCCCGCACAGCTCCGGGTGCTGGAGGCGATCACCGGTCCGGCCATCGCCGAGCGGGTGGCCGGCCTCCGCTCCTCAGCGCCGCGCGCTTCCGTGACGGTCTTCGACATGCCGCTCCTCGTCGAGCGCGGCCTCTGGGTGCGCGAGCACCTCGTCGTGGTCGTCGACGCCGAGGTCGAGACGCGCATCCGTCGTCTCGTCGAGCAGCGCGGGCTCGACGAGACGGACGCCCGCCACCGCATCGCAGCCCAGGCATCCGACGAGCAACGGCGGGCCGCCGCCGACGTCGTCCTCGACAACAACGGCAGCCCAGAGGACCTCGTCGCGGCGGTCGACCACCTGTGGGACACCCGCATCGCCCCATGGAACGACAACCTCGTCCGAGGTGAGCGCTCCCGTCGGCCCGACCGGGCCGCAGTCGTCGACCCGCGGGACGACTGGGCCGCCCGGGGAAGACGCATCGTGGCCCACCTCGACGCGAGCCTGACCGGCCTCGAGGTGTCCGGTACCGAGCACATCGGGTCGACCGCGGTCCCCGGCCTCATCGCCAAGGACGTCATCGACGTCCAGGTTCCCGTCGAGCGTCTCGAGAGAGCCGACGAGCCCGACTTCGTCGCGGCGATGCGCGACGCCGGCTATCTCCTCGTCGAGGGCAACACGCAGGACTCGCCCCACCCGAGCGACGGCGACCCGGATGGGTGGCGCAAACGGTTCTACGCCTCGACGGATCCCGGCAACATCGCCCACATCCACGTCCGGGAGCAGGGCTCGGCGGGCTGGCGTTTCGCGCTCCTCTTCCGCGACTGGCTCCGCTCCGACGACGCTGCACGCGACGACTACGCCGAGGAGAAGCGGCGCCTGCTTGCGCTCGACGACAGGACCAGTGCCTACGTCGCCGCCAAGGAGCCGTGGTTCGACGCCGCGGTGGAGCGGTCCCAGGCGTGGGCCGCAGCGACGGGCTGGTCGCCGCGCTGAGGACGCCCGAAGGACCCCGCTGGGACGGCGTGCGCCCCCGGCGGGAAGTGAGCGACATACGACGGTGTTGTGGCAGTCATGCGTGGTGAGTACAAGGTGGTGGGCGGCAAGCTGGTCGCCGTGGATCTCGACGTCGTCGACGGCCGACTGTCCGGCGTCAGCGTCTCGGGCGACTTCTTCCTCGAGCCCGACGAGGCCCTCGACGACATCAACGCGGCGCTCGTCGGGATGCCCGAGGACGCCGGGGTCGACGAGCTCGCCGCGGCGGTGACGCGGACCCTCGACGACTCGGTCTCGCTCATCGGCTTCTCCGCCGAGGCCGTCGGGATCGCGGTGCGGCGGGCGCTCGGGAAGGCGACGGGCTGGCACGACCACGTCTTCGACGTGATCCCCGCGAAGGTCATGCACCCGGCGATGCACGTCGCCCTCGACGAGGTCATCGGGCGCGAGGTGGCGGCAGGGGTGCGGCCGCCGACGCTCCGCTTCTGGGACTGGGACAGTCCTCTGGTGGTCATCGGCTCGTTCCAGAGCGTGCGAAACGAGGTCGACCCCGATGGCGCGGCGCGCCACCGCATCGACGTCGTGCGCCGGATCTCCGGAGGTGGCGCGATGTTCATGGAGCCGGGCAACTGCATCACCTACTCGCTCGTCGTGCCGAGCTCGCTCGTCGAGGGCCTCAGCTTCGAGCGCTCGTACAGCTTCCTCGACGAGTGGGTCATCGGCGCGCTCGCCGACGTCGGCGTCAACGCGCACTTCGTGCCCCTCAACGACATCGCCTCCGACAAGGGCAAGATCGGGGGCGCGGCGCAGAAGCGCTTCGCCGGCGGGGCCGTCCTCCACCACGTGACGATGTCCTACGACATCGACGCCGACAAGATGGTCGAGGTGCTGCGGATCGGCCGCGAGAAGATGTCCGACAAGGGCACGAAGTCCGCCAACAAGCGCGTCGACCCGATGCGTTCGCAGACCGGGCTGCCGCGCGAGGCGATCCTCTCCTCGTTCGCCGAGTCGTTCGCCCGGCGCTACCGGACGCGGGAGGCGGACTACTCGGCCGCCGAGCTGGAAGCCGCCCAGCGGCTCGTCGAGACGAAGTTCGCGACTCCGGAGTGGACCCACCGGGTCCCCTGATCGGCGGCACACGGGATCGGCACTGTCGGTGCGGCGACGTACGGTTGACCCATGCGTCCCACGACCGACCTGCAGCGCACGGTGGCCCCCTTCGAGGTCATCTCGGAATACACCCCGAGCGGTGACCAGCCGACCGCGATCGCCGAGCTCGCGCGCCGGGTCAAGGCGGGCGAGACCGACACGGTCCTGCTCGGCGCCACCGGCACGGGCAAGTCGGCGACGACCGCCTGGCTCATCGAGCAGGTCCAGCGGCCCACGCTCGTCATGGCGCCCAACAAGACGCTCGCCGCGCAGCTCGCCAACGAGTTCCGCGAGCTGCTGCCCAACAACGCCGTCGAGTACTTCGTCTCGTACTACGACTACTACCAGCCCGAGGCGTACATCCCGCAGACCGACACCTACATCGAGAAGGACAGCTCGGTCAACGAGGAGGTCGAGCGGCTGCGGCACTCCGCGACCAACTCCCTCCTGACACGCCGTGACGTCATCGTCGTCGCCTCCGTCTCATGCATCTACGGCCTCGGCACTCCGCAGGAGTACGTCGACCGCATGGCACGGCTCAAGGTCGGCCAGGAGATCGAGCGCGACACGCTGCTGCGCCGGTTCGTCGAGATGCAGTACACCCGCAACGACCTCGCGTTCACCCGCGGGACGTTCCGGGTGCGAGGCGACACCGTCGAGATCATCCCGGTCTACGAGGAGCTCGCGATCCGGATCGAGTTCTTCGGCGACGAGATCGAGCGGATCTACACCCTCCACCCCGTCACCGGTGAGGTCGTCAACGAGGAGCGGGAGATGTATGTCTTCCCGGCCTCCCACTACGTCGCCGGCCCCGAGCGGATGGAGCGGGCCATCCGCGGCATCGAGCTCGAGCTCGAGGACCAGCTCGCCGCGTTCGAGAAGCAGGGCAAGCTCCTCGAGGCCCAGCGCCTGCGGATGCGCACGACCTACGACATCGAGATGATGCGCCAGGTCGGCTTCTGCAACGGCATCGAGAACTACAGCCGCCACATCGACGGCCGCACTGCGGGGTCGGCCCCCAACTGCCTGCTCGACTACTTCCCCGAGGACTTCCTGCTCGTCCTCGACGAGTCGCACCAGACCGTCCCTCAGATCGGGGCGATGTACGAAGGCGACATGTCCCGCAAGCGCATGCTCGTCGAGCACGGCTTCCGGCTGCCGAGCGCGATGGACAACCGTCCCCTCAAGTGGGAGGAGTTCCTCGAGCGGATCGGCCAGACGATCTACCTCTCGGCGACGCCCGGCGAGTACGAGCTGGCCAAGTCCGGTCCGCCGGTCGAGCAGATCATCCGCCCGACGGGGCTCGTCGACCCCGAGGTCGTCCTCAAGCCGACCAAGGGCCAGATCGACGACCTCATGCACGAAATCCAGGAACGGACCAAGCGCAACGAGCGCGTCCTCGTCACGACCCTGACGAAGAAGATGGCCGAGGACCTCACCGACTACCTCCTCGACAAGGGCATCCGCGTCCGCTACCTCCACAGCGACATCGACACGCTGCGCCGGGTCGAGCTGCTCCGCGAGCTGCGCCAGGGCGTCTTCGACGTGCTCGTCGGCATCAACCTGCTCCGCGAGGGTCTCGACCTGCCCGAGGTGTCCCTCGTGTCGATCCTCGACGCCGACAAGGAGGGGTTCCTCCGCTCGACGCGCAGCCTCATCCAGACCATCGGCCGCGCGGCCCGCAACGTCTCCGGCCAGGTCCACATGTACGCCGACAAGGTCACGCCCTCGATGCAGGAGGCGCTCGACGAGACCAACCGGCGCCGCGAGAAGCAGATCGCCTACAACAAGGAGCGCGGGCTCGACCCGCAGCCGCTGCGCAAGAAGATCGCCGACATCACCGACCTGCTCGAGCGCGAGGACGCCGACACCCAGGAGCTCATCGGCTCCGGCCGGATGCAGTCGCGCGGCAAGAGCGGCGCCGGGCGCGGCGCGATGGCGGCCGACGTCGGTGTCTCGGCCGGTGGCGTGACGAGCCGCCCCGCCGACATGGCTGCCGCCGACCTCGCAGGCCTCATCCAGGAGCTGACGACGCAGATGCACCAGGCGGCGGCCGAGCTGCACTTCGAGCTCGCGGCGCGCCTTCGCGACGAGCTGGGCGAGCTCAAGAAGGAGCTCCGGCAGATGAGCGCTGCCACGCGATGACGGCGCGGCGCTCGACCCGGCCCGACCTCGCCCGTCGGCTCCGCGAGGCTGCGCTGGCGCTGCCCGGCGCTTGGGAGGACTCGCCGTGGGAGGGCGACACGGTCGCCAAGGTCGGGGACAAGATCTTCGCCTTCCTCGGTTCCGAGTCGCTCGGGGTCAAGTGCGCCCGCAGCCGCACCGAGGCCGACGAGTGGCTGCACCGTTTCCCCGACGACGCCTCGGTGATGGCCTACATCGGCCGACACGGCTGGAACAGCCTGCGCACCACGGGCGCGATCGAGGAGGACGAGCTCATGGAGGCGCTCGAGACCTCCTACGAGATCGTCGTGTCCGGGCTGCCCCGCAGCCGTCGTCCGGTGGGCCCGAGCTGATCACGCCGAGCTCTCTCGGAGCGTCGCGCGGTCCGACATCCGGACCGGCCCGGTTCGCGCTCTTGGGGGGTGGAGTTGAGACCAGCCCCGGGTGGTGAAAGACTCAGGCGTTCACGGAGGGGAGTATCCCCGAAACGACGGGCTCGTCATCACGGAGCAGACACCATCACTCCCGGTCCCGTCGGTCCGGCGGTATGCCGGGCGGGAGAGACCTCCGGTTACTTCTCTCGTGACCGGAAGGTTGTCCCCGCATGAACGTTCCAGCTTGGGGCTGGTACCTCACGATCGGCCTGATGGCCATCGCCCTCGCGATCGATGTCTTCATCATCGCCCGTCGCCCGCACGTCCCCTCGATGGCCGAGGCGGGCCGCGCCCTCGCCTTCTACGTCGGCCTCGCCGTGCTCTTCGGCCTCTTCGTGTGGTGGCAGTACGGCGGGCAGTACGCAGGCGAGTTCTACGCGGGCTGGCTGACCGAGTACTCCCTCTCGGTCGACAACCTCTTCGTCTTCATCCTGATCATGAGCAGCTTCCGGGTTCCGGCCAAGCTCCAGCAGTCGGCCCTCCTGATCGGCATCATCATCGCGATCGTCCTGCGCGGTATCTTCATCGCGCTCGGCGCAGTGGTGATCAACGCGTACTCGTGGGTGTTCTACCTCTTCGGCGCCTTCCTCATCTACACGGCGATCAAGCTGGCGCGCGGCGGCGAGTCCGACGACGACGAGTACCACGAGAACCGCTTCCTGCTCTTCATCGAGCGCCGCTTCCCGGCGACGAAGGAGTGGCACGGGACGCACCTGACGGTCGTGCAGCGAGGCAAGCGCGTGGTCACCCCGATGCTCATCGTCATCCTGGCGCTGGGCACGACGGACCTGCTCTTCGCCCTCGACTCGATCCCCGCGATCTACGGTCTGACGAAGGAGCCGTACCTCGTCCTCACGGCGAACATCTTCGCCCTGATGGGCCTGCGCCAGCTCTACTTCCTCATCGGCGGCCTGCTCAAGCGGCTCGTCTACCTCAGCATCGGCCTGGCGGTGTTGCTCGGGTTCATCGGCGTCAAGCTGATCCTGCACGCCCTCCACGAGAACAGCCTGCCGTTCATCAACAACGGGCAGCCGTTCGACAACATCCCCGAGATCCCGATCCTGGTCTCCCTCGGGATGATCGTCCTCATCCTCGGCGTCACGACCGTGGCCAGCCTCTGGAAGACCCGGCGTGACGGGCGCCGCGAGGCCGCCTCGGTGGCGGCAACCGCGGAGTCATCCGGAAGGACCGGCGTGAACGAGGCCACCGAGACCACCGACCCGACGGCGAGCTGAGGTCCGAGAGCCGGCTCAACGCACCCGCAGGGCGATGAGCCAGCCGAGGAGGGCCGGCACAGCCGCCGCGGCGAACACGACGACGTAGGCCCCCGGGACGACCGAGCCGGCGACGGCGAAGAGGATCGCCGTCGTGGACAGGGCGGTCGCCGCCCCGGCGGAGTCGCCGATCTGCAGTGCCGAGCTGACGAAACCCTGGTTGTCGTCGTCGGCGCGCCCCAGGGCCTGCGTCGTGACGCGCGGCGCGAGGGTGCCGATCCCGAACCCGACGAGCGGGAAGAGGGCGATGAGCACCCAAGCCGGCGCGTCGAGGGCGACGCCGATGGCGAGCGCCGCGAGGGCCACGGCCTCGACCGCGAGGCCGAACCGGACGGTCCGACCGATCTCGAACCGGCTGCTCCAGCGGCCCTGGATGCTCGATCCGACGAACCAGGTGACCCCCGTTGCCGTGAGAGATAGCCCGGCGAGGGCGGGCGGGAACCCGTCACGTTCGGTGAGGAGCCTCGGCAGGTAGATCTCCGCCCCGGCGAAGGCCGCGAAGGAGAGCCCGCGCACCGTGACGTCCGTGGGCAGCCCGCGACGAGCCGTCAGCGTCCCACGCGGGAGCAGGGGACGGAGGGAGGCCACGAGCACGACGGTCGCGGCGGCGGCGGACAGGATGGCACCGGTACCGGCCTCGCCGGCGGCGGCGTTGAGGACGAGGACGGCGACGGCGAGTGTCACGGAGGCCACGATGGCCCGGCGGCGCCACGGCACGGCGGCGAGAGGCTGTCGCAGGGCGGGCAGGATCCGTCCCAGCAGGCCGGCCGCCACGACGAGGACGAGAAGGGACAGGCCGAACACCCAGCGCCACCCGAGTGACTGGGTGATGAGCCCGGCAACGAACGGGCCGACGACGGAGGGGACGACCCACGCAGCGGCGAACCCGGCGAAGACCGCCGTGTGCAGGCGGGCCGGGTAGACGCGGGTCACAAGCACGTAGAGCGCGGTGCTCGTCATGCCGGCCCCGAGGCCCTGCACGACGCGGGTGGCCACGAGGACGGGCATCGTCGGTGCGAGCCCGGCGCCGACGAGGCCGAGCGCGAAGAGGAGCAGCCCGATGAGGAGGGGGAGCCGGGGGCCGCGGCGGTCGGCGAGGTTGCCGGACCAGACGACGCTGACGATGCCCGCGGCGAGGGTGGCCGTGAAGGCCATCGCGTAGAGCGACGCACCGTCGAGGTCCTTGGCGATCGTCGGCATGACCGTGGTCAGGGCGAGCGACTCGAACGCGTGGAGCGAGACGAGGGCGAAGATCCCGATCGTCGTGGCCCGGTGGGCGGTGGAGAGCAGGCCGCCGGTCTGGTCGGTCTCAGGCTGCACAGCGGGGGCCGTGGAAGTCGTCATACGGCGACGGTAGGAGTTCATGTGTGCTTGAGGTCAAGCCGCATTCGGCACTCATCCCGGCGCGACCGTCGGGTCCGGCGGCGTGATCCGCCGTCCGGGCGAGCCCAGGACGATGGCGCTGGCCGCGACCACGAGCGCCATACCGGCCACCTGCGGGAGGTCGAGCACCTGGCCGAGCACGAGAAACCCCGCCAGCGCGGCCACGGCCGGCTCGAGGCTGAGCAGGACCCCGAAGACCCGCGGACTGAGGTGCCGCAGTGCCATGAGCTCGAGGGAGTAGGGCAGCACCGACGAGAGCATGGCGATGCCGAGGCCGAGCCCGATGATGGCCGGCGTCCACTCCGAGACCGTGGCCAGCCCGAAGGGGGCCACGGCGACGGTCGAGACGATGAGGGCGAGGGCGAGTCCGTCGAGGCCCGCAAAGGCCCGACCGGTGCGCTGGCTGAGGACGATGTAGGCGGCCCACATCGCCCCGGCGATCGCGGCGAAGACGATCCCGATCGGGTCGTACCGGTCCCACGACGCGTCGAACGCCCCCGAGACGAGCGCGACCCCGAGGGCGGCCGCGGCGACCGCGGCGAAGTCCGTCGGGCGGCGGCTGAGGACGGCGGCGAGGGTGAGCGGCCCGAGGAACTCGATGGTGACGGCGACGCCGATGGGCAGGTGTGCGAGCGAGGCGTAGAACGCCGTGTTCATCGCCGCGAGCGCCAAGCCGAAGAGGAGGACGGTGACCCAGGCCGAGCGGGAGCGGCCGCGCCACGACGGGCGGGCGACGGCATACAGCACCAGGGTCGCGAAGAGCAGGCGCAGCGTGACCGAGCCGGCGGCGCCGATCTTCGGGACGAGGGTTGCCGCGAGCGCGCCGCCGAACTGGACCGAGACGACTCCGCCGAGGACGAGAAGGGGCGCGGTGCGACGGTCGACCCTCACGGCCGGGGGAGACGTCCGGCGACCACGAGCGTGTCGATGCGGTCGGCGGTGAGGTCCTCCTCGACGAGGACGCCCCCCGTCTCCGAGGCGTGGACCATCCGCCCGGGCCGGACGACGATGCCGACGTGATGGATCCGACGGCCGGGGCGTGCGAAGAAGTAGAGGTCACCCGGGGCGACAGCGTCCAGTGCGACGGGTTCGGCGAACTCCGCCTGGGCGTAGGCGTCCCGAGGAACGACGATCCCGAACCGGCGCCAGGTGTGGTGGACGAGCCCGGAGCAGTCGAGGCCGAGCGGGGTGAGCCCGCCCCACAGGTAGAGCAGGCCGAGGTGCTCGCGGGCGAGGGCGAGCGCCGGGTGCTCGGCGTCGAGGGTCGCCGCATCGACCGTCGCGACGGGGGCACCCGCGACCGACTCGGTCGCCGGCGACTCGCCCGCGGCGACTGGGGAGAGGTGGGCGGTGGGGACCCAGCCGGGGTAGCCGGCGTCGTCCTTCGGCGAGAGCTGCCACGGCGCCACCACACGCGACCAGCGCCCGGACTCGTCGGCGCCGACGACGCGGACGGGCTCACCCGCGACGAGCTGCGACTCGATACGTCCGTGGAGGCCGAGCCGCCCGTCACCGGACTCGTCGTCCTCGGGACGCGCGTCGAGCCCGGCGAGCCATCGCTCCGCGTCGGGCGAGTCTGCCGTGATGGGCGCGTCGACCGTGCGCGGACTGTCGGGCGCGATCCACATCGTGGTGACCGGGACGGAGACGAGTGCGGCGGTGGCTACGGCGGTGCGGGTCGAGTCGGACACGCCGAACATCCTCGCACGGGGGCGAAAAGGCTTCCGGGAGACCTCCGGCGGTCGTACCGTCAGAGGTATGGACGAGCGCATCACCGTGGATGGTTTCGAGGAGCCGAAGAACCGCCGGTCGAGCCCCGAGGGGCCGATCGTCGACATCATGGGCTGGCTGAGCGCCCCTGTCGACTGGGAGGGCGGCCCCCAGCTCGAGCGGCTGTGGAACCGCAAGCACGCCCGTTCGCGGCTCGGTGTCGGGCTCTCGGTCGCCAACAACCGGCGTCGGCACTTCATCATCAGCAACACCCGCGGCACGATCGAGCAGACCCGCGAGGAGCTCGAGTCCCTCATCGCCGAGCTAGAACAGGCCCCGGACAGTGAAGAGGCCCTCGAGGCCTGAGCCCCGCCGCGGACGTCTCTCGCGCGGAAGAAGGGGGCCCTTCGCCCTTGGTTCGGCCACCACGACGGCGACATCGTGAACATGTCGGCGAAAAGGGGTGTCCGTGATGGCCGGATGGAAGGTACTGGCGCGCAACCGCGCCGCACTGCTGGAGGACGACATGGCGACGCTCGAGCACGCTGGTGTCGCCATTCCGCCCGAGCTGAAGACGCAGGCCGCGAAGCTCCGAGAGCAGCATCACCTGGATGAGCGACTCCCCGTGGGCCGGCGCATGTCGGAGCGGCTGGGAGGCGCCGAGATAAACCTGACGTGGGACGACCTGCACCGCCTCGAGCTTGCGCTCGAGGGCCTCAAGCAGCCGAAGGAGGTCGTGGACGACGCCAAGAGGCATGCCAAGGCGGAGTTCGGCACGGACGAGTGGAAGCAGTTCCTCATCGATCTCCAGAAGGACCCTGACGCGGAGGCGCGGAAGAAGGTCGGGCTGAGGACGATCCGGACGGCTCACGCCGTCGCGGAGGCCAAGCATGAAGGGGAGCGCCAGCAGGAGCGCGGCATCCTCGAGATCGCCGCGGGTCTCGTCCTCGCTGGAATCGCGACCGTGCTCATCCAGGCACTGGCCTTTCCTGATGAGCGGCTCATCCCGCAGCCGGCGCAGCCGACGGCCGCGGCCGGATGGGCCGTCCTGTGCCTCGTCATGCTGTTCGGCATGCTCGGCGGAAGCTTCAGCGCCCTCATCTCCCTCTACGTCACGAACAAGACGTTCACCAACACGTTCTGGTTCGACCCGCGCCCGTCCCTGACGGTCATGAAGATCGCGAGTGGCCTGTGGACCGCGGTGATCGGCGTCATCGCCGTCGGCAGCGGTGTGGTGGTCGGAACGTACACATCGATCGCGTCACTCATCCTGCTCGCGTTCCTGTTCGGCTACGGCCAGCAGGCCGTCACCGTCTTCATGGACTGCAAGGTCGAGGCGCTGCTGCGAGAGAACGGCAGCTAGCTGTACTCGGTCATGACGTTGGTGACAGGC
>NZ_AWSA01000005.1 GCF_000576595.1 Intrasporangium oryzae NRRL B-24470 | reverse complement strand
GTACCACCCAATCCCGCTGTCCCAGAATGGAATTCGGCAACGGTGCCAGACGGCGTGGCGCCGATCGTTGGGGTGTGTGGGCCCGTACCGTTGAGGGTATGAAGGTGGTGTCCCGGCTCGTGGCGCGGTGTCGCCTGTTCATGCCCCCGGTCACGTCTCACGGCTGTGCTGGAGTCGATTGGCCCGAGGCCAAGGTTCCGAGCTCGGCTGTCGTACGGCGCCGGTTCACGCTGGGTGCAAACACCCAGGGGAGCGGCATGCTTGGACCATGGCTCGGAACCTTCTGTGAATGCTGATCGGACACCGCTGGCATCGGCAACAGCGTGCGGATCACACGGTGCTGCTGACATGCCGCCGATGCGGGTACGTGGACGCCGTCGAAGTGGATATGAGGGGGCCGTACTAGCCCAGCTCGTCGCGGCGGCGGGTCAGGTACGCCCTCTCCGCGGTGTTGCCTGCCAGCGCGATGGCTCGGTCGTATGCCGCCCGCGACTCCTCGCTGCGACCGGCCCGTCGCAGGAGGTCGGCTCGGGCGACGAAGTACGCGTGGTAGCCGGACAACGCGTCGTCGATGCGGTCGAGGATCCTCAGTGCAACGTCCGTACCGTCGAGCTCTGCGATCGCGACGGCCCGGTTGAGCGCGACGATGGGCGACGGGTCGAGACGGGCGAGAAGGTCGTAGAGGGCCACGACCTGCGACCAGTCGGTGTCCCGGGCATCCCGAGCAGACGTGTGGACGGCGTTGATCGCGGCCAGGACCTGGTATCGGCCCGGGGGTCGGCCGGTGGCCAGGCGCTCTCTCACCAGCCGATGGCCCTCGGCGATGAGAGTGGTATCCCACAGGCCACGGTCCTGCTCGGCAAGAGTGACCAGCTCGCCGTCCGCCGAGACCCGGGCGGCGCGCCGGGCCTCGGTCAGGAGCATCAGCGCCAGCAGCCCCGCTACCTCACCGTCCTCCGGCATGAGCTCGCGGAGCAGTCGTGCGAGGTGGATGGCCTCGGCAGTGAGCTCGTGGCGCAGGGGATCGGTGTCGGGGCCGGTCGCGAGGTAGCCCTCGTTGAAGATCAGGTAGAGGACCGCGAGCACGGCTGACACCCGTCCCGGCAGGTCGTCCGCCGACGGCACCCGGTACGGGATGCGGGCGACCTTGATCTTCGCCTTCGCTCGGGTGATGCGCTGTCCCATCGTGGACTCCTGCACGAAGAACGCGCGGGCGATCTCCGGCACGCTCAGGCCGCCGACCATGCGCAGGGTCAGGGCGACGCGGGCTTCCGGGGCGAGCGCCGGGTGGCAGCAGGTGAAGATGAGCCGTAGCCGCTCGTCACTGATCGCTCCCACCGGTTCGCGCGGGTCGTCGTACATCAGCTGCGCCTGTCTCTGCTTGTCGTCGCGCTTGTTCTCGCGCCTGATCCGGTCGAGGGCCTTGCGGCGCGCGGTCGTGGTGAGCCAGCCGCCCGGATTGGGTGGGACACCGTCGGCCGGCCACCTCTCTACCGCCGTCGCGAAGGCCTCGGCGGCAGCCTCCTCGGCGATGTCGAGGTCTCCGAACTGGCGGGCCAGGGTGGCGACCACCCTGGCCCACTCCTCGTGATGGGCCCGGGTGACCGCGTCGCCCACGTCGACCGTGCTCACAGGAACGGGCGCACCTCCACCCGGCGGTTGCAGGCCTTCGATCCCGCGGCGGCGAGCTTCAGTGCCGCGTCGAGGTCGGGAGCCTCGATGATCCAGAAGCCGGAGAGCCACTCCTTCGTCTCGACGAAGGGGCCGTCGGTGAAGACCGCCTGGGCACCCCGGCCGTCGATGACGGTGGCCGTGTCCGGTCCCCCGAGGCCGCCCGCGAAGACCCAGTGGCCTCCGGTCTGGAGGGCCTCGTTGAACACGTCAATGTCGACCATCTCCTCCGGGGTGCCGGAGTCGGGCGTGTCGTCGATGACGGAAAGCAGGTACTGCATACGAATCATCCTCCAGTGCCGCGCAACGTCCCTCGTGGACGTCTGCTCACTCGTTCCACGAACAGCCACGCCCTGATCCGACAGCCCACGCGGGTGCGGTGACATCGTCCATCACTCACCCGGTAGATCGACTGATCCGCGTCATCCGCGTCGGGTGAGTCGGCGCAGCGACCTGCGCGGCAGAGTCGGCTGGGAGAGCGAACACGATGAGAGAAGGTGCACCGTGGCACACGGTTCATTCACCGAACAGCAGGCTCGGGCCATCGGTCAGCGAGTCGGCATCGACTGGTCCTCCGGCGACGTCGACCTCGAGCAGTTCCGCTTGGGGCTGGGCGTCGAGCTCGAGCACGGCGTCGTCGACCCTGACACGGACGTCACCCACGACGACGAGGATCTGACCGCGAAGATCGCCCTGGCCCACCTGCGCGAGATCCCGGACTACTACACGCGCCTCGACGCGATGGAGCGGGAGGCGGAAGGCTAGACCCTCCGTGGCCACCCGACCGGCCCGACCGGCCCGACCGTCCGGCCGTCCGGGCACCGGCATCGAGCCGGGTGCGTAGGCCCTGTGGTGCTTGCTTCTCGGCCGGGTGAGGAATCGGGACGCCATTGAGGTGGACTGACATCGGCCAGTCGACGAGGACGATGGCGTCAGACCGCCACAGCGCTGCGCTCACCTTGGGCAGCTCCGGGTCCTTGCGTTCGATCTTGGCAGCGAACGTCCAGAACTGCCGCAGATCGAGCGGCTACCCGTAGTGGTACCTGCAGGCAGCGATTCGGACTTCATCGCTGGTGATCTTGTAGACGATGCGATGCTCATCAGTGATTCGTCGGGACCAGTAGCCGGCGAAGTCGTGCTTCAACGCCTCGGGCTTGCCGATGCCTTCGTTGCCGTTGCGCTGGATGTCGACCAGCAGGGCGTTGATGCGCTTGAGCACCTTGCGGTCCTGCGCCTGCCACCACAGGTAGTCGTCCCAGGCATTCTCGTCCCAGACGAGCAGCACGTCACTCGGTCTCGATGAGATCGTGGGCTTGGCCTCGGCTGGCCTCGAGGCGCTCCATCGCGTCGAGCAGGCGTCGGGCGTTGGCCGGCGACCGCATCAGGTAGGCGGTCTCCCGCAGGGACTCGTAGTCATCGAGGGAGACGATGACAACTGGCTCGTGCCCGGCGCGGGTGATGACGACCTCTTCACGGTCGTTGGCGACGGCGTCGAGCACCTCGGCATAGTGGGCACGGGACTCGGTGTAACTCATCGTCTTCATGGCTGCCTCCTGTACAGAAAATTGTACGTCGGGCTGGTGTCAGAGGCAACCGCGGTAGGCATGTCCATTGACTCGTCTACCCCCCGGGGACGTCTTCCCTTACACGTTGAAGCGGAACGCGTCATATACGAATCTTTCGTGCCCGGTGGTTCGTCCCCACGCCTCTGACCTGCTCATATGCCGTTGGAAGGTGCTGGTAGTAGTTGGCGGCATTCGAGCGTCTTGCGGACTCTCTGCGGACTGATCAACGGCAGGATCCGACCCCACCGACGAAGCGTCGTCGCCCTGCTGACCGACCCCGGCCGCCGGACCAACAACCGCGGCACCGAAGCCAGGTACCTGCTCACCTCGATCGCGCACTGCGGCGTCCGCGGCCGGCCCGTGGTCGGCACGAACGAGTACACCTACGTCCTGAAGAACGGGCGGACCCGGATCTACCCGCACAGTTACGCGTGCACGCACGCCGGCTGCATGAAGGTCCGCCGGCTCATGGCCGACGTCGACGACCTCGTCACCCGCGTCGTCCTCGGGGTGCTCGAGCGCGACGGCGTCCGGCTGCTCGGCGGCGACCCCACCACCGCCAGCCACGCCCGGGAACGCATCGCCGCCATCGAGGCCAAGCTCGCCCTCGCCGCCGACCAGTTCGCCGACGACACGATCACCGGGGACCAGCTCCGCCGTGTCTCCGCACGCCTCAAGCCACAGCTCACCCACGAGCGCGCCCGGCTGGCGGCTTCCCAGCCCAACCCGGAGCTCGCCGACTTCGCCGGGACGGGCATCGAGGACGCCTGGAACGCGGCCGATGTCGAGACCCGCAAGCGCATCATCCGCGTGCTCGGCATGCGCATCACCATCCAGCCCGTCGGCTCTGGCAACGGGAGGGCCTTCGACCCCGAGTCAGTCACCATCGAGTGGCCGACCGCACTCCAGCCATAGGAAGCGCGCTCCGTCCCGTGGTACGTGCCAGGGACCTGCTGCCTCCTGCCCAGCAGGGGCAATCACCAATCCGCGGCGTCACTGCACCCGAGGCGCATGGCCTCCTCGATGAGATCGGCGAGCAGCGGTGCAGGTGCCACCGGCCGCAGCACGCCGACGATCTCGCGCAGGTAGTGGTCCAGCGCCCAAGGTGGATCCGTGGTGCCCCGCAAAAGGTGGATCAGGTAACGCCCCCACGTCACAGGGTCGCGCTGTAGGTCGTCGTTCTCCCGGCCAGAGCCGGCGATGTGCACCAGGACGCGGTCGTCCTTGACCAGTCCGGCGTCGGTGCGTTCCACGAGCTCGACAGCCGCCAGTCGGTCAGCGGGCAGTCCCAGCGCCCACAGTGCCATGGCAGAGGACTCGTCCTTCGTCAGTGGTCGCGGTAAGGAGGCGATCCGCCCGCTCCAGTATTCCCTGATCCAGCGAGTCCACTGGGCGGAGGCGTCCTTCGGGTCCATTTCGCTCAGTTGTCGGCCGACTGACCGGATCCAAGCCAACTGCAGGAGGCTGGGCGCGTCGGTCGTGAGCGTGGACAACCACTTCCTCGGGTCCAGCGAGGACTTCAGTGCGACAGTGGCGAGCTGGCGCCCCAGTTGGGCAACGGCATTGTCATCGCCGAGGTCGTTCGCGTGGCGCATCGTCGCCAGCATCGCGTCGAGCAGACCCTCGGCGAGGATCTGGTCGTCGTATTGACCGAACCGCACGAAAGACCGCCAGATTCCGCGCGCCTCGAAGTGATTCGCGGTGTCGCGATCCCACGTAAACAGTGGCATGAGGCGGGACTTCGCCCAAGCGGGATCGGCTCCAGTGAAGAAGCGGAGTCTCGTGGACAGCAGCACACGGGCTAGTAGCCCGTTACGCGACTGATCGTGAACCATCCGGTCGAGCTCGGCTTGGAGGTCGCCGGGTATACCGGACCACGTATCGGTGTGGGTCCGCCATTCGTGGGCGACCACGTTCATCCAGAACTGGGCTAGATCGCCAGCTGGATGGTTGATCGCCTCCATGTAGCGGTCCTCGCTGTCCACGATGTTGCCGGCGACTTCCGTTGTGGGCCAGAGGTCAGTGGCCAGGCGGCGGGCCGGTATCAGCGTGTGCCATGCGGTCGGGTGTTCGGCGTTGCCGCCGCGCGCGAACAAGTTGGCGACCGCTGATCTCACTGCGTCCAGCGGCCAGGATCCAATCACCGTGAGTACGTCCTGGGGCGTGACGTCGTGGCTTTGCGGTCGGTTCTCCTCGGCGGGCTCCACGCCGCTGGGCTGCTCCGCTGGGCTTGACAAGTTAGCCGAGCCCCAGGCGCGAACAAGGGTCTTGCGAACGTCTTCGTCATCCGGCGCCAGCACGCTGGCCAGTCGGATCCCGTCGCCCGGGTAGTGGGTCACGCATCCGCGTAGCGCGTTCAGCGCTCCGGTCCATGAGGGGCCGGTGGGCAGGAACTCGCCGGTAGCTGCGTAGGACCGAATGGCGGCGTACGCATCGGCCGGATTCGACTCGATTAGCGCATGGAGCTCTTCGAGCGTGAACGGCTCCGCGTTCTCTACGAACCCCGACGTCATGGTGACGTTGAGATCCGGGTGCTCCCGGGGCGCGAACACAGGATTTTCCTTCTGCAGCCTGGCGAACTCGTCTGCAATGGTGACGTTCTCCGGTGCGACCCTGTTGAGCCAGGCCAGCAAGTTATAGGGGCCGTACGGCGAGTGTTCCGCCCCGTCCTGTGGCCCCTCCTTCGCGTGCCCCAAAAGCAGGCCGACGACGTCATCCGAGGCACGCGCGAGGCTGTCCTCCAGGAGCATGTAGACCTCGTGCTGGAGGTCGAGTTCGTAGAGCAAGTTCTCGTCGAGGATCCAGCGAAGCTTGTCGTCAGGGGTCCGGTCCTGGCGCTGGCGCCATGCGTGCACCGCGAGGCGGCGGAGGATGGGCTCCTTCGCGCGAGCGAGCCCTTCGACCGTCGCAGCAGCCTCGTGGGGCGAAGCGTGGAGCAGTTGTTCGAGGCTGTCGCGCGCGGCATCGATCAGGACGTCGGCTGCCTCACGGAAGTCATCTTGGGGGTGTGGTTCGATCGCTGAGCGACCGAAGGTCAGCGCGTCGAATCCGGGGTGGAGCGCCCCTGCAAGGCGGTGGGCGTCCCGCAGTTGACGAACCGCTAGGTCGAGGATTTCGGGCGCGTGCTGGGGCAGTAGTGGGATGAGCACCTTTCTCCACGCCTCATCCAGCCAGTAGCCGTCGCCGACGAATGCAACCTCGAACCGAGGCGCGTCGTTGGAGGGACCGAAGTCCACGCTCGGCCGAGGAAGTGGCCGCGTGCGGTGCTCGAACAGCATGAGCGCGAGATCGGGGCGCTCCTGCCACGACTCCTTGCATAGAAACATGTCGAGCAGATCGCTGTGTTCGGCTGGAGAGCGATGCAGGACGAGGACGAGCCACGGCACCTGCCAGTCAGGTACGCGTTGCTTCTGTGCGAACAGCCGATGCGCCAGGGTGTCCCACATACCGGGGCTCCACGGACGGCTGCGAAGGAGGCGAAGGGCGGTAGGCGATTCCTTCTCGTCCATTACGTATTGATCGGTCAGCCAGCCTGTCAACGCCTGCGTGACCGTCCGGTCTTCGTCGGAGCTGACCGCTGGGTCGAATAGCCGGTCGAACTCGGGGCGGTTCGCAGCCCACAACAACCAGTCCGACCCACGGGCCCGTTCGGTGAAGTAGCGGACCCGTTCCGGGTGACCGATGGCCTGCTCGAGATACGAGACCTCTTCGGGAATGGTGGGTGGGCCGTTGCTGACCAGTTCGGCGATACGGCGACGATGAACGAGTCGTCCCCACGCTGTGAGTTCGGCCCAGCGCTCAAGCCCGTCGACCAGCGCCAGATGGGACCTGCCGTCAACCGGGTACTGCACGGGTCGTAGCCCGAGCCGCCGCCATTCGCGACTGTCCGACTCGTGCGTGAAGACGAATCGTCGTCCTTCGCGGCCGAGGGAGCGGGCCAGGTACTGCATGACGATGTCACCGTGGCTGTAGCCGATGAAGGCGACGGAGAAGGCTGAGAACATGCGGTCGAGGAACCTGGCCGCCCATGCCTCGCGAAGATAGGCGTGGCCGAAGTCCTCGTCGGTCACCACCAGTTTACGAAGGGGTTGGTCCAAGGCTCCGTGCAGGTGGACGATGCCGGTGAAGTCGTCGCCGACCGGTAGCGCGGGCGCGCGGTAGACGTCTAGATCCAGTTCTTTGGTGCTGGCGGCTCCTTCGAGATGCAAGTCGTAGTTGGTGGTGACCACCCGTGGGTTGGGGTGCACCCGCGCGAGATCAATGACGGCTCCGTGGAGGCGGTTCGCTTGACTGCCGGGCTTGTTGATCGCGTTCGCGACCAGTGCGTGAACGTCAATCTGAAGATCTGCAAGGTCGCCCAAGAACACGTCCGGTCGCTCCAGGTCGCGATCCGTCGGGACTCTGTTGGCACGCGCGCCCACGTCGCGAACCAGGTTGGCGAAATTGGGAAGTCCTGAGGGCTCGTCAAGGGATGCCCCAGCGCCGACGAACAACACGAGTTTGCCCTCCGTCGCCGCTTCGACCAGTTCGTCCGGCACCTCAACTTCGCGAAACCACATGCCGGCAACCTAGCGAGAAGGCGACGACAAAAGGGCCGACCTTGGCCCCGCACGTTTCAGACCCGCAAGTACGGCTATGACGGCCACTATCCGAATTGCAGTCGATGGGTCAAGTCCGCCGCAAGCGGCAGTGCAACGACCACGCAGAGATGCCGGGCCTGTCCGCGCCAGTTCCAGCTGCTGGTGGTCCTCGACCGCTTCTTTCCGGTCACGGGCCAGCGCCTGGTGGACGATGTGGTGCACCCTGCCGCGGTTTGCGTACCCCAGCTCGTCGGCGACCGCCTTCGCCTCGTGAGATCGCCGGTGCTCACCAGATCCAAAGCCAGCATGTAGACCCTTGCGGTTCTGATCCTGGCGCGTCTGCCGGAGCAGCTCGAACGCTGCCTTCTGCCGCATCTTGTACTGCGACATCAGGTGCCCACCGCTGCTCCGATGTCACGGTGGGGCGGAACTCAGGTGGATGAGTCAGGATGGATACACATGAGCAGCCGCGGAGCGGGGAGTCAGAGGACATGTCTACGAGTTCAAGCCCGGACCCCCGCCACCGCTTGCCCCCGCCGGACTGGGCTCTCGCGCAAGCGATGAACGACCTCGACGACAACGACGCCGAAGGACGTGACCAGCGAGCTTGGGACCTCGTACAGGACCTCGAGGACGAACGGCACGACGAAGAAGACGACCCGGACCAAGGCGGCGAAGCCTGAACCACCCGCTCCGCACGGGCCGGCTGGGAGCGCTATCCCGGCGGGGCCTACAGCCTGGACCGACGCTTCAACGCCGACGACATCTCGTGGCGTCGCGGTGAGCAGGGTTTCTCCCTGAGCTGGCTGTGCATGGAGGGCTGCACGCCTCGCCATGAGCCTCCACCACCAGCCCGTGTGCGTTGTTGGTTACGAGACCCTGGTCCAGTGAGCTGGTAGGCAAGACCGACCGGATAGGACGTCCTCGGCGCGGCAGAAGAGCACGTTCGAGGCGGACTGTTCGCCGCTACGTCCCGAGTGGTTGCGTCGCGGGACTTTCCACTGGGGCTGGTTCCGGCCGGCTCCTAGCGTGAAGTGTGACGTGAAACGGGATGGTCAGCATGTGCAGGTGGTCGAGAACCGCGGTCGCCCTGGCGAGCATGGCGCTTCTGGCTGGATGCGGACTAACAGGGCCGGGGAGTAGCGGGGTCAGCGTGACGCCGAGCACACGGCAGGGCGGGGTGGCCACTTGCCCGCAGGGAAGCCGTCCCGACGAGCCGGGGCCCGTGTCGGGCGCACGACCCTCGCTGTCCGACCACGGCGTGTCGGCGGCCATGGACGCTCAGTCAGCACGCGTGGTTGTCCTGGACGAGCTAGGCCGCACCTGGACGTTGGACGTCTGTACCGGCCGGTGGACCGAGCCGACCACCACCGGATCTCCCCCCGCCGGATCGGTGCACGTGCTCTACGACCCGGCGAGCGACCTCACGTATGCCTTCGGTGATTCCAAGGTCGCCACTTTCGACGTCCAGACGGCGACGTGGAAGGTCGTCGGCGACTCGGACCGCCCATCAAGACAGGACCTGCCCACTGCGCGAGATCTCTTCCTGATGGATGAAGTGAGCCGGACCGTGTATGCATACCGGTCCTACACCGGCGAGCTGGATGCATATGACCTGGCGAACAACACCTGGTCCACTCTGCCGCAGGGCCAGCCTCGGCCACCGGCGGGTGCCGACGCCGTCGCCGCGTTCGATGCCTCCGTTCGCAAGATCGTCCTCAAGCTGCTCTTCAACGAGCACGGTCTCCCCGGTCCGAGCGACGACTCCACGAGCTCTTCCCCGACCCCGTTCTACGGCCAGACCTGGACCTTCGACCCCGCCTCCCGAAGCTGGACCAAGGTCACCGGGTCCACCCCAGCGCTCAACTTCGGCTACTTCCCCCGGGGAACCGAGATGACCTACGACGCGGCAAGCCGCAAGACCGTCGTCTTCTCGGACGCCATCGTGGCAACCTTCGACGCAACCACCGGGAAGTGGGCCACCCCCCGACCGGGCACCGACTGGCCGAAGCAAACCTCCTCGGAGCAGGATTACAGCGTCGTCCTCAACGCCGATGGCACCGAGCAACACATCCCGCTCACCGTGGGACCGTTGTCGCGCATCGGTCACGGCCTCGTCGACGACGTCGTCAACGGCCGTGTCCTGGTGCTGGGCGGGCAGGTCCGGACGGGCGACGCCTGGCGCAAGGGCAGCGACGCGTGGGCCTACCGCGTGGCAGCAAACGCGTGGACCGAGGTCGTGCCGTTACAGCCGGCGCAAGGCACTCCACGGTAGGGGACACGCCCGGGAGCTGCCGCGCACCGGTTAGTCGCCTCAGGCCGGCGCGCCGTCCGCTCTGACCGACTGGAGGAAGACCGAAGCAGCCAGGCTGATTACCGGAGACAGGTCGTGACTGATGGTCACCGCGAGGTGAGCAGCTCCTCGTCGTCGACCAGGAGCAGGGTGGTCTCCATCCCCTCCGATCCCTCCGAGTCGATAGTTCTGGGAACCTCCATCGCCGTTCGAGACGAGACATGCACAACGAGAGGGCGCCCGAGCCCGCTAGAACCCCAGCACTTCCCGGTCCTCAGCAGACGACACCAACGTGCGAGGCCTCCCCCGGCCGGTCGTCTTGGCTGCTGCTCCACCAAGCCCAGCAGCCGGACCCGCGCCATGATGATCGCTCGCGGCTGAGCGACCGTCACGTCATGTGCAGGGCCTTCTTCGTCCTGCCGGCCAGGACGTCGGCCAGTACCACGGCCTTGAAGCCGAGCCCGTTGGTCTGAGGCAGCAGGCCGAGCTGCTGCATCATCCCCAGGGTGTCGTAGTAGAGCGTGATGTGGCTGCCCAGCTCACCGCGGAAGCGATGCACGGCGGCGCCGCTGACCTCGACGTGCCTGCCGGTCGCGGGTATCCGTCCCTCCGGGGCGTCGAGGGCGCCGGTCATCGTCGCGGTGAACGTGTACGTCAGGACGCAGTCGCCGCCCTCGACGTTGGTATAGACGTGGGCCAGGTCCTCGGGGAAGTGCATGTCCGGGTAGGCGCTGAAGACCGCACGTAGCCGGGCAGCCATCTCCTCCTTGCCGCGGACGGGCTTGTCATACATCGCGTCCTCATAGACGACGTCGTCCGTCACCATCGCGACGCAGGCCTCGACGTCGTGCGCGTTCCACGCGTCGAAGTGAGCCTTGGCAAAGGCACGCTGTCCAGCATCGGTGAGGGTGCTCTGAGTCGGTTCCATGGTGTCCTCCTGCTGGGGCGCCACGGTTACCGGGGATCGGCGGCGAGCGTCCCGCGAGCCCAACATCGCCCCGAGGTCATGCGTGGGGGAAGAGGCGAACGTCCCGGAGCCGGCACGCAGCGCAGGCAACAAGGTCATGACCCCAGCGCCGCGGCGGGAACCCCTGAGGCGAAGCGTGCAGCAGGATGGAGCGACCCCGTCTCATTTGCCCATCCAAGCCGGAGGTAGCAGGGGCCCGGACGCTGGCGGAGCCGCGATCCCAACATTGATCAGCTCAGCACCTTGAGGCCCGCGGTCCGTCAGGGTACGGACCACTTCACGGCTTAGGTGGCATTTGCGAGGCCGGATCTGGTTGGGAATAAAGGACTTTCGGCACTAGGGCGCCTTCTGAGTGGAACTTAGGTTGAGCACGTGCCCGGCGATCGCTGAGTCAAGGGAGGGTTCTCTTCACATGTTCAAGTTCAATAGTCGCCGTGGCCGGCCATCAGCCATGGCAGTACGCGTGGGCTTCGTCGCGGCCGCGGCCGCGGTGCCGCTCGCCTTGATGTCGCCCGCCTCCGCGGGCGCAGTCACGACCACCACGGGGGCGTGGGGGTTCTACCCCAGCCAGACCTACAGCGACTCGACCTCGACGGCGTCGGGGGGCGTCGTCTACAAGACGGCCGTGCGGGCGCCCATCAACGCCGACAACACGAGCACGTTCTCGGCCAAGCGCGGCGTCATCCCCGTGCAGTTCGACCTGCTCAGCGCAACCGGAACGACCGTCACGACGACCCGGAACTACGACCCGCCGGTGTGGGAGTCGATCTGGTCAAACAATGTCGCGGGCGATGCAAGCACCAACAAGGACGACTACTCGACAGCCGTCTTCACACCCACGTCCTCGTTGACATTCAACGACATCACCAACCTGAGTGCGACCTACAGCTTCACTCAAGGCGACTGCTACGGAGGCTCGCTCCGCTGGACGATCAACGTCACCCATTTCGATCCAGTGCTGCAGAAGAACGTCTCACAGAACGTGTACGTCTACTACGGTGACCCGGGCGGCGTGCAGTCCTGCACCGGCGCCGCTTCTGGCAGCGGCCAGAACCTGATCACCACGGGCGCCACGAACCGGTTCGAGATCGCCGGAAGTGGAGCACCCGTCTACACGACCAAGGACGCCGTCACCCCGGTCGTCGGGACCGACCACGTCAACTGGGTCGGCCTGGCCCTGGACTCTGGCTGGTCCAGCGACCAGAAGGCAGACGTCTCCGATGTGACGGTCAACGACAACCTTTACGTGCGCAAGACCAGCGAGGTCATCAGCACGGTGACCACGCCTGGCGAGTTCGCCAAGACCTGCGACCTGCCTGCGGCTACTTTGCAGTGGGCCAAGGATGACGGCACCGCGGCTGCCGTGGTGAACGAGGCCCTCAGCATCCAGCCGAAGGACACCAACGGTGTCTTCCGGCAGGTGGACTGCAAGTACATCTACAACCTGGACGTGTCCACCCTGCCAGGGACTGGAACCTACCGCGTCTACGCCAACATCGCCGGAGTCAACGTGTCCGACCCGGCGCAGTTCGACCTGAAGTAGATCGAACGCAGGCCGATCGCCGCCCGGGTGGGCCCTCGAGGCTCATCCAGGCGGCGTTGGCATGCCTGAGGCCCCCTCCAGGAAGGGTGACGAGGCAGCACATCGCGCAGCGTCCCATTCAGGTCCGCTCGGGCGCGATGCGGAGCACCCTAGAAGAGGACCCCTTTTCCGGGGTCGCCCGAGAAAGGAGCACAGCATGACCAGCGAACAGGGGAACCTCGAGCTGCTGCAGGCGCCGGTCGCCCAGCAGCTGCTGCGGGCCGCGATCCCGGCTCACTTCGCCTACCAGTGGACCGACGGCACACCGCGGGTGATCCCGATCGGGTTCCATTGGAACGGTGAGGAGATCGTCCTCGGGACTCCGATGGACGCGCCCAAGCTGAAGGCCCTGCGTGATGGCCAGTCGGTCGCGCTGTGCATCGACACCGACACGATGCCGTACAAGGTGCTGGAGATCCGGGGAACCGTCCGGATGGACGTCATCGAGGGGATCGCCCCCGAGTACGAGTCGATGACCTACCGCAACCTCGGCGAGGAGTCCGGGCAGGCCTGGCTGACAACGCTGGCGGCGATCTGCCCGAGGATGACCCGGGTGTTCATCCGCCCGGAGTGGGTGGCACTGCTCGACTTCGAAACCCGCTTCCCGAGCGCCATCGAGCGGGCCATGGAAGCCGCCAGCACGGAGGGAGCGGGCGCATAGGCGGCCGGCCGGTGCGGCGTCTGCCTGCACCCTCGAAGTTGAGGGGTCCGTGGACCTTCACGTGGGCCGGAGGCCCACAGCACCACGTTCGAGGCGTCCACGTCTCCAGCCGGCTCCCTGGAGGGATCCGAGGGATCGCGATGAACCGCTCCGGTGGCCTTAGTGGACCGTGCCTCGTGACTGATGGGTCACCCGCGAGGTGAAACGGCTCCGTGCCGTCGACCATGAGGAGGGGTGGTCTCCATCCCCTCGATCCCTCCGAACCCTCCGATCCCTCCGAGTCGATGGTTCTGGGAACCTCCGTCGTCGTGCAACACAAGACATGCCACGAGAGGGCGCTAGAGCCCGCTTGAGCCCCAGTGCTTTCCGATCCTCCGCCGACAACACCACCGTGCGTTGGGCATATCCGGAGGACACGCAGGACACTCGAACCATGGGCCGCCGCAACTGGATCTGCACGCTAACTCGGCACCGGTGGTCTCGACAGCGGATACCGGACCGAACCGTCCGACGCACGTGCACGCGATGCGGCGAGACCGACATCATCGAGCGCGACATGCCTGGCCCTCAGCCGGGAACGACGCCGGGCGGCTGGGGCATGTGACTGAACCGGTGAGGGGGTCCGGCTACTCCCATACGACGCGCTGGTGGTCGCCGAGCTCGCGCAGGGCAACACACGACAGGCAACGAATGGGGCTCAGAGTCCCAGCGTTTCCCGGTCCTCGGCCGACAGGACGACCGTTCGCGGCGTCCACGCAGCCGGCCTCGGCTGCTCCATCAAGCCCAGCAGGCGGACCCTAGCCATGATGATGGCGCGCACCTGGCGGCACGCGTCGAGGTCACCGGCGAGGGCCTTGTCCCAGAGGGCAACCTGCAGGGCGTCCAGGCGCGCCAGCTCGAGCTGCTGGTGGTCTTCGACCGCGTCTCTCCGGTCACGGGCGAGTGCCTGGTGAACGATGCGATATACCGTGCCGCGGTTGGCGTAGCCCAGCTCGTCGGCGATCTCCTGGTAGGTCCGTCCCTCCGTGGCAAGCTGTATGGCGCGGGCGTGCCGGGCGGCGGCGAGGGCACGGTTGCGGTGCCGGCCGCTCACGAGGGGGATCGCTGCTGGGACGCTCATGAAAACCTGGAGATGTGGATCAAGGGGATGACTGACGCCGGGCTGGCTCCAGGAACCGTGCATACGCGTATGCAGAACCTCAGGTCTGTCCTACGCGCGGCGGCGGCCGACTATGTCATTGCGCGGGATCCAAGTGCCGGTGTCGCCCTACCGCGTCGACGCCGCAGGGAATCGGCAATCACCATCCCCGCGCCTGCTGAGGTCGGACGACTCCTCGACACCTCGGAGCACGCTCCCCTCTTCGCTGTCTGTGCGTTCGCGGGCCTTCGACTCGGGGAGGCCGCAGCCTTGAAGCCCGAGGACATCAACGCGGAGTCACGGACCATCAGCGTGAGACGCCAAGTTCAGCGAGAGCGCGGATCCGTCGTCGAGATCAAGCCGCCCAAGGCGGGGTCAGAGCGAGAGGTCTTCGTGCCCGACCTGCTCATCAAGATGCTGCTGCAGCACCTGGAAGCCACGGGCCGTCGCGAGTGGCTCTTCGCCGACGACGGGCAGCCACCGCCGCACCAGAACACGGTCGGCCACTGGTGGCGCACCGCCTGCAGGAAAACTGGCGTTGCGTATCGCCTCCACGACCTGCGCCACTTCTACGCGAGTGGACTCATCGCGGCAGGCTGCGATGTCGTCACCGTCCAGCGAGCCCTCGGCCACTCCAAGGCAACGACGACGCTGGACACCTACTCCCACCTGTGGCCCACCGCCGAGGACCGCACCCGGAAGGCGGCGGCAGCACTTCTTGCGGACTCCTTGCGGACCGCGAGGGGCATGCATGCCGTCTGACCTGCACAGACACCAGTAATCACACGTTGAAGCGGAACTCCACGACGTCGCCGTCGGCCATCACGTAGTCCTTGCCCTCGATGCGCACCTTGCCGGCCGCCTTCGCCGCGGCCATCGAGCCCGCCTCGACGAGGTCGTCGAACGAGACGATCTCGGCCTTGATGAAGCCGCGCTGGAAGTCGGTGTGGATGACGCCCGCAGCCTGCGGCGCGGTCCACCCCTTGCCGATCGTCCAGGCGCGCGACTCCTTCGGCCCGGCCGTCAGGTACGTCTGCAGCCCCAGTGTGTGGAAGCCGACACGCGCGAGCTGGTCGAGACCCGACTCCTCGGCCCCGAAGCTCTGGAGCAGCTCGAGCGCCTCGTCGGGCTCCATCTCCATGAGGTCCATCTCGAGCTTGGCGTTGAGGAACACCGCGTCGGCGGGCGCGGCGAGGTCGCGCAGGGAGGCCTGCAGCTCGGTGTCGGCGAGCTGGTCCTCGTCGAGGTTGAACACGTAGATGAAGGGCTTGGTCGTGAGCAGGCCCAGCGACCTGGCCTCGGCCAGGTCGATCCCGGCAGCCGGCCCAGCGGCATACAGCGTGTTGCCGTCCTCGAGGACCTTCTGCGCGGCGACGGCGAGGTCGAGTGCGGCCTTCTTCTCCTTGTTGATCCGTGCCTCCTTCTCGAGGCGCGGCACGGCCTTCTCGAGGGTCTGGAGGTCGGCGAGGATGAGCTCGGTGTGGATCGTCTCGATGTCGCTCTGCGGGCTGACCTTGCCGTCGACGTGGACGACGTCGCCGTCCTCGAACGCCCGGACGACCTGGCAGATCGCGTCGGCCTCGCGGATGTGGGCGAGGAACTTGTTGCCGAGCCCCTCCCCCTCGGAGGCGCCGCGGACGATGCCCGCGATGTCGACGAAGCTCACCGTGGCCGGGAGGATCTTCTCCGACCCGAAGATCTCGGCCAGCGTGGCGAGGCGCGGGTCGGGCAGCGGAACGACGCCGACGTTCGGCTCGATCGTCGCGAACGGGTAGTTCGCGGCGAGCACGTTGTTCTTGGTCAGCGCGTTGAACAGGGTCGACTTGCCGACGTTGGGGAGACCGACGATTCCGATGGTGAGTGCCACAAGACGAGCAGTCTAGTTGGCGCGGGGCCCCCTCCCGACCACGCCGCGGGCTCGCGCGCCTCCCTGCCCGTATGCCGCTGAGCCGGCTCGGGCGACCGCGCGCGCTCGTCGTCCTGCCGGGCTCCCCCGCGCGTCGCTGCCTGGGTGGTCAGCCGTGGAAGGGCACCGGCAGGGTGTGGTGCCAGCCGGGCTGCCACTCGAAGGGCGCGTCGACGAGGTCCTCGACGGCCCTGCCCGCCAGGAGGCAGTCGAGGGCCCAGCGGTTGGCAGAGTGGGCGACGACGAGGACCGTGGTCCCGTCCCAGCGGGAGGCGAGGTCACGGAGGAAGCCGCGGGTGGCGTCGACGACCTCGCGGTAGCTCTGCCCGCCCGGGAACGGATCGTCGATGTGGCGCGAGCGTGGTCGGAGCATCTCGGCGGGGGCGCCGTTGAGCTCGCCGTAGTTGCACTCGCGCAACCGGGCGTCGAGGTGCACGGGCAGGCCCGAGCCGGCGAAGGCGATCTCCGTCGTCTCGACCGCACGAGCGAGGTCCGAGGTGAAGACCGCGGCGAGGCCGGTGCCGCGGCGTCGCTCTCCGAGCGCGACCGCCTCTCGGCGACCCTGCTCGGAGAGGCGCCCGGGGAGCCAGCCGGTCGCGATGCCCCGCTCGTTGTCCTCGGTGGTCGAGTGAGTCTCGTAGATGATGTCGACAGCCACCGCTGCCTCCTGCGACGGGTCGCGCTCAGGCGGGGCGCTGGGTGCGCACGCCGCAGAGCTGGCGGGACTGTGCGACGAGGTGGCCGGCGGAGTCCCAGATGCGGGCGTCCTCCTCCATCATCCCGCCGCCGAGGTTCTCGCTCGACAGGGCGATGCGCAGCCAGCCCGGTTCGGGGCGACGGCGGACGTGGCCGGTGAACTCGAGGGTCGGGGTCCAGCCGAAGAGCCCCAGGTCGAAGGCGACCGGTGGCATGGCGTCGAGCGCCATCATGAGCAGCGTCGTGTCCGGCTCGCGGCCGTCCTTGAGACGGAGCCAGCCGCGCATGACACCCCGCATCGAGGGCTTGCCGACGGCCCAGCCGGCCGTGCTCGGGTCGAGGCGCAGGTCGAGCCGGTCGAGGAACGTGCTGTTGCCGAGGCGGAGGGCGTCGGCCGCGCCCGGCGCCTGATCGGCCGAGAGGCACTGCTCCGGGGGCGGCATGTCGGGCGCGTCGGCCTGCTTGATCGTGTCGACGGCGTCGAGGTTGCCGAAGGAACCGATGGCCCGCACCCGCTCGACGGGCACGCCGTCCGGGCCGGGCTGGCGAAGGCTCATCTGTCCCGTCGAGAGTGTCCGGCCACAGCGCATGACCTCGGTGGTCACGGTGAAGGGTCCGGGCTGAGAGGCCGTCATGAAGTAGGCGCTGAGGACGACCGGGTCCTGGTGCGGGGTCGTCTCGGCCTCGTCGGCGGCGAGGTGCTGGCCGAGGGCGGTGAGGGCGGCTGCCATGACGAGGCCCCCGTTGACGGCACTGCCGATCATCCACTCCTGGCGGAAGACGCCATGCCGCTCGTCGGGGGCGGAACCGGGCTCGAGATGGATCGCGTCGTCGTACTCCGTCACGGGGACAGGTCTAACAGACCCGGTCGCCCGACGGTGGGCCGGCCCGCGGACACCTCGACGGGGACGCTGCGCGATGGGCTGCGGGACCTCGGCTCTGAGGCCGGCGCAAGCGAGGGCCGTGTCGCGTCGCCGCCCTGTCGGTGGCCTCTGCCACGGTGAGCGCATGGACACGACCTCCCTGCTCATCGGCCTGCTCGTCGGCGTCGCCCTCGGCGCGGTCGTCGCCTGGCTCGGCGCGCGCTCCTCCCTCCTCGCCGGCCTCGCCGGGGCCGAGGCCGAGCGGGACGTCCTCCGGGACAGGGTCGCCGACCTCGAGCGCGCCCGCGACGACGACGACGCGACCGCGGCGCTGCTGGCCCCGCTCCGCGACACGATCGGCCGGGTCGAGCGTCAGGTCGGCGCGCTCGAGCGCGACCGCGTCCAGCAGTTCGGCCAGATCGGCGAGCGCCTCACGGCAGTCAGCCGGTCGACGGAGTCGCTTCGTTCCGAGACGGCGACCCTGGCGAGCGCCCTCAACGCCTCGACGGTGCGGGGGACGTGGGGCGAGGTCCAGCTGCGGCGCGTCCTCGAGCTGTCCGGGCTGCTCGCCCGCTGCGACTTCGACGAGCAGGTGACGCGCGTCAGCCGGCACGGTGCGACGGTCCGTCCCGACGCCGTCATCAACCTGCCGGGCTCGCGCCACGTCGTCGTCGACAGCAAGGCCCCGATGTCCCACTTCCTGCAGGCCCACGGTGACACCGTGTCGGACGTCGAGCGCGGCGAGCTGCTCGCGGCCCACGCGACGGCCCTGCGCCGCCACGTCGAGAGCCTCGCCGCCAAGGCCTACTGGACGGCCTTCACCCGCTCGCCCGAGGTCGTGGTCTGCTTCGTGCCCGGCGAGGCGATCCTCGCGGCCGCCCTGTCCGACGACCCCGGCCTCTACGAGCACGCCCTGTCGCGCAAGGTCGTCCTCGCCTCCCCCGGCACGCTCTTCGCCGTGCTGCGCACCGTCGGCGCGATCTGGCAGCAGGACGCGCTCGAGCAGAACGCCCGCGAGCTGCTCGCCATCGGCCAGGACCTCTACGCCAGGCTCGGCAGCCTCGGCGGGCACGTCTCGGCGATGGGGCAGTCCCTTTCCAGGTCCGTCGAGAACTACAACAGGTTCGTCGGCACGCTCGAGTCCCGCGTCCTCGTCACCGCGCGCCGGATGCACGACCTCGAGCTGGTGACGGAGGAGCCGCCGTCGCTCGACCCCATCGAGGTCGGGCCGCGAGCCCTCAGCGCCCCCGAGCTCACCGGGTCGGCCCTGAGCGCACCCGACCCGAGGACCAGCGACGGGCTGCCCGAGGCCGCCGACCTCGCGGCCGGGTCCGGGGCCGGGGTCCGCGACGCCGCCTACCTCGAGCGCGAGGTCGATCGCCAGCGCCGGAGTCGTGGGAGCGGCGTCGGCGAGGCGAGCGCCTGACCGACCGCCGGGGCTCACCTGGGGGTTTCGTCAAGAACGTCCACTTTTAGGTGGACAGTGTGGACATTGTGCATCTGACCACGCACAATGCGGGACGTGAGAGTGGGTGGAGCATGAGCGAGGCTGGGGGGCCTCGACCCGATCTGGCACCAGTTGTGCCGGAACGTCGGGTCGGGCCGTACGAACAGAGCCTGCGGACGTCGCGGGCACGAGCCGAGGAGGAGGCGCGGGCGCGCGCGTCCCGCAAACGGCGTGCGACGGTGATCGGCGCCCTCGTGGGCACCCTCGCCGTCGCCTCGGTGGGCGTCGGCGCCTGGACCCTCGTCGGCAACCGCTCCGGCGGGGCCGGAGGCAGTTCCGCCGCTGCGGGCGGTCCCCGTTCGTGCGCCAACCCCGCGACCGTGCGGCTCGCGGTCGCGAGCTCGGTCTTCCCGGCCCTCAGCGCCGTCACCGACGCGCTCAACAACCGCTCCGACGGGCCCTGCGCGACCTTCGACCTCGACGCCGTCGACGGGTATGCCGTCGCCGGAGCCGTCTCGGGTCCCGGGTCCCCTGATGCCTGGGTCACCGACTCCGCCGAGTGGGTGAGCCGGGCCACGACCACGGCCGGCCGCACCATCACCGCCGGGCCCGTGTTCGCCACGAGCGGCGTCGTCGTGGCCCTGCCACGCTCGGCAGGCGAGTCGGCCGGCGCCCGCCCCACGTGGTCCTCGACCCTCGGCGGCTCGGTCCCCGTCCAGGTGTCCGACCCGCGACGCTCGGCCGAGGCGGCGCTCGGCCTCGCCGCGGCATCAGCCGGCGGTCTGGCCGACAAGGACGTGTCGGCCATCGCTGCCAAGGGCGGTTCCGTGCCCGACACCGGCATCGACCTCGACAAGGTCGCCTCGGGCTCGCCCGCCACGGGGGCCCTGGTGACCGAGGCCGAGGTGTCGGCCTTCAACGCGGCCAACCCCGACCGCGCCCTCGCGACCGTCGCACCCACCGACGCCACCGCAGCCGTGGAATACACCCTCGTGCCGCTCACCCGCGACGCCAAGACCGCATCGCTCGTCAAGGCTCTCGGCGACTACCTCCAGACGGACGACGCACGCACGATCCTTGCGAAGCAGGGTTTCCGCACCCCGGGGGGCCCGACCCCCAGCCTGCCCGAGCCGATCTACGGCTCGGCGACGATCGGCTCAGCCCCTCCGGCGGCCGCGGTCTCGAAGGTCCGCCAGCTCTGGTCCGCCTCGGCGCCCAGGACCCAGGCGCTGCTCGCGCTCGACGTCTCGGGCTCGGTGCTCGAACGTGCCGCCGACGGGACGCGACTGGAGATCATCCAGCGGGCCACCTCTCAGGCGGTCGCGGCGGCTGCGCCGGACACCAACCTCGCGCTCTGGCTCTACTCGCTCCACCTCGGCACGAAGGGTGACGACTACAAGCAGGTCCTCGGCTACGGTTCGCTCGGCGACGGCGGCCACATCGCAGGCATCGACAAGGCCCTCGCGGGCCTGACGAAGTCCGTCGGCGGCGGCAGCGGCCTCTACGACACCATCGCCGCGGCCTACGACCAGGCGGCGGGCTCGTGGGCGACGGGACGCACCAACCGCGTCGTCGTGCTCACCGACGGCCCCAACGAGGACGACTATGGCCTCACGCTCCCCCTCCTCGAGCAGCGGCTCGCGACGGCCAAGCAGTCGGGTCGCCCGGTCCAGGTCGTCATCATCGGCGTCGGTTCGAAGGCCGATGCCAAGACGATGACCGCGATCGCCAAGCTGACCGGCGGGTCCTACATCGCGGCTCCCCAGCCGGGCGACCTCCTCCCGGCGCTCACCAGCGCCCTGGGCGGCTGAGGCCGGCCGGGGCCAGCGAGGACTGCACGGCCGGCAAGGGGCCAGCGAGTCACGCGTGACGCCACCGCGTTCCGACGCTGCGGCGCGACGACGAGGCCGGCATCCCCGCGGATGCCGGCCTCGTCGTCGGGCGATGGTCCTGCGAGGTCAGTGGAGGGAGCTGGTGTCCTCGAACGCCGCATCGTGGCGCACGGTCGCGGCGTCGGCCCCGGACAGCCGCTTGATGTCGCGGCGCAGCTCGTTCGGCAGCGAGAAGAGCAGGCTCTCCTCGGCCGCGACGACAGGCTCGACGGTCTCGTAGCCGTGGCCCGCGAGCCACGTGAGGACGTCCCGCACGAGCACCTCGGGGACGCTCGCGCCGGAGGTCACGCCGACCGTCGTCACACCCTCGAGCCAGGCGGGGTCGATCTCCTCGGCGTAGTCGACGAGGTGCCCGTCGCGGGCGCCGTGCTCGAGCGCGACCTCGACGAGGCGCACCGAGTTGGACGAGTTGCGCGACCCGACGACGATCATGAGGTCGGTGTCCTTGGCCATCTGCTTGACGGCGAGCTGGCGGTTCTGGGTCGCGTAGCAGATGTCGTCGGAGGGCGGGCTCTGCAGCGCGGGGAACTTCTCCTTGAGACGGCGGACCGTCTCCATCGTCTCGTCGACGGACAGGGTCGTCTGCGAGAGCCAGACGACCTTCTCGGGGTCGCGGACGGTGACCCGCTCGACGTCGTCGGGACCGTCGACGAGCGTGATGTGCTCGGGCGCCTCGCCGGCCGTCCCGATGACCTCCTCGTGGCCCTCGTGGCCGATGAGCAGGATGTCGAAGTCGTCGTCGGCGAACCGGACGGCCTCGCGGTGGACCTTGGTGACGAGAGGACACGTCGCGTCGATCGTCTTGAGGTTGCGGGCGGCCGCCTCCTCGTGGACGACCGGGGCGACGCCGTGCGCGGAGAAGATGACCGTGGCGCCCTCGGGCACCTCGTCGGTCTCGTCGACGAAGATCGCCCCCCGCTTCTCGAGCGTGCTCACGACGTGCTTGTTGTGGACGATCTGCTTGCGCACGTAGACGGGCGGCCCGTAGAGGTCGAGGGCCTTCTCGACGGTGATCACCGCACGGTCGACACCGGCGCAGTAGCCACGGGGCGCCGCCAGCAGGACCTTCTTGACGGACGGGGTCGGTGCGGGCTCGCTCATGCGCCCATCGTAGGGGCTGGCCCCGGAGCGGCCCGCGACGCCGGTCGCGGGGGCCGTTCGTATGCCGCCGGGCGTGGTCCCCGGGACGGCACCGTCTTCCGGGGGTCGGGATCACGCCGTCCGGTGGGGCGACCGGCGTCGGGGCCGCCCCCTAGTGTTGCCCGGGTGAGCATGACGAACCCGCTGCCGGAGAAAGCGGCCGACACGACGGCCGAGCAGCCCTGGCCGGTCCGTGTGCTCAGCCTCAAGATCTCCGACTACGTCGACCGGATGAGCCAGCTCTGGGTCGAGGGGCAGGTCGTCCAGTTCAGCCCGCGCGGCTCGACGGCATACCTCACGCTGCGCGACCCCGACGTCGACATGTCCCTGTCCGTGTCGGTCCCGATGAACGCCGTGTCGGCGATGGCGGTCCCGCTGACCCAGGGCGCTCGGGTCGTGCTGCAGGCCAAGCCGACCTTCTGGACCAAGCGCGGCACGCTCCAGCTCGAGGCGCGCCAGATCCGGCCCGTCGGCATCGGTGACCTGCTGGCCCGGGTCGAGATCCTCAAGCGCACCCTGGCCGCCGAGGGGCTCTTCGACGCCGATCGGAAGCGGCCCATCCCGTTCCTCCCTCACACGGTCGGTCTCATCACCGGCCGCAGCTCGGCCGCGGAGAAGGACGTCGTCGAGAACGCTCGCCGGCGGTGGCCCGCGGTGCGCTTCGCGATCCGCGAGGTCGCCGTCCAGGGTGCCGGCGCGGTGACCGAGGTCGTCGCCGCCCTGCGCGAGCTCGACGCCGACCGGACCGTCGACGTCATCGTCATCGCCCGAGGCGGCGGCGCGCTCGAGGAGCTGCTCCCCTTCTCCAACGAGGCGATGGTCCGGGCGGTCGCCGAGGCACGGACCCCCGTGATCAGCGCGATCGGGCACGACGTCGACCAGCCGCTGCTCGACCTCGTCGCCGACTGGCGTGCCTCGACCCCCACCGATGCGGGCAAGAAGGTCGTTCCCGACGCCCACCTCGAGCGCTCGACCGTCGCCGGCGCCCGCGACCGCCTCCGCGGCGCCATGGACCGCAGGATCGAGAGCGAGCGCCGGGGCCTGCGGGCGCTCGTCAGCCGGCCCGTCATGGCCGACCCCGTCGCTCTCGTCCGGGCGCGGCGCGACGAGATCGCGCACCTTCGCTCGCGCGCCTCGACGCGCGTCGAGGCGCGACTCCACCGCGCCGCGGACCAGGTGGAGCACCTGCGCCGCCAGGTCGTCGCGCTCTCTCCACAGTCGACGCTCGAGCGCGGGTATGCCGTCGTGCAGCACCGCGATGGGCGCGTCGTCATGGACCCCGGCGACGCGGGGATCGGCGAGCTGCTGCGGGTCCGCGTCGCCCGCGGGGACTTCAGCGTGCGGCCGGTCGACCCGGGCACCGCGGACGACCCGGCGAGCACCGGCACGACCCCACCTGCACGACGGCGCACGGCCACGTCGACGACGCGCAAGCCCGCGGCCGCCAAGCCCGCGGACCCTGGAGCCCCGGCCACCACGACGGCGTCGAAGAGCACGACCACGAGGAAGCGTGCGTCGAAGACCGCGGCGGCCGCCAAGAGCGCCGACGCCCCCCGGAGGACACGCGCTCCCAAGGCAGCGTCATAGGGTGGCGACCATGGCCGATGCGACGACCCCAGCCGACAGCACCTCCTTCCCGGACATCGCCGGGATGGGGTACGAGCAGGCGCGGGACGAGCTGGTCAGCATCGTCAGCCGCCTCGAGGCGGGGCAGGCGCCGCTCGAGGACTCGATGCACCTGTGGCGCCGCGGTGAGGCGCTCGCGGCGCACTGCGCGACCTGGCTCGACGGGGCCCAGGCCGAGATCGAGGCAGCGACGCGGCCAGGCGCCACGGCGAGGCCCGTCCACGCCGACGACGAGATCTTCGACCGCGACGAGGCCTGAGCCAACGAGGCCCGAGCCGACCAGGCCCGAGCAGACGAGGCCCGACGGCTGTCGGATCCGCTCCTCGTCAGCCTGCCGGCGTCACCGGCTTCAGGGCCGCGACGAAGGCCTTCAGCTCGTCCTCGGCCGCCGTGCCGGTCGCGACGATCGTGAGGCCCGTGTCCCCGGCCCCGCGCGCGAGGTAGCTGAGCTGCTTGCCGTCGACAGCGGCATACCGCTCGAACGTCCGTCCGGAGACCTCGGCACTGCCCGAGCGCGGCGCGGCGTTGACCGACCGCGTCACCCAGCCGCCGGTGACCTTGACGGCCTGCTTGAGCGCGATGTCGGCTCCGGCCGGCGTCTTCCACACCGTCGTGAAGGTCGGGACGCGGTCGGTGCCCGGCGCGTAGGTCGCGACCGTGGGGATCCAGCCCGAGCCGAGCCCGGTCGGGAGCTCGATCGGCCACGACGTCTGCTCGGCGGTGTACTGGGCCTTCGCCAAGGCATCGACAGCCGGCCGGTCGACCTGACCGATGCGCGGGACGATCGCGAACAGGGCGAGGACGAAGACGCCCATGACGAAGAGCGACCGCAGCATGTTGGGCATCGACCCCATCGAGTACGCGCTCCGCCGCGGAGGCGCGACCTCCACGACAGGCTGGCCCTGGGCGTCGCCGACCGGCTCGCCGACCGGCGCGACGACCGGCTCGCCGACCGGCTCGGCGACCGGCTGAGCGCCCGCGGCTTCCGACGACGGCGTCGACTCGGACGAGGGTGAGGCGGGCGTCGAGGGGGGTGTCGGTGCCGACGAAGTGCTCATGACACCCATGGTCCCCGACCCTCGGACGCCGTCCAAACCGGCCGGGGCCCCCCGATAGGCTGGCGCCAACCGATCAGCGTCGACGGAGGATCCCTGATGAAAGCCAGCAAGCCCGATCGCAACCTCGCCCTCGAGCTGGTCAGGGTCACCGAGGCCGCGGCCATGGCCGGTGGCCGCTGGGTGGGCCGCGGCGACAAGAACGCCGCCGACGGCGCGGCCGTCGAGGCCATGCGGGCGATGATCTCGACCGTCAGCATGAACGGTGTCGTCGTCATCGGCGAGGGCGAGAAGGACAACGCCCCGATGCTCTACAACGGCGAGGTGGTCGGCGACGGCACGGGCGAGGCCTACGACGTCGCCGTCGACCCCATCGACGGCACGACGCTCACGGCCAAGGGGATGCCCAACGCGGTGTCCGTCATGGCCGTCGCCAACCGAGGCGCCATGTACGACCCGTCCGCCGTGTTCTACATGGACAAGCTCGCGACCGGTCCCGACGCGGCCGACGTGGTCGACATCCGCCTCCCCGTCGCCGAGAACATCCGCCGCATCGCCAAGGCGAAGAAGGAGACGACGGCCGACGTCACCGTCGTCATCCTCGACCGGCCTCGCCACGACGCCCTCGCCGAGCAGGTCCGCCTCGCCGGCGCCCGCATCCGCTACATCCAGGACGGCGACGTCGCCGGCGCCGTCATGGCCGCACGGCCCGACACCGGCGTCGACCTGCTGCTCGGCATCGGAGGCACCCCGGAGGGCATCATCGCCGCCTGCGCGATCAAGTGCGTGGGCGGCGTCATCCAGGGCAAGCTCTGGCCCAAGGACGACGACGAGCGCCAGAAGGCCATCGACGCCGGGCACGACCTGAGCCGCGTCCTCTCGACCGACGACCTCGTCAAGGGCGACTGCTTCTTCGTCGCGACGGGCATCACCGACGGCGAGCTGCTCCGCGGCGTGCGCTACGGCGCGCAGTCCGCTCGGACCAACTCCCTCGTGATGCGCTCGCGGAGTGGCACGATCCGGACCATCGACAGCCAGCACCGCTTCGACCGCCCGGGGTGGTTCGGAAGCGCCGAGATGATGGAGCGCTGAACCCATGGCGACCGCCGACACCCGCACCCTCGTCATCGGCGAGGCCCTGATCGACGCCGTCACGACCGCGACCGGTGAGCACGCGGAGCACGTCGGCGGCAGCCCCGCCAACGTCGCGTTCGGCCTCGCGGCCCTCGACCATCCCGTCGATCTCGCCACGTGGATCGCGACGGACGAGCGTGGCCTCCGGATCGAGGACGTATGCCGCTCACGGGGCATCACCTTGACGCCCGGTTCGCTCGGGGCACCGTTCACCTCCGTGGCCGACGCCCGCCTCGACGCGACGGGGGCCGCGACCTACACGTTCGACCTCGAGTGGCAGCTCGCGGCCGTCCCCGACCTGACGTCGTACGCCCACGTGCACACGGGCAGCATCGCGGTCGTCCTCGAGCCCGGCGGGAGCGCAGTGCGCGCCACCCTGGCCGCAGCCCGGGGCACGGCGACGATCTCCTACGACCCCAACGCCCGCCCCACCCTCATGGGAGCACCCGAGGTGGCCCGACGCCTCATCGAGGAGGCGATCGCGAGCGCCGACGTCGTCAAGCTGAGCGACGAGGACGTCGCGTGGCTGTGCCCGGGCGAGACGATCGACGAGGCCCTGACCGGCTGGGCGGCCCTGGGGCCGGCGCTGCTCGTCGTGACGCGTGGGGGCGAGGGCGCGATCGTCCGCCTCGGCCGCACCGGCGAGGAGCGGGCGCTGGCTGCCACCCCGGTCACGGTGGTCGACACCGTCGGTGCCGGGGACTCGTTCATGGCCGGCCTCGTCTCCGGGCTGCTCGACGCGGGGCTGCTCGGGGGGGCCGAGGCGCGCGATCGTCTGCGTGCCGCATCGATGGACGACGTGCTTCCCGCAGTCGAGCGCGCCCTGCTGACCGGTGCGCGGACCGTCGCCCGGGCCGGCGCCCACGCACCGGTGCGCGCCGACCTGTCTTGAGGACAAAACGGGCATTCGACAAGACGTCGGCCCGCAGGCGACAATCTGCCCGAACCAGCGGCTAGGTTGCTCGCTGGTTCATGCCATGACGCTCGGTCGACCGGGCGTCTTCATGTGAGGAAGACCTGTGACCGAGCCCACCCCACCCCAGCGGCCGGTCGGCCCGTACGAGCAGAGCCTCATCGAGAGCCGATCGAGCCGAAAGGCCCTCGAGCACCGTGCCGCGGCAGCGCGGCGCCGCAAGATCATCGCCGCCGTGCTGGGCGTCGTGCTCGTGGTCGGTGCCGCAGCGGGGGGCTTCGTGTGGTGGTCGGGGCGCGCCGACGGCGCGCCGACGGCGAGCGGCCCGACGACGGACAAGTGCTCCAGCCTGACCCCGGTCAAGCTGTGGGTCACCTCCGCGATGCAGTCCGCCGCGATCGCCCTCACGCAGGCCTACGAGGCGTCGCCCTCCTCGCCGTGCATCGACTACACGGTCGAGACCCGCAACCCGATCGAGTCCATGATCGGCCTCGGCCAGGGCCAGCCCAACCGTCCCGACGGCTGGATCGCCGACTCCCCGCGCTGGCTCGAGCGGGTCAACGCCACGGCCAAGATCAACGCCAAGCCGGCCACGTCGTTCGCGCAGAGTCCCCTCGTCATCGCCATGGACCCCGCCCGGGCCGCGACGCTGACGGCTCAGCCGCAGTGGCTCGAGCTCATCGGCTCCGACCAGCCCATCCGGCTCAGCGACCCGCGGTCGACGACCGCCGGCATGCTCACCCTCGCGGCGGCGCTGCCGCAGCTGAGCAAGGAGCAGGGCCGCGTCGTCATCCCCAAGCTCGCGAAGCAGGCGGCGGCCTCGACCGACGACCTGTTCGCCGCCTACGAGACCAAGCCGGAGGACGCCCCGGCGTTCCCCGTCTCCGAGGCCGACCTCATCGAGCACAACCGGGTCAGCCCCCAGCACCGCATGGTGTCCGTGACGCCCGCTGAGGGCACGCCGCCCTTCGAGTACGCCCTCATCAACGTCGCGACCGACCCCGTCAAGGCCGACGGTGTCGAGTCGATCCGGACCTACCTCAAGACGCCGGAGGCCGCGCGGATCCTCGCCCGCTACGGCCTGCGCTCGACGACCTCGCCCGTCCCGATGCCGACGCCCAAGGGCAGCCTCGGCGAGGTGAAGATCGGCCCGTCCCCGAGCCCCGAGCAGGTGGCCGCTGCCACCGACGTGTGGCAGGCGGCGACGACCGACTTCTCGCTCCTGGCCGTGTTCGACGTGTCGGGCTCGATGAAGGAGAAGGTCGGCAAGAGCACCCGGGTCGCGATCACCCAGGAGGCGGCAGGCATCGCCCTCCAGGCGCTGCCTGCCTCGACGAAGCTCGGCCTCTGGGTCTTCTCGACCAACATCGGCCCGGGCGGCGCCGACTACCGCGAGATCGCGCCGATCGCCGAGCTCGACCCCGCCCACAAGCAGCGGGTCGCGGCCGCGGCGAGCCATCTCTCCGACAGTGTCGGGGGCGGGACCGGCCTCTACGACACGATCTGGGCCGCCTACCAGCGCGCCTCGGCCGCGTACGACCCCGACCGGGTGAACGCCGTCGTGGTCCTCACCGATGGCCGCAACGACGACGACGCCGGGCTGACCCTCGACCAGCTCAAGGCCAACCTGCGCAAGGCCGCCAACCCGGACAAGCCGATCGCCATCACCACGATCGGCATCGGCCCCGACGTCGACCCGAAGGTGCTCTCCGAGATCTCGAAGATGACCTTCTCCGACTTCTACGCGGCGCCGTCGCCGGGCGACATGACGACGGTCCTGGCACGCGCCCTGTTCGACCACGACTGCAAGAACGGCCGCTGCGTCTGAAGTCTGGACAACCTCCGAGACGTCCGCCGGCAACCGGACGCTTCCGCAGACAGCCTGACCCACTAACGAAGAGCCCCCGAGCACCTCGGGGGCTCTTCGTCGTCGGCAGACCCGGTGATGCCGTTTTGTGCTGGACCGACACCGCGGTCGGGGGTAGACATGTCCCATGCCTCGACGTGACGTGCGTCACGCTCGGGCTGGGGGACTGCTAGGGCCAACTCAACGACGAGGAGCGACCATGATCGGGATTCCCAGACGGGCACTGATGGCTGGAGGGGTGGTGACGCTCGCCGCAGCGATGGTGTCCGGGTGCCTCCAGAACCCCAACGCGTCGGGCGGTGGCGCCGGAGGCGGCGGGGGCAACGCCGTCGCCCGGGGCGGCTCCCCGGCCAACGACAAGATCGTCACGATCCTCGGTGCGTTCGGTGGGGCCGAGGAGAAGAACTTCAACGCCTCGCTGGCGGCCTTCGAGAAGCAGACCGGGATCAAGATCCAGTACACGTCCGACCAGGACTTCACCACGACGATCAAGCAGAAGGTCTCCTCGGGCGACTCCCCCGACATCGGCCTCTTCCCGCAGCCGGGCGGCCTTCTCGAGTTCGCGGCCCAGGGCAAGATCCAGCCGATCGACACGTTCCTCAACTACGACCAGCTCGACCGTACGCTCATCAAGGGCTTCCTCGACGCCTCCCGCTACAAGGGGCGCGTCTACGGCGCGCCGATGCGCATGGCGTTCAAGAGCCTGATCTGGTATCCGAAGGAGGCCTACACCAAGGCCGGCTACACCACGCAGCCGAAGACCTTCCAGGAGCTCCAGACCCAGGTCATCGACAAGATCAAGGCCACCGGCACCTCGCCCTGGTGCGAGGCCTGGGGCTCCGACCAGGCGACCGGCTGGGTCGGGACCGACTGGGTCGAGCAGATGATGCTCGAGCTCTACGGCCCCGACGTCTACGACGACTGGGTGGCGCACCGCATCCCGTTCAACGACCCACGGGTCGTCAAGGCCATGGACGAGGTCGGCAAGATCATCAAGGACGACAACAACTCGTTCGGCGGCCCCAAGGGCGTCCTCAACACCGCCTTCGGCGACGCGATGAACCCGGCCTTCCAGAACCCGCCGAAGTGCCTGCTCATGCGCCAGGGCAACTTCATCACGACGTTCCTCCCGGCCAAGGTCCAGAGCAACCTCGACAACCAGGTCGGCACGATGGTCTTCCCGCCGTGGCAGGGCGGCTACCAGGGCCAGCCGGTCCTCGGTGGCGGCGACATCGCGGGCCTGTTCAACGGCGGCGACCCCGACGCGCAGAAGGTCATGCAGTTCCTCACGTCCGACAAGTTCGGCGCTGAGTGGGCCAAGGCCGGCGGCTGGCTGTCCCCGCACAAGACCTTCGACTCCAGCAACTACCCGGACGCGACCACCAAGCTCATCGCCAAGCTGGCGGCCGACGCGAGCGTCTTCCGCTACGACGGCTCCGACAGCATGCCCAAGGAGGTCGGCTCGGGCACCTTCTGGACCGAGATGGTCAAGTGGATGAACGGGCAGTCGACCCAGGCGACGGCTGACGCCATCGAGAGCTCCTGGCCGAAGTCATGACAGCCGACACCAGCACCGTCCGGTCGCGGGGGCGTGCCCGCTCCGACGACCCGGAGAAGTCGCTCAGGGCCAACCCCGCCAAGATCCTCATCGGCATCGTCGGCATGGTGGTCATCGTCTGGTTCCTCGCGAACCTCTTCCTCGCCTTCGGCTACCACCCGGAGTGGTTCGGCAACAAGATCGTCATCGCGATCCTGGCGATCATCGGTGGCGTCGGCGGCGCGGCCCTGCTCTTCTTCTTCCTCAACATGTTCATCGAGGGGCTGCCGAGCAGGCTCTCTCAGGGAGCCATCCCCTACGCCTTCATCCTGCCGGGCCTCTTCTTCGTCGGGCTCATGCTCATCTACCCGACGTTCCAGACGATCAACTACTCGTTCGCCAACGCCGACAGCACGGCCTACGTCGGCCTGGCGAACTACAAGACGATCTTCGGGGACCCGGAGTTCTGGCAGTCGATCCTCAACAACGTCCTGTGGCTGCTCATCGTGCCGGCCGTCGTCGTCGCCTTCGGCGTCATCGTCGCGGTCCTGTCCGACAAGCTGTCGGCCAACGGCGAGAAGGCCTCGAAGAGCCTCATCTTCCTGCCGATGGCCATCTCGTTCGTCGGCGCGACGGCGATCTGGGGCCTCGTCTACGCCTACAACAACCCCGGACAGACGCAGACCGGCCTGCTCAACGCGATCTGGACCGCCTTCGGCGGACAGCCGCAGACGTGGCTGCAGATCGAGACGGCCAAGCTCAACTCGATCCTGCTCATGGTGATCCTCATCTGGCTGCAGGTCGGGTTCGCGATGGTCCTGCTCAGCTCGGCCATCAAGGGCGTCCCGGAGGACACGATCGAGGCGGCCCGGATCGACGGGGCGGGTGAGTTCCAGATCTTCTGGCAGGTCGTCATCCCGCAGATCAAGGGCACGATCATCACCGTGTTCGTGACCGTGTTCATCCTCGTGCTCAAGGTCTTCGACATCGTCTACGTCTCGACCAACGGCGCCTACAACACCAACGTCATCGCGAACCTCTTCTTCAACAAGCTGTTCGCCGCGAGCCAGGCCGGTCAGGCGACGGCCATCGTGGTCGTGCTGCTCATCGCGGTGATCCCGCTCATCTGGTACCAGATCAAGCACTTCCGCGACGAGGAGGCCAACCGATGAGCCGCGCACTGATGAAGGACGGCCGGCCCAGGAGCACGTTCTCGATCGTCACCATGTCGATCCTGGCGCTCCTGTGGACGATCCCGACGATCGGCCTGCTCGTCACGTCGTTCCGCACCCGCGACGACGCAGCCTCATCCGGTTGGTGGACGGCGCTGTTCAACCCGTTCAGCGCCAACTGGACGACAAGCAACTACAGCGGGGCGTGGACCGGGGCCGACCTCGGGTCGGGCTTCATCAACAGCATCGTCGTGGCCATCCCGGCGACGGTCATCCCCATCATGTTCGCGGCCTTCGCCGCCTACGCGTTCACCTTCATGGAGTTCCCGTTCAAGGAGTTCTTCTTCCTGCTGATCATCGCCGTCATGGTCGTCCCTATCCAGGTGGCGTTCCAGCCGATGCTCAACATCCTCGGACCGCGGGGGCTCGGCATCTCCGGCCAGTACATCGCGGTGTGGCTGCTGCACACGGGCTTCGGCATGCCCTTGTGCATCTACACCCTGCGCAACTACATGAGCACGCTGCCACGCAGCATCGTCGAGTCGGCGAAGATCGACGGCTGCAGCCACTACCAGACGTTCTGGCGGCTCGTCGTGCCCATGTCGATCCCCGCGATCGCGGCCTTCGCCACGCTCCAGTTCCTCTGGGTGTGGAACGACCTGCTCATCGCCAAGCTGTTCCTCAACAGCAGCAACACGACGGTCATCGTCAAGCTGCAGCAGCTGCTCGGGACGCAGGGACAGGGCGCCGAGCTGCTCACCGCGGGCGCCTTCATCTCGATGATCGTCCCGATGCTCGTCTTCTTCGCCCTGCAGCGGTTCATGGTCCGCGGCCTCACCTCTGGGGCCGTCAAGGGCTGACGCACGACCCGGCCCGCCCAGCGGCATACCTCGGAAAAAGCCCCTCCCAGCGTCTCGATACGCTGGGAGGGGCTTTCCGCGTGCCCGACGTCTACAAGGAGCGACTGTGACCGCCAACTCGACCGAGTTCCGCTTCGAGGACCTGCTGCCGATCGGCGAGGACCCCACGCCGTACCGTCTGCTGACGACCGAGGGCGTCCGCACCGTCGAGGGCCCGGGCGGGCGCACCTTCCTCGAGGTCGACCCGGAGGCCCTGCGCCTGCTCACCGAGACGGCGATGCACGACATCGCGCACTACCTGCGGCCCGCGCACCTCCAGCAGCTGCGGACCATCCTCGATGACCCCGAGGCGAGCAACAACGACAAGTTCGTCGCGCTCGACCTGCTCAAGAACGCCAACATCGCCGCCGGCGGTGTCCTGCCGATGTGCCAGGACACCGGCACCGCCATCGTCATGGGCAAGCGCGGCCAGCACGTGCTCACCGAGGGCACCGACGAGCGCGCCATCAGCGAGGGCGTCTTCGACGCCTACACCCGGCTCAACCTGCGCTACTCGCAGATGGCGCCGATCACCATGTGGGAGGAGAAGAACACCGGCTCCAACCTGCCGGCGCAGGTCGAGCTCTACGCCGACACCGCGCCGGGGCACGAGACGGCGTACAAGTTCCTCTTCATGGCCAAGGGTGGCGGCTCGGCCAACAAGAGCTACCTCTACCAGGAGACGAAGGCGATCCTCAACGAGGACGCCATGATGCGCTTCCTCGACGAGAAGCTCCGCTCCCTCGGCACCGCCGCCTGCCCGCCCTACCACCTCGCCATCGTCATCGGCGGGACGAGCGCGGAGTTCGCCCTCAAGACGGCGAAGTACGCGTCGGCGAAGTACCTCGACAGCCTGCCGACGCAGGGCTCGATCGCGGCCCACGGCTTCCGCGACACCGAGCTCGAGGAGAAGGTGCTCGAGCTGACGCGCCAGTTCGGCATCGGCGCCCAGTTCGGCGGCAAGTACTTCTGCCACGACGTTCGGGTCGTCCGCCTCCCCCGGCACGGCGCGAGCCTGCCCGTCGCCATCGCGGTCTCGTGCTCCGCCGACCGGCAGTGCCTCGGCAAGATCACCCCCGACGGCGTCTTCATCGAGCAGCTCGAGACCGACCCGGCCCGGTTCCTGCCCGACTCGACGCACGAGGACCTCGGCGAGCACGCCGACGACGCCATCGGGGTCAGCTCGACCAGCCGCAACGTCGTCGTCAAGATCGACCTGACGCAGCCGATGGACGAGATCCGGGCCGAGCTGTCCAGGCACCCCGTCAAGACCCGCCTCTCGCTCACCGGACCCCTCGTCGTGGCGCGCGACATCGCCCACGCCAAGATCAAGGAGCGCCTCGACGCCGGCGAGGAGATGCCGCAGTACCTCACGGACCATCCCGTCTACTACGCGGGCCCGGCCAAGACGCCCGAGGGTATGCCGTCCGGCTCGTTCGGCCCGACGACCGCGGGACGCATGGACTCGTATGTCGACCAGTTCCAGGCTGCGGGCGGCTCGATGGTTATGCTCGCGAAGGGCAACCGCAGCAAGCAGGTGACCGATGCGTGCCAGGAGCACGGAGGGTTCTATCTCGGGTCGATCGGCGGTCCCGCCGCCCGACTCGCGCAGGACTGCATCAAGCACGTCGAGGTACTCGAGTACGAGGAGCTGGGCATGGAAGCAGTGTGGAAGATCGAGGTCGAGGACTTCCCGGCCTTCATCGTCGTCGATGACAAGGGCAACGACTTCTTCGCCGAGGTGAGCAAGCCGATGGCGTTCACCATCTCGAAGCGGCCGGGTCTCCAGTGAGCGGGGGGACGCCCGCCCAGGGCTTCGAGGACCTGCTCGCCGCCAACCGCGAGTACGCAGACCGGTTCGACCTGGCCGGCTTCGACGGCATCGCGCACGCCGGGGTCGCGATCGTCACGTGCATGGACTCGCGCATCGACCCGCTGCGCCTCGTCGGCCTCAATCCCGGCGACGCGAAGATCTTCCGCAACCCCGGAGGCCGCGTCACCGATGCCGCCCTCGAGGCACTCGTCCTCGCGACGAACCTGCTCGGGGTCGAGCGGATCCTCGTCGTCCCCCACACCCGCTGCGCGATGGCCTCCAACTCCGAGGAGGAGCTGCGTGAGCGGGTCGGCCGGAGCACCGGCAAGGACGCCTCGTGGCAGGACTTCCACGTCATCGACGACCAGGTTGCCGCGCTGCGCGAGGACCTTGCCAAGGTCCGGGCCCACCCGCTCGTCCGGGAGGGGACCCTGGTCGGCGGGTTCGTCTACGACGTCGACACGGGCCTGCTCGACCCGATCGACTGATCGACCCTCTGCGTGAGCCACACGTGGTGGGCCACGGCGACGGCGAGCACGAGGCCGACGGCGAGCACGGTGATCCCGATGGGCGGCGCGAGGGCCGCGACGCCGAGCACGACGAGACCGACTCCGACTCCGGCCCGTGTCTCGGCCGGCCGCGCGCCCGCCATCGCGTGCATCACCGTCAGGCACCACGTGTAGACGGCCACCGCACCGGCGAGGGCGAGGCCGACCACCCGCGCCGAGGTATGCGCGTGCCCCTGCACGAGGTCGACGGAGGCCGCGAGCGCCGCGCCCGTGGCGGCCACCGAGGCGAAGACGAGGTAGTGCCCGTAGCCCGTCACGAACACGCTGCGGACACTGCCCTCGAACAGGACCGCGTGCTCCCGCTTGAAGTAGAGCCACCACATGGAGAAGACGATGAGCAGGCCACCGACGATCAGGGCGAGCAGGCCCGGCTGCGCCCCTTGGCCCAGGGCGACCTGGACGGCCTGCACGGAGGCGAGGATGACCTCGCCGAGCACGATGATCGTCAGCAGGGCGTAGCGCTCGGCGATGTGGTGCGGGTGGAACGGCGTGACCCCCCGCCGCTCGGCCACGATCGGCACGAGCAGCTCGAGCACGACGAGCGCGAAGAACGACACCATGAGCGCGGTGCGCCCCTCGATCGCCAGCCGAGCGATCCACAGCACCTGCACGGCAGCGATCCCGGCGGCATACGTCAGGGCCGTCGTGCGCCCCTCGGGATGGCTGGCAGCGGCACGCAGCCACATCGCGACCATGGCGAAGCGCATGACGGCGTAGCCGGCGACGACGAGGACCGACTGGCGGGTGGCGAACAGGTCGGGGATGCCCGCGGCGAGCATGAGTGAGCCGGCCATGATCGTGAAGGTGAGCAGCCGATAGGTGACGTCGTCGCAGTCGTACGACGAGGCGAACCACGTGTAGTTCATCCAGGCCCACCAGATGGCGAAGAAGACCATGAGGTAGCCGACGAGGTCACCGAGCTCGCCCCCGGCGAGGCCGTGGTGCCACTGCGCCGCTGCGCTCGCGATGGCCACGACGAAGACGAGGTCGAAGAACAGCTCGAGCGGGGTGGCCACCCGGTGCTTCTCGTGCGGGTCGCGCGCCACCATGCGGCGTCGCAGGGGAACGATGTTGACCGAGCTCACCCGCCGAGTCTCCCATCGCGTTCGATCCCGTATGCCGCTGACGTCGTTCTCGGGTCCGGAGCCTGCCGGTCGGGCGGGGACTCAGGCGGCAGGCGGCCTCAGCCGGAAGACCTGCACGCCGTCCTGCTCGAACCGCTCGTCGGAAAGCGTCCCGAGCGTGGGAGACACCGGGCCGGCTCGCTCGTCGGCGACGATCCACCGGACGCCGTGCTGCCAGGCCGACGCGAAGCCGGACGGTGTGGGATCGGTGATGAGGGCGAGCTCGGCCGCCAGTCTCGGAGGGTCCCAGAAGGGAAGCGTGACGTAGTACCGATGGGTGCGAGCGCCCTCGGCGAGGATGCGCCCGGAGTAGGCCCATCCCGACACGTCCGTCCGCAGGCCGCTGAACGCAGCGACCGTGAAGTCACGGGCGTCCTTTCCCGAGGACATGATCGCCTGGTAGATCCGGTTGGTGGCGACGATGTCGTCGGGGGCCGCTGCCCGTCGGAGGTACTGGCCCGCCAGGAAGAGGGCCCGCATGTCGGTGGGGACGTCGGTGGGCCGGGCGGTGCTGTGGCCCCGGGCTGCCGGGAGGGTCGCGAGGTTGGCGGCCGATGAGGGAAGGGCGGCCCCCATGATGACGAGCGCCGTTGCGGCAAGGGCGAGGCCGCGCACGCGAACACCGCGCGCGCGCCCGACCGCCCACCCGACCACCGTGACAGCGACGACGGCCAGGGCGAACCAGCCGAGGGGGGCGACCCACGCCGACGCGCCCTCAGCGGAGCGCGGCTGCGCTCCCGACAGCCGCCTGACGAGCACGACCAGCGCCGACCCCGCGACAACCAGCCCCAGGGCCGCACCCCGGACGGAGGCGGAGCGGCTCGCCCACGCCTGCGCGACGACCCAGCCACCCGCCGCCCCGGAGAGGGCGAGCACGATCGGAACGGCTCCGAGCGTGAAGTACCACTGGCTGCTACCCGGATGGGTGAAGACGACCAACGTCACCAAGCCGACGAGGGCCGCACCGGTGGCGATCCACGGTGTCGGGTCCCGGGGATCGCGTCGCACGAGGACGAGCAGGAGCAGGGCGGGGATCATGATGGGCACCCAGACCTGGGCCAGCCATCCGGACGTGAGGACGATCCACTTCCAGGCCCCGCTCACGGTCAGCCGGCTCCCCGGGTGGATCATGCTCTGGGCCTTGACTGCGACCGCCTGGGGATCCCACTGCAGGCCGTAGCTCCCGGGGTAGAGGAAGAGCACACCGACTGCCACGGCAACCATGCAGACGATCCCCACGACGACGTAGCGCACCAGGGTCCCGTCCGCGAGCGGGCGACGCCAGCTGAGGAGGAGCCACACCAGGGCGGCGAGGGCGACGCCGCCCGCCACGACCGGCACCTCCGAGGCCTTGGCCCCGGAGGCGCCGAGGGCGAAGAGCGGCAGGAGCAGGACCGGCGCCGATGCGTCCGAGGGGCGGCGTCTCACGACGGCGATGATGCAGGCTGCGAGAGCCAGCCCCCACACCCAGGCCAGGGTCTGGGTGGGGCTGGGCTGCCAGTAGATCCCGAGCGCCCAGGAGGCCGGCGGGCGGAAGGGGTCGACCCGGATCGGGAGCATGAGCGCGACGGCGAGCGCCGCGCCGGGGCCGCCGGCGGCGTGGTCGACGACCTGCCGACCGACCACGGCGGCGAGTCCGATGAGCATGAGGATGAGGCTGAGGGGGAGCAACCGGGCGACCACGTCCAGGTCGTGAAGCCCATCACCGCCGAGATGGGCTGCCACGGCATGGAAGAACCAGTGGTAGTCGAGCGGCTCACCGGCGACAGGCGGGTACCCGGGTCGGAGGCTTCGTCGGAGCTCGCCGGTGAGCGCCACCTGGTAGACGACGTCCTGGGAGTACCTCGTGGTGCTCTCCGGTATGGCGGGCGCCGACGACAGGCCGCCCGTCCAGGCCCACTTGACGGCGCCGAGCATGGCCGCGGCGACGAGGGCCGGCGCCACGAACGACCGCTTCGACGGCGCAGGTCTGGCCACGAGCCGACGTCGGGTGGCCGGGACCACTCCGAGCAGGGCCGTCACGACGAGGCCCCAGGTCATCGGGCCGGGGCGATGACCGACGAGATCCTGCAGGAGATGCCCGATGAGCCAGCCGGCGAGGGCGACGAGCAGGCCCGCCGGACCGGCCCACCCGGCGTCGTCGCGCAGGGTCGCCGGCCTCCGCCTGGCCGCACGGACGAGTGCCAGACCGGGAACGAGCACTCCGAACAGCATGACTCCGAGCCACCAGAACGCCGTGCTCCACGTCGTCCCGGTGGACACGACGGCAGCACCGAAGGCAGCCGCGACGACGATGGCTGGCGCGAGGATCGCGAGCACGTCGGGCCATGGCTTCCACGTGGGCCAGTTGGTCGACGTGGTGGCCATGTCTGCTCGTCAGAACGCCAGCTGGGACTTCACGACGTCGACGAGCCGGTCCGCGAGCGCCCTGGCCTGGTCGCCGTCGGCGGCCTCGACCATGACGCGTACCACGGGTTCGGTGCCCGACTTGCGCAGCAGGACTCGCCCGTTGACCCCGAGCTCTCCCTCGGCCGCGCGCACCGCGTCGGCGACGGCGTCGCTGCTCTCGAGGCGCGACTTGTCGACGTCCTTGACGTTGACGAGGATCTGCGGGAAGTGGCTCATGACGGCGGCGAGGTCGGCGAGGGTCCGCCCGGTCGCGGCGACGCGCGAGGCGAGCATGAGGCCGGTCAGGGTTCCGTCGCCGGTGGTGCCGTGGTCGAGCATGACGACGTGCCCGGACTGCTCGCCGCCGAGGACGAAGCCGCCGTCCTTCATGCCCTCGAGGACGTAGCGGTCGCCGACCGCCGTCTGGACGACCTTGATCCCGACCGCCTCGAGGGCCTGAATCATCCCGAGGTTGGACATGACCGTCGCGACGAGCGTGTCGCCGCGGAGCACGCCCTGCTCCTTCATCGCGACCGCCAGGATCGCCATGATCTGGTCTCCGTCGACCTCGTTGCCGGCAGCGTCGACGGCGAGGCAGCGGTCGGCGTCACCGTCGAGGGCGATGCCGAAGTCGGCGCCGACCTGGACGACGGCCTTCTTGAGCTCGCCGATGTGGGTCGAGCCGTAGCCGTCGTTGATGTTGATCCCGTCGGGCTCGCCGCCGATGAGGGTCACCTCGGCCCCGGCCTCCCGGAAGGCGCGCGGCGCCACCTCGTAGGCGGCCCCGTGGGCTGCGTCGATGACGACGTGGAGTCCGTCGAGGCGGTTCGGCAGCACCGACAGGAGGTGGGCGACGTAGCGGTCGGCGCCGTCCTGGAGCGGTGTGATGCGCCCGACGTCGGCCCCGGTCGGACGCTGCCAGCTCTCGCGGAGGCGGCCCTCGATCCGGTCCTCGAGCTCGTCGGCGAGCTTGTGACCGCCTCGGGCAAAGAACTTGATGCCGTTGTCGGGCATGGGGTTGTGCGAGGCCGAGAGCATGGCACCGAGGTCGGCCCGCTGCTCGGCGACGAGGTAGGCGATGGCGGGGGTGGGTAGGACGCCCGCGTCACGCACGTCGACCCCGGCCGAGGCGAGGCCTGCGGCGGTCGCCGCCGCGAGGAACTCCCCCGATGCGCGGGGGTCCCGGCCGACGACGGCAACGGGCCGGTGGCCGTTGAACTCGCCCACCTCCGCGAGCACGTGGGCCGCCGCGACCGACAGGTCGAGCGCCAGCTCAGCGGTGATGTCCTGGTTCGCGAGCCCACGGACGCCGTCCGTGCCGAAGAGTCGACCCACTCGTACTGCCTTCCGATACGGCCGACCGGTCGGCCAACCTGCGCGATCTGTGACGCTCGACGATACGACACGAGGCCGAGACATCCCCACTTGAGAACCGAGCGTCCGCCCTTTTGGGTGCCTTGACCGGAAATGGACCCTCCGGAACTTGGCAGCCAACTCCCAGTCTGGCCTCAGGTTGGGGAGGTTCCGCCCCACCACGATGAGCACGTCACACACGACCCGTCGTCCAGCAGTGTTCACGAAAGGAACCTGGATGAACTCTCGCACCTCGCGCCGGCTCCCCTCCGTTGCCGTCGCCGCCCTCCTCGCGGCGACCGGCCTCGGCGCAGCCGGCACCGTTGCCGCGGCCTCACCCGCGCCGAGCAGCGACGCGTCCCCGGTCGCGAACCCCTACTCCCCCGCCTACGACCACCCCTACCGGCACGGCGTCGTCCCGACGCGTGAGCTCAACACGCAGATGCAGCGCTGGGCCGCCCTGCAGAAGGCCAGGCCCTCGGCGAGCAAGACGCTCTCCTACGGCGGCGGCGTCGACGGCATCGGCGTCACGAGCGGGACCCCGAAGGTCTACCTCGTGTTCTACGGCAGCCAGTGGGGCACCCAGGGCACCGACGCGAACGGCAACCTCACCTTCACGGGCGACCCGAAGACCGGTGCGCCGGTCATCCAGAACCTGATGAAGGGCCTGGGTACGGGCGGCGAGGCGTGGTCGGGCGTCATGACGCAGTACTGCGACGGCGGCGGCATGGCCAAGGGCGCAACGACGTGCTCCGCGACCGCGACCCACGTCGGCTACCCCACCGGCGGGGCCTTCGCCGGCGTCTGGTACGACAGCTCGGTCGCGTCGCCCTCGAACGCGACGGCGACGCAGCTCGGCCAGGAGGCCGTCAAGGCGGCCGGCCACTTCGGCAACACGACGGCCGCGAGCAACCGCTACGCGCAGTACGTCATCCTCTCCCCGACGGGGACCCACCCTGACGGGTTCAACACGGCGAGCGGCAACTTCTGCGCCTGGCACGACTGGAACGGCGACTCGTACGTCGGGGTGGCCTCGTCCTACGGCGACATCGCCTTCACCAACATGCCCTACGTCATGGACATGGGCACGAGCTGCGGCCAGAACTTCGTCAACGCGGGATCGGCGGGCACGGACGACGGCTACACGATCGTCGAGGGGCACGAGTACGCCGAGACGATCACCGACCAGAACCCGGCCGGTGGGTGGACCAACCTCACCTCCCGCACGTACTCCGGCCAGGAGAACGGCGACGAGTGCGCCTGGATCTCGCCCGGTTCCGCCGGGGGTGCAGGCAACGTGTCGACGGCGACGGGCTCGTTCCCGATGCAGGCGACGTGGTCCAACGACACCAACCGCTGCGACCTGTCCCACGTGACGGTGAGCTGAGCACCCAGCCCGACGGCATACGCCCTCGGAACACGGCGAAGGCCCCCGAGCACTGCTCGGGGGCCTTCGCGCGGCCTGCTGGGGCAGCCAGGTCAGCGCTTGCTGTACTGGGGAGCCTTGCGGGCCTTCTTGAGACCGGCCTTCTTGCGCTCGGGGACGCGGGCGTCGCGCGTCAGGAACCCGGCCTTCTTGAGGGCGGGACGGTTGAGCTCCTCGTCGACGCCGTTGAGCGAGCGGGCGACGCCGAGACGGACCGCGCCGGCCTGGCCGGAGGGGCCACCGCCGTGGACGCGGACGAGCACGTCGTACGAGCCGTCGAGCTCGAGGAGCGTCAGGGGCTCCTTGACGATCTGCTGGTGCACCTTGTTCGGGAAGTACGCGTCGAGGGTGCGGCCGTTGATCTTCCACTCGCCGGTGCCGGGGACGATCCGGACGCGGGCGATGGCCTGCTTGCGGCGGCCGGTGGCGGCACCGGGCGTCGAGACCTGGCGGGCGCGCTTGCCCTCGCCCGAGACGCTCGTGTCGGACTCCGAGGTGTACTCGGACAGCTCCGGCTCGTCGGTGTCGAGGACAGCCTCGTTGATGTTGTCAGTCACAGTGATGTTCGCTTTCTACGCAGCAGCTGGAAGCCGGGGGCTTACTGCGCGACCTGGGAGATCTCGAAGGGGACGGGCTTCTGGGCCGCGTGCGGGTGCTCGGCGCCGCGGTAGATCTTCAGCTTGGACAGCTGCTGGCGGGCGAGGGAGTTCTTGGGGAGCATGCCGCGGATGGCCTTCTCGACGGCCTTCTCGGGGCTCTTGGCGAGCAGCTCGGTGTAGGAGGTGGTCTTGAGGCCGCCCGGGAAGCCCGAGTGGCTGTAGGCCTTCTTCTGCTGGAGCTTGGCGCCGGTGAGGGCGACCTTCTCGGCGTTGATGATGATGACGAAGTCACCGGTGTCGACGTGCGGCGCGAACTGCGGCTTGTGCTTGCCCCGGAGCAGGACCGCAGCCTGGCTCGCGAGACGGCCGAGCACGACGTCGGTCGCGTCGATGACGTGCCACGTGCGAGTGACCTCGCCGGGCTTCGGGGTGTAGGTGCGCAATGGAGTCTGCCTTTTCGCTTCTAACGATGGATGTATGCCGCTCTGCCGGGCCCGAGCCGAACGTCCCTCTCGCTGGAGCGGGGCGGCCGGGCACTCGGCGCCGGTCTGGCACAACAGTGATCAAGTCTACGGGGTGGGTCGGAGCAGCTCAAATCGTGGACAACAGCATCGAAAAGCGGCTCTGACCTGCGCAGATGCCTGCGGGCAGACGGTGTGCACAATACTTGTGCAAACGAAGTATGCAGCGCTATTGTGCACACTATGGCTGCACAGACCCCTCCCTCGTCCTCTCCGCCATCCCCTCCTCCCGCCCCCGGGAGCGCCTCGGTCACCGGGCCGTCCGACGCGGTCCACCTCGATGCCCAGAGCCTCAAGGTCCTCGCCCACCCGCTGCGTTCGCGCCTGCTCTCGACCCTGCGCCTCGGTGGGCCGGCCACGGCGACCGACCTGGCCGCCCTCCTCGGCACCAACTCCGGCGCGACGAGCTACCACCTGCGCAAGCTCGAGTCGGTCGGTCTCGTCGAGGACACCGGCGAGGGCGAGGGCAAGCGCCGGCTCTGGCGCCCGTCCACCGAGTTCACCGCGTGGAACCCGAGCGACTTCGAGGGCGACGAGGACTCCGAGACCGCCCTCAACTGGCTGACGCGCGACTACGCCCGCCACTTCAGCGAGCAGTACGACAAGTGGCTCGACGTCTCCATGGCCTGGCCGGCCGCCTGGCAGGACGCGTGCGGCAGCAGCGACTCGATGGCCCTCGTCACCCCCGAACAGCTCGTGGCGCTGCGTGACGAGGTGTGGGAGGTCATCGAGCGGTATCGCCGGGTCGGCCAGGGCAACCCCCAGGCCCGGCGGGTCGCCGTCTACGCCTTCGCCTACCCGCTCGACCTCGACCGACCCCCGGCGTCCCGGGCACGTGGCGGCAAGGAGCAGAACCGATGAGCGCCCCGGCCGGAGCGCTCTCGACGCAGGAACGGGCGGTGCTGTCCCCGCGGGCGGCCCGGCGGGTCTTCCTCACGCTGACGTTCACCCGCTGGTTCCCGATCGGCCTCGTCATCGGCGTCTCGACGCTCTGGCAGCTCGAGCACGGCCTCAGCATCGCCGAGGTCATGAGCCTCGCGTCGGTGGCCGGGCTCACGGTCTTCGCCCTCGAGCTTCCGACGAGCGGGTTCGCCGACGCCGCCGGCCGGCGCCCGGTCCTCGTCGCCGCGGCCCTGGTCAACGTCGTCGCCTCCGTCGCCACCCTCGCGGCCCAGTCCTACTGGATGTTCCTCGCCGCGGCCCTCCTGACCGGCGTCTTCCGGGCGCTCGACTCGGGCCCCCTCGAGGCGTGGTACGTCGACACCGTGCACCTCACGAGCCCGGGAGCCGACGTCGACGACGCCCTGTCCGCGCAGGGCGCCATCGTCGGCGGGGCCATCGCGGTCGGGGCCCTGCTCTCCGGCGGGCTCGTGTGGTGGCACCCGGTCCCCGGCGCGTCGGCGCTCATGGTGCCGGTCGCGCTCTTCGTCGGGCTCAACGTCGTCCACCTCGCCGCCGTGGCCGTCCTGCTCCGCGAGGAGCACCCGCGCCCGGACGCGTCCGACCACCGGGGCTCAGCGGTGCACCAGGCCCTCGCCTCCGGGCGGCAGGCTCCGGGTGTCGTCCGCGACGGGCTCCGGCTCCTGCGGGGCAGCCGGGTCCTGCTCGGGATCGTCCTCGTCGAGCTCTTCTGGTCGCTCGCCATGGTCGTCTTCGAGGGGTTCCAGCCGATCCGCCTCGCGGAGCTCGTCGGCGGCGAGGAGCAGGCGGGCGCGATCATGGGGCCCGTCGCCGCGGGCGGGTGGGCCGTCTTCGCCGTCGGGTCCGCCCTCGCCGGGTGGAGCAGCCGCCGGATCGGGGTGACCCGGACGGCGATGGCGGCACGGGTCCTCAACGGCCTGGGCGCCGTGGCCATGGGTCTGGCCGCCGGCCCGGTCGGCCTCGTCTCCGCGTACGCGGTGACCTACCTCCTCCACGGCGCCGCCGGACCGATGCACGGGGCCCTGCTCCATCGCGAGGCCCGGGCCGAGAACCGCGCCACGGTCCTGTCGATGAACTCGATGTTCGCCTTCGCCGCCTTCGGGGTCGCAGCACCCCTCGTCGGGCTCCTCGCCGAGCGCACGTCGACCCAGGTCGCGATGGTGGCCGCAGGCGCGCTCAGCATCCTCGGCGTGCTCTGCTACCTGCCGGCACTGCGCGCCGAACGTGATCGGGCGGAGACCGACGGGCAGCCGTCGGCCGGGTCCCGGGCCGTCCTCGAGTCGGAGCCGACCGCCCTGACTGGGTGACCGCTCCGGACGCGGCTCCGGCCGGTGCTCAGGCCGGTGGGGCGGTGATCGCGTCGAGGGCGGCCAGGTCCTCGGCCGAGGGCTCCCACGACCCCGCCCGGACGTTGTCGAGCACCTGCTCGGGACTCGTCGCCCCCGCGATGACGGAGGCGACGACGGGCTGGGCCGCGAGCCCGCCGATCGCGACGTCGATGAGTCGCAGACCGCGCTCGGCGGCATACCCCTCGAGGGCCTCGATCGTGTCCCAGTCGGCGCCCGCGAGCCGTGCGTCCTGGCCCGCGAGACGACTGCCCGCCGGGGCGGTCTCGCCCCGGCGGTACTTCCCGGTGAGCAGGCCCGACGCGAGCGGGAAGTACGGGAGGAGGCCCACGCCCACGTGCTCGCAGGCCGGCACGAGCTCCTCCTCGACGTCGCGCTCGAGGAGGGAGTACTCGTTCTGCGCCGAGACGAAGCGCTCGGTGCCCGCGGTCCGGGCGATCCAGTCGGCGTCGACGACCTGCCAGCCACTGAGGTTGCTGCTGCCGAGGTAGCGCACGAGACCCTCGCGCACGAGCTCGTCGAGGGCCGCGAGGGTCTCCTCCATCGGCGTCTGCGGGTCGGGACGGTGGAACTGGTAGAGGTCGATCCAGTCCGTCCCGAGCCGCCGGAGGCTCGCCTCCACCGCCATGCGGATGTAGCGTCGCGAACCACGCACCCCCCAGTCGGGGCCGTTGGCGCCCTGCATGTCCATGCCGAACTTCGTTGCGACGACGACGTGCTCGCGCTCCGAGCCGAGGGCCGCACCGAGCATCTCCTCGCTGGCGCCGAGCCCGTAGATGTCAGCGGTGTCGAACAGGGTGATCCCCGCATCGACGGCCTGACGCACGACGGCGTTCGTGCCGTCCTGGTCGAGTCGACGGCCGAAGTTGTTGCAGCCGAGCCCGACGGAGGAGACCGTGAGGCCGCTGTCGCCGAGCTGGCGGTACGTCATGTCGCGCTGCGTGCTCATACCGGCCAACCTACGCGGGTGTCGACCCGTTCACCCGCGCCGCTCGCAGGTGTCCGGCGCCGTCAGCCGGCGCGCGAGGGCGAACCCGCCGAGCGCGAGGGCGAGCGAGGCCGTTCCGCCGTCGCCGGCCGACGCCACGACGAGCCACGCCCCCGCGAGCGCAGCGAGACCGTCCACACCGGCACACGGCGCGCAGCCGAGGTGCACGTGCAGACCCTCAGCGGGAAGCGGCACGAACGTCGCGACCGCGAGAGAGGACGTGCCGATCGCGGCGAGGGCGAGGGCCGCCCAGACGGGCTGCCCGGTGAGGTCCCAGCCGGCGGTCACCATGACGGCACCGGCGAGCAGGACCGCGACGGCGGCGGCCGCGATGCGCCGGCGGACCGGCCAGCGGGACGGCGGCGCCGTGACAGGACCTCGGTCCACCGTGCCGAACCGGCCGGGCGCGGGGACGGGATGCGCGCCCGGGCTCGACGACTTCATACCCCACAGGGTATAGCAGCGCCCCCGGCGCCCCGAAGACCGGGACGCCGAGGGCGTGCGGAGAACGGCCCGTGCGACCGTTCAGTTCGGCTGGACGAACACCGCCACCGTGCGGGCGGGCACCTCGAGCGTCGAGGAGGCGGCGTCGTATGCCGCTGACCTCACGACGCTGTCGGCCCCCCCGGCCTGGACCGGGCTCAGCGAGACCGGGCCGGTCAGGCCGGGCACCTTCTGGTCGACGGCGCTGGGCGAGGCGTTGAAGACGACGACGAGGCCGCGCATGGCCGGGTCGACGTCGGCGCCCTTGGTGTCGTCGATCCGCATGACGATGACGCCCTGGTGTGCGTCGGCCGTCCCCGAGACGGGGAAGCTGACCTTGGCGTTGATCGCGTCAGCCGTGCCCAGGCGGAACAACGGGGTGCTGAAGCGCAGCTTGAGCAGGTCGTCGGCCATGGCGCTCGCCTTCTCGACGTCGGCGGCGGCCGGCTTGAGCGCCGGGTTGGCGAGGAGCGGCTTCATGAACGTCCACTTGCCCGAGTTCGACGCGGCCGGGGGCAGGCCGTGGCCGAAGCCGTTGTCGGCACCGGTCCAGTCGAGCCGGTTGAACCAGTCGCCGCTGTCGTAGGAGTTGCGGTCGAGCGACTTGCTGCGCAGCAGGTCGGCACCCGCGTGCCAGAACGACGGCGTCTGCGCCAGCGCGGTCGTCGCGAGGGACAGGGTGTTCATCCGGACCCGGTCCTGCATCGACGTCGCCACCGGCAGCTTGTACGTCAGCGAGTCGAAGAGCGTCTCGTTGTCGTGCGCGTCGACGTAGGTGACGACCTCGTCGGGCTGGTCGGCGTAGCCGGCCGGGGCCCCGTTGTAGTCGACCTTCGCCCCGGTGACCGGCTGACCCGTCACCTGGCTCGTGAAGGCGAACGACCTGAGGTTGCCGGCGAGACCGAGCTGGACGAGGTCGGTGTCGTGGGCCAGGCCCGCGACGGCTCCCGCGTTGACCGGGGCCCCGTTCGGGTCGGTCGCCTCACCCGAGCCGAAGCCCTGCTTGCGCGGGTCCTCGTCGAAGGGGCCGCCGCCACGGACTGCGTCGCGGAGCCGGTCGGAGAACGTCCCGATGTGGGTGCCCCCGAGCTGGCCCTGCGTCGCCTGCGTGAAGAGCGCGTTGTTCGCCACCTCGCCGAAGTTCCACCCCTCGCCGTAGAGGTAGATGGCCTTGCCGTCGACCCCGTCCTTCTGGACGGTCAGGGCGTCGAGCGCGGCCCGCACCGCGAGCATGTTGGCGCGGCTGTGGTGGCCCATGAGGTCGAAGCGGAACCCGTCGACCTTGTAGTTGCGCGCCCACGAGACCAAGGAGTCGACCATGAGCTTCTCGCCCATCGCGTGCTCGGTCGCGACGTTCTGGCAGCACGTCGACGTCTCGACCGCGCCCTTGGCGTCGAGGCGCTGGTAGTAGCCGGGCACGACCTGGTCGAGGACCGACTTGTCGGCCTCGCCCGAGGCGGCGGTGTGGTTGAACACCTCGTCGAGCACGACCCGGAGGCCGTCCTGGTGGAGGGCTCCGACCATCGTGCGGAACTCGGCGACGCGGGCGCCACCGTCGGCGGCCTTGGCGCTCGATGCGTACGACCCGTCCGGGACGTTCCAGTGGTACGGGTCGTAGCCCCAGTTGAACGCGTCCTTGCCCGCGACCGCGCCGACGCACTTCTGCTGCTCGTCGCTGTCGGGCGCGTAGGAGGCCAGGTCGCACTGTGGCGTCTGCTGGGCGGCCGGGTTCTCCTCGATCGAGGCGATGTCGAAGCTCGGAAGGAGGTGGACCGTGTTGAGGCCAGCCTTCGCCAGCTCCTTGAGATGGGCGCGCCCGTCACCGTTCTGTGCGAAGGCGAGGTAGCTCCCGCGCAGAGCCGCCGGGACCTTCGCATCGCTCATCGAGTAGTCGCGGACGTGCAGCTCGTAGATCGTCGAGTCGACGAACCTCGCGAGCGCCGGAGCAGCCGACGTCTTCCAGACCGAGGGCATGTATGCCGGGTCCCTGAGGTCCACGGCGACCGACCTCGTCGAGTCGAGCGTCAACGCGACGGAGCTTGGGTCGGTGACGAGGTTGGTCTCGACCTTGCCCGTCGTCGGCGCGTAGACCTTCACCTCGTAGAGGTACCGGGCCTCCTTCGCCGATCCGGCGAGGGTCACCGACCACGAGCCGTCCGTGTTGCGCGTCATCGGGGTGCGGGTCGCCGCCGAGGCGGGCTGGTCGGACGAGCCGGCCGGCCAGGTCAGGAGCGCGACCGACTGGGCTGTCGGGGCCCACAGGGTGAACCCCACCCGGCCGTCGCCCGCGAAGCTGACGCCGTACGAGCGGGTCCGCGCGTCAGCGGCATACAGCGCATCGAGCGCGATGGCCGTCTGGGCGCCCGTGGCGTCGAGGAGCACCCCCGTCGAGTCGTACATCCCGACGGCGACCTGGCCCTTGAGGATCTCGGGGAGGTCCTTGGCCGTCTTCTTGTCGAGGCGCAGGGCGACCGCGCCCTTGAGCTCGGGATGGGCGCTGAGCAGGTCGGCGGGGAGGCCGGCCGGGTCACGGGTCAGCGTGGCGACCGAGCCGCCCGTCACCGCCTCGGCGTCGATGCCGAGGCCGCCGTCGGCCGACCAGTGCAGACGCCACCCGAGGGTCGCCGGGTCGGTGCCCGCGGGCAGCGACGAGGCGGGCCACGCGACGAGGTCGGGACCGACGATGAAGGCCTTCGCCTTCGTCAGGTCGGGCGAGGCGCCCGCCCGGGACGTCTTGACCGAGATCTCGTGGGTCGCGAGCTTGTACGTGATCGTCGTGACGACACCGTCAGCCGGGACGGCGAAGGCGACGTTCGCGCCGTTCTGGGTGCCGCCCGCGCCGTAGTTGACGTCCCACGACAGGCCGTGGGCCACCTTGAACTCGTAGTTGCCGGCCGGGATGCGGTCGGTGCTCCACGTGTACGTGCCGTCACCGTCGGGGTCCTGCAGCCACGAGCGCATGCAGTCGGGGGACCAGTCGCCGGGGCAGCCGAGCTCGCTCTGGAAGCTGCCCGGCGCCGTGATGATCGGGCCCTGCACGTCGTTCGTCACCCAGTGCGTGCGGTGGTCGTAGTAGAAGTTGACGGTCTGGCCCGCCCCGGGTGCGGTGTAGGGGATGTTGGCGCCGCCCTTGACGGCGCCTGCTCCGTAGTTCTCGTCCCACGACTTGTTGATCGCGGCCTTGTAGGCATAGTCACCGGCCGGGATCGTCTTGAACGAGCCCTTCCAGATCTCGTCCTTCGGGTCGAGCGTGAGCTGCGCCTGGGCACAGTCCGGCTGCCAGTCGCCAGAGCAGCCCATCTCGGAGTTGTCGTCGCCCGGGACGCTGACGAAGTTCGGCTGGGTGACCGGTCCGACCCCGCCGCCGGAGCCACCGCCGGAGGGGGTCGGCTCGCCCACGATGCCGTAGGTCGACGTCGCGGAGACGTGTCCCGCGAGGTCCTTGGCGAGCATGCGGTACTCGACGAGGGTGCCCTTGGCGAGTCCGCTGACGTCGTCGAAGACACGGTAGGGGGCGTTGTCGTCGGTGCCGAGGGTCTTCCACGTGGACGTTCCCACCGGGCGCTGGAGGAAGGTGACCTCGGCGAAGGCGTTGGCGGGGATCGCCGCACCGATCTCTGCACGGCCGCCGACGACGCCGCCGGCGCTCGGGGAGGTCGGGTAGATCGCCGGGGCCGACGTCGATACCTCCATCGTCGAGTTGGCCCGGTAGACGGCGACGGACAGCGCCGGAACCGTGACCGTCACCCGGCCGGACGCATCCGCCCGGAGATCGCTCGAGGCGCCGAGGAGCGGGGCGAACTTCGAGCCCGCAGAGTAGGTCGAGAACGTCGCGGTCTTGGCCGTCGTCGCGTTGTTGGCCACGACGAGGTACTCGCGCTTGTCGGCCTTGTCGATCCGGCTGATGGCGTAGATGCCGGCGGAGTCGGAGGCGTAGCGGTGGATCTGGGCGCCGTCGGCGAGCGCCGGGTGCGCCTGGCGCAGCGCCGACAGCTCGGCGATGCGACGGTAGAGCGGAGCGCTCGTGTCGTAGTGCGGACCCGTGCCCTCGGCGTCGGAGCTGCCGACGATGACGTCGTCCTTGTAGATCGGCGTCTGCGTCCCGAACATGTCCTGGCGAGCGCGCTTGTCGCCGAAGTCCGTCGTCGGCCCGGTGAAGCCCTGCTCGTCGCCGTAGTAGACGACCGGCTGGCCGCGGGTCAGGAACATGAGCGACGTGGCGAGCTCGTCCCGGGCGAGCAGGTCGGCGCCGGTGTGGCCCGCGGAGAGGAGCATCGCGCCGACGCGACCCATGTCGTGGTTGCCGAGGAAGGTCGGCAGCTCGTACGCATTCGAGTCGGTGTCGGTGTAGTAGTCGTCGCCGGCGAAGAGGTCGCGGATGCCTGTCGTCGCCCTGCTCTGGGCGAACCCGAGCGCCGCCCCCTGGAAGCCGAAGTCGAGGGTCGCGGGCAGTTGGCCCTTCGTCGTGAACTGGCTCATGTACGCCGGGTTGCCGTCGTAGACCTCACCGAACATGAAGAAGTCGGGGTTGCCGATGTCCTTGGCGTGCTTGAGGATCGCCGGCGAGAACGCCTGCCAGAACTGCATGTTGACGTGCTTGACCGTGTCGATCCGGAAGCCGTCGACCCCGAAGTCGACCCAGGACTTGTAGATGTCCTCCATGCCCGAGACGACCTTCGGGTTCTCGGTGAAGAGGTCGTCGAGCCCGGAGAAGTCGCCGTAGGTCGAGGACTCACCGGCATACGTCGAGTCGCCGCGGTTGTGGTAGAGCGTCACGTCGTTGAGCCACGCCGGGACCTTGACGTCCTTGTCGGCGTCCGCGACCTTCGGCACGTAGGGGAACGACGTCGCCGCGTCCATCTTCGGGAAGTCGGGCGAGCCGGCGACCGCAGCGTCGTCGAAGACGTGGCCGGCGGCGTCCTTGTACGGCTTGGCGGACTTCGGGACGTAGGTGTAGGTCCCGCCGTCGTAGGAGATCACGTCGGCCGTGTGGTTGGTGATGATGTCGAAGTAGACCTTCATGCCCTTGGCGTGGGCGGCTGCGATGAGGTCCTTCATGTCGGCGTTCGTGCCGAGGTGCGGGTCGATCTGGGTGAAGTCGGTGATCCAGTAGCCGTGGTACCCGGCGCTCGCGTCGGATCCGCTGCCCTGGACCGGGCGGTTCTTGAAGGACGGCGTGAGCCAGATCGCCGTCGTGCCGAGGCCCTTGATGTAGTCGAGCTTCTGGGTCACGCCCTTGAGGTCGCCACCGTGGTAGAAGCCCTCGTTGGTCGGGTCGAAGCCGGTCTCGAGCGGGCCGCCCGTCAGGCCGCCCGTGTCGTTGCTGGCGTCTCCGTTGGCGAAGCGGTCGGCCATGACGAAGTAGAAGCGCTCACGGGTCGCGAGGCGGCGCAGTGACGAGCCGGCGAGCGCGGTGTCGGCCGTGGTGGCCGGGCCGGGGAGATCGGTCGGGGCGATGCCGATCGCGTGCGTCGTGTCGTCGTAGGTGAAACGCAGCGTGGCCGGGCCCTGGAGGACGAGCGGCACGTTGGCGCCGCCCTCGCCATAGCTCTCGTTCCACGAGTGGTTGATCGCGACCTTGAGCAGCCAGGACCCGGCCGGGACGGTGAAGTTCTTGGCGTAGGTCGACCCGCCCCCGACGGGGGTGAGGTCGGTTGCGGTGCAGCCGGGGTCCCAGTCGCCCGAGCACCCGAGCTCGTCCTGCAGGTCCCCGACCAACGTTGCGGTGCGTTCCGCGGCGGTGGCGCTCATGGCGCCGATGATCGGGACGGTCAGTCCGGTCGCGACGAGTGCGGCTGCACTCAGGGCGGACAGGATCGAACGACGGCGCATGCGCACTCCTTTGTGGGCTCGGCCGTGTCACGCCTCACGCGGGCGCCCGGCCATCCGGGGCAACGTAGCGCCCGCCGCCCACGACGCGCCAGAGGTTCGCTGCAACTTTTTGCAGAACAACGGGGATTCCTTGCGCGTCCACGCTCAATTCCACGCACACCCGGACGTAGCGCCCCGATCCACGAGGTCCTTAGCGGGACGGAACGGACACCCCTGTGCAAGAACCCGTCAGACGACCCTGCCCTTGGAGACGCTCGAGCGCTCAGGCCCCTCCACCTCGTCGAGCACGACCTGGACGGCCGAGTCGAGGTCGTGGACGCGCTGCACGGTCACGAGGGGATCCGGGACGTCGACGTTGTCGGGCCAACCCGGCCCACCGAGGACGACGGTGATCGGCCGGTCGAGCGGGCAGAGCTCGGCCCAGAGCGGCTCGGACGTGGGGCGCCGGAGCGATGCCCAGAGGAAGAGGGCGTGCGGCCGGGCCCGGCGGACGGCGCCGACCATGGCGGAGGGTGGCACGCGGGACCCGAGGAAGATGCTGGAGATCCCGCGGCGCGCCAGCTCGGCGTCGAGGGCGAGGAGAGGGAGGTGGTGCTCCTCGTTGTCGGCCGTGGCGAGGACGACGGGCGGGCCGGGCAGGCGCTGGCGGTGCGCGTGCACCACCGCTCGGAGCTCTGACTGGAGCAGCTCGCTCGCGAGATGCTCCGACTCGACGCCGAGGCTGCCGTCGCTCCACCGACGACCGATCTCACGCAGTGCCGGAGCCAGGACCTCGCGCCACGCAGTCGTCAGCTCCCACTGACGCAGGGCCAGCCGGTAGAGGCTCGCCAGCGTGACGGCGTCGAGCGCGGCGGCGGCGGCGACGATCGCGTCGGCGGTCCCGGACGCGCTCGGGCCGGCTTCGTCGCCCCCGGAGCCCCCGGAGCCCCCGGAGCCCGCGTCCGCTTCGAGCCGGTGGGCGACGGCGTCGTCGTCGAGCGCACGCACCACCTCCGACGCCGCCTGGGCCGGGACCCCGGTCGCGGTGAGGCGGGACATGAGCCGGAGCCGGCCGATGTCGGCTGCGGTGTAGCGCCGATGGTTGCCCTCCGTGCGCGCTGACGGGCCGATGCCGTAGCGGCGGTCCCAGGACCGAAGGGTCGGGGCCGGCAGCCCCACCCGCCGGGCCACCGCACCGACAGACCAGCTCACCTCGGCCCCCCGCTCCCCCGAGTCGCTGGATGTGGGCCTGCGGCCCGCGTCTTCACTCATGAGCGTTCACCACAATCGGTAGGCGCCCGCGCCGGTCGGAGAAGAGGGACGAGCAGAGGGTCCCGGATCCGGCGTCCTTGCGGGCACCCCGATCATAAACTTATTCCTGGCTCTTGTGTGGTGCATCAGTTCTGCGTAAGTTCGATGCATCAGGCCTCGCCCCCAGGAGGAACCATGACAGTGACCCGCCTCCCCCGTCCGACGCTCGACTCCTACGAGTGGCAAGGCAAGGGCCTGTGCCGAGGCAAGGCGGTCGAGCAGTTCTTCACCGAAGACCTCGACCTCGGCCAGCGGGCTCGCCGCGAGCAGACGGAGGCCGCCAAGGCGGTCTGCGCCGTCTGCCCGGTGGTCACGCAGTGCCTCCAGCACGCCCTCGCGGTTCCCGAGCCGTTCGGGATCTGGGGCGGGACGACCGCCTCGGAGCGCGCCCGGATGATCCTCGACATCGCCGGCTGAGAGCCGGCGGACCGGTCCCGTCGCCCGCCTCACGGCCCTGGCCTCATCGCTGGGCCAGGGCGAGCACCTCGGCGCGGGGCAGACGCGCGAGCGCCGCGCCGTCGACGAGGAGCTTCGCACCCCGGACACCGGCGCCGATGACCACCGGCCCCGCCGCCACGACCGCCTCGTCGACGAGGACCGGCCACGACTCGGGAAGCCCGACGGGCGTGATGCCGCCCTGCTGCATGCCGGTACGGTCCTGAGCCCCCGCCTGGTCGGCGAACGAGATCTTGCGCGCCCCGAGGTGGGTGCGCACCGTGCGGTTGATGTCGGCCCGGTCGGTCGCGAGGACCATGACCGCCGCGAACGTCGTCACCGCGCCCCGGCGGGCCTCGACGACGACGCAGTTCGCGGAGGCCTCCTGGGCGACGTCGTATGCGGCGCAGAAGGCAGCCGTGTCGGCGAGCGAGGCGTCGATGCTCGCGACCCTGGCATCAGGGACCAGGTGGAGGGCTGCCGCGACGGGAGCGGCCACGAGCTCGGGATGGTCGTGCGCCGGGGCCCAGCGCAACGTTCCTTCAGCGGTCGGCATGGAGGACACCGTATGCCGCCCGGCTGGGTCAGCGGGAGTCTCCCCTCACCGGCGTTCGATGTATCTGCGTTCGATGTATCCGCGAGTGCCAGAGGGCGCGCGGATACATCGAAGGGGGGCGGTGGGTGACCCTCAGCCGAGCCCGGCCAGGATCTGCACGATGAGGATCTTGGCGATCATGGCGGCCGGGTAGACAAGGACGTACCCCAGCCCGACCCGGGGGTCGAAGCCGGTCCGGTCGTTGACGAAGGCGAGGATGGCGGGCTGCGTCTGGGCCCCGGCGAGGATCCCGGCCTGGCGCACCCCCGCCACGCCGTGGAGGAGACGCCCGGTGACGAGGAGCAGCAGGGCCGTGGTCGTCGTCACGACCACCCCCACGACGGCGGCCTTCCAGCCGACGTCCGACTGCACCGCCGCGGCGATCTGGCCGCCGGCTCGCGTACCGGCATACGCGAGGAAGATGATCATGCCGAGGTGGGAGAGGGACTGCGCGGCGCCGCTCGGCATGGATGTGATGACCGGTCCGAGGCGCCCGACGCGGCCGAAGACCAGGCCGACGAGCAGGGTCCCCGCCGCCGCGCCGATCGAGAACCCGCCGCCGGGCAAGGGGATGTGGACGAGACCGAGGAGCAGCCCGAGACCCAGGCCCAGCGCGAACCCGCCCGGGTTGATGTCGGACATCCCACGGTCGGAGTCCCCGAGGTAGCTGCTCACCTCCGGCAGCCGCGCGGTCGACGAGACGACCCGGACCCGGTCACCCATCTGGAGGACGAAGCCGGGGGTGGCCACGAGGTCGAGGTCGCCGCGCCGGACCCGGCTGACGTGCGCGCCGAACCTGCTGTCGAGGTCCACCTCGGCGAGGGTCCGGCCGGCCAGCGCCGGGTTGCTGATCGTGACGCGGCGGAAGTCGAGGTCGTGCCGGTCGTCGACGATGTCGTGCGACGACGCGTGGCCCAGGGCAGCAGTGACCTTCCCGACGACGTCACGAGGTCCGACCACGGTGACGAGGTCACCCCGGTCGAGGCGTTCGGCGGCGTCGGCGACGAGCGTCTCGCTGTCGGCGTGACCGTGCCGCAGCCGCGAGAACGTGACGCGCGACCCGAACTGGAGCGCGACCTCGCCGAGGGTGGGGGCGTCGGTCCGCTCGACCCGGATCGTCTGGTGGACGAGCGGCTCGCTCCCCGGCTCCTCGTCGCCGCGGTGGCCGAGTGACCAGGCGGCGGCGAGGAGCATGCCGACGACACCCCAGAGGTAGGCGATCGAGTAGCCGATGGTCGGCCCGGCCGGGTCGGCCGACCGCTCCGTCGCAGCGGCGAGCGCCGGCGTGTTGGTCAGCCCGCCCGCGAAGGTCCCGGCGACGACGGGCATCGGGAGGCCGAGCCAGCGGCCGACCCCCACCGCGAGGAGCGCGGCGACGACGAAGACGGCCGCCATGGAGACCATGAAGGGCCATCCCCTGCGCAGCGAGGCGAAGAAGCTCGGTCCGGAGATGATGCCGACGGTGTACGTGAACAGGACGAGCCCCAGCGTCCCCACCACCTCGGGCACGGCGAGCTTGACGCCGTTCGCGGCACCGAGCGCCGAGATGCCGATCGCGCCGAAGAGGACCGCTGCCGGCCCGACCTGGACGCCCCGGATGCGGACGTTGCCGACCGCCGCCCCGACGAGGAGCAGCAGTGCGAGGAGCACGAGGGGCTGGCCGGCGAGGAAGGTGAGCACCCCTCCATCCTTCCGGTTCGATGTATCCGCGCGTGCCAGAAGCCGCGCGGATACATCGAACGGGGAGGGGGTGCCGGGGTCAGAGCGCTCCGGCGATCGACCGTACGACCTCCGCCGCCGGCACGGCCCGCGCCGAGCGCCAGGCGGTTCCGGCCCAGAGGGCGATGAGGCCGGGGTCGTCGGCTGCTGCGGAGGCGCGACGCAGCGGAGCGGTCACGTGGTGTACCTCGGGGAACGCCGCGGGCGCGTGCACGGAGTGCTCCCGGACGAACTCCGTCTCGAGGGCCCGCGCCCACCGGCCCGAGAACGCCCTGGTCACGGTGGTCCCGGCGTAGTCGGGGTCGACCAGGGCCCTGCGGTAGGCGAGCCCGGTCCCGGCCTCCGGCGTCAGGAGCAGGGCGGTTCCGATCTGCGCCGCGGTCGCGCCCGCCGCGAGGACCTCCGCAGCCCGCGCGGAGTCCGCGATCCCGCCGGCCGCGACGACGGGCAGGTCGGTCAGGGCCCGGACCGACCGGACGAGCCCGACGAGCTCGTGCTCCCCCGGGTCCTTCGCCTCGTCGAGGGTGCCCCGGTGCCCACCGGCCTCGGGCCCCTGGACGCAGAGGGCGTCGACCCCCGCCTCGATCGCGGCGGTGGCCTCGGGGACGTCGGTCACCGTGACGACCGACTCGATGCCGGCCCGTCGGAGCTCGCCGAGCACGGCCTTCGACGGCAGCCCGAACGTGAAGGACACGACCGGGACCCGCTCCCGGACGACGAGGTCGAGCGCCCGCTCCCAGGCTCCCGGCTCCTCTCCCGAAGGCTCCGGGAGCTCGACGCCGAGCCGCCCCGCCAGCGGCGCGAGGGACGCGCGGTAGGCGGCGACCGCCCGGGCGCGGTCCGAGCCCACGAGCTGACCCGGCCCGGCGGCATACGTGTTGGCGTGGGCGGGGACGAAGAGGTTGACGCCGAAGGGGCGCGACGTCGCGTCCCACACGTCGGCGATGTCGCGCGCGAGCGCCTCGGTCGTGAGGTACGCGCCCGCGAGGAACCCGAGCCCGCCTGCGTCGCCCACGGCCGCCACGAGCTCCGGCGTCGAGGGCCCTCCGGCCATCGGCGCCCCGACGACGGGGACGTCGAGTGACGAGATCACCATGCCCCGACGGTACTCCCGGGGCCGTGGGACGTCAGCGCGGCCGGACGACCCGCCCTTCGTCCCACACCGGCTCGGTCGACTCGTAGACCCGCCCGTCGGCGCCGAAGACGAGGAAGCGGTCGAACCCCCGGGCGAACCAACGGTCGTGCGTCACCGCGACGACCGTGCCCTCGAACCGGTCGAGGCCCTCCTCGAGCGCCTCGGCCGACTGGAGGTCGAGGTTGTCGGTCGGCTCGTCGAGCAGGAGCATCGTCGCCCCGCTCAGCTCGAGGAGCAGGATCTGGAACCGGGCCTGCTGCCCGCCCGACAGCGACTCGAAGGTCTGCTCCGACGACCGGGCCAGCTCGTACCGGTCGAGGGCCCGGGCCGCCTGCTCGCGCGGCATCCCGTCGCGGTGCTCGTCACCGCGGTGGAGGATCTCGAGGAGGGTCCGGCCGAGGAGCGAGGGGTGCTCGTGTGTCTGGGCGAACCACCCCGGCCGCACGCGCGACCCGAGCCGGACGAGACCCTCGTGCTCGACCGGCGTGGGCCGGACGTCGCCGACCGGCCGGTGCTCGCGCTCGGGGTCCGTGCCCCCCGCTGCGAGAAGGCGCAGGAAGTGCGACTTGCCCGAGCCGTTCGAGCCGAGGATGGCGACGCGCTCGCCGTACCAGACCTCGAGGTCGAAGGGCTTCATCAGCCCGGTCAGCTCGAGACGCTCGGCGACGAGGGCCCGCTTGGCCGTCCGGCCGCCGGTGAGGCGCATCGTCACCTTCTGGAGCGTCGGCGTCTCCTGGGGCGGCCCCGCCTGCTCGAACTTCGCGAGGCGCGTCTGGGCGGCCTGGTAGCGCGAGGCCATGCCGTCGTTGTACTTCGCCTTGACCTTGAGCGTCTGGACGAGCGTCTTCAGCTTGAGGTGCTCCTCGTCCCACCGGCGGCGCAGCTCCTCGAGACGAGAGTTGCGGTCGGCGCGGGCCTCCGCGTACGTGGCGAACCGGCCCGGATGGACCCAGAGGCTCGCCCCGGCCGCGCCCGGCTCGAGCGTGGCGATGCGGGTCGCGACCCGGTCGAGCAGCTCGCGGTCGTGGCTGATGAACAGGACCGTCTTGGGCGAGGCGACGAGGGCCTCCTCGAGCCAGCGCTTCGTCGGGACGTCGAGGTAGTTGTCCGGCTCGTCGAGCAGGAGCACCTCCTCGGGGCCGCGGAGGAGAGCCTCGAGGACGAGACGCTTCTGCTCGCCACCGGACAGGGTCGAGACGGCACGCCACTGGGCCTTCTCGTACGGGATCCCGAGCGCGGCCATCGTGCACTGGTCCCAGAGGGTCTCCTGCTCGTAGCCTCCGGCCTCGCCCCACTCGACGAGGGCGTGCGCGTAGGCCATCTGGTCGTCCTCGGAGTCGCGCTCCATCATGGTGAGCTCGGTGCGGTCGATCTCCTCGGCGGCGCGGCGGATGCGCTCGGCCGCGACGGACACGAGCAGGTCGCGGACCGTCGACTCGTCGCGGACCTTGCCGATGAACTGCCGCATGACGCCGAGGCCGCCGGACCGGGTCACGGCGCCCTCATGGGCGGCGAGGTCGCCGGCGATGATCCGCGTCAGCGTGGTCTTGCCCGTGCCGTTGGGCCCGATGAGGGCGATCTTGGCCCCCTCTCCGACCCGGACGGAGACGTCGTTGAGGAGCGGCCTGCCGTCGGGCAGGGAGAAGGAGACGGAGTTGACATCGACATGGCCCACGAGACACAAGCCTGACGTATGCCGCTGGGCGCCGTCACGCGGGTTATGCCGCCGCCCGTGCTCGCGGGCGCTCGGACCCCCTCAGGGACGAGGCCGGGTCGTCAGCCGGGGCCTACGTCCACGTCCACGTTGAGAGCAGCTCGTCGAGCTCGGCCATGGCGTGGTCGGCCTCGGCCTCGGCCGAGCTGAGGGTGAGCAGGTAGATCCGTCCGTCTCGGTGCAGCCCGTAGGACCGGGCGACGACCGCGACGCCCTCCTGCTCGAACCGGCTCGTGAAGCCGGTGGCGCGTTCTCCGCCGACGAGCTTGTCGGGAGCCCCCGAGACGGTGCGCCCGAGGCCCGCCAGCTGGGTCCGGCCGGTGGCGAGCTCGTCCCAGACGCCGGAGAGCTCCCCGGACTTGGCGGTCACGACGAGGTTGGTGCTGAAGCTGCCGACCGCGCGGGAGGAGAGCAGGACGAGCTCGAGGTCGGCAAGGCGACCCGCCTGGCTCGTCGCATCACCCCAGGCCTCCGGAGGGACGACCGTGAACCGGTTCGAGCGGCCGGCGACCGCGTCGGAGTCGGTGGCGCCCGGTCCGCCGGCCGAGCTCGGCGCGGTGGCCGTCGCGGCCACCCCGGCGGCCGACATCGTCGGGACGGTCGGGGTGCCGGTGGTCGCGCCCTGCCCGGAGCACCCCGTGAGGACGAGGGCGCACGTCAGGACGGAGACCGACAGGGCGCGGGTGGCGCGGCGAGGCATGCGCCCGATCCAATCACACGTCGCCGGGGGTGATGCCGCTCGCGGCCGGGCCGTCCGTCGCCTCGAGGCGGGTGGGGCTCACGAGGCCTGGACGACGGGCCTGCGTCTGCCGGGCCCGGGCCCGCAGCTCGTCGTCAGGAGGGTAGACGACCTCCTCGAGGCTGAGACCGTGGGCGGGCATGACGTGGACGCCGGCCGCCCGCTCCTGCCGTTCGAGGAGGTCGGCCGGCCACCCCACCTCCCGGCGACCCTCCCCCACCGGGACGACCGCGCCGACGAGGGAGCGGACCATCGAGTGGCAGAAGGCGTCGGCGCGGACGGTCGCCGCCAGGACCCCGTCGTCGAGCCGCCGCCACGCGTAGTCGAGGAGCGTACGGATGCTCGTGGCGCCCTCACGGCGCTTGCAGAACGCCGCGAAGTCGCGCAGCCCCAGGAGCGCGACGGACGCCTCGTTCATGGCGTCGACGTCGAGCGGCTTGTGCCACCAGACCGTGTCGCGGCGCCGGAGCGGGTCGAGCCCGACCCCGCGGTCGGCGATCCGGTAGAGGTAGCGCCGCTCGAGTGCGCCGAAGCGGGCGTCGAAGCCGGCGGGGGCAGGCCGGGCCGCGTGGACGACGACGTCGTGAGGGAGTATGCCGGCGAGCCGGCTCACGAGCGCCGCCTCGGGCGCGCGGTCGGACCGTCCGGGCACGGCGGCGAGCGCGACCGGGTCGACGTCGACGTGGACGACCTGCCCCCGGGCGTGCACACCCGCGTCGGTGCGCCCCGCCACGGTGACGCGCACCGGCTCGGGGGTGCGCAGGATCGTCGTCAGAGCAGCCTGCAGCTCGCCCTGGACGGTGCGCAGGCCGGGCTGGAGCGCCCAGCCGGCGAAGTCCGTCCCGTCGTAGGCGAGGTCGAGACGCAGCCGGACGAGGGCCGGCCCGGGCAGGGGTCCCGTCACGTCAGCGGGTCCTCGAGCGCGGCGAAGACGGCCCGGCTGATCCGGCTCGCGCGGACCACGCCGGTGCGCTCGTCGGGTTGGGCGCGCTGCATGATGGCGAGCACGTAGTCGCGGCCCTCGCCGCGGACGTCCCCGAAGCTGTTGATGACCCAGGGGGTGTCGACGAGCATCCAGCCGTTCTTGAGCCGGACGCCGACGTCCGGGGCCTCGACGGTCCCGACCCCCCAGCGCTGGCCGTCGGCAACCTGTGCCATCAGGCCGAGCAGGTACGCGCGGTCGTCCCTGTGGAGAGCCGGGTGGCCTTCCGTCAGGGCGCGCATCAGGCGGACGAGATCGTTGGGGGTCGTCAGGGTGAGGCCCCAGTGGTCCACCCGCTCGGCGGCGGCCGTCTCGGTCATGCCGAGGTCCGCGGCAAGAGCCGCCACACCGTCGTGGCCGCCGATGAACGCATACAGGGCGTCGGCCGAGGCGTTGTCACTCCGGGTGATGGCGAGGCGCGCCCAGTCCTGCTCTGTCGCCGAGAGCCAGCGGCCCTGCGCCCGGACGACCCGGATGGCCTGCGCCGCGACCATGGCCTTCGCGACGCTTCCGGTGCGGACGAGCCGGCCACCCCGGTAGTGCCACAGCACGCCGCTGCGCCGGTCGTGCACACTCACTCCGACGACGTTGCTCCGCCCGCCGATCGCACCGACCACGGCGCGCTCCAACGCCTGGAGACGCGGCGTCGTCGCCGCCGTGGACGCGCTCGACGCGAGGAGGTCGTCGACCATCCGGTCGGCCAGGTCCACGACCCGCAGGCCTGCGCGCCCGACGGGCGAGAGGAAGCTGTCGGCGACGGAGCCTGTCACGAGCGCGATGAGGCCCACGGGCAGGGCGAGCACGAGACCCCGACGGTCGACCTCGTGCTGCCCCGAGGGCCGGTCGGGGATGGGAGCCACGGGGTCATTCTGCCGCGTTCGCGCTCCGGACACACGAAGGGCCGGCTCCGTCCAGGGGACGGAGCCGGCCACTCGATGCGATCCGACCGTGATGCAGCGGTGATCACAGGCCGAAGAGCCGGCGATCACGCGGTGCGATCAGGAGCCGGAACCGGCCTTCTTGAAGCCGGCGGCCTCGGCGTCCTCGGCGGACTTGAACCAGAACTCGGCGATCGTCTGGTCGTACCACTGGCCGTCAGGCTCGTGGTAGAGGCCCGAGTCGGCGTTGCCCTTGACGGTGTAGCCCTCGGGGGCCGAGCCGTCCTCGTTCGCGGCGACAGCGCCGGCGGGCAGCTCGACGGCGGCAGCAGCCTCGGTCTTCTCGGCGTCCTCGGCGGCCTTGGTCTTGGCGGCAGCCTTCTTCGACTCGCTCTGCTTCGCAGCGCGCTTCGTCGCGGCCTCGGCCTCCTTGACGGTCGCCTTCTTGGCCGAGAGCGGCTCGCGGACGAGCTCGATGACGACCATGGGGGCGTTGTCGCCCTTGCGGGCGCCGATCTTGGTGATGCGGGTGTACCCGCCCTCGCGAGCCGCCATGTCGGGGGCGATCTCGGCGAAGAGACGGTGGACGACACCCTTGTCACGCACGACGGTGAGGACCCGACGGCGAGCGTGCAGGTCGCCACGCTTGGCGAACGTGATGAGGCGCTCGGCGAGCGGGCGAAGACGCTTGGCCTTGGCCTCGGTCGTCGTGATCCGGTCGTGCTCGAAGAGCGACGTCGCGAGGTTGCTGAGAATCAGCCGCTCGTGCGCGGGGCCGCCACCGACGCGGGGACCCTTGGTGGGGGTGGGCATTGTGTTTCTCCTAGAAGGTCTGACCAGGCCGTCTCGAGTCGGATCCCGAGGGCTCGGTCAAGAAAGCGGTTGGTCAGAGCTGCTCGTCCTCGACGAACGACTCGTCGTCGTCGAGGTCGTCGCCGTAGTTGTCCACCAGGGCGGACGGGTCGAACCCGGGCGGGCTGTCCTTGAGCGCGAGGCCCATGCCGACGAGCTTGGCCTTGACCTCGTCGATCGACTTCGCACCGAAGTTGCGGATGTCGAGCAGGTCGGCCTCGCTCCGGCTGACGAGCTCACCCACGGTGTGGATGCCCTCGCGCTTGAGGCAGTTGTAGGAACGAACCGTGAGGTCGAGGTCCTCGATCGGCAGGGCGAGGTCCGCGGCGAGCGCGGCGTCCGTCGGCGACGGGCCCATGTCGATGCCCTCGGCCTCGACGTTGAGCTCACGGGCGAGGCCGAAGAGCTCGACGAGCGTCTTGCCGGCCGAGGCCATGGCGTCACGCGGCGTCATCGAGTTCTTGGTCTCGACGTCGACGATCAGCTTGTCGAAGTCGGTGCGCTGCTCGACACGGGTCGCCTCGACCTTGTAGGTCACGGCGAGGACCGGCGAGTAGATGGAGTCGACCGGGATGCGGCCGATCTCCTGGTCGCCCGACTTGTTCTGCTGCGCCGACACGTAGCCGCGGCCACGCTCGACCGTCAGCTCCATCTCGAGCTTGCCCTTGTCGTTGAGCGTCGCGATATGCAGACCGGGGTTGTGCACCTCGACACCGGCCGGCGGCGTGATGTCGGCGGCGGTGACCGCACCCGGGCCCTGCTTGCGCAGGTACATGACGACGGGCTCGTCGTGCTCGGAGGAGACGACGAGACCCTTGATGTTGAGGATCATCTCGGTGACGTCCTCCTTCACGCCCGGAACGGTCGTGAACTCGTGGAGGACACCGTCGATGCGGATCGAGGTGACCGCGGCACCCGGGATGCTCGAGAGCAGGGTGCGACGAAGGCTGTTGCCGAGCGTGTAGCCGAAGCCAGGCTCGAGCGGCTCGATCGTGAAGCGGCTGCGGTTGTCCGCAACGACTTCCTCGGAGAGCACGGGACGCTGTGCGATGAGCACTGTTCATTCCTTCCCATGGGCGACCGCTATTTGACGCCTCATGAAACTGCCCGGACTGGCTCCGGGCGGCCGGGGTCGGCTCTGTCTGCGACCCCGGCCCCAAGCGAACTGAGTCCGTATGCCGCTGAGCGGGCTCAGCGGCATACGGGCACCACGTGGGTGGTCAGTTCTTCGAGTAGAGCTCGACGATCAGCTGCTCGGTCAGCTGCGAGTCGATCTGCGCGCGAACCGGGAGCTGGTGGATGAGGATCTGCAGCGAGCCCGGGACGACCTGCATCCAGGCCGGGACGGGACGCTCGCCGTACGTCTGGCGGGCCAGCTCGAACGGGAAGGTCTCGACGGACTGCTTGCGGATCGTGATGATGTCGTACTGCTCGACGCGGTAGGACGGGACGTCGACGCGGACGCCGTTGACCTCGAAGTGACCGTGCGTCACGAGCTGACGGGCGTGACGGCGCGTGCGGGCGAGGCCGGCGCGGTAGATCACGTTGTCGAGGCGCGACTCGAGGATCGTCAGGAGGTTCTCACCGGTCTTGCCGGGGCGCTTGGCAGCCTCCTTGTAGTAACGGACGAACTGCTTCTCCATGACGCCGTAGGCGAAGCGGGCGCGCTGCTTCTCCTGGAGCTGGGTCAGGTACTCCTTCTCCTGGATCCGGCGACGGCCGTGCTGGCCCGGCGGGAAGGGACGGAGCTCGAAGTTCTTGTCGCCGCCGACGAGGTCCATCTTGAGGCGGCGGGACTTCTTGGTGATCGGGCCGGTGTAACGAGCCATGACTTATCTACTCTTCCTGGTCTCGGGCCTGATCAAACGCGACGGCGCTTGGGCGGACGGACACCGTTGTGCGGCGTGGGCGTGACGTCGCTGATCGCGCCGACCTCGAGGCCGGTGGCGGTGAGCGAGCGGATCGCCGTCTCGCGGCCCGAGCCCGGGCCCTTGACGAAGACGTCGACCTTGCGCATGCCGTGCTCCATGGCGCGGCGGGCAGCAGCCTCGGCAGCCATCTGGGCGGCGAACGGGGTGGACTTGCGCGAGCCCTTGAAGCCGACCTGGCCGGCGGAGGCCCACGAGATCACGGCGCCGGTGGGGTCGGTGATCGAGATGATGGTGTTGTTGAACGTGCTCTTGATGTGAGCGTGCCCGTGGGCAACGTTCTTCTTTTCCTTGCGACGAACCTTCGTCACACGAGCCTTGGGAGGCATGTTTCTCCTACGTCAGAACGAAATTCGGTGAGGATCGCGATCGCCGAGGCGATGGATCACTTGGCCTTCTTCTTGCCGGCCACGGTGCGCTTCGGGCCCTTGCGGGTGCGCGCGTTGGTCTTGGTGCGCTGACCGCGGACCGGGAGACCACGACGGTGACGAAGACCCTCGTAGGAACCGATCTCGACCTTGCGGCGGATGTCGGCCTGGACCTCACGGCGCAGGTCACCCTCGAGGCGGTAGTTGCCCTCGAGGAAGTCACGAAGCGCAACGAGCTCGGTCTCACCGAGATCCTTGACGCGGGTGTTGGGGTCGACGCCGGTCGCAGCCAGCGCCTCCTTGGAACGGGTGCGACCCACACCGAAGATGTAGGTCAGGGCGACCTCGACGCGCTTCTCGCGCGGAAGGTCGACTCCAACAAGACGAGCCATGTTGGTCTGTCTCTTTCTGTTTCGCGGAGGTCTGGAGCAGTCACCGGTCCGGTTTCACGGCCGGCCCGTTCGGCGGGCGGCCACCGGTCCCCGGCCTCCGTGCCGGGGGTGACATCCTGGGCGGCTCCATGAGCCGTCGGTCCCAGGGGCCGGGTGCTGCTGAGTTACTCGTGTGGCGTGCTGTCGAAGTCTGTCGACGGCGAGGTTGGAGCTCTGCTCAGCCCTGGCGCTGCTTGTGGCGCAGGTTCTCGCAGATCACCATGACCCGCCCGTTGCGGCGGATCACCTTGCACTTGTCGCAGATCTTCTTGACGCTCGGCTGAACCTTCATCTGCCTGCTGTCTTCAGATCGCGCGCCCATCCCCGCGGGCCGGCTGGGCCTGCGACGATCGGGTGCTGGTTGGTCATCGTTGGGTGGACGCTGGGGCTCGTGCTGCCGGGCGGGCCGGCAGCGCGGGCACTCAGCGGTAGCGGAAGACGATCCGACCGCGGGTCAGGTCATAGGGCGAGAGCTCGACGACGACTCGGTCCTCGGGGAGGATCCGGATGTAGTGCTGACGCATCTTGCCCGAGATGTGCGCGAGAACCTTGTGACCGTTGGTGAGCTCGACCCGGAACATCGCGTTCGGGAGAGCCTCGACGATCGTGCCCTCGATCTCGATGACACCGTCCTTCTTGGCCATATCCTCCGTCAATCCATGTGGCGGCCGACCCGGAGTGGGCCGACCTTGGGGGCGTGTCTGGTCGTGCATGAGTGCATCAGGTGCCGGACACACGACACCCAAGGATCAAGACTACGCCACGCGGGCCAGTTCCCTGAAATCGCGCCGGCCGCTCACGGATCGACCGCACGCCCGGCCCCCGCGTCTCCTCCCGCAGGAGGATCCTGTACGCCGTGCCCATGGCTAGTGTGCTCGCGTGACCGCCCGGCCCGACCTCCCCGTACCGGCCACGCCCGACGGCGTCCCGGCGCCGTACGGTCCCCCCGCCGCCACGCACCGACCGCTGGTCGACCGTGTCGGCGCGATCATCGCGCTGCTCTACTTCGTCGCCTCGATCACCGTCGCCGCCGGGGCCAACGCGTGGTGGGTCAACGTCAAGGAGCAGCCCGCCTTCCTCGGCTACGTCGGTATCGGCCTCGGAGCGCTCGTGCTGCTGCTGCTCCCCCGGTTCCCACGCTCCACCTTCGTCGCCTGCGGAGTCCTGGCCTTCCTGCTGTATGCCGTGGGCGCCATGCTCGGCCTGCCCACCGTGCTCCTCGGGCTCGTCGCCCTATTCGGCGTGACCCTGTGGACCGACCGGCGCAGCGGGCTCTGGGCGCTGACGGCGGCCCTGGGCTCGCTCGGTCTCGCGACCGGGCTCCTCTTCGTGCGCTACGGCTACTTCCTGCCGCCGCTCGAGATCTTCCTCACCGACCGGGTGGCGGTCTTCCTCTTCAACAGTGCCGCCGTGGTCGTGCTCACCTGGGCGGTCGCCGACCAGGTCCGAGCGGCGCGCGAGCGGCGCGCGCTGCAGCGCGAGTCCGCGACGCACGCGGCCGAGTCCGCCGCCCACCAGCTGGCCGAGCGGGCCGCCGTGAGCCGGGCGGACGCGTTGGCCGACCGGCAGCGGATCGCCCGCGAGATGCACGACGTCGTCGCGCACGGGCTCTCGGTGATGATCGTGCAGGCCGACGGCGCGCGCTTCGCTGCCGCCTCCGACCCCGACGCCGCGACGAACGCCCTCGCGACGATCGCCGCGACCGGACGGTCCTCCCTCGCGGAGATGCGCCGCCTGCTCGGGGTGCTGCGCGACGACGAGTCCGCGGTTCCCGACGCCCCGCAGCCGGGCTTCGCCGACATCGAGACGCTCGTCACGCGCCTCACCGACAGCGGGCGACGGGTGCACCTCCGGTTCGACGGGGAGCCGCCGACGGGCGCCGAGGGCGACGCGGGCACCGCGACCGGCCTGACGGCATACCGGATCGTCCAGGAGGCGCTGACCAACGTCATGAAACACGCGGGCGACGAGGCGACCGCCTGGGTCACGGTCACGATCCACCCCAGGCGCGTCGTCGTCGAGATCGTCGACGACGGCGCCGGCCGGGCCGCGGGCGCCCTCGGCGCCGAGGGGCACGGCCTGCGCGGCATGGCCGAACGGGTCGACATGCTCGGGGGCTCCCTCGTCACCGGTCCCGACCCGCGCGGCGGCTTCCGCGTCGTCGCCACGCTGCCGCGAACGGCATCCGACGCAACCCGCCCGATCGGGGCCACCCGATGATCCGCGTGATGATCGTCGACGACCAGTCGCTCGTCCGAGCCGGGTTCGCCATGCTCGTGCGCTCGCAGCCCGACCTCACGGTCGTGGCGGAGTGCTCCGATGGGCGGGACTGCCTCGACACCCTCGCCACGGTCCCGGCCGACGTCGTGCTCATGGATGTCCGCATGCCCCGGATGGACGGCATCGAGGCCACGAGGCACATCGCCGACCGCCACTGCGCCGCGAAGGTGGTCGTCCTCACGACGTTCGACCTCGACGAGTACGCCTTCACCGCCCTGCGCGCCGGGGCCTCGGGCTTCCTGCTCAAGGACGCGCCACCGGAGGACCTGCTGGCCGCGATCCGCACGGTTCACGCCGGCGACGCCGTCATCGCACCGTCGACGACGCGCCGGCTCGTCGAGACGTACGTCCGAACGGCCCCCGTCGCTCCCGCGCTCCTCGACCGCACGGCGGCGCTGACGGGCCGTGAGCGCGAGGTGTGGATCGCCATCGCGAACGGCCTGACGAACGCCGAGATCGCCGAGGCGCTCTTCGTCTCCGAGACCACGGTCAAGACGCACGTCGGGCACATCCTCGCCAAGACCGGGGTCCGCGACCGCGTCGCTCTCGTCGTCCTCGCCTACCAGACCGGTGCCGTCGCGCTGCCCTGACCGGATCGACTGGGCCTTCCCCGGCGGTGACGACGGGGCCGCAAGGCCGGCCGAGGCGCGCGTCCTCCCGACGGCGTGAGGCCTCCTCCCGCGGGAGGACGTGCAGCTCGGTCCACGGCCGGATGTGGTGGGTGGGCTCGCGCTCCTAACGTCGAGGCATGTTCGAGACACGCGAGTCGACCACAGCGGCAATGGGATTCGCACGCCATGGGTTCGCCCCTCTGGCAGGCGAGCTCGCCGAGGCGGTCGTCGACCACGATGCCGTTGCAGCGAACGTCCGCACCCTGCGCACCGCCGCGGGCACCGGCCTGATGGCCGTCGTCAAGGCCGACGCATTCGGGCACGGCGCGGTGCCGGTCGCCCGAACCTGCCTCGCGGCGGGCGCGACCTGGCTCGGCGTGACCCGGATCGGCGAGGCGCTCGAGCTGCGCCACGCCGGCATCGACGCCCCCACCCTCGCCTGGCTCTTCGACCCGGCACGCGCCGCAGAAGCGGTCGCCGCCGGGGTGGACCTGTCGGTGAGCAGCCCCGCCGACCTCGCTGCCGTCGCCCGGGTCGCTGGAGCTCCCCGCGTGCACCTCAAGCTCGACACCGGGCTGCACCGCAGCGGGTGCCCCGGCGAGGACTGGTCTCGGCTCGTCACGACGGCCGCCGACCTCGAACGGGCGAGCCGGATCCGCGTTGTGGGCGTGTGGTCCCACCTCTCGCACGGAGGCGAGCCGGATGCGGTCGCCACCCACCGACAGCTGTTGATGTTCCGCGTCAGCGTCGACCTCGCCCGCACGGCCGGCCTGCGGCCCGACGTCGTGCACCTCGCGAACACCGCGGCAGTGCAGGCCAACGCGCGTCACACGGCATACGACCTCGTCCGGGTCGGGGCGGGCCTCTACGGCATCGGGGAGGGGCTGCGCCCCGCGTTGGCGCTCCGCAGCCAGGTCGTGCAGGTCCGTCAGGTCGCCGCGGGGAGAGGCGTGGGTTACGACCACGTGGGTCGGACGACGCGCGAGACTCAGCTGGCGCTGGTGCCGCTCGGCTTCGCCGATGGCGTGCCGCGCGCCGCCACGGGCCGCGCGAGCGTCTGGGTCGGCGGTCGCCGCGTGCCCCTCATCGGGCGCGTCTGCATGGACCAGGTCGTCGCCGACATCGGTCCCGAGCCCGTCGCCGTGGGCACGGAGGTGATCGTCCTCGGCCCCGGCGGCCGCGGCGAGCCCACTGCCCGCGACTGGGCCACCTGGGCGGGCACCAACGAGCACGAGATCTACACCGGGATCGGCGCGCGGGTCGCGCGCCGGCACGTCGGCACCACAGGGGTGGCCGACGCGAGCCGCTCTGGAAGGGAGCAACCATGAGAGTCGCCGTCATCCACGGGGGCACGAGCAGCGAGCACGACGTGTCCGTCGCGAGCGGCGAGGGCATTGCCGACGGACTGCGACGGGCGGGTCACGAGGTGGTCCCCGTCCTCATCGACCGCTCGGGAGAGTGGCACACCCCAACAGGCTCTGGCCGGCTCGTCGCCGTCGACACGCTGCTCGGCTGCGACGTCGCCGTGCCCGCGCTCCACGGCCTGCGCGGCGAGGACGGCACCGTGCAGGGCTTCCTCGAGATGCTCGACGTGCCCTACGTCGGTTCCCCCGTGGCGGCGAGCGCCGTCTGCCTCGACAAGCAGCTCACCAAGCTCGTCGTCGCTGCGGCCGGCGTGCCCGTCGCAGCGGGGCTGCCCGTGCCGGCCGAACGCGCTCTGGAGGCCACGCGCTCGGTGACCGAGCTCGACCGGCTCGTCGAGGACCTGGTCGGCGTGGGGCTCACCGGCCCGCTCTTCGTCAAGCCCGTGCACGGCGGGTCGAGCGTGGGGGTCACCCGGGTCGACGCCTGGCCCGGGCAGACCTGGCCCGAGGTCCCCGGCCCCGAGGCAGCCGTCGGGCGGGCGCGCACGGGTGCCGGTGCTGCGGCGGCGGCGGCAACGGCTTCGGCGACCACGGCGGCGCCGACGACGACGGCGGCGCGAGCAGCGCTCGCGGAGGCCCTTGCGACGGCGCTCGACGTGGCGACCGACGCCGTGCTGGTCGAGGCGGAGGTGGCCGGCATCGAGGTCGACGTCCCGGTGCTCGAGCTGCCCGACGGGCAGGTGCGCTGCGGCCCGTCACTGCTCGTCGACAGCGACCCCGACGAGCCGTTCTTCACCGCGGCCGCCAAGTACGCGAGCACGGCGACACGGTTCACGGTGCCCGCCCCGATCGCGCCGGAGCTGACGGCGCAGCTCGAGCGGCTCGCGGTGACGGCCTATCGCGCCCTCGGCTGCCGGGGCCTCGCGCGCGTCGACTTCCTCGTGAGTGTGGGCGGGCCGGTCCTCAACGAGGTCAACACGTTCCCTGGCTTCACGCCGGCATCGCAGTTCCCGCGGATGTGGGCAGGGGCCGGCATGTCCTACCCCGAGCTCGTGGACGTGCTCGTCCGGACCGCCGTCCGGCAGTGCGTCGGCTCGACCTCTACGGGTGCGGGTCGATGAGCGCCCCGGTCACGGTCGTGGGGCCGACCCTGCTGACCGACCCGCTCGTCACCGGCATCCCCGTGGTGGAGGACGGGTCCGAGCTCGTCGACCTCACCGCGGTCGGGGTACGGGTTCGACAGGCGTCGCCCGCGCTGCCGCCCGGGCTTGCCCTGCCCGCGTCATCGGCGCCTCCGGCCGCGGCTCCGGGCATGAGGACGCACCGGCTCGTGCGGCGCACGCTGGCCGAGCGCCTCGGCGAGGCCGACGCTCTCCTCCCCGACGGGCTGCGACTGCTCGTCGTCGAGGGCCTGCGGCCGCTGATCGTGCAGCGGACGATCCACGCGGCATACCGGTCCCGGATCGCCGCCGAGCGCTCCGGACTCGACCCGGCGGAGCTCGACCGGCTGGCCAGCCGGTTCGTCGCACCGCCCGCCACGGCGCCGCACGTGTCCGGCGCGGCCGTCGACCTCACGCTCGTCGACTACGACGGTGAGGCCCTCGACCTGGGCACCCCTATCGACGCGACCCCTGAGGAGAGCGCCGGCGCGTGCTACTTCGACGCGCCTGGAATCACCCCCACCGCACGCCTGCTTCGCGCCACGCTGGCGCGCGCCCTGGGGCGGGCCGGCCTCGTCAACTACCCGACGGAGTGGTGGCACTGGTCGTTCGGCGACCGCTACTGGGCCCACGTGACCCGCAGCCCGTTCGCGATCCACGGGCCTGTCGCGGACCGCTCCGCGGCGCTCAGCCCTCGAGCTCGGCCCGGCGCAGGGTGACGAGCCGCTCGACGACCGCGTCGGGGACGGGCTGCTCGGCGGTGAAGCGGATCGTCCCCTTGCTCAACGAGAAGCCCGGGAGGTCTGGCGCGACGGCCTCGACGACCGCAGGGCTGAACGGGAAGACGGACAGATGCTGGGCCGATGCCGTGATGCCGATGAGCGGGCGCCCGCCGAGACGCAGTGCCGGCATGCCGTAGCTCGTGCCCTCCTCGGCGTCCGGGGCGATTCGTCGCGCGACGTCGACGACCCGCTGGAGTGGCGCCCGCTGCTCAGGCCCGAGCCGGTCGAGGTAGTCGTCGATCGTCCCCATGGACCGATGGTGCCACCGGGCGCAGTCCCGCGGTGGCGGACACGAGAAGTGGTCGGGGCGGGTGGCGCGAGGTGCGGGCCCCCGAGCGAGTGGTGAATCGGGTGGCCGACACCGCCCGGCGCCTGACACAGTGCACGCCATGACAGACGCCGCAGGCCACACGGACATCCGGGCCCGCCTCGAGGCCTACTACGACCTGGCCCCGCGCGCGAACGCCGAGGTGGAGCAGGTCGGTCCCTTCACGCTCTTCGTCGCGCGCCCTGGGGCCTGGCCCTACTACGCGCGACCGCGTCTCGGACTCGACCCTGCATCGGCCGCCGGCCTGACGAAGGGCGACGTGACGGCTGTCCTCGCCCGCCAGGAGGAGCTCGACGTCCCCCGGGCCCTCGAGTGGGTCCACGAGACGACCCCGGCGCTGCTCGACGCGGCCCGGGGTGCCGGGATGACGGTCGAGCAGTGCCCCCTGCTGGTCCTCGACGGCGACCCGGTCGCGGCCCAGGTTCGCCAGACCGTTCGCCCCCTCCCGCCCGATGACCCCGACATCGGGCTCGTCGAGGCGGCCATCGGGGTCGGTTTCGGCGCAGCCGGCACGCAGGTCGGGCCCGAGTCGCTCGCCGAGCGTGACGCCCAGGCGGCCGCGCAGCCGGAGAGGGCCACCTGGGCAGCGGACCGCATCGCCTCCGGCCGCTGGGTCCTCATCGGCGCCTTCGACGCCGACGCGGGCCCGGTCGGAGGGGGCAGCCACAACCCGCGAGGGACGGTGAGCGAGATCGTCGGAGTCGCCGTGCTGCCGGCGTTCCGACGACGCGGGATCGCGGCCGCCCTCACGGCCGCGCTGGCCCACGATGGGATGAGTCGCGGGATCACGACCGTCTTCTGCTCGGCCCAGGACGACGCCGTGGCCCGGGTCTACGAGGGTGTCGGCTTCCGCCGGGTCGGGACGGCGTGCATCGCCGAGCTCGCCTGACCACGGGACCCGGCCCGGCGGCATACTGGGCCGATGACCAACCCCTCGACGAACGAGCCGCCGACGACCCAGCCGCCGAACGAGCCGCTGACGCGGGAGGCGCTTCCGGAGCCCGAGCCGATCGAGGACTACTACGCGCGCATCATGGCGGCGGCCGACGAGGACGGACGGCTCCCGGTTGCCGTCGCGGAGGGGATGCCCGGCTGGGACATCTACCCCTACGAGGCGCAGGGCCTGCGGCTCAAGCCGATCGCTCCGCTCGCCGACGAGGAGCCCGCCCGCCGCGGTGAGGTCGCCTCCGAGTGCTGGTGCGCCTCCGGCCCCGGGCCCGACGACGGGACCCGCGTCTGGAGCAACGGCCGCTGGAAGCTCGACCTCTCCCCGGAGACCGGGCTGCCGTTCGCCGCCCTCCTCAGCCCGCTCGAGCACCACGACCTGGCCACGCTGCCGACGGATCTCGCGGCGGAGATGGGGCAGCTTGTCGTCGCGGTCGCCGACGGGGTGGAGCACCTGCCCTCGGTCGGACGGGTCCAGGTCGCGAAGTACGGGGACGGCGGCGCCCACCTCCACCTGTTCTTCATGGGGCGACCCGCGCGGATGCTCCAGTTCCGGGGGTCCCCGCTCATCGACTGGGAGGAGAACCTCCCCCGGATCCCGCTCGAGGTCCACCAGGCGAACGCCCAGGTCGTCGCCGAGCGCCTGGTCGTCCACGTGGGGGGTCGGGCGGGCACGCTGGGCCGCTGACCGGTGGGACTCAGGCCTTCTGGTGTCTCGGCCGCTCGAAGAAGAGGACCGCGATCACGCCGATGACGAGCACCACGGCCGGGAGGAGCATCGCCTCGGACATCGCTCGAGCGAACGGCTCGGCGACCGGTGCGGGCATCGCCGCGCCGCCCGCCGAGAAGCCCGACCCGCTCATGCCGCCTCCCAGGCCCGGCAGGTTGGCGCTCAGCCGCGCCTGGATGACCGCCGCGATCGCTGCGCTGCCGAGGACGGCCCCGACCTGCCGCGTCGTGTTGTAGACGCCGGACCCGGCGCCCGCGGCGGAGAGGGGAAGGTTGCGGGTGGCCGTCGCCCCGAGGGGCGCCCACATGAACGCGCCGCCGACACCCATGAGGGCCATCGGGAGCAGCAGGACCCAGATCGGGGTGGCGGTGTCCATGATGCGGCTCAGCCAGAAGAGCGACGCGGACGTGGCACCGATTCCGAATGCCGAGAGGTTGCGCGGGTGTGCCCGGTCGCTCAGCCGGCCGGCGATCGGGGCGAGGGCGCCCGAAAGGACCGCCATCGGCACGAGGAGCAGGGCCGATCGGGTCGGCGAGAGACCCCGGACGACCTGGGCGTAGAGCATGACGGGGAACGCCATCGCCGTGATCGAGAAGCCGATCGAGGTGATGGCCACGTTGGCGACCGAGAAGTTGCGGTCGCGGAAGAGGCCGAGCGGCAGAAGCGGCTCCTTGCGGTTGCGCGACTGCCACCAGAGGAAGACGGCGAGCACCGCGACGCCGAGGCCGATGAGCAGGGGCACCGAGATCGGTCCGGCGATCGTCCCCCAGTCGTACCTCTCGCCCTCCTGGACCCCGAAGACGAGCAGGAACATCCCGATCGCCGAGAGGGCCACGCCGACCCAGTCGAAGCTGTGGGTGTGGGTCTCGAGACGCGGCACGAGCCGGGCGGCGAGGACGAGACCCACGATGCCGACGGGGACGTTGATGAAGAAGATCCACTCCCAACCGGGTCCGTCGACCAGGACGCCACCGACGATGGGTCCGACCAGGATGGCGACGCCCGCGGTCGCCCCCCAGAGCGCCATGGCCTGGCCGCGTGAGGCGGCCGGGAAGGTCCGGGTGATCACCGCCATGGTCTGCGGCGTGAGCATCGAGGCGCCCAGACCCTGGACGACGCGGGCGAGGATGAGCGCGCCGATCGTGCCGGTGAGCCCGCACCAGAGCGACGCGAGCGTGAACACCGCGAGGCCGACGAGGTAGAGCCGCTTCGGGCCGTACCGGTCACCGAGCCGCCCGGTGATGAGCAGGGGCACGGCATACGCGAGCAGGTAGGCGCTCGTGACCCAGATGACGGCGTTGACGTCGGTCCGCAGCCCGGTCATGATCGCGGGCGTCGCGACGGAGACGATCGTCGAGTCGACGAGGATCATGAAGAAGCCGAGGACCATCGCCCACAGGGCGGGCCACGGGCTGCGGGCGTCGGGCAGATCGGTCTGGTCAGCCGTCGTCGCCGTGGTCGGCTGGTTCGTCGTCATCGATGGCTCCATCCGTCGCGAGGGCGCGTGCCTGGCCGAGTCTGTCGGCCATCGTCCATTCTCACCCCGACCACCGACAGCGCGCCCTCCTCACCCGGCCGGGCGTACGCAGAGCGCGAGCGGGTCGGGGCCCATGAGGGGGACAAAGCGCCACACCAGGTCGGCGTCACCGCTCCGGAGGCGGGCCTCGACGCGGAAGGTGTGCGGCGTGTCGATGATCCGGGCCTCTGCTCGGAACGTGTCCTCGTCGACCCAGCCGCCGCTCGCCACGACGGGCAGCCGCCAGCCGCGGGCGAGGATCGCCGACTCGACCCACTCACCCGGCCCGGTGCGGAAGGAGAGGTGCTCGCCGTCGCGGACGAGACCGACGACGTGACCGGTGCCCTCCCGCGTCACCGAGACCGCGGTGTAGGGCGTCGAGAAGTCGGAGGATCCCGACCGCTTGAACTCGGCGTAGTCGGGCCCGAGAGCCGGACCCTCCAGCGGCTCGAAGCCGAGCGAGCCGAGGCGCTCCGCGAGCTCGTCGTCGAGCGTCGGGTTCCCGATGCGGCCGACGGCGGGCACGACGTGCTCCCAGAGCGCGTCGAGGGTCTCCTGCATCCGGGGCTGCTCGCTCGTGATGGCGATTGCGACGTCCTGCTCGGGCAGGACGACGAGGAACTGGCCGAAGGCGCCGTCGCCGCGGTAGCCGACGGCCTGCATCCAGAAGGAGTAGCCGTAGCCGCGCCGCCAGTCGGGGTCGCTCGCCGGGTCGCGGTTGTCCGGCCCGAAGGCCACGGTGGCCTCGTCGACCCACGCCTCGGACAGGATGCGGCGGCCCTGCCACAGCCCGCGGTCGAGGTACAGCTGGGCCAGGGACAGGATCGTCTCGGTGCCGACATGGGCCCCGCTGAAGCCGAGCTCACGGCCGAGCAGGTCGGTGTGCCAGAGCAGCTCCCCGCCGTCCGGCAGGGAGAGGGCCGGGAGGAGTCGCGTCCGGAGCACCCCGCGCAGTCCCCCGCCGGCGACCCGGCCGACAACGACCGACAGGAGGTAGGTGGCCACCTGGTTGTAGGCGAAGACCGTTCCCGGCTCGGTCGTCGGAGCGACCGCGAAGACCCACGGCACCCAGTCCGTCCCCGGCTCGACGGCATCCGGATGGCCCTCGAAGACCCGGTCCCACGCGTCGGTCTCGTGGCCGATCGTCATCGAGAGGCAGTGCCGGATGCGCACCCGGCGCCAGCGCGGGTCCACGGTCGAGCGGTCGATCTCGGGGAGGTGGTCGAGGACGAGGTCATCGAGCGTGAGGAGACCTTCCTGCGAGAGGAGGGCGACCGCCGTTGCGGTCAGCGTCTTCGAGAGGGAGTAGACGAGCGACGGGCGGTGAGCGGCATACGGGCTCCACCATCCCTCGGCGATGACGCGTCCGTGGCGGGCCACCATGAGGCTGTGGAAGCCGAGGTCGTGCGCCCGGGCGCTGTCGAGGAAGGCGAGCAGACCCGCGGGGTCGACGCCCTGGGCGCTCGGGGTGCTTCGGGGAAGGGTCACCCTCGCGACGTTACGCGCTCGCGTCTCGTCGTGGAACGGAGCGCCGCACCGAGGGAGCGTGGCTCAGGAGAGCGGGGCGTATGCCGCTCCGACGGCTGCCAGCGCAGCCTCCCCGCCGTCAACGGCCGTGAGGATCCAGAGACCCTCCTCGCGGACGGCGACGGAGTGCTCCCAGTGGCACGCCCGCGACCCGTCCGTCGTGACGACGGTCCAGTCGTCGTCGAGGATCCGGGTCTCGGTCGTGCCGAGCGTCACCATCGGCTCGATCGCGCCGGTGAAGCCCGCCACGAGCTTGGGCCCGGTCTCGCGGACCGCGTAGTTGGGGATCTGCGGGTCCATGTGCATCTGCTCGCCGATGCCGTGCCCGACGTACTCGTCGATCACGCCGTAGACGCGGCCGTCCCGCTCGGCGGCCGCCTCGATGCTCGCCTCGACCGCGTCGCCCACGGCATAGAGCCGGCCACCGACCTGCATGGCCGCAATACCTGCGTAGAGGCTCGTCTCGGTCGCCGCGACGAGGTCGAGGTCGTCCTGGCGCGCGGCCTCGGGACCACCGACGACCATCGAGAAGGCCGCGTCGCCGTTCCAGCCCTTGACCTCGGCGCCGCAGTCGACCGAGATGAGGTCTCCCGCCTCGAGGACCCGCGGGCCGGGGATGCCGTGCACGACCTGGTCGTTGACGCTCGTGCAGAGCGTGTGGTGGTAGCCCGGGACGAGCTGGAAGTTGGGGACCCCGCCGTGGCTGCGGATGAAGTCCTCGGCGAGGCGGTCGAGCTCGAGCGTCGTGACTCCCGGGCGCACCGCCCCGCGGAGCAGCTCGAGGGTGCGCCCGACGAGCAGCCCCGCCTCACGCATGAGGAGGAGCTGCTCGTCGGTGCGGCCCTGGAGCTTTCGGCGTCCGAACATGGGGTGCGGTCCTGTCTGGGTCGGATCTGGCGTCAGGCGCCGGTCACGCGTGCTGCGGGAGGGCGGCGAGGATGCGCTCGGTGACCTCGTCGACCTCGCCCATGCCGTCGACCTGGACGAGCAGGCCGGCCTGTTCGTAGTGGGCGGCGAGCGGGGCAGTCTCGCGGCGGTAGATCGCCTGGCGCTCGCGGATGACGTCCTCGGTGTCGTCGGCGCGACCCTCGGTCTCGGCGCGCTTGAGCAGGCGCGCGACGACGGCGTCCTCGTCGACGGTCAGCTCGAGGACGGCGTCGAGCTGGTGGCCGTGGTCCTCGAGCATCGTGTCGAGCGCGTCGACCTGACCGGCCGTGCGCGGGTAGCCGTCGAGGAGGAAGCCGTTGACGGCGTCGTCCCACGTGAGGCGGTCGGCGACGATCTCGTTGGTGACCTCGTCGGGGACGTAGCCGCCGGAGGCGAGGATCGCCTCGACCTTCCGGCCGAGCTCGGTCTGGTTCTTGATGTTGGACCGGAAGATGTCCCCGGTCGAGATGGCCGGGATGGCGAGGCGCTCGGCGATCCGGGCGGCCTGCGTGCCCTTTCCGGCACCGGGAGGCCCGAGGATGATCAGTCGCATCAGCGGAGGAACCCTTCGTAGTGGCGCTGCTGGAGCTGCGCCTCGATCTGCTTGACCGTCTCGAGACCCACGCCGACGACGATGAGGATCGAGGTACCCCCGAACGGGAAGTTCTGGTTCGCGCCGACGAGGACGAGCGCGATGAGGGGGATCAAGGAGATCAGGGCGAGATAGAGGGCACCCGGAACGGTGATCCGGTTGAGGACGTAGCTGAGGTACTCGGCCGTGGGTCGCCCGGCGCGGATACCTGGGATGAAGCCGCCGTACTTCTTCATGTTGTCGGCGACCTCGGTCGGGTTGAACGTGATCGACACGTAGAAGAACGTGAAGAAGAGGATGAGCCCGACGTAGAGGAGCATGTAGATCGGGTGGTCGCCGCGCACGAGGTTGTCGCGTACCCACTGGGCCCACCCCGGACCGGTGCCGTCGGCCTTCGTGTTGAACTGGGCGATGAGGCCGGGCAGCGCGAGGAGCGACGAGGCGAAGATGACCGGGATGACACCGGCCATGTTGACCTTGAGCGGGATGTAGGTCGACGTGCCGCCGTACATCCGGCGACCGACCATGCGCTTGGCGTACTGGACCGGGATGCGGCGCTGCGACTGCTCGACGAAGACGACGGCCGCGATGACGAAGATCCCCATGATGAGGATGCCGAGGAACGTGCCCCAGCCCTTGTTCTCCTTGATCGACCAGAGCGAGGCGGGGAAGCCGGCGGCGATCGAGGTGAAGATCATGAGCGACATGCCGTTGCCGATGCCGCGGTCGGTGACGAGCTCGCCGAACCACATGATGAGGCCGGTTCCGGCCGTCATCGTCAGGACCATGATGAGGATCGTGACCGTCGACTGGTCGGTCATGATCGTGTCGCAGCCGGCGCCGAAAAGAGTGGAGGGGTTGCGCGCGAAGGTCACGAGCGTCGCCGACTGGAGGATCGCGAGGCCGATCGTCAGGTAGCGGGTGTACTGGGTCAGCTTCGTCTGCCCCGACTGGCCCTCCTCCTTGAGCGCCTCGAAGCGCGGGATGACGACCGTCAGGAGCTGGATGATGATGCTCGCCGTGATGTACGGCATGATCCCGAGCGCGAAGACCGACAGCTGGAGCAGCGCGCCGCCGCTGAAGAGGTTGGCCAGGTTGAGGAACCCGCTCTGGTCGCTCCCGCCTGTCGCCTTGGTGGCCTTGAGGCAGTTCTGCACCAGCTGGTAGCTCACGCCCGGGACGGGGACGTGGGAACCGAGCCGGAACAGCGCGATGATGCCGAGGGTGAAGAGCAGCTTCTGGCGCAGGTCCGGGGTACGGAACGCGCGAGCGAAAGCGGCGAGCACTGGGTCCTCCTGGGGCCGCGCCGGTGGGCGCGGGGTCAAGTCAAGCAATCCGTGGAAGGTTAACGCACAGACACAGCGCCCCGAGCATCCCGTCCGCGATCGCCGACATCTCGTCGGCCGCGGGCTGGGCGCCCGGGGCGCTGTCTCACACGATGTGTGGTGTCGTCACTCGCCGTCGGCGAGTGCCTTGACCGAGCCGCCGGCGGCCTCGATCTTCTCCTTGGCGGAAGCCGAGAACTTGTGCGCCTCGACCTCGACCTTGACGGAGATCTCACCCGTGCCGAGGACCTTCACCGGGTGGCCGTCACGGACGGCACCCTTGGCGACGAGGTCCTCGACCGAGACCTGGCCACCCTCGGGGAAGAGGACCTGCAGGCGGTCCAGGTTCACGACCTGGTACTCGGTGCGGAACGGGTTCTTGAAGCCACGGAGCTTCGGGAGGCGCATGTGCATCGGCATCGAGCCGCCCTCGAAACGCTCCGGGACCTGGTAACGGGCCTTCGTGCCCTTGGTGCCGCGACCGGCGGTCTTGCCCTTGGAGCCCTCACCACGACCGACGCGGGTCTTGGCGGTCTTGGCACCGGGGGCAGGACGCAGGTGGTGGACCTTGAGGGCGGACTCGCCCGACTTCTTGGCGTTGTCAGCCATGGTCAGTCAACCTCCTCGACGGCCACGAGGTGCGTGACCGTCTTGACCATCCCGCGGATCTCGGGACGGTCCTCCTTGACGACGACGTCGCCAATGCGCTTCAGACCGAGGCTGCGCAGCGTCTCACGCTGGTTCTGCTTGCCACCGATCTCGGAACGGATCTGGGTCACCTTGAGACGAGCCATCACGCACCCGCCTTCTCGGCAGCCTTGGCCTCGGCGATGCCGGCGGCGCGAGCCTTGAGCATGGCGGCCGGGGCCACCTCCTCGAGGGTCTTGCCGCGGCGGGCCGCGACGGACTCGGGACGCTCCAGCTCACGCAGGGCCTGCGCCGTCGCGTGCACGATGTTGATGGCGTTGTCCGAGCCCAGCGACTTGCTGAGGACGTCGTGGATGCCGGCGCACTCGAGGACCGCACGGACCGGGCCACCGGCGATGACACCGGTACCGGGAGCGGCGGGACGGAGCATGACGACACCAGCGGCCGCCTCACCCTGGACGGGGTGCGGGATCGTGCCCTGGATGCGCGGGACCTTGAAGAAGCCCTTCTTGGCCTCCTCGACGCCCTTGGCGATGGCCGCGGGAACTTCCTTGGCCTTGCCGTAGCCGATGCCCACGGTGCCGTCACCGTCGCCGACGACGACGAGAGCGGTGAAGCTGAAGCGACGACCACCCTTGACGACCTTGGCGACGCGGTTGATCGTCACGACGCGCTCGACGTACTGGTTCTTCTCGGCGTCACGGCTGTCGCGGTTGTCACGACCGCCGCGGCGGTCCTGACGCTCGTTGCGGTCGCCGCGCTCGCCGCCGCGCTCACCGGCGGGGCCGGTGCCTCGACGCTGCTGTCCGGGCATCAGATGTTCCTCATCTCAACAATTGCCTTCACGATGTGCTTGCTCACAGGGACAGCCCACCTTCACGGGCACCCTCGGCGATCGCCGCGACGCGGCCGTGGTACTTGTTGCCACCACGGTCGAACACGACGGCCTCGACACCGGCGTCCTTGGCCCGGGCGGCGACGAGCTCGCCGACCTTCTTGGCCTTGGCCGTCTTGTCACCGTCGAACGCACGCAGGTCGGCCTCCATCGTCGAGGCGGACGCCACGGTCTTGCCGACCGTGTCGTCGACGACCTGGACGAAGAGGTGCCGGCTCGAGCGGGACACGACGAGGCGGGGACGGGCCGCGGTGCCAGCGATCTTCTTGCGACCGCGCACCTGGCGACGGATGCGGGCGGCAGCCTTGCTCTTGCCGCGCTTGATGATCATTGCCATGGCTTACTTACCGGCCTTTCCAACCTTGCGACGGATCTGCTCGCCCGCGTAGCGAACGCCCTTGCCCTTGTACGGGTCGGGCTTGCGCAGCTTGCGGATGTTGGCCGCGACCTCACCGACGAGCTGCTTGTCGATGCCCTGCACCGAGAAACGCGTCGGGTTCTCGACGGCGAAGCTGATGCCGGCGGGAGCCTGGATGAGGATCGGGTGCGAGTATCCGAGCGAGAACTCGAGGTCCGAGCCCTTCGCCGCGACACGGTAACCCGTGCCGTGGATCTCCATCTTCTTCTCGTAGCCCTCGGTGACACCGAGAACCATGTTGTTGATGAGCGAGCGGGTCAGGCCGTGGAGCGACCGCGAGTCACGCTCGTCGTTGGGGCGCTTGACCTCGAGGGCCTCGTCACCCTTCTCGACCGTGATCGGGGCGGGAACCGTGAGGGCGAGCTCACCCTTCGGGCCCTTGACCACGACGTCCTGGCCGTCGATGGCGATGTCCACACCCGACGGGATGGAGACAGGGAGTCGTCCGATACGCGACATGTCAGTGTCTCCTTACCAGACGTAGGCGAGGACTTCCCCACCCACGCCCTTCTCGTGTGCCTGGCGGTCCGTGAGGAGGCCGGACGACGTCGAAAGGATCGCGACGCCGAGCCCGCCGAGAACCTTGGGCAGGTTCGTCGACTTGGCGTAGACGCGCAGACCCGGCTTCGAGACGCGGCGCACTCCGGCGATGGAGCGCTCACGGTTCGGGCCGTACTTGAGGTCGATGGTCAGCGTCTGGCCGACCTCCGCCTCCTCGACCTTCCAGGAGGCGATGTAGCCCTCGGCCTGGAGGATCTCGGCGATGTTCTTCTTGAGCTTCGAGTACGGCATGGAGACGACGTCGTGGTGCGCCGAGTTGGCGTTCCGGACGCGGGTCAGCATGTCCGCAATCGGGTCAGTCATGGTCATTTGGGCTTCTCCGCCCTTCCTCACCGGGGTTTCGACCTCGGGCTAGCTGCCCTTTTCAGCGGTATGCCGCTGTGGCCGACCTACGGTGTCAGAGGTGTGTGGTCTGGTCTTGAGCTGGGACTGGATTACCAGGAGCTCTTGGTCACGCCCGGCAGCTCGCCCGCGTGCGCCATCTCGCGAAGGCAGATGCGGCACAGGCCGAACTTGCGGTACACCGAGTGCGGACGGCCGCACTTCTGGCAGCGGGTGTACGCACGGACCTTGAACTTCGGCTTCCGGTTCGCCTTGTTGATCAGCGCGGTCTTGGCCATGTCAGTTCTCCTTGAAGGGGAAGCCGAGCGCCTTGAGCAGCGCGCGACCCTCGTCATCGTTGGTCGCCGTGGTGACCACGGTGATGTCCATGCCCCGGACCCGGTCGATCTTGTCCTGGTCGATCTCGTGGAACATCGACTGCTCGGTCAGGCCGAACGTGTAGTTGCCCCGACCGTCGAACTGCTTCGGCGAGAGGCCACGGAAGTCGCGGATGCGCGGGAGGGCGATCGACACGAGACGGTCGAGGAACTCCCACATGCGGTCGCCGCGGAGCGTGGTGTGCGCGCCGATCGGCATGCCCTCACGGAGCTTGAACTGGGCGATGGACTTGCGGGCCTTGGTCACGACCGGCTTCTGGCCGGTGATGGCCGTGAGGTCACGGACGGCACCCTCGATGAGCTTGCTGTCCTTGGCCGCGTCGCCGACACCCATGTTGACGACGACCTTGACGACACCCGGCACCTGCATGACGTTGTCGTAGCTGAACTCGGACAGCAGCGCGGACTTGATCTCGTCCTGGTAGCGCTGCTTGAGGCGCGGCTTCGCCGCCGTGGTGGTGGTTTCAGTCATGGCTCAGAGGTCCTTGTCCGACTTGACCGCGACACGGACGCGGGACGCCTTCTGGCGGCCGCCGCGCTCGACGGTCTCGACACGCGTCTTGATGCGGGTCGGCTTCTTCGACTCCGGGTCGACGATGGCCACGTTGCTCACGTGGATCGCAGCCTCGGTGTGGGTCAGGCCACCGGTCCGGGTGCCACGCGCGGTGGCCCCGGCCTTGATGTGCTTGGTGACGCGGTTGATGCCCTCGACCAGCACGCGCTGGGTCTCCGGGTAGACCGCGATGACCTTGCCCTGCTTGCCCCGGTCGCCGCCGTTCTTCTGGCTGCGGCCGGAGATGACCTGGACGAGGTCGCCCTTCTTGATCTTCATCTTGCTGGTGGACTTCGCCATGTTCACAGCACCTCCGGAGCGAGCGAGATGATCTTCATGAACTTCTTCTCGCGCAGCTCGCGGCCCACCGGGCCGAAGATGCGGGTGCCACGCGGGTCACCGTCGTTCTTGAGGATGACCGCTGCGTTCTCGTCGAACTTGATGTAGGAACCGTCGGCGCGGCGACGCTCCTTGACCGTGCGGACGATGACCGCCTTGACGACGTCACCCTTCTTGACGTTGCCGCCCGGGATGGCGTCCTTGACGGTGGCGACGATCGTGTCGCCGATGCCGGCGTATCGACGGCCCGAACCACCGAGAACACGGATGCAAAGGAGTTCCTTGGCACCGGTGTTGTCGGCGACGCGCAGTCGCGACTCCTGCTGAATCACTGTCTAACTCCTGTCGTCGTGCCGGTTCTCACTGGTTGCCCAGACGAGCCTGGCCGAACGGAAATGGGGGTTGGCTTACTTGGCCTTCTCGAGGATCTCGACGACACGCCAGTGCTTCGTCGCGGAGAGCGGACGCGTCTCCATGATGAGCACGCGGTCGCCGATGCCGGCCTCGTTCTTCTCGTCGTGCGCCTTGACCTTGCTCGTGCGACGGATGACCTTGCTGTAGAGGGCGTGCTTGACGCGGTCCTCGACCTCGACGACGACGGTCTTGTCCATCTTGTCGCTGACGACGTAGCCCTGACGCGTCTTGCGGTAGTTGCGCTCGCTGGCGGTGCTGTCCGCGGTCACGGTGTCCTTCTTGTCGCTCATGCCTGGGCCTCCTCGGCCTCGGCCTTGTCAGCCTTGTCAGCCTTCTTGGCCTTCTTCTCGGCCTTGACCGCCTTCTCGGCGTCCTTCTCGGCGTCCTTCTCGGCCTTCTTGTCGGCCTTGGCGTCCGCCTTCGGAGCCACCGGCGCCTTGGGGGCCGAGCCGATGCCGAGCTCGCGCTCGCGCATCTCGGTGTAGATGCGCGCGATGTCCTTCTTGACCGCGCGCAGGCGGCCGTGGTTGTCCAGCTGGCCGGTGGCCGACTGGAAACGCAGGTTGAACAGCTCTTCCTTGGCCTTCTTCAGCTCGTCGGCGAGCTTCGTGTCGTCGAGACCACGCAGCTGCTCGGGAGCCAGGTCCTTGGTTCCAACTGCCATCAGATGTCACCACCCTCACGCTGAACGAAGCGGCACTTCATGGGGAGCTTGTGCATCGCGAGACGCATGGCCTCACGCGCAACCGGCTCGGACACGCCCGAGAGCTCGAACATGACGCGGCCCGGCTTGACGTTGGCGATCCACCACTCGGGGGAACCCTTACCGGAACCCATGCGGGTCTCGGCGGGCTTCTTCGTGAGGGGACGGTCCGGGTAGATGTTGATCCAGACCTTTCCACCACGCTTGATGTAGCGGGTCATCGCGATACGCGCGGACTCGATCTGGCGGTTGGTCACGTAGGCCGGCTCGAGAGCCTGGATGCCGTACTCACCAAAGGCGATCTTCGTGCCACCCTTGGCAGCACCGTGACGGTCCGGGTGGTGCTGCTTGCGGTGCTTGACTCGGCGGGGAATCAACATGGTCAGGCCTGCTCATTCTCGGTGCTGGCGGCGGCCGGGGCCTCCGCAGCAGCGTTGTCGGTCACGGCCGGCGCGCCGGCGTTCTCGTTGCGGTCACCGCGACGGGCGCGGTTCGGGCGGTCGGCGCCGTCACGACGCGGGCCACGGGACGGGCGCGGGGCGGCGGCCTGCTGGGCCGCGAGCTCCTTCGCCGTCATGTCGCCCTTGTAGATCCACACCTTGACGCCGATGCGGCCGAACGTCGTACGAGCCTCGTAGAAGCCGTAGTCGATCTGCGCGCGCAGCGTGTGGAGCGGGACGCGACCCTCGCGGTAGAACTCGGTCCGGCTCATCTCGGCGCCGTTGAGGCGGCCGGAGACCTGGACGCGGATGCCCTTGGCACCGGCGCGCTGGGCGGACTGCATGCCCTTGCGCATGGCGCGACGGAAGGAGACGCGGGCGGAGAGCTGCTCGGCGATGCCCTGGGCGACCAGCTGGGCGTCGACCTCGGGGTTCTTGACCTCGAGGATGTTCAGCTGGACCTGCTTGCCCGTGAGCTTCTCGAGCTCGCCGCGGATGCGGTCGGCCTCGGCGCCACGGCGACCGATGACGATGCCCGGACGCGCGGTGTGGATGTCGACGCGGACGCGGTCACGGGTGCGCTCGATCTCGACCTTGGAGATGCCGGCGCGCTCCATGCCCTTCTCCATCAGGCGACGGATGGCGACATCTTCCTTGACGTAGTCGCGGTAGCGCTGGCCCGACTTCGTCGAGTCGGCGAACCAGCGGCTCTTGTGGTCCGTGGTGATGCCGAGACGGAAGCCATGGGGGTTGACCTTCTGACCCATCAGCGGGCTCCCTTCTTGTTCTCCGGCTGGGTGACGACGACGGTGATGTGGCTCGTCCGCTTGTTGATGCGACCGGCGCGGCCCTGGGCACGCGGGCGGAACCGCTTCATGGTCGGGCCCTCGTCGACGAAGGCGGCGCTGATGACGAGGTTGCGCTCGTCGAACGCGACCGACTCGCGGTCAGCCTTGACCCGGGCGTTGGCGATGGCGCTCTCGAGCACCTTCTTGACCGGCTCCGAGGCCGCCTGCGGCGCGAACTGCAGGACGGTGACGGCGTCGGTGGCGCCCTTGCCGCGGATCATGTCCACGACACGGCGAGCCTTCTGCGGGGTGACACGGACGTGCCGCGCCGAAGCCTTGGCTTCCATGACTTCTTCCTTGGATTCGGTGGCCATCAGCGACGACGACCCTTCTTGTCGTCCTTCACGTGACCCTTGAACGTGCGGGTCGGTGCGAACTCGCCGAGCTTGTGGCCGACCATCGACTCGGTGACGAACACCGGGACGTGCTTGCGGCCGTCGTGGACGGCGAAGGTGTGACCGAGCATGTCCGGGCTGACGACCGAACGACGCGACCAGGTCTTGATGACGTTCTTGGTGCCCGCTTCGTTCTGGGCGTCCACCTTCTTCTGAAGGTGGTCGTCGATGAAGGGGCCCTTCTTCAGGCTACGAGGCATTCCAAAGGCTCCTTATCAGCGCTTCTTGCCAGTACGACGGCGACGCACGATGAGCTTGTCGCTTTCCTTGTGTCCCTTGCGGGTGCGGCCCTCGGCCTGGCCCCACGGGCTGACCGGGTGACGTCCACCGGACGTCTTGCCCTCACCACCACCGTGCGGGTGGTCGACCGGGTTCATGGCGACACCACGGACGGTCGGGCGCTTGCCCTTCCAGCGCATGCGGCCGGCCTTGCCCCAGTTGATGTTGCTCTGCTCGGCGTTGCCGACCTCGCCGACGGTCGCGCGGCAGCGCGCGTCGACGTTGCGGATCTCACCGGACGGCATACGCAGCTGGGCGTAGGGGCCGTCCTTGGCGACGAGCTGCACGCGAGCACCCGCGGAGCGGGCGATCTTCGCGCCACCACCGGGCTTGAGCTCGATCGCGTGGACGACCGTACCCACCGGGATGTTGCGCAGCGGAAGCGAGTTGCCCGGCTTGATGTCGGCCGCGGGGCCGTTCTCGATCGGGTCGCCCTGCTTCAGCTTGTTGGGGGCGAGGATGTAGCGCTTCTCGCCGTCGGCGTACTGGACGAGCGCGATGCGCGCGGTGCGGTTGGGGTCGTACTCGATGTGAGCGACCTTGGCCGGCACGCCGTCCTTGTCGTGGCGACGGAAGTCGATGACGCGGTAGGCGCGCTTGTGGCCGCCACCGATGTGACGCGTCGTGATGCGACCGGCGTTGTTGCGGCCACCCGTCTTGCTCAGCGGGCGGACCAGCGACTTCTCCGGGGTGCTGCGCGTGATCTCGACGAAGTCGGCGACCGACGAGCCACGACGGCCCGGCGTGGTCGGCTTGTACTTACGGATACCCATGTTCGTGTGTCCTCAGATTCTTTCGTCGATCTCAGGCGCCGGCACCGAAGATGTCGATCGAGCCCTCGCGGAGGGAGACGATCGCACGCTTGGTGTCCTTGCGCTTGCCGATGCCGAAACGGGTGCGACGAGACTTGCCCTGACGGTTCAGGGTGTGGACCTTGTCGACCTTGACGTTGAAGATCTGCTCGATGGCGATCTTGATCTCGGTCTTGTTGGCGCGCGGGTCGACGACGAAGGTGTACTTGCCCTCGTCGAGCAGCCCGTACGACTTCTCCGAGACGACCGGCGCGATCAGGATGTCGCGGGGGTCCTTGGCGTGGATGCTCACTTGGAGGCCTCCTTGTCGGCCTTGACCGGACCGGCGACGAAGGCGTCGAGCGCGGCCTGGGTGAAGACGATGTCGTCGGCGCAGAGCACGTCGTACGTGTTGAGCTGGTCGGCGACGAGGACGTGCACGTTCTGGAGGTTGCGGACCGACTTGAGCGCGACCTCGTTGCCGCGCTCGAGCACGACGAGGAGGTTGGGGCGCTCGGTCAGGCCGGCGAGAACGGCCGCGGCGGCCTTCGCCGAGGGGACGTCACCCGAGACGATCGAGTCGACGACGTGGATGCGGTCGTAACGAGCGCGGTCGGAGAGCGCACCGCGCAGGGCGGCGGCCTTCATCTTCTTGGGGGTGCGCTGCACGTAGTCGCGCGGCTGCGGGCCGTGGACGACGCCACCACCGGCGAACTGCGGCGCACGGGTCGAGCCCTGGCGCGCGCGGCCGGTGCCCTTCTGGCGGTAGGGCTTGCGGCCACCACCGCGGACCTCGCCGCGGGTCTTGGTGGAGTGCGTGCCCTGACGAGCCGCCGCGAGCTGGGCCACCACGACCTGGTGGATCAGCGGGACGTTGGTCTGGACATCGAAGATGTCAGCAGGAAGGTTCGTCATGTCGTTCAGCCCTTCGCAGCCGTGCGGATCAGGACGATGCCACCGCGGGGGCCGGGGACGGCACCCTTGATGAGCAGCAGACCCTTCTCGGCGTCAACGGCGTGGATCTGGAGGTTCTGGGTCGTCTGGCGAACGCCACCCATGCGACCAGCCATGCGCATGCCCTTGAAGACACGGCCCGGGGTCGAGCAGCCGCCGATGGAACCCGGCTTGCGGTGGTTGCGGTGCGCACCGTGGGAGGACGAGACACCGGCGAAGCCGTGACGCTTCATGACACCGGCGAAGCCCTTGCCCTTGGTCGTGCCCGTTGCGTCGATGCGCTGGCCGGCCTCGAACACCTCGGCGGTGATCTCCTGGCCGAGCTCGTAGTCGCCCGCGTCGGACGTGCGCAGCTCGACGAGGTGGCGGCGCGGCGTCACGCCGGCCTTCTCGAAGTGGCCCGTCATCGGCTTGTTCACCTTGCGCGGGTCGATCGCACCGAAGGCGATCTGGACAGCGGAGTAGCCGTCGGTCTCGTCGGCGCGCACCTGCGTCACGACGCAGGGGCCGGCCTTGACCACGGTCACGGGGACGAGCCGGTTGTCGGCGTCCCACACCTGGGTCATGCCGAGCTTCTCGCCGAGCACGCCCTTGACAGTCTTCTGAGCAACAGTCATCTCAGCCACCGCCTCAGAGCTTGATCTCGATGTTGACGTCCGCCGGCAGGTCGAGACGCATCAGCGAGTCGACGGCCTTGGGCGTCGGGTCGATGATGTCGATGAGGCGCTTGTGGGTGCGCATCTCGAAGTGCTCGCGGCTGTCCTTGTACTTGTGCGGCGACCGGATGACGACGAAGACGTTCTTCTCCGTCGGCAGCGGAACCGGGCCCACCACAGTGGCGCCGGCACGCGTGACCGTGTCGACAATCTTGCGCGCCGAGTTGTCGATGACCTCGTGGTCATACGACTTCAAGCGGATGCGGATCTTCTGTCCCGCCATCTCCGTTACGTCTCTCTCTCGCCGAACTCTTGCGACCGGTTCCCTTGGTCTCCGACCCCCGCGGTCGGGCGTGTCGCGCCCGCTTCGCGGTGGAAGTGCGCACTTCAGTGCCACAACCATGGTTGGAGCCCGGCCGAACCGGGTAACTTGCGCTTCCCTCGGGCCTCGGACGAGTCCAGCGGCACACCATTTGGCGCACACAGCGAGGGGCGGCGCCGCCGACATGGGTCAGCGACGCGCGTCAAGCAACCTCAACAGTGTGCCAGAGGGCGCATCCATGTATCAAATCGGCCAAGCCCGGCCCGGCACCGCTGATCCCATGGCGCGTCGCGGCACCGGAGCACATCAGCGAACCTCCCCCGCGGGCACCCCAGGACGCACCGGTCCGTATGCCGCTGGGCCGCCTTCGGGGGCCCGCTCAGGCCCGGCGCGGGGCGAGGAAGGCGCTGAGCGCGCCGGCGTACATCGCGGGGTCCTCGGCGCCGCAGAGCTCCCGCGCGCTGTGCATCGACAGGGTCGGCGCGCCGAAGTCGACGGTCGTCGCGCCGGTGAGGGCGGAGGTCATCGGGCCGACGGTCGAGCCGCACGGCAGGTCGCTGCGCACGACGAAGGTCTGCATCGGCACCTCGGCCTGCTCGCACGCGAGCCGGAACGCGGCCTCCCCCATCGAGTCGGTGGCATAGCGCAGGTTGGTGTTGACCTTGAGGACCGGGCCGCCGTTGACGGCGATGCGGTGCATCGGCTCGTGCAGCTCGGCATAGTTGGGGTGCGTGGCGTGGGCCATGTCGCCGGAGGCGATGACGGTGGACGCCATCGCGCGCCAGTAGTCGTCGCGTGTCCCCCCGCCCGCCGCGACGATCCGCTCGAGGACCGACGGGAGCAGCGTCGACATGGCGCCGCGCTCGGACATGCTGCCGATCTCCTCGTGGTCGAAGAGGACGAGGACGGGCACGTGGCCCGGCTGGGAGCGGGCGGCGTCGACGAGCGCCCGCACGGCGGCATACGACGTGGCGAGGTTGTCGAGGCGTGGAGCGGCGATGAGGTCGCGCTCGCGCCCGATGCGCGAGGACGGCTCGACGGGGTGGGTCATGACGTCCCAGCCGAGGAGGTCGTCGCGCTCGGCGCCGACCTGCTCGGCGAGGTAGCCGACGACGTCGCCGGGCTCGTCGCCGACGCCCCAGAGCGGCACGAGGTGCTGCTGGCGGTTGAGCACGAGCCCGTCGTTCTGGCCGCGCTCGAGGTGGATCGCGACCTGGGCGACGCGCAGGAGCGGGTCGGTGTCGTGGAAGAGCCGCGCCTCGACGCCCCCGGCCGTGCGGACGGCGACCCGGCCCGCGAGGCCGAGGTCGCGGTCGAGCCACGAGTTGTGGAGCAGACCGCCGTAGGGCTCGACGGCGAGCATCTGCCAGCCCGCCTTGACGTGGTCGGCGTGCGGCTTGAGCCGGAGGTTGGGGCTGTCGGTGTGAGCCCCGACGACGCGGAAGCCCGCGGCCGGCCCGGCGCCCGCGCCATGGGCCCCCGTCGTGTCCCAGGCGATGAGCGACCCGCCCCGGACGATCCAGTGGCGCCCCGGCTCCGTCGGGAAGGGCTCGCTCTCGACGACCTCCGTGAAGCCGGCCTCTGCGAGGCGGGCCGCAGCCTGGGCGCACGCGTGGAACGGAGTCGGCGACGCGTCGACGTAGTCGATGAGTCCTTGGGCTTCGGTGTCGGTGTCGAACGAGTGCGCCATGGCCCCCGACCCTATCCGCCGCCGGCGTCCCGCCCTCCCCGGCCCCGGGCCGCGGCCCCGTCGGCCGCTCCCGTCGGCCGCGCCCCCGGCGGCCGGGGACGGGTCGGCCGGTGGCAGGATCGGCGCCCGTGCCCGACATCTCTCTCCGCGCGCTTGTCGACGACCTTGGCTCGCCGGATCCCGACGTCCGGGACGCCGGGGCGTATGCCGCTCTCGCCCGGCTCGTGCGCGGCGGCGCCCTCGGCCCGGCCGACCGGACGTGGCTCGCCTCCGCCATGCTCGAGCGCCTCGGCCACGAGCGCAGCGAGGCCCGCTCTTTCGCGCCCCTCGTCCTCGGCGCCCTCGTCGCAGCAGGCGACTTCGGCACGACGTGGGTTCCCGCCGTGACGCGGTGGTACGTCGGCGAGGAGGACCTGCGCGGTCACGACCCGGAGGTCGGGTGGGTGCATGCCGTGGCCCACGGTGCCGACTTCATCGGCGCCTGCGGCGCGGCCGGCGTCGGCGATCCCGACGCCCTGCTCGACGCGCTCGCCCGACGGCTCGTCGCCCCAACCGTCCACGTCTGGCGCGACCAGGAGGACGACCGGGTCGCCCGCGCCGTCTGCCTCGTGCTCGCCCGCCCGGGGCTGTCCACCGCGACCGCGACCGGGTGGCTGGCACACGTCCACGACCTCTTCGCGTCGGGCTCCCCCGGCCCGGTGCCGGCCGAGGCGAGCAACACCATGCACACCCTGAGGTCGCTGCACGTCGCGCTCGGCCAGGAGGTGGTTCACGACGAGCAGGCCGTGGGAATCAAGCACGCCGCCCTCGTGCGCGCGCGTGTCACCGACCTGCTCGCGGAGGTCACCCCCTGGTTCTGGCGGCCCCAGCCACTGACGCGGATGGGCACGGCGATGTGACGACCCGCCACGCGAGAAGCGCCTCGCCCGAAGCCGGGACGCACGGCCCTGCGCGGGGGACGATGTGGCCATGACCGAGGCCCAGCAACGGCGAGCCGGAGTGGCCGCCCTCTTCGACCAGCTCGCCCCCGTCTACGACCAGAGCGGCGTGCCGTGGTTCGGGCCCATCGGCGAGCGCCTCGTGACGCTCCTCGCGCCCCAGCCCGGCGAGCACGCCCTCGACATCGGGGCCGGCCGCGGGGCGGTCACCTTCCGGCTGCGTGAGGCGGTGGGACCGACCGGGCACGTCACGGCCGTCGACCTCTCGCCCGCCATGATCGCCCTGCTCGAGCAGGAGGCCATCGAGCGCGGGGTCACGGGGATCAACACCGTCGTCGGCGAGGCCGGCCCGGCGAGCCTCGGCCCGGAGCGCTTCGACGTCGTCACCGCGTCCCTCGTGCTCTTCTTCGACCCCGACCCGGAGTCCACGCTGCGCGCCTGGCTCGAGTTGCTGCGACCGGGCTCGGGCCGCCTCGGGATCACGACCTTCGGTGCCATCGACGAGCACTGGGCCGCCGCCGAGGCCGCGATCCTCGCACACGCCCCCGCCGGGGTACTCGACCCGCGGACGACGGGCACGCGTGGACCGTTCGCACGCTCGGAGTTGCTCGAGGACCTCTTCACGGCCTGCGGGGCGAGCGAGGTCGCGACGGTGGTCGAGCCGCTCGTCGTCACGCTCCCCGACGCCACAGCGTGGCGCACGTGGACGATGGGCGTCGGGCTGCGCCAGGTCTGGGCGAGCGTGCCCGAGAGCGAGCTGCCGGGCGTGCTCGCCGAGGTCGAGGAGGCGCTCGAGGGCGACCGCGGCGACGACGGGCGCCTCCACCTCACCCAGCACGTCCGCTACACGACGGCCCGCGTGGCATGAGCACGTCACGCGCCCTCAAGGTCGGCGTGCAGCTCCCCGAGGTGGAGCGACGCGTCGACTGGCCCGAGCTCGTCACCATGGCGCGCACGGCGGAGGACGTCGGGCTCGACTCGCTCTGGCTCGGCGACCACCTCCTCTACGACCTCCCGGGCGGGGTCACCCGCGGGCCGTGGGAGGCCTGGACGTCCCTCGCCGCGCTCGCGGCCGTGACCGAGCGCGTCGAGCTCGGGCCGTTCGTCGCGTCGACCAGCTTCCACGCACCGGCGATGCTCGCCAAGCAGGCGACCACGGTCGACGCGATCTCCGGGGGCCGGATCGTCCTCGGGCTCGGCGCCGGCTGGAACGAGCGGGAGTACACCGCCTTCGGCTTTCCCTTCGACCATCGGGTCTCCCGGTTCGAGGAGGCGTTCACCATCATCCGGGAGCTCGTCCGCGACGGTCGCTCGGACTTCCGCGGTCGCTACCACGAGGTCGTCGACTGCGTCCTCGACCCTCGACCGTCACGACCGGGAGGGCCGCCCCTGATGCTCGGCTCGACGAGCCCCCGGATGCTCCGGATCGGCCTGCCCCACGTCGACCTGTGGAACACGTGGTGGAGCGACTACGGCAACACCGTCGACGGCTTCGTCGCCCTCAGGGCTCGGGTCGAGGAGTCGGCGCAGGCTGCCGGACGCGCCCCCGGCGCCGTCGGCGCGACAGCGGCAGTCCTCGTCCAGCTCGAGGGCGGGGTCGGCCGGACGATGGGCGACGGGTCCTACAACCTCCCGGTCACACCCGTGCCGGGCGACCCCGCGGCCATCTCCGAGCACCTCCACGCCATGGCCTCTGCGGGCGCGGTCCACGTCCAGCTCGTCCTCGACCCCATCACGACCGACTCGATCGAGATCGTCGGCCGCGCCCTCACCGTCCTCGACGGCGCCTGACCGTGGGCCCGGGCGCGCCCGCGGTCCCGCGCACGAGCCCGCCGAGCGGCATACGTCACCGAAATCGGTGGAGCGGAACCCCGGGTCACGCCATGCTGGCGCCATGAATGGCGCGAGGGAGGAGTCCGGCGGCGTTGACGGCATCGTGGCAGAGGGCTTCGAGCCCGTCCGCGAGGCCTTCCAGCAGGTCGTCGAGGCCCAGTCCGGGACCGGGGCCGCAGTCGCGGCCTGGCACGACGGCCGCTGGGTCGTCGACCTCTGGGGCGGCTGGGCCGACGCCGGCCGGACCCGGGCCTGGCAGCCCGACAGCATCGTCATGCCCTACTCGGTCACCAAGGCGTTCACCGCCCTGTGCGCCCTCGTCCTCGTCGACAGAGGCCGGCTCGACCTCGACGACCCGGTCCAGCGACACTGGCCCGAGTTCCGAGCTGGGGCGACCGTCCGCCAGCTGCTCTCCCACCAGGTCGGCCTTGTCGCCCTCGCCGATCCCGCCTCGCCCGACCTGCTGCTCGACTGGGACGCCCTCTGCGCGCAGCTCGCCCGCGAGGAGCCGCTCTGGCAGTCCGGGATGGCGATCGGCGAGAGCGCGCTCTTCTACGGCCACCTCGTCGGTGAGCTCGTCCGCCGCATCGACGGCCGGACGCTCGGCGGCTTCCTCCGCGACGAGATCTGCGCACCCAACGGGCTCGACTTCCAGGTCGGCCTGGGCGAGGCCGACCTCGCGCGCGCGGTCGACCTCACCGGCGTTGCCCACCTCGCAGACGACCTGGAGTCGCCCGAACGCCCGGACCTGCTGCGCCGAGCCCTGCTCAACCCGCCGGGAGCCCTCGACCCCGACACCGTCAACAGCGCCGCCTTCCGGCGTGCGGAGATTCCCGCGATCAACGGCCACGGGACGGCCCGCGGCGTGGCCGGGCTGTATGCCGCCCTGCTCGCCGGGCGGATCATCTCCCCATCCCTGCGGGACAAGTCCACATCCGCCCAGGCTCGGGGAGTCGACCGCGTCATGGGCGGCGCCGAGCGGGCCTGGGGCCTCGGGTTCGCCGTCGACGACGCCGGCTACGGCATGGGCGGGATCGGCGGCAGCCTCGGATGGGCCTGCCCGCAGGACGGGTACGCGTTCGCCTTCGTCACCGGCACCATGGGGGGCCACGACCGGGCAGACGCGGTCGAGACCGCCTTCCGCGAGGTCCTCGGCCTCCCACCCCTGTAGCCGCGGCGCGGGGTGGGTGACGTGGCGAGCGACAGCAGCAGCGGGGGGTGGGTGACGTGGCGAGCGACAGCAGCAGCGGGGTGTGGGTGACGTGGCGAGCGACAGCAGCAGCGGGGTGTGGGTGACGTGGCGAGCGACAGCAGCAGCGGGGTGTGGGTGACGTGGCGAGCGACAGCAGCAGCGGGGTGTGGGTGACGTGGCGAGCGACAGCAGCAGCGGGGTGTGGGTGACGTGGCGAGCGACAGCAGCAGCGGGGTGTGGGTGACGTGGCGAGCGACAGCAGCAGCGGGGTGTGGGTGACGTGGCGAGCGACAGCAGCAGCGGGGTGTGGGTGACGTGGCGAGCGACAGCAGCAGCGGGGTGTGGGTGACGTGGCGAGCGACATCGGCAGCGCAGGGTGGGTGACGTGGCGAGCGACATCGGCGGCGGCCACTGACGCCGGAAGCACGCGTGAGCGGCATACGGCCGCCGACGCTCTCGTCGCGAGCCGCGTCGCCCACCCGGCGCACCCGGCGCGCACCCGGCGCTCTCAGCGCCCAAAGGAAAGGGCCCGATCCGCCGAAGCGGACCGGGCCCTTCCGAAGTGCTGCGTCAGCAGCGTCAGATCACTTGAGGATCTTGGTGACGCGACCGGCGCCGACCGTGCGGCCACCCTCACGGATGGCGAACTTGAGGCCGTCCTCCATGGCGATCGGCTGGATGAGCTCGACCTTCATGTCGGTGTTGTCGCCGGGCATGACCATCTCGGTGCCCTCGGGCAGGTGAACGACACCCGTGACGTCCGTCGTACGGAAGTAGAACTGCGGACGGTAGTTGTCGTAGAACGGCGTGTGACGGCCGCCCTCGTCCTTGGACAGGATGTAGACCTGAGCCTCGAACTCGGTGTGCGGGGTGATCGAGCCCGGCTTGCAGATGACCTGGCCGCGCTCGACGTCCTCGCGCTTGGTGCCACGAAGGAGCAGACCGACGTTCTCACCCGCGCGACCCTCGTCGAGGAGCTTGCGGAACATCTCGACACCGGTGACCGTCGTCTTGGTCGAGCCGGGACGGATGCCGACGATCTCGACCTCCTCGTTGACCTTGAGGATGCCGCGCTCGATACGGCCGGTGACGACCGTGCCACGACCGGTGATCGTGAAGACGTCCTCAACGGGCATGAGGAACGGCTTGTCGACGTCGCGCTCGGGCTCCGGGATGGAGTTGTCGACGGCGTCCATCAGGTCGAGGACCGACTGGCCCCACTTCTCGTCGCCCTCGAGGGCCTTGAGAGCGGAGACCTGGACGACCGGGAGGTCGTCGCCGGGGAACTCGTAGGACGAGAGGAGCTCACGGACCTCCATCTCGACGAGCTCGAGGATCTCCTCGTCGTCGACCATGTCGGCCTTGTTGAGCGCCACGACGATGTAGGGGACGCCGACCTGGCGGGCCAGGAGGACGTGCTCCTTCGTCTGCGGCATGGGGCCGTCGGTGGCGGCGACGACGAGGATCGCACCGTCCATCTGGGCCGCACCCGTGATCATGTTCTTGACGTAGTCAGCGTGACCGGGGCAGTCGACGTGCGCGTAGTGACGCGTCGCCGTCTGGTACTCGATGTGCGCGATCGAGATGGTGATACCGCGCTGGCGCTCCTCGGGAGCCTTGTCGATGTCCTCGAACGCGAACTGGGGGTTGAGGTCCGGGTACTTGTCGTGCAGGACCTTGGAAATCGCAGCCGTCAGCGTCGTCTTGCCGTGGTCGATGTGACCGATGGTGCCGATGTTGACGTGCGGCTTGGTCCGCTCGAACTTTGCCTTCGCCACTGTGGTCCTCCTCAGGACTTTCTTGTGTTACGCCGTACGACCAGGGCAGGACGTGGCGCTGTTGGGGTGGATTCCTCGGAAGAGACTACGGGATGCCCCGTTGTCACTCGCCGCGGGTCTTCTTGATGATCTCCTCGGCGACAGCCTTGGGGACCTCTGCATAGGAGTCGAACTCCATGGAGTAGTTGGCGCGACCCTGGGTCTTCGACCGCAGGTCACCGACGTACCCGAACATCTCCGACAGCGGGACGAGGCCGCGGACGACCTTGGCACCGCTGATGTCCTCCATGGCCTGGATCTGGCCACGGCGGGAGTTGATGTCGCCGATGACGTCGCCCATGTACTCCTCGGGCGTACGCACCTCGACGGCCATCATCGGCTCGAGAAGCACGGGGTCCGCCTTCCTGATGGCCTCCTTGAGGACCATCGAGCCGGCGATCTTGAACGCCATCTCGGACGAGTCGACGTCGTGGTAGGCACCGTCGACGAGGGTCGCCTTGATGCCGACGAGCGGGTAGCCGGCGAGCACGCCGTACTGCATGGCGTCCTGGATACCGGCGTCGACCGACGGGATGTACTCACGGGGGACGCGACCACCGGTGACGGCGTTGACGAACTCGTACATCGAGCCGTCCTCGGTCTCGCCCAAGGGCTCGAAGGTCACCTGGACCTTGGCGAACTGGCCCGAACCACCGGTCTGCTTCTTGTGCGTGTAGTCGTACTTCTCGACGGCGCGACGGATCGTCTCGCGGTAGGCGACCTGCGGCTTGCCGACGTTGGCCTCGACCTTGAACTCGCGCTTCATGCGGTCGACGAGGATGTCGAGGTGGAGCTCGCCCATGCCGGCGATGATGGTCTGGCCGGTGTCCTCGTCGAGGTGGACCTGGAAGGTCGGGTCTTCGGCGGAGAGCTTCTGGATGGCCGTGGAGAGCTTCTCCTGGTCACCCTTCGTCTTCGGCTCGATGGCGACCTGGATGACCGGGTCGGGGAAGGTCATCGACTCGAGGACGATCGGCTCGTTGATGTCGGACAGGGTGTCGCCCGTCGTCGTGTCCTTGAGACCGATGGCCGCGTAGATGTGGCCGGCCTGCGCGTCCTCGACCGGGTTCTCCTTGTTGGCGTGCATCTGGAAGAGCTTGCCGATGCGCTCCTTCTTGCCCTTGGTCGAGTTGATGACCTGGGTGCCGGAGGAGATGTGGCCGGAGTAGACGCGGATGAAGGTCAGCGTGCCGAAGAACGGGTGCGCAGCGACCTTGAAGGCGAGGGCCGAGAACGGCTCGTCCTTGCTCGGCGCACGCGTCAGCTCGACCTCCTCGTTGCCCGGCTTGTGGCCGATCATCGGGGGCACGTCGAGCGGCGAGGGCAGGTAGGCGACGACGGCGTCGAGCATCGGCTGGACACCGCGGTTCTTGAACGCGGAGCCACAGAACACCGGGTACAGCTCGGAGCTGACCGTGAGCTTGCGGACGCCGGCCTTGAGCTCGTCGACCGTGAGCTCCTCGCCACCGAGGTACTTCTCCATGAGCTCGTCGTCGGCCTCGGCCACGCGCTCGACGAGGGCCATGCGGTACTCGTCGGCCTTCTCCTGCATGTCGGCCGGGATGTCCTGGACCTCGTACTTGGCGCCCATGGTCACGTCGCCCTTGGCGTCGCCGGGCCACACGAGGGCACGCATCTCGATGAGGTCGATGACCCCAACGAAGTCGTTCTCGGCGCCGATCGGCAGCTGCATGACGAGCGGCTCGGCACCCAGGCGGTCCTTGATCGTCTGCACGGTGAAGTAGAAGTCGGCACCGAGCTTGTCCATCTTGTTGACGAAGCAGATGCGCGGCACGTCGTACTTGTCGGCCTGGCGCCAGACCGTCTCGGACTGGGGCTCGACACCCTCCTTGCCGTCGAAGACGGCGACGGCGCCGTCGAGGACGCGCAGGGAGCGCTCGACCTCGACCGTGAAGTCGACGTGGCCGGGCGTGTCGATGATGTTGATCTGGGTGCCGTTCCAGAAGGAGGTGACCGCGGCGGACGTGATCGTGATGCCGCGCTCCTTCTCCTGCTCCATCCAGTCGGTGGTCGACGCACCGTCGTGGGTCTCACCGATCTTGTGGTTGACACCGGTGTAGAAGAGGATGCGCTCCGTCACCGTCGTCTTGCCAGCGTCGATGTGCGCCATGATGCCGATGTTGCGAACCTTCTTGAGGTCCGTCAGGACGTCGAGTGCCACGTCAGTTGTCTCGTCTCATTCGTGGTGGGAAATCTGTGTCGGGCCTCGTCGGCCCAGCTGCGGGTGCGGTGCTCCAGCGGCCGTATGCCGCCGGGCCGGGTTCCGCGGATCCGTCGGGTCGGCGGCCTCCCGCCGACCCGACGGCGCTGTTCACCAGCGGTAGTGCGCGAAGGCCTTGTTGGACTCGGCCATCTTGTGGGTGTCCTCGCGGCGCTTGACAGCGGCGCCGAGGCCGTTGCTCGCGTCGAGGATCTCGTTCATGAGGCGCTCGGTCATCGTCTTCTCGCGACGCTGACGGGCGTAGCCGACGAGCCAGCGCAGGGCGAGCGTCGTGCTGCGGCCCGGCTTGACCTCGATCGGCACCTGGTAGGTCGCGCCACCGACGCGGCGGGACTTGACCTCCATGGCCGGCTTGACGTTGTCGAGCGCACGCTTGAGCGTGGCGACGGGGTCGGTGCCGGTCTTCTGGCGGCAGCCCTCGAGGGCGCCGTAGACGATCGTCTCGGCGATCGACTTCTTGCCGTCGAGGAGGATCTTGTTGACGAGCTGCGTGACGAGCGGGCTGGAGTAGACCGGGTCGACGACGAGCGGGCGCTTCGGAGCGGGTCCCTTACGAGGCATCAGCTCTTCTCCTTCTTCGCGCCGTACCGGCTACGAGCCTGCTTGCGGTTCTTGACACCCTGGGTGTCGAGCGTGCCGCGGACGATCTTGTAGCGAACACCGGGGAGGTCCTTCACACGACCACCACGCACGAGCACGATCGAGTGCTCCTGCAGGTTGTGGCCGACGCCCGGGATGTAGGCCGTGACCTCGATGCCGCTGCTGAGGCGCACACGGGCGACCTTGCGGAGGGCAGAGTTCGGCTTCTTGGGGGTGGTGGTGTACACGCGGGTGCACACGCCGCGGCGCTGGGGCGAGCCCTTGAGCGCCGGGGTCTTGGCCTTGGAGGCCTTGTCCTGGCGGCCCTTGCGGACCAGCTGGTTGATGGTAGGCAACCTGGTTACTCCGTACGTTGCTGTGGTCGGCCGGTCCGGGAGGACCGACTCCTTGTCTGTTCGTGAGCGACCCCCGAGGTCGGGTGTGTCGCGCACGGTTCTCCCCCCTGCACTTCCCTCCCTCGACGACGAGGGGTGGGTTGCCCGGCGGAAGGTGTGCTCTGGCAACTCGTGATGCATCCGCGGAACCGGCTCTCACCGGTCGATGCGGAGCAGGGCACAGGAGCCGTCATCGCAGCATGGCTGAGGGCATGCCTCAGACACAGTCCTCAAGCGTACCGGGGGCGGGCACGCCTACCAAATCCGATGACCTTTCGGCGGCATCCCACGCCGGGCCTCTCGCGACATCCCGGGCCGGGCCAGGCCCAACGGCTCAGCCGAGGCGCCAGTCGCCGGCATACATGTGCAGGACGGGCAGGCCGAGGGTCTCGCGGGCCCGCGAGGCCCAGTCGGTGTGGAAGGTGTCCTCGACGGCGTGCGGCTCCGTCACGACGACGACCTCGCTGGCGCTGAGGCGGGACACCTCCTCGAGGAGGGTCGGCATGGGGTCGTCGCCGGTGATCTCGCCGGTGACGACGACGCCGTGGCGCTCGAACTCCGCCAGCGAGGTCGCCAGCGCCGTGCCTGCGTCGGCGTGGGCCCCTTCGCGGTCGACGGGCTTGAGCGCGTCGAGCGCCTCGCGCATCTCGAAGAGGCTGAGATGGTCGAGGAACTCCGAGAGCATGTTGCGGTCGGTGTCGGCCGGCACGAGGACCCGGTAGGTCGCCCCCTCGTCCGCGTGGAGCGCGACGATCTTGTCGACGTCGACCGGCTTGAGCGCCTCCTCCGTCAGCACGATGATCGCCGCGGGCGCGTCGGCCGGCTCACCGTCGGTGCCGACGTCGGCGCTCTCGGGTGCACCTTCGGCCACCTCGGCCGCCCCGTCCTCGGCCGCCCCGTCCACGGGCTCCACCACGGGGGCCTCCCCGGGCAGGGCCTCGGGCTGGGTCTCGTCGCGTTGCACGTCGCTCATGCGCTCAGCCTAGTCAGGTGCGGGTATGCCGCTGGGCCCGGCCCGCGCATCTCGCGCGAACCGGGCCCAGCGGCATACAGGCTGCTCAGAGCCGGCCGGTCAGGGCCGACCCGGTCAGAGCTGGTCGAGGCCGAGGGCCTCGTCGTCGAGACGGATCGCCTCGCCGGTCCCCGTGCCGAAGCCTGCGTAGTCGTAGGCGTCGTAGCTCGGGAGGGAGTACATCGCGGCCTTGGCCTCCTCCGTCGGCTCCACCTTGATGTTCCGGTAGCGGGGCAGGCCCGTGCCGGCAGGGATGAGCTTTCCGAGGATGACGTTCTCCTTGAGCCCGAGCAGCGGGTCGGACTTGGCCTCCATGGCGGCCTGCGTGAGCACCCGGGTCGTCTCCTGGAAGGACGCGGCCGACAGCCACGACTCGGTCGCGAGCGACGCCTTGGTGATACCCATGAGCTCCGGACGACCCGAGGCCGGACGACCACCCTCGGCGATCGCCTTGCGGTTCTCGTCCTCGAAGCGGCCACGCTCGGCGAGCTCACCCGGGAGCAGGTCGGCGTCACCGGACTCGATGATCGTCACGCGGCGCAGCATCTGGCGCACGATGACCTCGATGTGCTTGTCGTGGATCGACACGCCCTGCTGGCGGTACACGCGCTGGACCTCGTCGACGAGGTGCTTCTGCGCGGCGCGCGGGCCGAGGATGCGAAGGACCTGCTTGGGGTCGATCGCGCCCTGGACCAGCTTGGTGCCGACCTCGACGTGGTCACCGTCGCCGACGAGCAGGCGCGAGCGCTTGCTCACCGGGTAGGCGTGCTGCTCGGAGCCGTCGTCGGGCGTGAGCAGGATGCGACGCGCCTTGTCGGTGTCCTCGATCTCGATCCGGCCGGTGGCCTCGGCGATCGGGGCGACACCCTTCGGGGTGCGCGCCTCGAAGAGCTCGACGACACGCGGCAGACCCTGGGTGATGTCGTCGGCCGCGGCCGCACCACCGGTGTGGAAGGTACGCATCGTCAGCTGCGTGCCGGGCTCACCGATCGACTGGGCCGCGATGATGCCGACGGCCTCACCGATGTCGACGAGCTTGCCGGTCGCGAGCGAACGGCCGTAGCACTTCGCGCACGTGCCGACCTTGCTGTCGCAGGTGAGGACCGAGCGGACCCGGACCTCGTCGACGCCGGCCGCGAAGAGCGCGCCGATGACGACGTCACCGAGGTCGATGCCGGCCTCTGCGAGAACCTCGCCGTCGACCTCGACGTCCTCGGCCAGCGTCCGGGCGTAGACCGAGGCCTCGACGACCTCGCTCAGGCTGCGCGTGCCCGTGGTCTCGTTGACCTGGGCGATCGGCAGCTTGAGGCCGCGGTCGGTGCCACAGTCGTCCTCACGGATGATGACGTCCTGCGACACGTCGACGAGACGACGCGTGAGGTAACCCGAGTCGGCGGTACGGAGCGCCGTGTCGGCCAGACCCTTTCGGGCACCGTGCGTCGAGATGAAGAACTCGAGCACCGTGAGGCCCTCACGGAAGTTCGCCTTGATCGGGCGCGGGATGATCTCGCCCTTCGGGTTGGCCATGAGGCCTCGCATACCGGCGATCTGACGGATCTGGAACCAGTTACCACCAGCGCCCGAGGACACCATCCGGTAGATGGGGTTCGTGCGCGGGAAGTTGGTCTCCATCTCCTTGGCGACCTGGTTGGACGCCTGCGTCCAGATCTCGACGAGCTCCTGGCGACGCTCGTCGTCGGTGATGAGACCGCGCTCGTACTGCGTCTGGACCTTGGCAGCCTTCGTCTCGTAGCCCTCGAGGATCTCCGCCTTGTTGTCCGGCGTCGTGACGTCGGAGATGGCGACGGTGCAGCCCGAGCGGGTCGACCAGTGGAAGCCGGCCTCCTTCAGGGCGTCGAGGGACGCGGCGACCTGGACCTTGGAGTAGCGCTCCGCGAGGTCGTTGACGATCGCCGAGAGGCGCTTGCGGTCGACCGGGCGGTTCTCGAACGGGTAGTCGACCGGCAGCGTGTCGTTGAAGATCGCGCGGCCGAGCGTCGTCTCGAGGGTGATCGACGGCACGAGACCGTCCTCCCCCGCCTCGACACCCTCGGGCAGCTCGAAGCCGGCCGGCGGAACGGCGTCCGTCAGGCGCAGCTTGATCATCGAGCCGAGCTGGATCTCGCCACGGTCGAAGGCCATCCGGGCCTCCGACGGGGACGTGAACGCCCGGCCCGCGCCGATGCCGCCACCGTCGATGGCGTCGGTGAGGTGGAAGATGCCGGTGATCATGTCCTGCGTCGGCATGGTCACGGGGCGACCGTCGGCCGGCTTGAGGATGTTGTTGCTCGAGAGCATGAGGATGCGGGCCTCGGCCTGCGCCTCCGCCGACAGCGGCACGTGGACGGCCATCTGGTCACCGTCGAAGTCGGCGTTGAAGGCCGAGCAGACGAGCGGGTGGATCTGGATGGCCTTGCCCTCGACGAGCTGCGGCTCGAACGCCTGGATGCCGAGTCGGTGCAGGGTGGGTGCACGGTTCAGCAGGACCGGGTGCTCGGTGATGACCTCTTCGAGGACGTCCCACACGACCGGGCGCGCGCGCTCGACCATGCGCTTGGCCGACTTGATGTTCTGGGCGTGGTCGAGGTCGACCAGGCGCTTCATCACGAACGGCTTGAACAGCTCGAGCGCCATCTGCTTGGGCAGGCCGCACTGGTGCAGCTTGAGCTGCGGGCCGACGACGATGACCGAACGGCCGGAGTAGTCGACGCGCTTGCCGAGCAGGTTCTGGCGGAAGCGGCCCTGCTTGCCCTTGAGCATGTCGGACAGCGACTTGAGCGGACGGTTGCCGGGGCCCGTCACCGGGCGACCACGACGGCCGTTGTCGAAGAGGCTGTCGACGGCCTCCTGGAGCATGCGCTTCTCGTTGTTGACGATGATCTCGGGCGCGCCGAGGTCGAGGAGGCGCTTGAGGCGGTTGTTGCGGTTGATGACGCGGCGGTAGAGGTCGTTGAGGTCCGACGTCGCGAACCGCCCGCCGTCGAGCTGGACCATCGGGCGCAGGTCCGGCGGGATGACCGGGATCGCGTCGAGGACCATGCCGGTCGGGTGGTTGGACGTCATCTGGAACGCGTTGACGACCTTGAGCCTCTTGATGGCGCGGGTCTTCTTCTGTCCCTTGCCGGTCGCGATGATCTCCTGGAGGAGCTCCGCCTCGGCGTCGAGGTCGAAGGACTCGAGGCGCTTCTGGATCGCGGCGGCGCCCATGCCACCCTCGAAGTACAGACCGAAGCGGTCACGCATCTCGCGGTAGAGGATCTCGTCGCCCTCGAGGTCCTGGACCTTGAGGTTCTTGAAGCGGTCCCAGACCTGCTCGAGCCGCTCGACCAGCTGGTCGGCGCGCTTGCGGATCTGGTTCATCTCGCGCTCGGCCGAGTCGCGGACCTTGCGCTTGATGTCGGCCTTGGCACCCTCGGCCTCGAGCTCGGCGATGTCCTTCTCGAGCTTCTGGGCGCGGGCGTTGACGTCGACGTCGCGACGGTTCTCGATCTCCTTCTTCTCGACCTGGATCTGCGCCTCGAGCGAGGGCAGGTCGGCGTGCCGCTGCTCCTCGTCGACGGACGTGATCATGTAGGCCGCGAAGTAGATGACCTTCTCGAGGTCCTTCGGGGCGAGGTCGAGCAGGTAGCCGAGGCGCGACGGGACGCCCTTGAAGTACCAGATGTGGGTGACGGGGGCGGCGAGCTCGATGTGGCCCATCCGCTCGCGGCGCACCTTGGCGCGCGTGACCTCGACGCCACAGCGCTCACAGATGATGCCCTTGAAGCGGACGCGCTTGTACTTGCCGCAGTTGCACTCCCAGTCGCGGGTCGGACCGAAGATGCGCTCGCAGAAGAGGCCCTCCTTCTCCGGCTTGAGGGTGCGGTAGTTGATGGTCTCGGGCTTCTTGACCTCGCCGTGGCTCCACTGGCGGATGTCCTCCGCCGTGGCAAGGCCGATGCGCAGCTCGTCGAAGAAGTTGACGTCGAGCACGTGGTTCCTTCTCTCGTAACTCTCGTTAAGTCTCTGTGGTCTGACTGGTTCGAAGACTTCGGTCACGTATGCCGCTGAGCTCGCTCAGCGGCATACGTGCCGCTCGTCGGTGGTGGCCTGGGTCAGACCTCTTCGACGCTGGACGGCTCGCGCCGGCTCAGGTCGATGCCGAGCTCCTCCGCTGCGCGGAAGACCTCCTCGTCGCTTTCCTTCATCTCGATCGTCGTGCCGTCGGAGCTCAGGACCTCGACGTTGAGACACAGGGACTGCATCTCCTTGAGGAGGACCTTGAACGACTCGGGGATGCCCGAGTCCGGGATGTTCTCGCCCTTGACGATCGCCTCGTAGACCTTCACGCGGCCCGGGACGTCGTCGGACTTGATCGTCAGCAGCTCCTGGAGCGTGTAGGCGGCGCCGTACGCCTCGAGCGCCCAGACCTCCATCTCACCGAAGCGCTGGCCACCGAACTGGGCCTTACCGCCGAGCGGCTGCTGGGTGATCATGGAGTACGGACCCGTCGAGCGAGCGTGGATCTTGTCGTCGACGAGGTGGTGGAGCTTGAGGATGTACATGTAGCCGACCGCGACGGGCTCCGGGAACGGCTCGCCGGAGCGGCCGTCGAAGAGGCGCGTCTTGCCCGAGGCGTCGACGAGGCGGACCCCGTCACGCGTCTTCAGCGTCGAGTCGAGCAGGCCGGTGACGACCTCCTCAGACGCGCCGTCGAAGACCGGCGTCGCCACGCGCGAGCCCGCGGGGGCCTCGTGCGCGTCGGCCGGGATCTGGGCGGCCCAGTCCGGGCTGCCCTCGATCTTCCAGCCGCGGGAGGCGGCCCAGCCGAGGTGCAGCTCGAGGATCTGCCCGAGGTTCATGCGTCGCGGCACACCGTGCGGGTTGAGGATGACGTCGACCGGCGTGCCGTCCTCGAGGAAGGGCATGTCCTCGACCGGGAGGATCTTGGAGATGACACCCTTGTTGCCGTGACGGCCGGCGAGCTTGTCACCGTCAGTGATCTTGCGCTTGTTGGCGACATAGACCCGCACGAGCTGGTTGACGCCCGGGGGCAGGTCGTCACCCTGGTCGGCGCGGAACTCCTTGACGCCGATGACCGTGCCGGTCTCGCCGTGGGGCACCTTGAGCGACGTGTCGCGGACCTCGCGCGCCTTCTCACCGAAGATCGCGCGCAGGAGGCGCTCCTCCGGGGTCAGCTCGGTCTCGCCCTTGGGCGTGACCTTGCCGACGAGCAGGTCGCCGTCGCGAACCTCGGCGCCGACGCGGATGATGCCGCGCTCGTCGAGGTCGGCGAGGACGTCCTCCGAGACGTTGGGGATGTCGCGGGTGATCTCCTCGGGGCCGAGCTTGGTGTCACGGGCGTCGACCTCGTGCTCCTCGATGTGGATCGAGGAGAGGACGTCGTCCTGGACCAGGCGCTGGCTGAGGATGATCGCGTCCTCGTAGTTGTGGCCCTCCCACGACATGAACGCGACGAGCAGGTTGCGCCCGAGCGCCATCTCGCCACCATCGGTCGCGGGACCGTCGGCGATGACGCCACCGGCCTCGAGACGGTCGCCCTCGTTGACGACGACGACCTGGTTGTAGCTCGTGCCCTGGTTGGAGCGCGCGAACTTGGCGATGCGGTACGTCTGGTACGTGCCGTCGTCGTTGGCGACGGTGACGAGGTCGGCCGACACCTCCTGGACGACACCAGCCTTCTCGGCACGGACGACGTCGCCCGAGTCGACGGCGGCGCGGTACTCCATACCGGTGCCGACGAGCGGGGCCTCGCTCTTGACGAGCGGGACGGCCTGACGCTGCATGTTGGCGCCCATGAGCGCACGGTTGGCGTCGTCGTGCTCGAGGAACGGGATCATCGCGGTCGCGGCCGAGACCATCTGGCGCGGCGAGACGTCCATGTAGTCGACGTCGGCGCCCGGGATCAGCTCGACCTCGCCACCCTTGGTGCGGACGAGCACGCGGTCGTCGACGAAGTTGCCGTCGAGGTCGATGGCGGCGTTGGCCTGGGCGACGACGTACTTGTCCTCCTCGTCGGCGGACAGGTAGTGGATCTCGTCGGTGACGACACCGCCCACGACCTTGCGGTACGGCGTCTCGATGAAGCCGAAGGCGTTGATCCGGCCGTAGGAGGCGAGCGAGCCGATCAGGCCGATGTTCGGGCCTTCAGGCGTCTCGATCGGGCACATGCGGCCGTAGTGCGACGGGTGGACGTCACGGACCTCCATCTGGGCGCGGTCACGGGAGATACCACCCGGGCCGAGCGCGGACAGGCGACGTTTGTGGGTCAGACCCGCGAGCGGGTTGTTCTGGTCCATGAACTGCGAGAGCTGCGAGGTGCCGAAGAACTCCTTGATCGACGCCACGACCGGGCGGATGTTGATCAGGGTCTGGGGCGTGATGGCCTCGACGTCCTGCGTCGTCATGCGCTCGCGGACGACGCGCTCCATCCGGGACAGGCCGGTGCGGACCTGGTTCTGGATGAGCTCGCCGACGGAACGCAGGCGACGGTTGCCGAAGTGGTCGATGTCGTCGACCTCGACGCGGACGTCGACCTCCTCGCCGTTCTTGACGCCCTTCATCGAGTCCTGGCCGTCGTGGAGCGTGACGATGAACTTGATGGTGGCGACGATGTCGTCGATCGCGAGGGTCGAGTCGTTGATCGAGCCGTCGAGACCGAGCTTCTTGTTGATCTTGTAGCGACCGACCTTGGCGAGGTCGTAGCGCTTGGAGTTGAAGTAGAGGTTGTCGAGCAGGGTCTGCGCGGCCTCCTTGGTCGGCGGCTCGCCCGGGCGCAGCTTGCGGTAGATGTCGAGCAGCGCGTCGTCCTGGCCCTGGGTGTGGTCCTTCTCGAGCGTCAGGCGCATCGACTCGAACTCGCCGAACTCCTCGAGGATCTGCGCCTCGGTCCAGCCGAGCGCCTTGAGCAGCACCGTGACGGACTGCTTGCGCTTGCGGTCGACGCGGACGCCGACCATGTCGCGCTTGTCGATCTCGAACTCGAGCCAGGCACCCCGGCTCGGGATGATCTTGGCCGTGTAGATGTCCTTGTCGGACGTCTTGTCGGGCGTGCGCTCGAAGTAGACGCCCGGGCTGCGGACGAGCTGCGAGACGACGACACGCTCGGTGCCGTTGATGATGAAGGTGCCGCGCTCGGTCATGAGCGGGAAGTCACCCATGAAGACCGTCTGGCTCTTGATCTCGCCGGTGACGGTGTTCATGAACTCGGCCGTCACGAAGAGCGGCGCGTCGTACGTCTGGTCGCGCTCCTTGCACGACTCGATCGTCTTGCGGGTCTCCTCGAAGCGGTGGTCGCGGAACGACAGCGACATGGAGCCGCTGAAGTCCTCGATCGGGGAGATCTCCTCGAAGATCTCCTCGAGCCCGGACCGGTCGGGGACATCGTTACGCCCCTCGGCCTTGGCCGCGGCGACGCGAGCCTGCCAGCGCTCGTTACCGAGCAGCCAGTCAAAGCTCTCCGTCTGAAGGGCCAGGAGGTCGGGGACCTCGAGCGGTTCGCGAATCTTCGCGAAGGACAGACGCCCCGAAGGGGTCTGTGCGGTGGACATGTTCGTCGCAGTACGCGAGGCAGCCAAGGAGGGTCCTTCCACGGGCCTTTTCGAATCTTCAGACCGCGTCACCGCATGGCTCCGCTCGCGGGTCCTGAGCACGAGGAGATCGTGGTCATGGTCGCGAAGGATGGGCATGGGCAGCGCAAAGGCTTAGCCTACCCGCACAAGGGCAGGTGTGTCCAGCCGGGTCAAGAGGCGGAGGTCGTCACCCGAAGGACCGACCTGCGACGCCCCCCGGACCGGGAGCTCCGCGAAGGGAACGCGTTGAAATATGGCCCCCCGCGGCCTCCGCGTCAAGGCCTGCCCGGATCAGCCTGCTCCGTGGCGGCCCGTTCGACGGGGTCGCGCGGCCCCTTTGGCACCCTCTCGCCGAGCACGGAACGCGCCCGACCGGGCGCCGTCCACGACCGGTTCGGTCGCTTCAGGCCGGCGGCCCTTCCGGGGTGCCTAGCATGGCCGCAGGACCCACCCGGGTCTCCACCCTGCGTGACGTGAAGGGAACGACCGTGTCAGACGTGAACCCTCCCGAGCAGCGCCCCTCCGAGCCCGAGCCCGGCGACGGGGCCTTCCAGCCCGAGCAGCCCGCCGGCACCGGGGCGCCGCTCCCGCCGCCACCCCCACAGCCCGCCGAGACGGCGCCCCTGCAGCCGTCCTTCGGCGCGTCATCGCCGCCGGCAGCGGAGCCCGTGGCGATGCCGCCCGTGGGCTCCCCCGAGCCTGTCCCGCCCCCGCCCGCCACGGGGCTGGCCTCAGCGGGCGGATACGGCGGGTCGTATGCCGCCGCGCCGGGCGGGGCGGCGACGCCGGGACCCGGGCCGGCACCCGTGCAGGGCCTCACTGCCGGCATGGGCGGAGGCTCGGGCGGCTTCGTCCAGGCGCTCTTCGACTATGGGTTCAACACCTTCGTCACGCCGAAGATCGTGAAGTTCGTCTACGTGCTCGCCACGATCTGGATCGCGGTCATCTACGTCGTCTACGTCATCACCGCGTTCACCGACAGCGTCGGCTACGGCGTCATCGTGCTCGTCATCGGCGCGCTCTTCGCCTTCATCTGGCTCGCGGTCGTGCGTATCGGCCTCGAGTTCGCCATCTCCGTCGTCCGGATGAGCGAGGACGTCCACAAGCGACTCCCCCAGGCCTGACTCGGCCCGTAGACCGCCCCCGGGGGTGTCCGGTGACCATTCAGGCCACCGAACACCCCCGCGGCGTAAGGCGCGGGCGTCGGCGCCGCTCAGACCGCCGGCTGCTGCTGGGTGATGCAGTGGATGCCGCCGCCACGGTCGAAGAGCGGTCGGGCATCGACGCCGACCACGCGCCGGCCCGGGTAGGCCTCCGCGAGCACCGCGAGCGACGCCTCGTCCTGCTCGTCGCCGAAGGTGCAGGCGATGACGCCGTCGTTGACGACGAGGTGGTTGATGTAGGACCAGTCGACCGGGCCCTCCGCGTCGGCCAGCGTGCGCGGGGCCGGGACCCCGATGACCTCGAACCGCTCGCCGCGGGCGTCGCGCGCGTCCTCCAGCAGCTCGCGCAGCTCGCGGGAGACGGCATGGTCGGGATGGCTCGGGTCCTGCTGCTCGTGGAGGAGCACGACACCGGGCGAGGCGATCGTCGCGACGATGTCGACGTGCCCCCGGGTGCCGAACTCGTCGTAGTCACGAGTGAGGCCGCGCGGGAGCCAGAGGGCGGTCGTCGCGCCGATCGTGCGAGCCAGCTCGGCCTCGACGTCCGCCCTCGTCAGCCCGGGGTTGCGGCCCGGGTCGAGCTGGACCGTCTCGGTGAGCAGCACCGTCCCGAGGCCGTCGACATGGATGCCGCCACCCTCGTTGACGAGCGGCGAGGAGATGACCTCCGCGCCCGTGAGCCCGCCGACGAACGCGCCGACCCGGGCGTCGTGCTCCCAGGACGCCCAGGACTGGGCGCCCCAGCCGTTGAAGACCCAGTCGACCGCCCCGAGAGCGCCGTCACCGGAGATCACGAACGTCGGGCCGATGTCGCGCATCCACGCGTCGTCGAGCTCGGCCGGGACGAGCTCGACGGAGGGGTGCAGGAGACGCTCGGCGACCTCGAGGTCGGCCGGCACGACGACCATCCGGACCGGCTCGAACTCGATGACGGCGTTGGCGACGGCGGCCCACGTGGACCTCGCCGCCTCGACCTCGGTCGGGGTGTCGCCGAGCGTGTAGCCCTGGCTCGGCCAGGCCATCCACGTGCACTCGTGGCGGGCCGTCTCGGAGGGCATCCGCCAGGGTCCGGGAGCGGACGATCCGCTCCCGGAACCCGCCTGACCTGCGGCAATGCTCATCTCGGGGTGCTCATCTCGGGGTGCTCAGCTCGGGTGCTCACTCCGCCACGTCGCGACGGTGCTCGTCACGGATCGGGGCGGTGAGGGCGGCATACGAGTCGGGACGCCGCGTCGAGAGGAAGGGGAAGAGCTCGAGCCAGTCACCCCGCTGGGCGAGGTCGAGGTCGGCGACGAGGACGGCCGCCTCGTCGCGCGGGGCCTGGACGAGGATCCGGCCGTAGGGGTCGGAGATGAACGAGCTGCCGTAGAAGGTGATGAGGCCCTCGGTGCCGTAGCGGTTGGGCACGACCATGAAGAGACCGTTGGCGATGCCGTTGCCCACGATGACCTGCTGCCACAGGGGCTGGGTGTCGAAGTCGGGGTGGTCGGGCTCGGAGCCGATCGCGGTCGGATAGCAGAGGACCTGCGCGCCGCCGAGGGAGTAGAGGCGGGCGACCTCGGGGAACCACTCGTCCCAGCACGTCGGCAGGCCGAGGCGGACCTGCGGCTGCTCGAGGGCGACGACGGGGTAGGCGTCGTCGGCGGGGCCCGGGCGGAAGTACTTGTCCTCGTAGTAGCCGGCCGTCACGGGGATGTGGGTCTTGCGGGTCCGCGCGACGACCTCACCGGACGGTGCCACGACGACGGCGGTGTTGAAGCCGAGGCCGTCGCCCTGGTCGGCGCGCTCGTAGAGCGAGGCGTGGACGTGGACGCCGAAGTCACGGGCGGCCTCGCGGGCGAACGTCACGGTCGGGCCCGTCTCGAGGTCCTCCGCGATGTCGGAGGGGGTCCCCTCCGGGAGCGTGTCGGCGGGGTAGCGCGACAGCGTCAGCTCCGGCAGGAAGACGATCGTCGCGCCGGCCTCCGCCGCCGTGCGGATGCCGTCGCGGAACGTCTCGACGAGCTCGCCCGGGTCATCGACCCATGCGTGCTGGACGAGCGCGACCCGCACGGGGGCGGTCTGCGGCTCGTCGACTCGGGCGAGGGACTCGGGGACACCATTGGCCTGGATGAGCTTCACAGCGTGAAGTATGCCGCAGGCCCCCGAGCGCCTCGGAGACCCGTCCGTATGCCGCCGGGCCCGCCCTCCACGCCGGCGCGCTCAGGCGCCGCCGTAGTCGACGTCTGAGGTGAGCCGCTCGCCGTCCAGGCGGATCGTCAGTCTCGCGATGGGGTCCCGGTGCGGGAGGTCGGCGAGTGGCGCGAGCGCCTCGTTGAGCCGCTCGAACGTCTCCGGAGTCGGCACGGGCGACTGGCCGTCTGCGTTGCCCGACAGGCCGCTGACCCGGTGCTGCGCATCCAGCGTCAGGACGGCCGTGAGCCGCTCGACCCGGCTCCCCCGCTGCTGCTCGATGCCCTCCTTGAGCAGGCGGGCCACCTCGGGCACGACCTCGTCGACGACGACCATCGGCGGCAGGCCCTCGGGCACGACGCCGTCCGCCGGAGGTTCGACGAGCGGCTCCCCGAGGGCGGCCGGCTCCGGCTGGCCGACCTCGACCGGAACCGCCTCCTCGGTCGTCCCCTCGGTGGTCTCGCCGGCAGCGGCCGGCGTGGGCCGGCCGACGTGGCCCTCGGAGAGGAAGCCGGTCGCGGCATACTCGATCTTGGCGAAGTCGACGACCGCGTCCCGCGCGAGCGAGGTGTCGACGACGTAGGCGATGTTGACGGCGAGGTCCTCCATGCCCGCGTGCAGCTGCTGGCCGACGTAGCGAGCGCAGAGCAGGAGCGCGTTGACGCGGACCATGGGACGACCCTTGCGGTCCTCGACGCGCTGCTCCGGCGCCGCCCGGCCGATGTCGAAGCCCGCAGCCGGGTAGAAGTGGAGGGGGCGCTCGAGCACCATGAGGGAGTAGTCGGGCCGGTCGGATCCCGGCAGGACCCGGTAGAGCTCGCCGGTCACGGGCAGCTGCCACTCGAGCTCCTCGGGCGCCAGCTCGAAGCGGGTCACGGTGACGAGTGGCCCGTACTCCCCCATCGGCGAGGCCGCGGGAGGCGCCGGCACCGGCTCTGCGGCAGCGGCCGGCGCGGGTCCTGCCTCGGGAACGACGGGACCGACGGGACCGACGGGATCAGCCGCGGCAGGCGCAGGAACGTCCGGCTCCGCAGCCTGTGGTCTCTTGTTGCGCGACAGCCATCCCATGTGCGTCAACCTACCGGCCACTGCCACCCCCGGTTCGATGTATCCCAGGGTCGTATTCGACCGCGGGATACATCGAACCAGGGGTGGCGGCGCGGTTACCGTGGCGACGTGACGACTGTGCCCGACCTGGCCGACCTCGGCGCCGCGCTCAGCGAGGGCGCGCTCACCACCGAGCCCGCGACGATGGAGGCCTACCGCCGCGACTGGACCCAGTCCGACACCGCCGGTATGCCGCTGGCCGTGGTCCGCGCCCGCACCGCGGCCGACGTCCAGGAGACCGTGCGATGGGCCAGCGCCGGCGGCGTCCCCGTCGTGCCCCGGGGCGCCGGAAGCGGGCTGTCCGGCGGCTCGAACGCCGTCGACGGGTGCATCGTCCTCAGCCTCGAGCGCATGCGGGCCATCGAGATCGACCCGGCGACGCGCACGGCGATCGTCGAGCCGGGCGCCCTCAACGCCGAGGTCAAGATGGCCGCGGCGGTCGAGGGGCTCTGGTACCCGCCCGACCCCTCGTCTTTCGAGATCTGCTCGATCGGCGGCAACGTCGCGACCAACGCCGGCGGGCTGTGCTGCGTGAAGTACGGCGTGACGACCGACTACGTCCTCGGCCTCGACGTCGTCCTCGCGGACGGCACCCTCGTCCGGCTCGGCGGGCAGCGGATCAAGGACGTCGCGGGGCTCTCGCTCCTCAAGCTCTTCGTCGGCAGCGAGGGCACCCTCGGGATCGTCACGCGGGCCATCCTCCGGCTCGTCCCGGCCCAGTCGCCCCGCGCCACGCTCGTCGCGACCTTCGCCACCGTGGAGGTCGCGGCACGGACGGTCGTCGCCATCGGCCGGACCCTGCGTCCGTCGATGCTGGAGCTCATGGACCAGGCGTCGATCAACGCCGTCGAGGACTACCAGTCCATGGGCCTGGACCGGACGGCCGGAGCGATGCTCCTCGCCCAGTCCGACGCTCCGGGCGGGGCCCGCGCCGAGGAGATCGCCCACATGGAGCAGATGTGCCTCGCGCACGGTTCCGTCGAGTGCTTCGTCACGGACGACCCCGACGAGGGCGAGATGTTCGCCGCCGCGAGGCGAGCCGCCTTCCCGGCCATCGAACGCCGGGGGTCGCTCATGCTCGAGGACGTCGGGGTCCCCGTCCCCCTGCTGCCCGAGCTGCTCGTCGGTATCGCGGCCATCGCCGAGCGCAACGCCGTCGAGATCCCCGTCGTCGCCCATGCCGGTGACGGCAACACGCACCCGATCGTGGTGCACCCCGCAGGCGACGCGGCGGCGAGGGTCCGTGCAGCGCAGGCGTTCTCAGAGATCATGGCCCTCGCCATCTCACTCGGCGGGACCATCACCGGCGAGCACGGCGTCGGCCGCCTCAAGCGGGCCGCCCTGCCCGACCAGCTCGGCCCGGACGTCATGGCCCTCACCCACCGCATCAAGCAGGCCCTCGACCCGAAGGGCATCCTCAACCCGGGAGCAGGTTTCTGACATGACCACGCCGGTCCCCTCGACAGCCCGCCCGCTCGCCGACCGCCACCTCCTCGGCCCCGGACCCTGCAACCCCTATCCCGAGGCGACCCTCGCCCTCGCCGCTCCCCTGCTCGGTCACCTCGACCCCGAGTTCCTCGCCATCATGGACGAGACGTGCGACCTGCTGCGCCTCGCATGGGGCACCGACAACCGGCGGACCTTGCCCCTGTCGGCCACCGGATCGGCCGGCATGGAGGCCGCCTTCGTCAACCTCGTTCACCCCGGTGACGTGGTCGTCGTCGCGGTCAACGGCCTCTTCGGACAGCGGATGTGCGACGTCGCCGCCCGCCACGGCGCCGAGGTGGTCCCGGTCGACCACGAGTGGGGTCAGCCGGTCGACGTCGAGCGTGTCGTCTCGGCGCACCCGAGCCCGAAGATCATCGCCGCCGTCCATGCCGAGACATCCACCGGCGTCCGCTCCGACGTCGCCGCGCTGGGGGCGGCGAAGGGCGACGCCCTCCTCCTCGTCGACGCCGTGACGAGCATCGGCGGGATCGAGCTGCGCGCCGACGCCTGGGGCATCGATGTCGGCTACGCCGGCACCCAGAAGTGCCTCGGCGTCGCCCCCGGGCTCGCACCCTTCACGATCAACGACCGCGCCTTCGAGCGGCGCGTCGAGCGCCCGTCCTCGTGGTACCTCGACCTCGGCCTCCTCGGCGGGTACGTCGGCGAAGCCTCCGGAGCAGGCCAACGGACCTACCACCACACCGCACCCACGGCCATGGTCGCGAGCCTCCACGCCGCCCTCCAGCGCATCGCCGCCGAGGGCCTCGAGAACGTCTGGGCCCGGCACGCCGAGGCCGGGCAGCTGCTCCAGGACGGCCTGGAGGAGATCGGGCTCGAGCTCTTCGCGGCCAAGGGCCACCGCCTGCCCGAGCTGACCACCGTTCGCGTGCCCGACGGTGTCGACTCGGCCGACGTCCGCCGCTATCTCCTCGAGAAGCACGACATCGAGATCGGTGCGGGCGCCGGCCAGTACGCCTCGACGGTCTGGCGCATCGGCCTCATGGGCCACAACGCCCGCCGCGACCGCGTCGCCCTCGTCATCACCGCCCTCGAGGACGCCCTCGCCCACGCCTGACCCCCGCGTCTCTCAGACCCTCAGCGAGCCGAACGCGGGGCCGCTCACGCGGCCTCAGGAGCATGGGCATCGGGAAGCCCGCCCGCCGAGACGGGCGCAGAGCCGCTCACGCGGCCTCAGGAGCATGGGCGGCGCATCGTCTCGCGGCGACGCCCCGTCCCCTGCCATGGCGCCGCCCATGAATCGGCCGCCCGAGCGACCCCGCGCCCGTTGATCCGCGCGGCATGGCGGTGGGAGCGGCATCGGCGGCGGCCCGCGTCCGCTGGGAGGTCAGTGAGCGGCATACGTGGGCCGACGACGCTCTCGCCGCGAGCGCCGTCGTGCCGTGCGGGCCCCATGAGCGTTGAACGCCGAAGGCGGGCCCGACCGGAGTCGGACCCGCCTTCGCGGTACTGCTGGAGATCCCGGCTAGCCGGGACGGCTCACTTGAGCTCGACGGTGGCGCCGGCGCCCTCGAGCTGCTCCTTGGCCTTCTCGGCCGCAGCCTTGTCGACCTTCTCGAGGACGGGCTTGGGAGCGCCGTCGACGAGGTCCTTGGCCTCCTTGAGGCCGAGGCTCGTGAGCGCGCGGACCTCCTTGATGACCTGGATCTTCTTGTCGCCGGCGGCGACGAGGACGACGTCGAACTCGTCCTGCTCCTCGGCGGCCTCGGGAGCGGCGCCCGCGGGGACACCGGCGGCGGCGACGGCGACCGGAGCGGCAGCCGTGACCTCGAAGGTGTCCTCGAAGAGCTTCACGAACTCGGAGAGCTCGATGAGGGTCATCTCCTTGAAAGCGTCAAGGAGCTCGTCAGTGCTGAGCTTCGCCATGATGGCTTCCTTCCTGTGTATTGCCGTGAGTGGCGTTGTGATGGATGAACCGACGTGACGTCAGTTCTCGTCGCCACCCTCGGCGACGTCGGTGGTGGCCTCTGCGTCGGCAGCAGCCGGAGCCTCGTCGGCCGCGGCGGCCGGCGTGGCGGGACCCTCGGCCTCGACCTTCTGGCGCAGGGCGTCGACCAGGCGGGCCGTCTGCGCGAGAGGTGCGGCAAAGAGGTAGACGGCCTTGCTGAGGGAGCCCTTCATGGCCCCCGCCATCTTGGCCAGGAGAACCTCGCGGGACTCGAGGTCCGCAAGCTTCGTGATCTCCTCGGGGCTCAAGGACTTGCCGTCGAGGACGCCAGCCTTGATCACGAGGAGGGGGTGTGCCTTGGCGAAGTCACGCAGACCCTTGGCAGCCTCGACCGGGTCACCGGTCACGAAGGCGATGGCGCTCGGGCCCTGGAGGTGGCCGTCAAAGGCCGTGATACCGGCCTCCTTGGCTGCGATCTCCGTCAGCGTGTTCTTGACCACGGCATAGGTGGCGTGTTCCCGGAGCGAGCTGCGCAGCTGCGAGAGCTGGGCGACGGTGAGGCCGCGGTACTCGGTGAGAACGGCCGCGCCGGACTCACGGAACTTGTCCGCGATCTCGGCAATGGCTGCCGTCTTCTCGACGTTTGCCATCTGGGCCTCCTTCCCTTGCGTTGCGCCGCCGGCAGAGGGCCAACACGACAAAGGCCCCGGCGCAGGGCGCACGGGGCTTGGCTGCATACCGACGTATGCCGTTGGGCTTCGTGTCCTGCGCTGGCTGCCCGCATCGTGCGGAACCTTCGGGAGGGGCGTGGAGCCCACGTCCTCCAACCGGCGGTCATTGGTCGATGATCAGGGTACGTGCTCGGTGCGTCCGCGACCAAATCGAGGGCGGCGGCCACGCGCGCGCAGGCGGCGTCGGGTGGCCAGGGCGGCCTCGCGGACCGGTCATCCGGCCGTCGGTTCCGGCGTGGCGTGGAGCATTCTCGCATTCGCCTCGGCGTTCCCCTAGCGTGGCCCCATGCCGAGTGGTGGGGGTGGGCGCCGAGCTGCGCAGGTGCGTCGTCGACGCCTCGCTGCGAGCCTCGCCGTCGGTCTCTGCATCGCCGCCGACGTGTGGTCGGTCGCGAGGGCCGACGAGCAGGCTCCTCCACCGATGGGTGAGGTGGCCACGCTGGCGCGCTACTCGTTCGAGGTCGGGACGCGGCCGGTCGGGAGCGGGACGGACCCGGCCGACGCGGCTGAGAGCGTGCCTGCGGACACCGGCGCGACGGTCACTGCGGCGGCGAAGGCCGGCGCCGCGCGCGTCGTCGAGCGCGGCAGCGGCACCTTCACCGTCGTCGACGTGCCAGCGAGCGCCGTCCGTGCCACGACGTCGTCGGGCCGCCTCGTGCGCTACACGGTCGAGATCGAGGGTGGCCTCGGCGTGAACCCGACCGAGGTGGCGACGACCGTCGCGACCGTCCTGGGCGACCCTCGCGGCTGGCAGACCCGCGACGGCGTGCGTTTCGTCAACGTCTCCGCCGCGGCGGCAGCGGGCGGTGCAGACGTCGACCTGAGGATCACCCTGGCCAGTCCCGACACGACCGACCAGCTGTGTGCCCCGCTCCAGACCCGCGGTCAGGTCAGCTGCCACAACGGCGGCCGGGTCGTGCTCAACCTCCGGCGCTGGCAGCTCGGCGCCGACGCCTACGGCGCGGATGTCGCGACATACCGGATCTACCTCGTCAACCACGAGGTCGGCCACGGCATCGGACACGGGCACGCCTACTGCGCGGGGCCGGGGAAGGTGGCCCCGGTGATGATGCAGCAGACCTACGGCCTCAAGGGCTGCACGGCGTGGCCGTGGCCCACCCCGAAGGCCGCCTGACCTCGGGGATCGACCTCTGCACGCATGACGAGGAGCGGTGGCTCGACCCCGCCCCTCGATCCCGCCCCTCGATCCCGCCCCTCGACCCCGCCCCTCGAGCGGCGGTCAGCCGGTGACGTTCTCGAGGACGACGGCCAGGCCCTGACCGACCCCGATGCAGATGCAGGCGACTCCCCAGCGGCCACCGCCGCGGTGCAGGCTCCGGGCGAGGGTGCCGAGCACGCGCCCTCCCGAGGCCCCGAGCGGGTGGCCGATGGCGATCGCCCCACCCCGACCGTTGACGATCTCAGGGTCGACCGGCCACGCATCCAGGCAGGCCAGCGACTGCGCGGCGAAGGCCTCGTTCAGCTCGACGGCCGACACGTCGGCCCAGGTGATGCCCGCGCGGGCCAACGCGCGGTTCGCGGCCTCCACCGGGGCGTACCCGAAGAAATGCGGCTCGAGCGCGCTCGACGCCCGACCCGCGATCCGGGCCACGGGGTCGAGGCCGAGGCGCTCGTGCGCGGCCAGGCTGCCGAGCAGGACGGCGGACGCGCCGTCGTTGAGCGGCGACGCATTGCCGGCCGTCACCGTGCCTCCGTCCGTGACCGACCGGAAGACCGTCTTGAGGCCGGCGAGCCGCTCGACCGTCGTGTCGGGCCGGATCGACTCGTCACGGGCCAGGTCCACTCCGGGCACCGCGACGACGAGGTCGTCGTAGAACCCGTCGTCCCAGGCCGCCGCGGCCAGCTCGTGCGACCGGGCCGCGAACGCGTCCTGCCGATCGCGCGTGATCCCGTACCTCTCGCGCAGCTGCTCGGTCGCCTCCCCCAACGACACCGTCCACTCGGGCGGCATCGCGGGGTTGACGAGCCGCCACCCCAACGTCGTGGAGGACAGGGCGAGGTCGCCCGCGGGATAGGGTCGGTCGGTCTTCGGCAGCACCCACGGCGCCCGGGACATCGACTCGACACCACCGACGATGACGACGTCGGCCTCGCCGGTCGCGATCTGCCGCGACCCGATCATCGCCGCGTCGAGGCTCGACCCGCAGAGCCGGTTCACCGTCGAGCCGGGAACGGACGTCGGGAGGCCCGCGAGGAGCGATGCCATGCGCGCCACGTTGCGGTTCTCCTCGCCCGCCCCGTTCGCGTTGCCGAGCACGACCTCGTCGACCTGCGTCGCGCCCTCGCCCCGCAGACCCGGCGCCCGCGCGACGATCTCCCTGACCACCAGTGCCGCGAGGTCGTCCGGCCGGATCCCCGCGAGGGCGCCGCCGTAGCGACCGAACGGCGTGCGGACCGCGTCGTAGACGAACGCTTCGGGCATTGCGGCTCTCCTCCACATCGACCCCGACCGCTACCAGGGCCGGGCGAGCCCCGATCCTACGACCCCTCCCAGACGGTCCGACGAGACGTATGCCGCTGGGTCCAAACCCCCGGCCCGCGCGGCCTCCCAACGTGCCGAGCAGCATACGAGAGGGCACGGGGCCTGACGGCGCGAGCGGCATCGGCGGCGGCCGGCTCACAGAAGCGGAAACCTCAACGCGAACCGGCCGCCGACGCTCTCGCCGCGAGGGCCGTCGGGCGTCGGGCCCGCCCGGCCCGCGCACGTGGGCCACGCCCGAGCCGAGAGGGCCGACGGGCTGCACGCCCGCCGACCCTCACGACATGCGTCACGGTTGCGGCTGCACCACCATGGCCGACCCACCCCCGCGACGGACCGTCTCGGCCGCGGCCTCGAACTGGCCGTCGCTGAGAGCCCGGATGGCGGTGACCGCCCCGATCTCTCCGGCATTGCTCAGCTTGTGGCCGAGCGAGACGAGACCGGCGGCCGCGTCACCCGAGAGGAGCGCCGGCTCGGCACCCTCGCTCGAGCCGTTGCGCGACGACAGCCTCGGGGCCGCGATGGCGTCGACGAGCGGGAGACCGCGGTCAAGGTAACCGAGGATCGTCTGGCTCGTCGACGTGATGATCGTCGCCCCACCCGGTGACCCGACGGCGAGGAACGGCTTGCCGTCGTCGAGCAGGATCGTCGGGCTCATCGAGGAACGCGGTCGCTTGCCCGGCCCCGGGAGGTTCGGGTCGGGCACGCCGGGCGTGAGCGGCGTGAAGTTGAAGTCCGTCAGCTCGTTGTTGAGCAGGAACCCGTAGCCCGGCACCGTGATGCCCGAGCCGCCGGTCTGCTCGATCGTCAGGGTGTACGAGGCGACGTCGCCCCACCGGTCCATGACCGTCAGATGGCTCGTCGAAAGGCCCTCGCGGGGCGAGGGCTGCGCTGCGACTCCGGGAGCGCATGACCTGTAGCTGCCGTCGGGAGACCCGAACGGGATCGGCCGGGGCTGGGCCGCAGACGGGCTGAACAGGCAGGCCCGCTCGGCCGCGAAGCCGCGGCTCGTCAGCTCGGCCACCGGAACCCCGGGGACGTCACCGACATACCGGTTGCGGTCGGCGAACGCCGTCGCCGAGGCTTCCGAGAAGCGGTGGAGGTAGTCGACCTGAGACAGCGATCCTGTCGGGACCCCGGTGCGCTCCTCGTACGCCGCCATCAGGTTGAGGATCTCCGCCACCGCGATGCCGCCCGAGCTCGGCACGGGCATGCCGTAGACGTCGAAGCCCTTGTACTGCGAGTGGATCGGGGCCTTGGCCAGCGCTCGGTAGTCCCGTAGGTCGTTCATCGTCAGCTGCCCGGGCATGACCGGCATCCCGGGCACGGTGTGCGGTGCGTTGGACTCGTTGACGATCGCCTGGCCGAGCGGACCGTCGTAGAGCGCCGAGACGCCCTGGGTGCGCAGGGTCCGGTAGGCCCGAGCCATGTCCGGGTTCGTGAAGGTCGAGCCGACCGCGGGCGCCTGCCCGCCCGGGAGGAAGACCCGAGCCGTCTCGGGGAACCGCGCGAACCGTGCCGCGTTGGCCACGGTCTGGTCGTGGAAGGTCTGGTCGACGACGAATCCCTGGGCTGCGAGGCGCTCGGCCGGCTTCAGCGCGTCGTTGAGCGAGAGCGTGCCGAAGTCGCGCAGGGCCTTGTCCCAGAGGGCCGGCGTTCCGGGCACCCCGACCGAGAGGCCGGAGTTGACGACAGTGGTGAAGTCCATCGGCTTACCGCCGCTCGTGAACGTCGTGTCCGTGAAGGTCGACGGGGCCGTCTCCCTGCCGTCGATCGTCGAGACCGCCCCGGTGCGTGCGTCGCGGTAGACGAGGAAGCCGCCACCACCGATGCCGGTGCTGTAAGGCTCGGTCACCCCGAGCGCCGCGGCCGTGGCGATGGCGGCATCGGCCGCGTTGCCACCCCGCGCGAGAACGTCGATGCCCACCTGGGAGGCGTCGCGGTCGACGGAGCTGACCGCTCCCCCGCCCCCGACCATGAGGGGGACCTTCGGCAGGTCGGTCGGGTGGCCGTGCCACCCTCGGTTGGTCGTGGAGCCTGTGCCGCTCGTTCCCGAAGCCGCAGCCTGGGGCGCGATGAGCGCGAGCGGGAGTCCGGTGGCCGTGAGGGCGACCACCCAGCGCCTGTTACGTCTGTTTTGTCGACTCATCTGTCGAAAGTAGACCCGCAGACCCACCCGAGCGGGCCGAGAGCCCCGCCCAGTTCCGGGCGAGCTCCGAGAGGCGAAGGGATCCGCGCACCCCAGACCACAACAAGTCCGCCCCGGCGAAGAAGATCCGGCCATCCGGGCCGAAACCCCAGAACAAGTCCGCCCCGGCGAACAAATCCAGGCGATCCGGGCCGAAACCCCAGAACAAGTCCGCCCCGGCCGAGTTGGTGAGGCGCGACGACGAACCAAGGCGATGACGATTCGGTGAAGGGGCAACGCGCGTCACCATCCGCAGGTGCTTCGTCTGCCGGGGCGAGCGGCATCGGCGGCGGGCGGCGTTCGCCGGAAGGTCACAATCGCGACGAACCGGCCGTCGACGCTCTCGCCGCGAGTGCCAGCAGGCGACGCGCCGCCCCAGCCCAACGGCACGCGCTCTCGCCGCGAGCGCCGGCAGGCGACGCACCCCCCAGCCCAACGGCACGCGCTCTCGCCGCGAGCCTCGGGAGGCGACTCACCCGCCGCGAGCGCCGGCAGGCGACGCACCGCCTCAGCCCAACGGCATACGCAGATGCCGAGAGCCCGCCACCCACGAGGGGTGACGGGCTCTCGGCAGAAGCTCAGGCGATCAGGCCTGTGCGTCCTCCTCGACGAGGAGGTTGCGCGTCTTGGAGAAGTCGAGCGGGATGCCCGGGCCCATCGTCGTGGAGACGGTGGCCTTCTCGATGTAGCGGCCCTTGGAGGAGGACGGCTTGAGACGGAGGATCTCCTCGAGCGCGGCGGCGTAGTTCTCGACGAGCTTGGCCTCGTCGAAGGAGACCTTGCCGATGATGAAGTGGAGGTTGGCGTGCTTGTCGACGCGGAACTCGATCTTGCCGCCCTTGATGTCGGTGACGGCCTTGGCGACGTCCATCGTCACGGTGCCGGTCTTCGGGTTCGGCATGAGGCCGCGCGGGCCGAGGACCTTGCCGAGACGACCGACCTTGCCCATGAGGTCGGGCGTGGCGACGACGGCGTCGAAGTCGAGCCAGCCGCCGGCGACCTTCTCGAGGAGGTCGTCCGAGCCGACGAAGTCGGCGCCGGCCTCACGGGCGGCGTCGGCCTTGTCGCCGTTGGCGAAGACGAGGACGCGGGCGGTCTTGCCCGTGCCGTGCGGGAGGTTGACCGTGCCGCGGACGGCCTGGTCGGCCTTGCGCGGGTCGACGCCGAGGCGCATGGCGACCTCGACGGTCTCGTCGTACTTCGCCTTGGCGGTCTGCTTCGCGACGCGGACGGCCTCGAGGGGCGCGTAGATCTTGCCGGGCGTGATGAGCTCGGCGGCGGCGCGGTAGTTCTTGCTGCGCTTCATTTCTGCTCCTGATGGTTTCCTGGTGGAGTCGTGGTGACGGACCAGCGCTGGTCCTCCCACGTGGGCCCGCTCCCTCGGCCGTATGCCGCTGGGCGGGCCCACCGGCGCGAGCTGGCTCGCGCCGGTGGTCGAGCTCGAACCGGGTCGGCTCAGAGCTCGGTGTCGATGCCCATCGAACGAGCGGTGCCGGCGATGATGCGGGCCGCCATCTCCTCGTCGTGGGCGTTGAGGTCCTCCATCTTCGTGCGGGCGATCTCGAGGACCTGCTCGCGCGAGAGCTTGGCGACCTTGGTCTTGTGGGGCTCGCCGGAGCCCTTGGCGACGCCGGCAGCCTTCTTGATGAGCTCGGCGGCCGGGGGCGTCTTGGTGACGAACGTGAACGAGCGGTCTTCGTAGACCGTGATCTCGACCGGGATGACGTTGCCACGCTGGGCCTCCGTCGCGGCGTTGTACGCCTTGACGAACTCCATGATGTTGACGCCGTGCTGACCGAGCGCCGGGCCGACGGGCGGGGCCGGGGTGGCCGCACCGGCCTGGATCTGCAGCTTGATGAAGCCGGCGACCTTCTTCTTGGGGGGCATGGTTCCTTGCCTTCTTGGTGGGTGGGCCTACGCCGTGGGCGATGACCCGGTTGCAGCGTCCTTGCGGACCGGACGTCCTTCGGTCAGATCTTGGCGACCTGGGAGAAGGAGAGCTCGACCGGGGTCTCCCGGCCGAAGATCGAGACGAGCACCTTGAGCTTCTGCGTGTCGGTGTTGATCTCGGAGATCGTGGCGGGGAGGGTCTCGAACGGACCCTCCATGACGGTGACGGACTCGCCGACCTCGAAGTCGACGACGGCGGCCGTCTTCGGGGCTGCGGAGGCAGCGGCGGCGCCGGACTCGCCCTTGGCGGCGGCCGTCTCCAGGTTGGGGGCAAGCATCGTGAAGACCTCGTCGATCGACAGCGGCACCGGCTGGTGCGCGTTGCCGACGAAGCCGGTGACGCCCGGGGTGTGGCGCACGGCGCCCCAGCTCTCGTCGGTGAGGTCCATGCGGACGAGGACGTATCCGGGCATCCGGACGCGGCGGACGAGCTTCTTCTGCCCGTTCTTGATCTCGGTGACCTCCTCCATGGGGACCTCGATCTCGAAGATGAAGTCCTCCATGTTGAGGGTCTGGATGCGCGTCTCGAGGTTGGTCTTGACCCGGTTCTCGTAGCCCGCGTAGGAGTGGATGACGTACCAGTCGCCGAAGCGCGAGCGGAGGTCGGCCTTGAAGGCGGCGACGGGGTCGACCTCGGCCTCGGCCTCAGCGGCAGGCGCGTCGGCCCCGTCCGCGGCGGTCTCGACGGACTCGGTCTCGACGGACTCGGCCTCGACGAACTCAGGCTCGACGAACCCGGTCTCGACGGACTCTGCCTGGACGGACTCGGTCTCGGTGGCGTCGGCAGCGTCCGAGGCGTCGACCTGCGAGGCGACACCGGACTCGGCGCCGAGGTCCTCGACGTCGCTCTCGATGTGCTCGGTGCTCGCTGCGCCCTCGGGGGCGATCTGCTCGGACACGCTCTGACCTACTTCCTTGCTGGTGGTCCAGCCTCTCGGGCTGGTGCTGACTTCCGTGGGCCGGCCACGGGCGACCTCAGATCGGGGTGCCCGTGAGGACCCAGGAGATGAGCTTGCTCAGGCCGAAGTCGAGGACCGACACGAGCGCCATCATGATGACGACGAAGACGACGACGACCGTGGTGTAGCGGACGAGCTCGGGACCCGTCGGGCGCACGACCTTGCGCAACTCGTCGAGGATCTGGCGCACGAAGAGGCTCACCGCGCCGAAGAACCGAGAAACGGGGTTGCCGCCACGGGTCCTGTCAGCCCGGCCGGACCCGCGCTTGGCGCTCGTCTCCGTCACGATTCCTTCTTTCTGCCTGGGTACCCGGCCCGCGACAGGTGCCCAGGACGCTGGGCTGAGCCGCGTGCCGCCATCTGCACGACGACCATGTGCGCCGATGCAACCGCATCGACGCGGACACCACCGTCGACGCCTGGTGGACGTCGACCGGATGCGCAGGGCAAGAGGGACTCGAACCCCCAACCGCTGGTTTTGGAGACCAGAGCTCTACCAATTGAGCTATTGCCCTTTGCCGAGACCGGTGGGTGCCTCGGCTGGGTGGACGGCACGCGCCAGCGTGGCCAGCGGCAGCCGTCCGAAGGAAGATCATACGGGACATCAGGGGCCATGGCGAACCGGCCCCGTGAGGACCTGCCGGACCGCCGCCGAAGACCTGCCGAAACCCGACGGAGACGTAGCCGACACCCACTCGCGGGCCGTCGCGTCCACGTCGGGCGCCAGGCACCCGGCATACGGACCGTCCTGCCACGACGCCGCGAAGGAGTGGGAGGATCGGGAGGTGACCGACCCGCGCACCCCCCTTGCGTCCCTGTCCGACGACGAGCTGGCCGGCTTCCTCGCCGAGCAGCAGGAGGCCTACGCGGCGTTGCGCGCCCGGGGCCTCAAGCTCGACCTGACGCGGGGCAAGCCCGCGCCGGCCCAGCTCGACCTGTCCAACGACCTGCTCCACCTGCCGAGCACGGCCACGGACCGCGACGGTGTCGACGTGCGCAACTACGGCGGCCTCGAGGGCCTCGCCCAGCTCCGCGAGATCTTCGCCGAGCTGCTCTGGACCTCCCCCGACCAGGTCATCTGCGGGGGCAACTCCAGCCTGACGATGATGTACTCCACCATCGTCGACTTCCTCCTCTTCGGGGGCGTCGACTCGCCCCGGCCGTGGTCGCAGGAGGAGAAGGTCCGCTTCATCTGCCCCGTCCCCGGCTACGACCGGCACTTCTCGATGCTCGCGTCGTTCGGCATCGAGATGGTCACCGTCGACATGCACCAGGACGGTCCCGACATGCCGGCCGTCGAGGCGCTCGTCAAGGACGACCCGAGCATCAAGGGCATCTGGATCGTGCCGACCTACGCCAACCCGTCCGGCGCCGTCGTCTCGCAGGAGGTCGCCGCACGCCTCGCCGCGATGCCGACCGCGGCGCCCGACTTCACGATCTTCTGGGACAACGCCTACGCGTTCCACCACCTCACCGAGGTCGAGGCGAAGAGCGCCGACATCCTCACGCTCGCGGCGGCCTCCGGGCACCCGAACCGGCCGATCATGTTCGCCTCGACGTCGAAGATCACCTTCGCGGGTGCCGGCGTCGCCGTCCTCGCCGCGTCGAAGCCCGTCATCGCGTGGTACCTCAAGCACCTGTCGATGGGCTCCATCGGGCCCGACAAGGTCAACCATCTGCGGCACGTCGAGTTCTTCGGGGATGCCGAAGGGGTCCGCGCCCACATGCGCAAGCACCGCGAGATCATCGCCCCGAAGTTCGCCGCGGTCGACGAGGCCCTGACGTCGGGCCTCGCGGGCCTGGGCGTGGCCGAGTGGACCCGCCCGACCGGCGGCTACTTCGTCAACCTCGACGTCCTCGACGGCACCGCCTCCCGCGTCGTCGCGCTCGCCAAGGAGGCGGGCATCGCCCTGACGCCCGCCGGTTCGTCCTTCCCGCTCGGCCACGACCCGCGCGACCGCAACATCCGCCTCGCACCGACGTTCCCGGTGCTCGACGAGGTGCGCACGGCCATGGCCGGCGTGGCGACCTGCGTCGCGCTCGCCGCGGCCGAGAAGATCACGGCAGACCGGTCGGGTCCCACCGAGGACGACGCGACAGGCGTGCAGCAGACCGAAGGAGTGGCCCGATGACCAGCGATGTGCCCAACGAGAACCTCGACGACGACCTGACCAGCTACAGCGTCGACGACGAGGACCAGCTCCAGCCCGAGGACACCCTCGACGCCGACGACGTCGACGACGCCCTCGACCGGGGGTACTCCCCGAGCGAGAGGGCCCAGGGCTCCACCGCCTTCGGCACGACCGCCTACGAGCAGTCCCTCGACGAGACGATCGACCAGCGGATCCAGCAGGAGGTGCCCGACCCCAACTCGGCCTACGGGGCGCCGCTCAACGAGAGCGGTCTCGACGAGGAGCGGGTCGGCGGCGACGACCCCGACTCCATCGACGCCGAGGACGACTGGCTGGGTGACTCCGAGGTGGGCGACGCCCGGGCCGGGCGGCTCGTCGCCGACGACGAGGGCGCCCACGAGGACGAGGAGAGCCAGGTGTGGGCCCGCGACGTGGGTGTCGACGGCGCGGCCGCATCGGCCGAGGAGGCCGCGATGCACATCATCGCCAACACCGGCGGCCCCGCGTCCGACGAGGGCGACGACGAGGGCTGACCCGCTCTCGAGGTCCGGTCGGACGGCGCAGCGGGCCCCCAGGAGCACTCGGGGGTCGGCGATGCCACACTGGCCCGCATGACGCGCTCGGTGCAGGACCTGCCCAAGGCCCACCTGCACCTGCACTTCACCGGCTCGATGCGGGTCGAGACGGTCCGCGACCTCGCCGTGCACCACGGCATCCGGCTGCCCGACGCGCTCCTGACCGCCTGGCCGCCGCACCTCGCCCGGGCGACCGACGAGCGGGGGTGGTTCCGCTTCCAGCGGCTCTACGACGCGGCCCGGGCCTGCGTCCGCGGTGAGTCGGACATGCGCCGGGTCGTGCGCGAGGCGGCTCTGGACGACGCCGCCGAGGGCTCGCGCTGGCTCGAGATCCAGGTCGACCCGACGTCCTACGCCCCGTTCGTGGGCGGGATCACCCCGGCGCTCGAGATCGTCCTCGACGAGGCCAGGGCCGTCTCCGCGTCGGGCCGGATCGGCGTGGCCGTCGTCGTCGCCGCGAGCCGCATGCGCCATCCCCTGGAGGCGCGCACCCTCGCCCGCCTCGCCGCGCGGTATGCCGGTGACGACGCGGGCACGGTCGTCGGCTTCGGCCTGTCCAACGACGAGCGTCGTGGCGTGACGGAGGAGTATGCACCCGCCTTCGCCATCGCGCGTCGGGCGGGGCTCGCGCTCGTCCCGCACGGCGGCGAGCTCCTCGGGGCACAGTCGGTCATGGAGACCCTCGAGCACCTCGCCCCGGACCGCATCGGGCACGGCGTGCGCTGCGTGGAGGATCCGCAGGTCCTCGACGCCGTGGCCGAGGCGGGGGTGACCCTCGAGGTCTGCCCCGGCAGCAACGTCGCGCTCGGGGTCTACGCCGCGGCCGCGGAGGTCCCCCTGCGCCGACTCGTCGACGCCGGGATCGGGATCGCGCTGGGGGCCGACGACCCGCTGCTCTTCGGCAGCCGCCTCGCGGCGCAGTATGCCGCCGCCCGCGACCTCGGCTTCGACGACGCCGGCCTCGCGGCCTTCGCGACGAGCTCCCTGACGGCCAGCAGGGCGCCCGAGCACGTCCGCAAGGCGGCCGTGGCCGACATCGAGACGTGGCTCACGACCACGTGACGCGCTCGGCCATGACCGTGCGTGGCCCGAGTGACCAAACCGGGGCAGAACGGACCGGAGCATCCTCGATGGCTGACCGCGACGACCGCGTCCTGGTTTGCCCCGCGCGCACGTCGGAGGTCATGCTGGTCGGGCCATGACACCTTTGACGACGCCCCAGCACGGCCACCTCGGCGACCCCACGACCACGCTGCGACGCCTCGCCGTAGCCGGCGTCCTCGTGCCGCTGCTCGCGCTCGGCGCCTGCAGCGGTGAGGACGCCGTGACCTCCTCTCCCACCGCCCCCGCCGGAGCGACGACGGCGCCCGGCACATCGACCGGCTCCTCGACGACGTCGAGCGTCCCGACGACGTCGGACACCCCGTCGGCCACGGCGACGCGGACCGACACGAAGATCAACGCGACGATCAAGGACCCGGTCCTCGGGCACACGATCACCGCCGTCACCCTCTCGCGCTCGATCCCGTGGCCCGCCGGCAACCCCGTCAGCGCAGCCAACTTCGAGATCGTCGGGGTGTCGCTGCACAACGTCGCAGGCAAGCGCTACTCGGCGACGATCGACCCGACCATGTTCAGCCTGCAGGTCGGGCCGACCGGGGCCTTCGTCGCTCCGACGACGGAGTTCGGCACGACGTTCGGCACCCCGCTCGCGACCGCGAAGCGCGGCGAGACCAAGGACGGCTGGCTCTTCTTCAAGATCGACAAGGGCTCGACCGGACCCGTGGTCCTCAAGTTCCAGCGCCCGTCGTACAAGGTCACCACGACCAACTCGGCGATCCCCGCCCAGGCCTTCACGGTCAAGCTGAGCGGCTGAGCACGCCACCGCTCGACCACCCCGAGCCTCGCGCGACGCGGAACGGCCCCGGTCCCACTGGACCGGGGCCGTTCCGCGTCGTGCGCTGTCCGCTCGACAGGGAATGCGCTCAGAGGCTCTCGCCGACGAGGACCGGCTCGTTGACCAGCTCGACCCCGAACGCCTCCCGGACCCCGGCGCGGACCTGACGGGCCAGGCCGAGGACGTCCGCGGCCGTCGCGCCGCCGCGGTTCGTGATGGCGAGGGTGTGCTTCGTCGAGAGCGCGGCGGGGCCGGGGAGCCCGAAGCCCTTGCCGAAGCCGGCCTTCTCGATGAGCCAGGCGGCGCTCGTCTTGACCCGGCCGTCCTGCTCCGGGAAGCGCGGCGGGGTCGGAGCATCGAAGCCCAGCCGCTGCGCCGCGCGCTCCGCGAACGCGTCGAACTCGTCGCGGGTCAGGATCGGGTTGGTGAAGAAGGACCCGCACGACCACGTGTCGGGGTCGTCGACGTCGAGGACCATCCCGCGGCGCCGACGCTGCTCGAGGACGGCCTCGCGCGCGTCCGACAACGGCACCCGGGCGCCGAGGTCGACCCCGAGACCGTCGGCGAGGGCGGCATACGCGATGGGACGGCAGAGATCGGCGAGCTCGAACTGGAACAGGACGTCGAGGACGACGTAGCGGTCGGTCCCCTTGAAGCGCGAGTGACGGTAGGTGAACCTGCAGTCGGCGTTGAAGAACGTCTTGACGGCCTGTTCCTCGCGGTCCCACGTGCGCACCTGGGCGATCGTCTGGGACACGTCCTGGCCGTAGGCGCCGACGTTCTGCAGGGGGGTCGCCCCCGTCAGGCCAGGTATGCCGCTCAGCCCCTCGACGCCGGCCCACCCCTCGTCGACGGCGCGGGCGACAACGTCGTCCCAGACCTCGCCGGCCGCGACGCGGACGACGGCGCCGCCGCAGGCGTCCGCCGACTCGGGCGTGATCCCGCTCGTCGCGACGCGCACGACGGTCCCGGCAAAGCCGGCGTCGGAGACGACGAGGTTGGACCCGCCGGACACGACGAGGAGCGGCTCGTCGGCATCGTCGACCTCACGGACGGCGTCGACGAGCTCGTCGGTCGTCTCCACGGTGACGACGCGGGCGGCCGGACCGCCGACCCGCATCGTCGTCAGCGTCGACAAGGGGACGTCGTGGTGCTCCTGCACGGTCTGCCGCTCAGTCGAGCCGGGCCACGGCGAGGGCCCGACCGAGGACCTTCTCGCCGGCTGCGGTCGCCGTGAGCTCGACGGTGACCCTGCGGGTCTCCGGGTCGACGGCCTTGACGACTCCCGAGACCTCGAGGTCGGCACCCGACTCGTAGGGGACGACGACGGGCTTGGTGAAGCGCACGCCGTAGTCGACGACGCGTCCGGCGTCGCCGACCCAGTCGGTGACGACCGTGGCCGCCGCGCCCATCGTGAACATGCCGTGGGCGATGACGTCAGGCAGGCCGACGCCCTTCGCGAAGCGCTCGTCCCAGTGGATCGGGTTGCGGTCGAGCGACGCGCCGGCGTACCGGACGAGCGTCGCCCGGTCGATGTGGATCGTCTTCGGGGGCAGGACGTCGCCGACCGCGACGTCCGCGAACGTGCGCACGGCGGGGCTGGTGGGCTCGGTCCGGGACTGGTCTGCGGCCATCACTCTGCTCCTCGGATGACGATCGTCGACGTGGCCGTGCAGACGGCCTCTCCCGCCTCGGTGGCGAGCTCGGTGCGGGTCGTGACCATCGCGTGGCCACCGGCCTCACGGACGGCGTCGACGTGGAGCGTCCCGGTGATCGCGTCGCCGGCTGTGAGCGGACGGTGGTGGGTAAACTTCTGCTCGCCGTGGACGACGCGCGAGAAGTCGATCCCGGCCTCGGGGTCGCGGATCAGCTGCGCATCGCACTGCTGCGCGATGAGGACCGCGAAGGTCGGCGGCGCGATGACGTCGGCGTATCCGCGCGAGCGGGCCACCGCGGCGTCGGTGTGGACCGGGTCGGCCGAGCCGACCGCCTCGGCGAACTCTCGGATCTTGGCGGCACTGACCGTGTAGGTCTCGGTGGGCGGGTACACCCGCCCCTGGAAGTCTGCGTTCACCGGCATACGCGCACCCTATCCACGGGAGGAACGAAACCGCTCCCCCGGCCGGGGGCCGAGGGAGCGGTCGAAGCGTTGGGGCGCTGGGTCAGCGCGTCTCGCGGTGCTCCGTGTGCTTGCCGCACTTCGGGCAGAACTTGTTCATCGCGAGGCGGTCGGGGTTGTTCCGACGGTTCTTCTTCGTGATGTAGTTGCGGTCCTTGCAGTCCACGCACGCCATGGTGATCTTCGGACGGACGTCGGTGCTCTTGCTGGCCACGGCAACCTGCTCTTTCGGGAACGTACTGAATCGGGTCTTGCGACGGGCTCCGCGCCGCGTCGCAAGACGACACGCAGGCGCGACAGTCAAGATTACGCGACACCGGGCCATTCGAGAAATCGAGCTCGAGCCCGGTTCGCGCCTCGGTAGCGGGAGCGGGGCTCGATCCCGCGACCTCACGATTATGAGTCGTGCGCTCTAACCAGCTGAGCTACCCCGCCATGGGCTGTCGTGCCGCTCGCACGGAGCGGCCGACCGACCAGAGCCCCAATAGGGAATCGAACCCTAGACCTTTTCCTTACCATGGAAACGCTCTGCCGACTGAGCTATTGGGGCGAGACCGGCGCCTTGAGAACGTCGCCGCGGCCGGTCTGTTGCGTCGGTGAGACTACACGCTTCCGGGCGCGGATACGAAATCGAGAATGTCCCAACTGCGCCCGGGCCCTTGCTCCTGAGAGGATCGAGGCATGACCGGACTCGACACGGGTGAGGCCCCCGACCCGGTTCCGGGTGTCCGGGCCGATGGAGACGGCCCAGACGGACGCATGCACGACATCGCCCCCTCGCTGCGCAAGGACCCTCCGCAGATCCCTGAGGACGCGATGGACGTGCGGATCCACTTCGACCGGACCAGCCTCTGGCGGGCCGGGTGGATCCTCGTGGTCGTCGTCGCCCTGGCCGCGTTCGGCAGGTGGGTCCTCGACGATGCCGGCACGGTCATCTTCACGCTCGTCATGTCCCTGCTCGCCTCGATCGCCATGGAGCCGGCGGTCTCCAGGCTCGGCCGGTCGATGCGCCGCGGCCTCGCGACCGGCATCGTCATGCTCGGCGTCCTGCTCTTCAGCATCGTCTTCCTGATCTCGTTCGGCCGGCTCCTCGGCGAGCAGCTCGCCACGTTCGCGAAGTCCATCCCGCAGCTCATCGCGGACCTCACGGCCTGGGCCAACGAGCGGTTCGGGCTCAAGCTCGACTACACGACCCTCGTCGAGACCTTCGGGGTCACCTCGTCGACCATCGCCAACGCCGCCCAGGGGCTCGCCGGTGGCCTCATCGGGGTGATCGGCGCCATCGTCTCCACGGCCGGGAGCCTGCTGACCTTCTCGTTCTTCACCTTCTACTTCTCCGCCGACGGCCCGCGACTGCGCCGCTGGGTGGCCCGTCTCGTCCCGCCGCGGCGGCAGCAGGTCTTCGTCGTCGCCTGGGACCTCGCCGTGGCCAAGACCGGCGGCTACATCTCGGCGCGGCTCGTCCTCGCGACGATCTGCGGGTCGCTCGCCGCGGTCTTCATGCTCATCATCGGGATGGACTACTGGCTCGCCCTCGGCATCTGGACGGGGCTCGTGGCCCAGTTCGTCCCGACCATCGGCACCTACATCGCGATCGCCCTGCCGGTCGTCATCGGCCTCATCGGCGACGAGCCCTGGCAGGGGCTCGCAGTCCTCGCCTTCGCCCTCGTCTACCAGCAGGTCGAGAACGTCACGCTCGAGCCGCGCATCTCGGCGGAGGCCGTCGACATGCACCCGGCGGTGTCCTTCGGCGCGGTCATGTTCGGCGCCGCGCTCTTCGGCGTGGCCGGGGCGTTCGTCGCCGTGCCCATGGCGGCGCTCATGCTCGCGCTCTTCGAGATCTACTCCAACAAGTACGAGCTGCTCCCGCACATCGCCGAGCCCCAGCCGGGCGAGGCCCGCTGGAGGGAGGACGGCGACGACCCTGACGGCCCCGGCGGCGCCCCTCGCGAACCGGTCCGGCGCGCTCGGAGGATGACCATCCCGAGGCCAACGGGGCGGCGCCGCCACACCCCCGCCTGACGCCGCCCGGACGGCCAGGCCCGGCTCACTCGGTGTCCTCGGCGTCGAGGTCGCGCAGCGCCGTCTCCGCAGCCTCCTCCTCGGCCTCGCGCGCATCCCGTATGCCGCTCGCCTCGGTGAGCTCGGACGTGACCCTGGCGAGGCGGTCCCGAGCCGTCGCGAGCTGACGCTCGAGGTCGGCGATGCCCTCGGTGACCTCCTCCTGGCGGGCGCTGAGGACCGCCACCTGCCGGTCCGCGGT
>NZ_AWSA01000004.1 GCF_000576595.1 Intrasporangium oryzae NRRL B-24470 | reverse complement strand
TGCGCCCGCGCGGGGCGTGGCCGTGCCGCCCCGCGAGCCGCGTCCCCCGCCGGCGGACTCCCGGCCGGACGAGGACGACCCCCGGCCGGATCGCCGGGGGTCGTTCCCACGCGTCGTCGTCACGCTGTCACCTCGAGGCAGGCTTGGGTGCGTTCGTCTGGCCGCCCTGCGGCGTCGCGGGCTTGGTGTCCAGTTTCGGGGCCGGAGACCCTCCGGGCGTGGCACCGCTGCTCGTCGGCGTGGCGCCGGGCGTCGACGGCGCGGTCGACGTCGCGGTTGGCGTCGGCGTCGCGGCGGGCGTCGCGGCCGCCGCGGCCTTCGTCCCCGAGGCCAGGATGCTCTTCACCTGGCGCGTCACCGCGGGCGGCGTCGGGCTCGTGACGATCGGGAAGGCCTGTCCCCGCGTGGCGGGCTCGGGCGTGCCCGTGACGGATCCCTTGGCGAGGTCGATGTAGGCCCGCTGGTTGGCGCGGACCATGCCGAGCTCGCTGGCACGCCGAGCGAGGGCGCCGCTCGCGGAGGCGCGGTCGATCTCCTCCTGCAGGTTGGCCGCGGTGTCGCGCAGCGTCGACGACTCGCGCTGGAGCTGTCCGAGGGTGAGCGAGCCCTGGGCGAGCGCCGTGTTGAGCAGGAGCAGCGCGATCAGGCCGACCGTGAGCAGAACGACGCAGATGGCGACGAAGGCGCCGTTGCCCGTGTGGGCGATCCGGGTCGGGATGACCCGGAGCGGCGTGACCGCCGGGCCCCGGCGCGGCGACCGCAGCGGGCGGGCCGTTGCCGTGACCTGGCTCATCGTCTGCCTCCCTTCGGGTGGGAACTGCTCTGGCTGCTCGGGGCGGTCGCCCGGGTCCGCTCCGCGACGCGGAGCCGCGCGGACGCGGCGCGGGGGTTGGCCGCCACCTCGTCCTCGCTCGGCTCCTCGGCACCGCGCGTGACGAGCGAGAGGTAGGGCGCGTGCTCGGGGAGCTCGACCGGCAGACCGGCCGGGGTGCTCGACGTGGCACCGGCGGCGAACGCCCGCTTCGTCGCCCGGTCCTCGAGCGAGTGGTAGGACAGGACGGCGATGCGGCCGCCGACCGCGAGCACGTCGATCGCCGAGTCGATGGCGCGCCGCCACACGGCGAGCTCGTCGTTGACCTCGATGCGCAGGGCCTGGAACGTGCGCTTGGCCGGGTGGCCGCTCTGGCGCTGCGAGGCCATCGGGATGACCCGACGCAGCAGGTCGACGAGCCGCCCGGACGAGGTGAAGGGCTCGACCTCGCGCTCGCGGACCACCGCCGTGGCGATCTTGCGGGCGAAGCGCTCCTCGCCGTACTCCTTGAGGATCCGGGTGAGGTCCTCGGCGGAGTAGGTGTTGAGCACGTCGGCCGCCGTGCGCCCGGTCGACTGGTCCATCCGCATGTCGAGCGGCGCGTCGACCCGGTAGGCGAAGCCGCGGTCGGCCTCGTCGAGCTGGAGCGAGCTGACGCCGAGGTCGAAGAGGATGCCGTCGACGGCCGCGATGCCGAGGTCGTCGAGGACCGTGGCGATCTCGTCGTAGACCGCGTGGACGGGACGGAAGCGGTCGCCGAACCGGGCCAGACGCTCTCCCGAGAGGCTGAGGGCCTCGCGGTCACGGTCGATTCCGATCACCGTGCACTCCGGGAAGCGCTCGAGCACGCCCTCGGCGTGCCCGCCCATCCCCAGGGTCCCGTCGACGTGGACCGTGCCCGGCCGGCCGAGGGACGGCTCGAGCAGGTCGAGGATCCGGTCGCGCATGACCGGCACGTGGCGTCCCTGCGCGGGCCCTCGGTCGGTCATGGCGGTGTCCTCACGGTCTGGCGCCGGATGGCGGGTCGGTTCGGTGTCGTCGGTGTGGGGTGGTCAGCGGTGTCGCCGGCCGGGTCCACCTGGGAGCTGGTCCCCATCCGCTGCCTCGCCCGGGACGGGGGAAGTCGTCTCGGGAGCGGAGCGGCTGGAGGCCGGCGCACAGGTGGTCCGGGGCCGTCGCGATCGTCGTCATCGGGGGGTCGGGGCGTGTGGTCGGGGTCTGGGGGTCGGGGTCGAGGTCGTGGGGGTCGGGCTTGCTCGGCGTCGCTCGGCCTCAGAAGAGGCCGGGGATCACCTCCTCGGCCGTGTCGGCGAAGCTCTGCTCGGTCGCCTCGAGGTAGGCGTCCCAGACCGCGGAGTCCCAGACCTCGAGGCGCGAGCCCGCACCGATGACCGTGACGTCACGGTCGAGGCCGGCGTACTGGCGCAGGTTGGCGGGAATCGTGAAGCGGCCCTGCTTGTCGGGGATCTCGTCGGACGCGCCGGAGAGGAAGACCCGCATGTAGTCGCGAGCCGCCCTGCTGGTCGTCGGCGCCTGGCGCATCTGCTCGGCGACCTTGACGAACTCGTCCATCGGGTAGATGAAGAGGCTCCGCTCCTGGCCACGGGTCACGACGAGACCCGCAGCCATGCGGTCGCGGTACTTGGCCGGGAGGAAGAGGCGGCCCTTGTCGTCGAGCCGGGGCGTGTGCGTCCCGAGAAACACCGGTCAGCCACCTCCCCTAGTCGACCCGTCGGCGCCACCACCGCCTCCCGTGATCCACCACGATACTCCACTTTGCTCCACCGTCAACGAGGTTGAGCCGTCCGGCGGCGCGTTTGCGTCGCGTTTGCGCAGGTCAGAGGCGGTGGGGCGAAGTGGAGGGCGTTCGGCCCCTCCCGGGCGCGACGGGGAAGAGGGCCTCGGGAGCCCGCCCTGCGGCATACGGCCCCGAGCACCCCAGGCGCTCGATGGCGGGTGCGCACCGGCCATCAGGGCCGTCCGGTGGGGTGAAGTGGAGGAGCCCGGACGGGTCTCGGGAACGGGTCCCCGGACGGTCACGACGGGCGCGTCCCTTCCGGAGACCCCCGATCATGGGAGAAGATCACGTGACGGGTCGCGACGCCGCCATGTAGTCGTGGCGCGACGAACGGGGGAACCCAGGAAGAAGAGGATGAGCGTGACAACGATGGAGACCGGGCTGGATGCCGCAGGGGTGGACGGCACCGCCGACCTCGATCTGGTCCACGAGGTCGCCGACCGCCTCGTGACCGCCATGAGCAGCGTGATCGAGGGCAAGGCCGACGTCGTGCGCACGACCGTGACCGTCCTCTTCGCCGGGGGCCACCTCCTCATCGAGGACGTCCCGGGCGTCGGCAAGACGATGCTCGCCAAGGCCCTCGCGCGCTCGATCGACGCGACGGTGCGCCGGATCCAGTTCACCCCAGACCTGCTGCCGAGCGACGTCACGGGCGTCAGCATCTTCAACCAGGACGCCCGACGCTTCGAGTTCCGGCCCGGCGCCATCTTCGCCAACGTCGTCGTCGGCGACGAGATCAACCGCGCGTCGCCCAAGACCCAGTCGGCCATGCTCGAGTCGATGGAGGAGCACCAGGTCACCGTCGACGGCACGACCTACCCGCTGCAGTCGCCGTTCATCGTCATGGCTACGCAGAACCCCATCGAGATGGAGGGCACGTACCCCCTTCCCGAGGCCCAGCGCGACCGTTTCATGGCGCGCATCTCCATGGGCTACCCCTCGGCCCGCGCCGAGCTCGACCTGCTCGAAAGCCACGGCGCGCGCTCGCCGCTCGAGGACCTCGTCCCCGTGACCGACGCCGCGACGATCAACCGCGTGGTTCAGGCCGTGACTCATGTCCACGCGAGCCCCGCGGTCCGCCAGTACATCGTCGACCTCGTCACCCGGTCCCGCACGACGACCGCCCTGCGCCTCGGCGCCTCGCCTCGCGCCGCCCTGCACCTGCTCCGGGCCTCGCGGGCCCACGCGGCGCTCGAGGGGCGCGACCACGTCATCCCCGACGACGTCCAGGCCCTCGCCTCCGCCGTCCTGTCCCACCGGCTCATGCCCTCGAGCGAGACCCAGCTCGCCCGGCGGACGACGGCCGAGGTCGTCACCGACCTGCTCCGGCAGGTGCCGGTGCCGCCCGCTGCGCGCTGAGGCGGCCATGCGCTCCCTGCGCAGCGTCCTGACGACCCGTGGCCGGGCGTTCGTCGGGGCCGGCGTCACGCTTGCCCTGGCCGGGGTCATCTTCGGGTTCCGCGACCTCACCAGGTTCGGGGTGCTCCTCATCGGGCTCCCGGTCATCAGCGCCGTCCTCGTCCGCACCCGGCGCACCCGCATGCGGATCGAGCGGCACACCTCCCCCGACCGGGTCGGGGTCGGGCAGGAGGCCCACGTCGCGCTCTCGTTCGAGAACGTCTCGTCCACGACGACGCCCCTCTTCCTCGCCGAGGAGCGGCTCGACTACGTCCTCGGCGACCGTCCGCGGTTCGTCGTCGGCCGGATCCCACCCGGACGGGTGCGCACGATCGACTACGCCGTCCGGTCGCACCTGCGGGGGCGTCACCACCTGGGCCCGCTCGGCGTCCAGGTGCAGGACCCCTTCGGCCTCGCCAACCGCAACGCCGTCCTCGAGGGCACGGCCGAGCTGGTCGTGCTCCCCGCGGTCGTTCCTCTCGCCTCCCACCGCCAGCCCAGCTCGGGCATGGGGTCCGAGGGCGAGCAGGCTCACCTCATCGCGCTCCACGGCGAGGACGACGTGACGATCCGCGAGTACCGCGACGGCGACGACCTGCGGCGCATCCACTGGCCGGCGACCGCCCGAACCGGCGACCTCATGGTCCGTCAGGAGGACCGACCCGCCCAGCGCCGGGCCATCGTCATGCTCGACCCGCGGGTCACGGCTCACGGCGGCCGCGGGGCGGGCGGCTCGTTCGAGTGGTGCGTGTCGGCCGTAGCCTCCATCGCCGTCCACCTCTGCGAGGGCGGCTATGCCGTCCACCTCGTCTGCGCCGACACGGTCGAGAGCTCCCGTGCGGCCGAGACGATGTCGGCGGGCGAGATCCTCGACGTCCTCGCGGTGACGGGCCAGGACTCGTCCATCGGCATCGACGAGATCCTTCGCGCGTCGCAGGCCATCGCGTCGAGCGGCGGCTTCGTCGTCGCCCTGCTCGGCCCGTCCGACCGCAAGGTGACCGACCGCGTCGCGAGCCTGCGCCAGCCCGGCACGACCGGCCTCGCCCTCGTCGTCGACGCCCTGGCCTTCGGCGACGCCCCCCACGCCGACGAGGTCGAGCCCCACGTGGAGGCGCTCCGCTACGCAGGCTGGCGCGCGCTGGCCGTCGGGCGTGAGACCGCCATCCCCCAGGCCTGGGGAGCCCTCACCGCGGCGACGGTGGGAGGCAGCCGATGACCCGGCGACGGTGGCGCATCACGCTGCTCGGGGCGGCGGCCACCCTGGCCGCGATCTACCCCATCTCGAGCCTGTTCAACCGCAACGACTGGCTCGTCCCGGTCATCGCCGTCATCTCGCTCGTCGCGGCCGTCGGCCTCGTCATGCGCGGGCTGACCCGCGTCCGGCCGCTCATCCCCCTCGTCCAGGTGGTCGTCGTCGGCTACGCGATCCTCTGGTCGTATGCCGGCGACACCTTCTCCTTCCTCCTGCCGACCGGGGCCACGCTCGAAGTCGCGAACTCGCTCGGGCTCCAGGCGCTCGAGACCGTCCAGCGCTACACGGTCCCCGCGCCCCTCAACGACGGGGTGACGTTCTGTCTCGTCATCGCCGTCGCGCTCGTCGCGATCTGTGTCGACGCGATGGCCGCCACGTGGCGCAGCCCGGCGGCGGCGGGACTCCCGCTCCTCACGGCATACCTCATCACCGCGGCCAACGGTCAGTCGGCGCTCGCGCTGCGCTACTTCATCGTCCCGGTGGCGCTCTGGCTCATCATGCTCCACACGACCGCGCGGGCCCAGTTCGGGCGCTGGGGCACGATGGCCACGGCCGAGGCCGGGCGGGCGCACCCTGAGCCTGACCCCGGCCGGGACCCGGCTTTCCGGACCGGCCTCGACGCGATCGGCCTCGAGGCCGCGCACGACCGCGAGGCGCTGCGATCGTTCAGTGTGGGCGCGGTCAGGCTCGGGCTCATCGCCCTCCTCCTCGCGGTCGCTGTCCCTGCCGTCATCCCGCACTTCCCGCCCCGCTACCTCCTGGAGGGCCTGGGCCGCGGCTCGGGGGGCGAAGGCAAGGGCTCGGTCGGGTTCAACGACACCGTCGACCTGACCCGCAGCCTCAACAACAACGACCAGACACCGGTGCTCACGTACACCACCACGGCCTTCACCCGCAGCCCGCTCCGGGTCCTCGCCACGTCGTACTACTCGCAGGGCCGGTGGCTGGTCCTCGGCGAGGCCGCCAACCGCGTGGGACAGCCGCAGCCGCTCCCCCCGTCCTCCGAACGCCGCGACTACGTCCTCGACGTGACGGGCAACCTGCTGGCCGCGCCGCGGATCGCCGTGCCCTACCCCGTCGTCGCCGTGTCGATGGAGGGCACGCCCTGGTCGATCGACCCGATCACCCGCGACGTGCGCGTGGGCAAGTCTGTCGCCAACTACCGCGTCACCTACGCCGATGTGTCACCGACCACCGCCCAGCTCCGCGAGGCCGGCCAGCCCGACTCGCCCGACATCACCCAGGACGACCTCACCATCCCGGACCGGTCCCGCGACCTCATCCACCGCTGGTCCAACCAGGTGACAGCAGGGGCGAACAACTCGCTCGACAAGGCCATCGCGATCCAGGACCACCTGCGCGACACGTCCCGCTACACCTACAGCCTCGACCTCGGCCCGACGGTCCGTGACTCGACGGGACGGATCGCCGAGCCGATCCAGGCCTTCTATGAGACAAGGCGCGGCTACTGCGTGCAGTTCGCGACCGCCATGATCATGCTCGCCCGGGCGCAGGGGATCCCGGCGCGGATGGCCATCGGCTTCCTGCCCGGCAGCCGCTCGGGCGACAAGTACGTCGTCAGGTCCTCCGACGCGCACGCCTGGCCCGAGCTCTACTTCCAGGGATCCGGCTGGCTGCGCTTCGAACCCACGCCGGGGTCACGCTCGGGGGCGCCACCGTCATATACCATCGTCGGCGCTGAGTCCGGCCCGACCGGAGGGGGCCGAGCCGTCACCGAGCGGGGCTCGATCAAGCCGCCGATCAAGACCGTGGCCGGGCCCGCGGAGCGCGACGTGACGACCACACCGACCGATGTCTCGCTCCTTTCCCGGCTCTCGTCAGTCGTCTCCGTTCGCGGCGTGGCGACCACCCTGGCCGTCCTCGTCGGGCTCCTTGCGGCCTTCATCATGCCGATCACCGCCTGGGTCCTGCGCGAGCGTCGCAGACGCGCCGCCCGGACCCGACAGGACCTCCTCGAGGTCGAGTGGGAGGACCTGACCTCCCACCTGCGCGACCTCGGCATCGTTGGCCCCGCCGGCAGCACCCTCCGGCAGGTTCGCGAGCGGTTCATCTCGGAGGGGCATCTCGACGAGACCACCGCCTCGGCGATGCGACGGGTCACGACGACGCTGGAGAAGTCCCGCTACGACCTGCCCGAGCGCACCTCCCGGGCCGAGGCCGAGGAGCTCCAGCGCGACATCAGGTCCATCCGGCGCCACGTCGGCGCCACCCGGACCTGGTCGATTCGAGTGCGTTCGTTCGTCTGGCCCGAGGCGGGAGTCTCGTTCTGGCGCTCGCTCGCGGCCCGCGTCCTCCGAGATCGCTGACCGCACCTGCCGCCGAATCGCCCACCGGGTCGATGCCGTCAACGCCCGACATCATCGAGCAGACCGCTCAGCGTCGCCGCGGCCTCGATCAGCACGGCTTGGACGAACGCCTGAGGGAAGTTCCCGCGCAGCTGCCGCTGGAGCACGTCGAACTCCTCGGTGAACAGGCTCGAGGTGGAACAGGTGCCGCGGGCCCGTTCGAGGAAGTGCATCGCCGCGACCGCGTCGCCGCCGTGCGCCTGGGAGAGCGCCATGAGGAAGCCGCAGAGCGTGAAGGCCCCCTCCGCATGGTCCAGCGGACGGTCGTCGTGCCGGAACCGGTAGACGTAGCCATCGGTCGTCAGCTCGTCGCTCACAGCCTTCCGGGTCAAGACGGTTCGCGGATCGTCGGCGGGCAGGGCGCCGCGGACCGGAGGAAGGAGCAGCGCCGCGTCGACCCGCTCGTGGCTCGGACTCTGCTGCCACCGACCCGACTCGTGCAGGCACTCCGCGCTGGTCGCGGCGAGAATCCGGTCGGCGAGAGCCGTCCAGGCCGCGCCCTCGGGCCCCGGAGCGACGGCGCCCATGGCCCGCAGGCCGGCGACGCAGGCGAGCCTGGAGTGGGTCCACCGGTCGTCGTGGAGCTCCCAGATCCCGGCGTCCGGCTCCTCCCACCGCGCCTCGATGACCTCCGCTGCCAGCCGGGCTGCCTTCCACTGCCGGCTGTCGAGCAGACCGTGGCGGTGGGCGGCAGCGAAGAGCGTCAGCACCTCGCCGAGGGTGTCGAGCTGGAACTGACCGCGCACCCAGTTGCCGGCGACATCGCCACCACCCGGGTATCCGGGTAGACCGACGTGGTGCTCGTCGGGAACGGCACCACCGTCGACGCAGTAGGCGGGCCGGAGCCGAGGCCCGTCGGCGAGGAGGCGGTCCGTGACGAACGCGAGGGCCGAATCGAGGAGCGGATAGGGCCCGAGGGTCGCGATGGCGATGCCGACGTAGCACTGGTCCCGGATCCAGGCGTAGCGGTAGTCGTAGTCGCGTCCGGCCGTGACCGCCCCGGCAGCGACATGGTCGCCGCGGCCACCATCCCGTGGTCGGCCGACGTGAGACCGCGCAGGACGGCATACGACTGGCGGACGTCCTCGCCGGCGAAGAGGTCATCGAGGGCGGCCACCTCGAGGTCCCACGTCTCGACCGTCGCGCGCCACCCCGACTCCGCCGTCGCAGGCTCGGCGGGGAGGTCCGTCCGGGCGAGGTCGAGCACGAGGTCGTGGACGCCGCCCTCGGGCACGGTGAGACGCAGCCGGAGGCGTCCGTCGCGGCCCCGTCGCGCCCCCGCGGCGCCGCTCCAGCTCACGCGAAGGTCCCCCACCTGCCCGTCCACACCCCGTCCGTCACGTCGAAGCCAGAACCCGGGCATGAAGCAGGCCAGGTGCCCGGAGGGGCGCCTGGCCTGCTTCGTGTACGCGCCTCGGCGGGCGGTGACCGTCAGTCGAGGTAGTCGCGAAGGACCTGTGAGCGTGACGGGTGGCGCAGCTTGCTCATGGTCTTGCTCTCGATCTGACGGATCCGCTCACGCGTGACGCCGTAGACCTTTCCGATCTCGTCAAGCGTCTTCGGCTGGCCGTCGGTCAGGCCGAAGCGCATCGACACCACGCCCGCCTCGCGCTCGGACAGCGTGTCGAGGACGGAGTGCAGCTGCTCCTGCAGGAGCGTGAAGCTGACGGCGTCGGCCGGCACGACAGCCTCGGAGTCCTCGATGAGGTCACCGAACTCGCTGTCACCGTCTTCGCCGAGCGGTGTGTGCAGCGAGATCGGCTCGCGGCCGTACTTCTGGACCTCGACGACCTTCTCCGGGGTCATGTCGAGCTCCTTGGCGAGCTCCTCCGGCGTGGGCTCGCGGCCGAGGTCCTGCAGCATCTGGCGCTGGACTCGGGCGAGCTTGTTGATGACCTCGACCATGTGGACCGGGATGCGGATCGTGCGCGCCTGGTCGGCCATGGCGCGAGTGATCGCCTGGCGGATCCACCACGTGGCATACGTCGAGAACTTGTAGCCCTTGGTGTAGTCGAACTTCTCGACCGCACGGATGAGGCCGAGGTTGCCCTCCTGGATGAGGTCGAGGAAGAGCATGCCGCGCCCGGTGTAGCGCTTGGCGAGCGAGACGACAAGTCGCAGGTTGGCCTCGAGCAGGTGGTTCTTGGCCTTCTTGCCGTCCTGGGCGATCCACCAGAGCTCGCGCTTGAGCTTCATGTCGATCTTGTCGCCCGAGTTGAGCTTCTCCTCGGCGAAGAGGCCGGCCTCGATGCGCTTGGCGAGCTCGACCTCCTGCTCGGCGTTGAGGAGGGCGACCTTGCCGATCTGCTTGAGGTAGTCCTTGACCGGGTCGGCCGTCGCACCGGCGGTGACAACCTGCTGGGCCGGGGCGTCGTCCTCGTCGTCGTCCCGGATGACGAAGCCGGACTCCTCGGACTCCTCGGTCACGGCTTCGGCGGCCTTGCGGGGGCGCGGCTTGCCGTCCTCGTCCTCCTCGTCCTCCTCGTCGACGACGTCCTCGATGACCTCGACGTCCTCAGCGACGACGACGTCCTCCAGCTCCGCCGGCTCGGCGTCCTCAGGCTCGACGTCATCGCCCTCGAGCTGGTCGGCCTCGAGCGCCTCGGCCCCGACGGTGGCCTTGGCGGCCGTCTTGCGCGTCGTCGTCTTCTTGGCGGTGGACGCCTTCGCCGCGGGCTTGGCAGCCGCTGCGGCCACCTCGCCGGTCGTCGAGGCCTTCTTGGCGGCCGCCTTCCGGGCCGGGGTGGCCTTGGCAGGGGTTGCCTTCGTCACGCCTGTCGTGGCTTCGGCGCCGGCGGCCTTCTTGGCCGTCGTCCGCGTCGTGGTCGTGGTGGTCCTCGGTGCCGCGGTCTTTCGTGCGGTGGCCACGCTGCCTCCCTTGGTCGCTGAGCGAGTCTTCTTGGTGCTCGCCTGAGGCACATCGACGACAATCTCGATGTCGTGAGCCTCGAGCGTGGTGAGGACCGGCTTCATCTGCCGGAGGTCGAGGTCGGCCTCAGCCTGGGCCCGGGCGATCTCGGTGCCCGTGATGGTTCCGTTGGTGCTGCCCTTGACCAGGAGCTGCATGATCGCCGCGTGCTGGAACACCTTGGGTAGCGCCTTGGGGGTTCCAGAGGTTGTTGCCTTCGGCACGGATGCAGTCGCCTTTCGTCGCAGGTCTCGTCGCGCGCATGGCCCCCACCGGAGCATGCATCATCACAACGAACGAGATGGGGAGTTTGCGCCGGAAGTGCTTGGCCTGTGGGGAGTCGACGTCGTGGTCGATCTCTCGGTCTGCCTCGTGCGATCCGGTTCGCGACCATTATAAAGCGCCGTGCGTCGTCCGAGCGAACGCAGGGAAGAGCACGGGCGTGGCGTGACCGCACGAGCAGTGCCCGTCGCGCCCTCCATCATGCCCGAAGCACGCGTGACGAGTCGCCCTCGACGAGGACGAGTTGGCTCACTCCGCCTTGACGGCGAGGACCGGACAGCTCGCGTCGAGCAGGATCCGCTGGGCGTTGGAACCGAGGATGAGCTTGCCGACCGGGCTACGGCGACGCAGGCCGATGACGATGAAGTCGGCGTTCTCCTCCTCGGCGACGGCGATGAGGTCCTCGGCCGGGTCGTTTCCGCGGATCAGCTGGCGGACCTCATGGTTGAGGCCCTTCTCGTCGAGGACGTCCTGGACGCGGCTCAGCTCCGCCTCGAAGCGCGCGGACTCGTCGGCGTCGAAGTCCTTGCCGCCGCGGTGCGAGCTGATGACGACGAGCTTCGTGCCCCGAAGGACGCACTCCTCGGCCGCTCGCTTGAGGGCGGCGCGGCCCTCCTTGGTGGCGACGTAACCAACGACAATGGCCACTTTCCCGGACCTCCCTTGGGACGGAATCAAGCAGTGCCCGAACCGTACCCGAAAATGCTGGACGGAGAGGTGGAGTCGGGTCCCTCAGCCTGCGTGTCGGTCCCCACACCGGCCCGGCCCGGCGGGTCGCCTCCCTGACCGGGTCAGGCGACCGAGGCGGCCGCCGACGGGTCGAGCGCATCGCGGATGATCCGACCCACCTGCTCCTCCTCGATGAGGAAGCCGTCGTGGCCGAAGTCGGACACGATGTGCGCCCGCGACGAGACTGGCAGCCCCTCGTGCAGCTCGTCGGAGAGCCGGGGCGGGTAGAGCCGGTCGGAGTCGACCGACACGATGGTGCAGGCCGCCCGGACCCTGGCCAGGGCCGCCTCGACGCCGCCACGGTCGCGGCCGACGTCATGGGAGTTCATGGCCTCGGTGAGCACGAGGTAGGAGTTGGCGTCGAACCGACGCGCCAGCTTGCCGGCGTGGTGGTCGAGGTAGCTCTCCACGGCGAACCTCCCGCGAGGGTCGCTCGCGAGAGGGTCCTCACCGAGCTGGGGCCGGCGCCCGAAACGGTCGGCGAGCTCGGTCTCGGTCCGGTAGGTGATGTGCGCGATCCGGCGGGCGAGCCCGAGACCCGTCTCCGGCGAGCTGCCGGTCGCGTAGTAGTCACCTCCCGCGAAGGCGGGGTCGGAGCGGATCGCGAGAAGCTGCGGCTGGCACCAGGCGATCTGCTCGGCAGTCGCGTAGGCCGTGCTCGCGAGGACGACGCAGCGCTCGACGCGCTCGGGGTGAGTCACGGCCCACTCGATCGCCCGCATCCCGCCCATCGAGCCGCCGATCACCGCAGCCAGGCTCTGCAGACCGAGGCGGTCGAGCAACAGCGCCTCCGCCCGGACCTGGTCGCGGACCGTGACGTACGGGAAGCGGCTCCCCCAGGCCCGCCCGTCAGGAGCAGCGCTCGCTGGGCCGGTGGTCCCCTGGCAGCCACCGAGCACGTTGGTGGCCACGACGAACCAGTCCGCCGCGTCGATCGGGCGGCCGGGACCGATGAGGCCCTGCCACCAGCCGGGTGAGGCGTGCCCGTTGCCCGCTTCACCGACGACATGGCTGTCCCCCGTCAGGGCGTGCTCGATGAGGATGACGTTGTCGGCCGCCTCGTTGAGCGTTCCCCACGTCTCGAAGGCGACGCGGACGTCGGGCAGCACGCCCCCCCGCTCGAGCTCGAGGTCACCGATGTCGACGAACTGGCGACGGCCGACCGGATCGCCCTCGAACCAGGCGCCTGAGGGACGGGCCGGCTCGACCGGGGCCGCACCGGCGCCACGGGCGCAAGGGTCGGCGGGGTGAGGGCGCCGGGTGCTCTGGCGGTGCGGGGTGACAGTCATGGAGGGGACTCCTCGGTGGCTCGCGCTTGCTCACGCCCGGTGCGGCGTGGCCAGGTCTTCACCCGGGGCACCCCACCGCGTGGAGGGTTGCCGGCCAGCGAGCCGGGGCTTGTCGCTGGCGCTCATGACCCGGGACGGATTCTACGGGATGTCCCACGCTGGATCGAAGCGTCCGTCCACGTCACGGACCACTTCGCCCGTCCGGCGTCATCGTGGGTCGGGCACGCGGGTCCGGTCCGACCCATGGGAGACCTGGGCCGCTGCACCTCGTGACCGTTCAGGCAGGCCGGGCCCGCAGGCCGTGGTCGAGACCCTCGGCGATGAGGTGGCAGAGCCGGTGCTGGGGCTCGAGGGAGAGCGCCCGGTCGACGGCGACCCTCGCCCGGGCCCCGTCCCCCGACCACCACGCATACGAGGCGACGATCGAGAGCAGCGGTGCGGCGTGCTCGGCGGGCGTGAGCCGGCAGACGCTCTCGAGCCGGGCCTGGACCATCTTCGGGGCGTCGACGAGATCCCAGTCGTCGCTCCCGAGCCCGAGAACCTCCTCACGCCAACCAAAGGGGTCGCCGCCCGCGGGACCGGCCCCCACTCCATCGGACCGTCCCTTCTCCTGCTCGAGACGCACCTCCGGCCCCAGGTGCAGGTCGAGCAGCTCGACGAGCGCGCCGTCGAAGGCCTCCAGGCCGACGGTTCCCGGGCAGAGCCACGCGATCAGGGCGTCTCGCAGGACCGGGTCGCGAAGGGGGCCGACGAGAGCAGGGACCCAGTGCTCGAGGCCCGGACCGGCGATCTCTCCACGCAGGAGCCCACCCCAGGCCACGAGCGACTCGGTGACCATGAAGTCGTGCGGGCTCAGCTCCTCCTCCACGACGGCCACCTCCGGGCCGCCGGCGTGATCGTCCGGCGCCACGCACGGACCCGCGCCGCCCTCGGACCTGTCCGCGCTCGCGTGCTCGGCTGCCGTCCGTGGCTTCGGCCCGGGCGTCTCGTCGGCGCTACCCGACCGCGCCTCGGAGGCCACTCCCGCCTTGGTCCCGGCCCACTCGAAGCGCTCCTGCCAGGCGAGGATCGCCATCTGGGTGAGGGGTGCGCGCCGGGCCGTCGGTGGGAGGGGATCGATGAGGGCCACGAGCTCGCCCCGTCCGGGAAGCACCGTCCGCCCGAGAGCGACATAGCTCGCGACGGCGGGGACATCGGCCGGCTCCGGGAGCGGGGTGCCCTCGGCGGGGCAGCAGTCGCAGCCGATGGCGTACCAGCGGCCGGCGCGCACGACGAGGCGGTCGCGCAGCACGATCCCGGAGTCCTCGATCGCGTCGGAGAGTGCGTCGCCCAGGGACATCGACTCCCCGGCGCGCTCCTCGAACCCGATGACGGCGACGGACGAGGGCGCCTCGCGCGCCAGGGTGGGCAGCAGCTGGGCGGCCGCGCCGTCCGCGTCCTCACGGGGCACGACGTCGAGTCGGACGACGAGCCCGAGACGCTTGCCGTGGAAGCACACCACGACGACGCTCCTGCTCGGCTGGAAGCCGAGCTGGAAGGGGATGGCGGTCAGCAGGTCGGCTGGCCCGGAAAGGGTGATCTTCGGCATGTGCCGAGGCTCCCCCGCACCGGGCCGCACCGGCCAGGTCCCGCCGCTCCGGCTGTGGACGTCCCGACGACACCACAGGGGATGTGGACGACGTCAGCGCCCGGACGTCCCCATGGTCAGCCCTCGAGGCGCTTGCGGACCGACTCGAGGACGTAGTCGGTGGCGGCCGAGCGGACGCGTTCACCGGCCGTCGAAGCACCCGTCGTCGACCCACCGACGTCGGCCGACGGGGTCGCACCGAGCTGCGACGGCGCACCGCTCCGGTTGCGAGCACCGTTCGCGGCGCCCGCAGCGCCGGACGCCGTCGCGCGCGGGCCGCGCGACCCGATGGCCCGCCACTGGCTCTCCTGCGTGATGGCAGTCCGACCCCAGGCGTCCGGCACGACGCGCAGCCCCTGGCCCGTCTCCCAGGCCAGGAACCGGTCGGTCTCCTCGAGGAAGGCCCTGATCGCCCAGGACAGGACCACGGCGTCGTCCACGGCTCCGAGGATCGGCAGGACCGCCTCGGGCAGCAGGTCGATCGGTGAGGCGACGTAGGCCAGCGCGGCTCCGATGAGCCCGAGGCGCCGAAGGGAGGTCCCGGCATACGTCCCGGTACGCGTGGCGCGGACGAGACGTGGGACGGACTGGGCGCGCTCGGACAGGCTCGGCGCACCGGGGCGCATCGCGGAGCCCAGGAGCGAGGCGACCGTCGCGGCGATCTTGATGCGGGACGAGCTCTTCATGCTCGCCCCAACGAGCAGCGGCTGCGGGCGATTCCCACGGGTGACCTCGTGTTCTCGAAACGTGACCGGGCGCGGCCGGTGGTGGTGGTGGTGGTGGTGGTGGTTCAGTGGCCGTAGCTCGCGACCGGCGGGAACTCCCGTGCCGACTGCGAGGCGATCCGGCCGAGCATGTAGGCGTCGAGCAACCCGCCGAAGAGGCCCCCGACGATCGGGACGGCCCGCCCGAGCCGGGCCAGGGCGTTCTGGCCGACCCGCGCGATGAGCCGGAAGCCGATGGCCTTGTTGAGGACCATGAGCGCCGGGGCGGGCAACCGGTCGAAGGCGAGCGTGGCGAGCTTGCCGCCAGCGGCGTGCAGACCGGCCTTCTTGAGGATGTCCTCGCTGTCGGCCCCGACGAGCGTGAGCAGGACCGCCGAGCGGATCTCCGGCTGGTCGATGTCGTAGCCGCGCAGGCGAGCGGTCGCCGCCGTCATCCGCGTGCCGACGAGGTAGAACTCGAGGACGTTGGCGGGCAGGGAGACCGCCATCGTGAAGAAACCCCCGATGCCCGTCACGAAGCCCCCCACGGCGCCGATGCGCCGGTGGGTGCGCTGGATGCTGCGGAGGGCCTCGTCCGCGTCGCCGCCGGCGGCGGCGAGCGCCTTGTCGGCGATCGCGTGCGCCGACTCGAACGGGCCCCTGCCGTCGATGCCGACGTCGAGGAGTCGCTCGATGAGCGTCGTCGCGGCGCCCGAGAGTCCCCCTTCGCTGCCGGCCCGGGCGCGCTCGAGGGCGCCGTGTCCGCGGCTCACGTCCCGGACCCGCTCCGCGGTCGAGTCGGAGGCCTTGACCGCCTCGTTGCTGTCCCACCCCAAGATGCCCACGTGCTTCCTCCCGATGACTGCGCCGTTGGCGGTTCGTTCGCTCCGCACTGGTCACCGTAAACCGGATGGATCGGCGACGACAGCGGACGCGCCCTGATGTCATACCCAGGGGAGGCAGGGTGCCCGCGTCGTCGGACGCCTCTCATAGGCTCGGCCCATGACCTCGCGGATCCTCGACGTGTCCCTCGCCGACCTCCGCCGCGACCGGACGAGCGTCAAGTGGCGAGCCCATGGGCCCGACGTGCTCCCCCTGTGGATCGCGGAGATGGACGCGCGACCGTGCCCCGCCGTCGTCGAGGCGGTCCGCGACGCTGTCGAGCGCGGCGACACCGGCTACGCGTGGACCGGACCGTATGCCGCCGGGCTGGCTTCGTTCGCCGCGGCCGAGTGGGGCTGGGAGATCGACCCGGCCACGACGACGCGGGTGAGCGATGTCCTCGGCGGCATCTCCCACCTGCTCGGGCTCCTGACCGACCCCGGCGGCCCGGTCGTCGTGAGCCCGCCGGTCTACAACGCCTTCTACGACGTCATCGGAGCCGCCGGCCGACGCCCTGTCGAGGCGCCGCTCACCACCGACGGTCGCCTCGACCCCGTCTCCCTCGCCCGCGCCTTCCGCGAGGCGACCGCGAACGGCAGGAGGGCGGCATACCTCCTCGCCAACCCGCACAACCCGACCGGCACGACTCACACTCCTGCAGAGCTCGAGGCGCTCGCGCGGCTCGCCGACGAGCACGACGTGCGTGTCATCTCGGACGAGATCCACGCCGGTCTCGTCTATGCCGACACCCCGTTCACGCCCTACCTCAGCGTCGCCGGCAGCGAGGCCGGCATCACCGTGACCTCCGCCTCCAAGGCCTTCAACCTCGCGGGGCTCAAGGCGGCTGTCATCGTGCCCGGCGCGCGCGCCGTCGACGAGGTGCGGCGGCTGCACCCGTTCGTCACCTACGGCGCGAGCCATCTCGGCGCCGTCGCGCAGACGGCCGCCTGGGAGCATGGCCGCGACTGGCTCCACCGGCTCGTCGGCGAGCTCGACGACAACCGCCGCCTGCTCACCCGGCTCGTCTCCGAAGCCCTCCCCGGGGCGCGCCTTCTCGTCCCCGAGGCGACCTATCTCGCCTGGCTCGACTGCCGGGAGCTGGGGCTCGGCGACGACCCGGCGGCGGCCTTCCTCGCCCGCGGCCGAGTGGCGCTGTCGCAGGGCCCGACCTTCGGGGCGGGTGGCGCCGGTTTCGTCCGCATCAACTTCGCGACGTCGCCCGACATCCTCCGGGAGGCCGTCGGGCGGATGGCCGGCTGCCTTGCCTGAAGGTCGAGCGATCCCGCACGTCGCCCTCGTCGTTGGGCAGGACGGGGCCCACGCCCTGGGTGCGGGGCTCGACGAGGCGTGGGCGAGCGGCGAGGTGCCGCGCCGAGTGGCCGAGGTGACGGCGCGACTCGCTCCACGCTGGGTCGTCTGGTCGGCCGACCCCACGCTGCGCAACGTCGTGGCCGCAGGTGTCGACGTCCCGCGGACCTGGGACCTCGCCGAGGCTCACCGGCTCGTCCACGGCGGCTGGTCGGCCACGCCCGGGCACGTGTGGGCGGCCTGCCGCGGCCTGCCCGAGCATGATGTCCCCCGGCCCGCCCCGCCACGCCTGAGCGGCTTCGACGGCGACCTCTTCGATCTCGCGTCCCTGGCCGACGACGACGCCGTACGACCCGACGGACATCTGCGCCCCGACGCCCTGACGTCGTGGGCGACGGGGACCACCCGCCTGCGCCGCCTCGCAGAGCTCGCCCTCGAGTGCCGCGAGGCCCAGGCACGAGCTCTCGCCGTCCTCCCGGCCGAGCCGGGACGCCGGGACCCCTCGCCCGACGCTGCTGCAGACGCGCTCCCGGAGCCCGGTCCGGGGCGTGGTCCGGGGCGTGGTCCCGAGGCCATGACCTCCGCCCTGGTGGCCCGAAGAACCCGGACCGTGTGGTCCGAGTCCGCTGCGGCCGTCCTCTGCCTCGAGCTCGAGCGGGACGGGCTGCCCGTCGACCGGCTCACCGCCGAGGACCTCATCGGGGCTTCGGCCGGTCCCCGGCCGCAGGACGACGCCGATGCCGCCCGGATCCGGGCCGAGCGCGACCGGGCCGTCCTGCGATTCGCGCCAGGGAGGGAGCGCACCGACCTGCGCAACCCGGCACAGGTGAGGGAGCTGCTCGCCTCGGTCGGGGTCGACGTACCCAACACGAGGGCCTTCGTCCTCGAGCCCTATCGGCACACCCACCCCCTCGTCGACGCGCTGCTCACGTGGCGCAAGGACGAGCGGATCGCGACGACCTACGGGTATCGCTGGCTCGACGACAACGTCGGCCCCGACGACCGGCTCCGCGGAGCCTGGACCGCGTGCGACGGCGCGGCCGGACGGATGACCGCCCAGAACGGCCTGCACAACCTGCCCGCGCCGCTCCGCCCGGCGATCTGCGCGGCCCCCGGGCACGTGTTCGTCCGGGCCGACCTCGGCCAGATCGAGCCCCGGGTCCTCGCCGTGGTGAGTGGCGACCGGGCCTTCGCCGAGGCGACCCGGAGCGACGACCTCTACGCGCCCGTCGCGGCCAAGCTCGGGGCCGACCGGGCTCGGGCCAAGGTCGCGGTGCTCGCCGCCATGTACGGACAGCGCTCGGGAGCCGCCGGCGAGGCGCTGAAGGACCTCGAGCGGGCCTACCCCGTCGCGATGGGCCTGCTCGACCGCGCCTATGCCGACGGAGTGGGCCGCCGTCCGCTCCGCACCTACGGCGGACGGCTCATCCGCTTCGGCGCCGCGCCGACAGCACCCGACGGAGAGGCCCCACCGACCGCGGGCCCCGCCGGCCCGGTCGGCCCGGTCGGCCCGGTCGGCCCGGTCGGCCCCATCGACCAGGCACGCGCCGAGGGCGCCGGTGGCCCGACGTCGGCCGCGGCGGACGGAGCACGGGGGCGCTACGCCCGCAACGCGATCATCCAGGGCTCGGCGGCCGAGCTGTTCAAGGCGTGGGCGGCGACGGTCCGCCATGCTGTCGCCCCGCTCGGTGGCCAGATCGTGCTCTGCCTCCACGACGAGCTGCTGGTCCACGTCCGGGAAGAGCAGGCCGAGCGCGCCGCCGTGGCCGTGGGAGACGCCCTCACCACGGCGGCCCGGACGTGGGCCGGCACCGACCGGGTCCGCTTCGTCGCCGACACGTCGGTGGTGCGGCGCTGGAGCGAGGCCAAGGGCTGAGCCCCGTCGGACCGGCATCCGGACCGACGGGCGACCGGGCGGCCGGGCGGCCGGGCGGACACACCGAGAAGCGGCCGACGTCGACGGATGCACCCGTCGCGGTTGCCGGCTGGTCGGTGTGTCGCGATGTCCGTGGAGCGGCAGACCGGCACGGTCCCCACCCTCCCGGGGACACGAGACGGCCCGGCCCCCGGGAGGGTGGGGACCGGGCCGCGAGCGGTGGCGGGCAGGGCCTGGGGTTTAGCGGTCCCCGGGAGCGTCCCTGCCCTCCGTGTCGTCCGTCGAGCCGTCGTCGGCGACGTCCTTGAGGAAGGCCTCGAACTCGGCTCCGATCTCGTCGGCCGTGGGCAGGTCGGACAGGTCGGTGGCGAGGAGGCTGCGCTGCTGACGCCCCTCGAGGAAGGTGTCGTACTGCTGCTCTAGGGCGCGGACGACCGCCGTGATCTCGTCGGACTCCTCCATCTGGCGCGTGATCTCGGCGCGGTTGAGGCCCGCCGTGGCCGCGAGCGCCGTCACGTCGATGGCAAGACCCGTGGCCGTCCGCAGCCGCTCGAGCCCGATGACGGCGGCGTCGGCGAACTCGGTCTGGCCGAGGTAGTGGGGCACGTGGATCGCGAAGCCGATCGCGTCGTGCCCGGCCTCCCCGAGCCGGTACTCGAGCAGCGAGGAGAAGCTCGCCGGCACCTGAACCGTGCCGAAGGCGGGGTCGTTGCCGGTGACGAGGCGCGGGTTGGTGCCGTGGGCGGTGACGCCGAGGGGACGGGTGTGCGGCACGGCCATCGGGATCCCGTGGACGCTGACCGTGAGGTTCACGCCGAAGGTCTTGATGAGCGTTGTCGTCGCTTCGACCATGCGCGCCCACTGGTAGTCGGGCTCGGGGCCGACGAGAAGCAGGAACGGCACGCCTTCCCGGTCGATGACCCGGTGGAGGAGCAGGCTCGGGTCGTCGTAGCTGCTCCAGTGGTCACGGTCGAAGACCATCATCGGGCGGCGGCCGCGGTAGTCGAGCAGCTGGTCGACGTCGAAGGACGCGACGACGCGCGACTCGTGCGTGTCGAGGATGTGGTCGGCGAGGAGGCGCTGCGTGTGGCCGGCGTCGATGAAACCGCCGAGGGCGACGACGAGGACGGAGGCGTGCATGTCCTGCAGCGTCGCCGGGGACGCGTCGTTCTCGAACTGGAAGAGCTCGGTCGGTTCCTGCACTGGGGTGCCTTTCTGGATGCGCGGTCTAGTTGTCCAACGCGCCGGCCGGGGCCGTGATTCCCGGAGCGGACGTGTCTGGAGGGCCGAGGCGGCGCCGTCGGGCGCGGGTGGCGCCGTCGAGCGCGGCCAACGGCCCGCTGCGGGTCAGGGGGTGATCTTCGCGATCGCCTTGAGGATGCGCTGCGGGGACACGCTGTATGCCGTCCCGAGCGTCTGCGCGAAGAGCGAGACCCGCAGCTCCTCGATCATCCAACCGATCTCGACGACGTCGTCCGCCCCGCGCCGGCCGGGGCGCAGCCGCTCGAGCAGGTCGGCGTAGCGACCCTCGACGAGGTCGACCTGGTCGAGGGCCGCAGCGTCGCGCGCGAGGTTGGCGGGCGCCTTCTCGAGCCGGTGGGTGATGGCCCGGAGGTAGCGGTCGAGGTCGGGCAGCCGGCGCAGTCCGGTCTCGGCGACGAAGCCGGGCCGGATGAGCTCGCGCAGCTGAGCGCGGACGTCGGAGACCATGGGCCGGATCCCCGGGTTGCTCGACCGGTCGAGCTCGGCGAGCCGGTTGGTCAGGGCGAGGTGCTTGGCGAGGATCGGCTCGACGAGGCCGACGACCTCGACGACCCGGGCGGTCGTGTGGGTGCGGACCGCGGAGAGCGCCCACTCGAAGTCCTCGCGGCTGCGGATGGCGTGGCCTCCCTGGGCCGTACCGGCGGCCTCGCTGATGGCGTCGACGGCGGCGGCCAGGCAGTCGTCGAGCAGGGCCGGCACGCTGCCGTGCGGGTTGTGCCCGAGGGCGAGCTTCTGGCGGTTGGTGAGCCGGGCGAGGATCTGCTTCCACGGCGGCGTGATGCCGAGCAGGAGGAGCCGGCGCACGCCGAGGCGGTGTTCCGCGTCGGCCTCAGCCCGTGTCGGCAGCACCCGCAGGTCGACGGCGGTGCCGGTGTCGACGAGGGCCGGGAAGCCCTGGACCCCGGACTCGCTCTCGAACGTCTCGGGGACGGCGTCGAGCGGCCAGGAGGTGAGGCCGGTCTGTTCGATCCCGGTGCCCGCAGCGCGGACCTGCCGGCGCAGCTGGGGGGTCGCGACATCGCGGACGGCCTCGAGGTCCTTGCCGGCGGCGACGGGTCTTCCGTCGGGTCCGTCGACGCTGAAGGTGATCCGGAGGTGGTCGGGGACCCGCGACCAGTCGAAGTCGTCGGGGCCGATCGGTATGCCGGCCCGGGCCTGCAGCGCCGTGGCGAGCACCGCGGCGATGGGTCCGCGGCTGGGGTCGAGCTCCGGCAGGACCGCCCGCGCGTGGTCTGGTGCCGGGACGATGAGTCGGCGGGTGCCCTTGGGCAGGCTCCGGATGAGTGCCGTGACGAGCTCCTCGCGGAATCCGGGCACCTGCCAGTCGAAACCCTCGGCGGTGACCTGGTTGAGCCGGTCGACGGGGATGTGGACCGTGACCCCGTCGGCTGAGGAGCCGGGGTCGAACTGGTAGGTCACCGCGAGGACGTTCTCACCCTGGCGCCAGCTCGTCGGGTGGTCGCCGTCGGCGATGCCCTCGGCCGTGTCCCGCAGGAGCATCTCCTCGGTGAAGGTCAGCAGGTCCGGCGTCTGGCGTCGGGCCCTCTTCCACCACGTGTCGAAGTGCCGCCCGGAGACGACGTCGGCGGGGATCCGCTTGTCGTAGAACGAGACGAGCACGCTGTCGTCCACGACGATGTCACGGCGCCGGGTGCGTGCCTCGAGCTCCCCGATCCGCTCGACCAGGGCGGCGTTGTCACGGAAGAACGCGTGTTCGGTGTGCCAGTCCCCCTCGACGAGGGCGTGTCGGATGAACAGGTCGCGAGCCAGGACGGGGTCGATCCTGCCGAGCCCGACGACGCGCCCGACGACGAGCGGGACGCCGTAGAGCGTGACCCGCTCCGTCGCGACGGCCGAGCCACGTCGCCCGGACCAGCGGGGCTCGGAGTACTGGCGCTTGACGAGGTGCTCGCCGAGCTGCTCGGCCCACTCCGGTTCGATCCGCGCGTTGATGCGGGCCCAGAGCCGGGAGGTCTCGACCAGCTCCTCGGCCATGACGAACTGCGGCTGCTTGCGGAAGAGCGCCGACCCGGGACTGATGCCGAACCGCGCACCGCGCGCTCCGGCATACTCGCGCTTCTGCTCGTCGCGGACGCCGACGTGGGACAGGAGCCCGGCGAGGAGCGACTGGTGGATCGCGTCGGTGTCGGGTTCGCCGTGGACGCTGCCGCGGCTGACGTCGAGGCCGGCCTGCTTCGCGGCCTGCCTGACCTGGGTGTGGAGGTCCTGCCACTCGCGGACGCGGAGGTAGTGAAGGAACTCGGCCTTGCACATGCGGCGGAAGGCGCTCGAGGAGAGCTCGCGCTGCTGCTCCCTGAGGTAGTTCCAGAGGTTGAGCCACGTGATGAAGTCGCTCGTCTCGTCGGCGAAGCGCTTGTGCGCGGCGTTGGCGAGCTCCTGCTTGTCCTGTGGCCGCTCGCGCGGGTCCTGGATCGACAGGGCGGCGACGATGACGAGAACCTCGCGCAGCACCCCGCGCTCGTCGGCCTCGAGGACCATCCGCGCGTGGCGCGGGTCGATGGGCAGCGTCGCGATCGTCCGGCCGTATGCCGTGAGGCGGCGTCCGGGACGTCGCCTCCCCCGATCGGTCGGCTGGGTCTCGTCCTCGGGCGCGAAGGCCTGCAGCTCCTCGAGGAGGCGGATGCCGTCGGTGATCTGGCGCGAGTCGGGCGGGTCGACGAAGGGGAAGCGCGCGATGTCGCCGAGGCCGAGGGAGGTCATCTGGAGGATGACCGAGGCGAGGTTGGTCCGGAGGATCTCGGGGTCGGTGAACTCCGGGCGCGAGTCGAAGTCGTCCTCGGAGTAGAGCCGGATCGCTATGCCTTCGGAGACCCGGCCGCAGCGACCGGAGCGCTGGTTGGCCGACGCCTGGCTGATCGGCTCGATGGGCAGGCGCTGGACCTTCGTGCGCTGGCTGTAGCGGGAGATGCGGGCGGTGCCCGTGTCGATGACGTACCGGATGCCGGGAACCGTCAGCGAGGTCTCGGCGACGTTGGTGGCGAGGATGATCCGGCGGCCGGTGTGCGGCTGGAAGACCCGGTGCTGCTCGGCCGACGACAGGCGCGCGTAGAGCGGCACGACCTCTGTCACTGGGAGCCTCATGCCCGTGAGTGCGTCGGCGGCGTCACGGATCTCCCGCTCACCGGACAGGAAGACGAGGATGTCCGAGCTCGTCCCGGAGTGCCGCTCGGTCCAGAGCTCCTCGACGGCCTCGCAGATGCCGGTGATCATGTCCTTCTCGTCCGCCTCGGGCCGGTCTGGGTCGACGAGCGGGCGGTAGCGGATCTCCACGGGGTACGTCCGACCGGACACCTCGATGATCGGAGCCGGCTCGCCGTCGGGCCCGGCGAAGTGCTGGGCGAACCGCTCCGGGTCGATCGTCGCCGAGGTGATGACGACCTTGAGGTCGGGCCGACGTGGCAGGAGCTGCTTGAGGTAGCCGAGGATGAAGTCGATGTTGAGGCTGCGTTCGTGGGCCTCGTCGATGATGATCGTGTCGTAGCGGCGCAGCTCGCGGTCACGCTGCATCTCGGCGAGCAGGATGCCGTCGGTCATGACCTTGACGAGCGTGTCCCTGCTCGACTGGTCGGTGAACCGGACCTGGTAGCCGACGGCGTCGCCGAGGTCGACGGAGAGCTCCTCCGACAGTCGCTCGGCGACGGCGCGCGCGGCGATGCGGCGCGGCTGGGTGTGGCCGATGACCCCGTCGAGGCCGCGACCGAGCTCGAGGCAGATCTTCGGGATCTGCGTCGTCTTGCCCGAGCCGGTCTCCCCCGCGACGACGACGACCTGGTGGTCGCGGATCGCGGCCGCGATGTCGTCCTTGCGGTCGACGACCGGCAGGTGCTCGGGGTAGGTGATCGGCGGGACGAGCGCGGCCCGAGCGGCCCGGCGGGCCTCACGCTGCTCCGGGCTGAGCGGCATACGCGACCCGCGCCGGCCGCCAGGCCCCTGAGCCGAGCGCTGGCCACCCTCGCGCCGACGACGGCCCCGGCGAGGGGGTCCCGGCGCACGCGGCGGGGCGGTCGCGGGCTCCTCGGGCATGAGCGACAGGATATGCGGGCACCCCCGCCGTGGCCGAACCGATATCGGGCGGGACGGAACCATCCGAGGCGTCCCCGGACTCGAAGCGCACGACGCGCCCGCGCCGCAGTGCGCCGGCCCTACAGTGGGCGCAGCACCGCGACGAAGGGGGATGCGTGTCGGAGCTCCGGTGGCTGGACGGCGGGCAGCCGAGCGTGCCCGACCCGACCCGAGACAGGCATGTGGCCTTCCCCGACGACGCGGTCGCCGGCCCTCAGTCCTCCGACGACCCGTGGTCGACGCGGACGGCCGGAGCCGCTCCCGACGACCCGAACCGCGACCTCGCGATCCACGTGGTCGGCACCGGACGCGACGGACAGCCGGTGAGCGCGAGGATCTCGATGGCCCCCGGTGTGCAGTGGGGCTGGCGCGTCGGCGAGGCGCCAGGGACGCCGGGCGGGCGCCGCCCGATGCAGCGGCGGCGCAAGGGCCGTGTCGGCGCGGCCCTGCTCGCCCTGGCGCTGGTGGCTCTCGTGGTCAGGCCGGGTGGCAGCGCCGAGTCCAGCAGCGGCGGCACGTCGAGTGGCGTCTGCTTCGGCGACTGCCAGGACCTCGGTGCCGGCGCCGGATCAGGGAGGGACCCCGCGGTCGGGGTGGCCCCAGCCGCGCTGCAGGTGGCTCCGCTGTCCGCAGGCGAGGCCGAGGGGCTCGTCGAGACGCGCCAGCGCGGCCCCGTCGGGACGATGCCGGAAGGGTCGAGCTCCGTGCTCGTCGAGATCGTCAGCACCAACGGGTCCTCGGCCCGCGTCACGATCGCGAATGAGGGCGGTGGCTTCGACGCGGTGGTCTCGCTGCCCTTCGCGGCCCGAGTGGCGGTCCCGGACGGGACGGTCCCCTTCCGGGTGACCGCGGTGGGTGATGTCGAGCAGGCGACCATCCAGTGCCGGGTCTACGCCGGCTCGACCCAGGTCGCCACCGCGCGGGACGTTCACACCGTCGACTGCACCCCCGAGCCCGCGCGCCCGTAACACGCGGGTCAGACGTCCGCCTGCTCCTCGGGGGCCGAGCCCTTGCGGCGCTTGTTCATCGCGACGCGCAGGTCCATCGCCTTCTCGAACGCGGCGTGCCAGAACGGGCTGATGACGAGCTCGCGCTCGCCCACCATCTCGACGACGTCGGAGCCCGCGCCGAGCTTGTAGAGCAGCAGACCGGTCAGTGGCGACGTCGCTCCCAGCGAGGTGTTGAAGCCGCGGAAGTCGTATGCCGTGCAGCCGGCGTCGATCGCGTCCTTGATCGCCTGCCACTGCAGGGCGTTGGAGGCCCGGGCGTCGCGGTTGCGCGTGGTCGTGCCGCCGTAGAGGTACGAGAACGTGGTGCCGAAGCGGATCATGAGCGCAGAGGCGAGGACGTCGCCGTCGACGTGGGCCTCGTAGAAGGTGCCCATGAGGCGGTCGTGGTCGCCGGCGAACGCCTTCATCATGCGCTCGAAGTAGAACTTGGGCCGCGGGTAGAAGTGGTCCCTGGCCGCCGACTCGCAGTAGAGCTCGTGGAAGGTGTCGACCCCCTCGACACCGACGGCGCGCACCTGCACGCCGGCCTTCTCGGCCTTCTTGATGTTGCGGCGCCACTGCTGGTTCATGCCCTTGAGCACGGACTCGGCGTCACGCCCCGCGAGGTCGACGATGCAGAGGTAGCGGGGCTGGCCGACGGCCGAGGTGGTCCCCCACCCGATCGGCTTCCACTCGTTGGCGTCGAGCCAGCTCTCGACCCGGCGGGCGACCGGGTTGTCGACCGCGGGCGGGAGCTCCGTGAACGAGAGCAGGCCACCGTCGGCGATCTGCTTCTTGACCGGGTCGGGCTCCCACGTCCGCGAGACGATCGGGAAGCCGAGCCGCAGGGCGAAGGCGCCGGCCGAACGGGCCCACTCGACGAGCGGGTCGAGCCATGCCGACGGGTCGTCGGCGACGGCAGCCCAGGGCAGGGCCGGCCCCTCCGGCAGGTAGGCGAAGGTGTGCTTGAGCTTGGGGATGTTGCGGGCGAGGACGAGACCGGCCCCGACCAGCTGCCCCGACGCGTCGAACCAGCCGAGGAACTGACGGCGCCAGTCGGGCTTGGTGTCGGCCCACGAGGGCGTCTGGAGGAAGCTGCCCCCGACCGAGAGCATCGCCTGCTGGGCCTGGTCCGCCGGGATCGGACGGACGGTGAAGGGGCCGGTCGGCTCGGGAGCGTGGGTCTGCTGATCCATGGGCGTCACCCTATCGGCGCCCCGCGGCGGCTCCGGGGGTGGCCTTCGAGCTCACCGGGAGGTGGCGGCCTACGGGGTGGTGACCTCGGCCGTCGAGGACGCCGCGCTCGTGCGACGGATCCACCACAGTCCGACGATGGGCAGCACGAGCGGCACATAGCCGTAGCCGGAGCCGAAGTGGGACCAGACGGTCTTGTCGGGGAAGGCGGACGGGAAGGCATACGAGATGGTCCCGACGACGAGGACGCCGATGAGCTCCACCGTGAGGGCGATCCTGGCCACGCGGACCGAGGCTCGGTCGCCCCGGGCGAGGCCGACGGTCGCGACGATGTAGATGACGGCCGCGAGCGCCGAGAGGATGTAGGAGACCGGAGCGCGGTCGAAGTACTCGGTGATCTGCAGGACCGAGCGGCCGGTCGCCGCGAGGGCGAGCAGGCCGTAGATCGCGACGAGGAGGCGACCGGGACCACGTCCCGTGTGAGGGGCCGTCCCTGCGGTCGAGGCGGCCGAGGCGGCCGAGGCGGCCGAGCCGGACGAGCCGGACGACCCGGACGAGCCGGACGAGCCGGACGAGCCGGACGACCCGGACGAGCCGGACGACCCGGGCGCGGGTTGCGTGTCAGACATTGAGGCTCCAGACCTGCTGCAGGCGGGCGACGAGGATCGCGACGACGAGGGCGCCGCCGGCGACGACGGCCATCGCCCACTGGGTCTTCTCCTTGATGGAGATGTAGATCGTGGCGGGGATGACGACGAGCACGGTGAAGAGATAGGCGATGAAGGTGGCTCGCTCGGCCCCGTCGGCGATGGCCGAGGCCTTGGCCAGCCCGACGACGAGCTGGACGAGGAGCGCCAGCTCGATGACGCCCCCGGTGATGATGAGCGGGTCGTCCACGAGGCGCCGGCGCACGAGGTGGTGGACGGCGAGCACGCCGAGGAGGCCGCTCGCAACGAGGAGGGCCACGGTGAGGGGCTGGAGCACGAGCGAATCCTACGGGGCGATCCTGAAGGGCCCCGGTCGGGCCGTCGAGCGTGCCGTCGAGCGTGCCGTCCACGGGAGCGGTCCGACCTCGCGGGCGCCGCTCCCGTAGATTTCACCTCGTACCCCTCACGTCCCCTCCCGGTTCGACGTACTCCGCCGATCGTCCGTGATCGCCGCACATCGAACGGGAGGCCGCCGGCCAAGGAGAACCGTGCCCATCCGTCCCATCGCCGTCGACCGAGCGGCCGGGGTCCTCCTCGGCGAGGCCTGCGGCGACGCCCTCGGCGTCCCCTACGAGATGGCGAGCCCGCCCGTGGGCGAGGCCGTCATGAAGGGTGGCGGCCTCGGACCGTACGACCCGGGCGAGTGGAGCGACGACACCCAGATGACCCTCTGCGTGGCCCGGGTGGCCGCGACCGGCCTCGACCTCGCCTCCCCCGAGGCCCTCGACGAGGTCGCGGAGGCCTTCAGCGCGTGGCTCGCGGGCGGGGCGACGGACGTCGGCACGCAGACGCGCGCCGTCCTCACGTCGGCCGCCTCCCTGCCCGGCCGGCCGCACGAGCGGCTCACCGCGGCGAGCCGGGCCCTCCACGCGCGTACCGGTGTCACCGCCGGCAACGGCGCCCTGATGCGCACCTCGGTCGTCGGCATCTCTGCGGTGCGCGACCGCGTCGCGACGGCCCGGGCAGCCCGGGCGGTGGCCGAGCTGACCCATGCGGACCCTCTCGCCGGCGACTCGTCGGTGCTGTGGTCGGAGGCCATCCGCGTCGCCGTGACCGAGGGCCGCCTCGACCTCGCCGCCGGTCTCGATCTCGTCAGCCCCGAGCTCGCGGGGCGGTGGGGCGACCTCATCGAGGAGGCGACCGGGGCGGAGCCGAGCGCTTTCGTCAACAACGGCTTCACCGTGACCGCCCTGCAGGCCGCCTGGGCGGCGATCACCTCGACCGACCGCGGCGACGGGTCGGCCATGCACCTCCAGCGCGGCCTGCAGGCGGCCGTCCGGGCCGGTCACGACACCGACACGGTGGCGGCCATCGCCGGCTCCCTCCTCGGTGCGCGCTACGGCGCCTCCGCGGTGCCGACCCAGTGGCGCCGGATGGTCCACGGCTGGCCCGGTTACCGCGCCCACGACCTCGTCGAGCTCGCCGTGTCGACGTATGCCGGGGGGCGCACTCCGGGCCAGTGGCCCTCGATCGCGTCGATGACCGACGAGGACATCCCGGCGCTCGGCCTGCCGCACCCCATCGACCCGGACATCCTGCTCGGGACCATCAGCGACCTCGGCCGGGTCAAGGAGCTCGACGTCCAGGCCGTCGTCTCGCTCTGCGCCCTCGGGCTCGACGACATCCCGGCGGAGGGCATGACCTCCCGCGACCACATCGAGTTCTGGATCAGCGAGGACGACGTCGCGGAGTCCAACCCGCACCTCGACTTCGTCCTCGACGACGTGTCGTCCGCCCTGCGCCAGTTCCGCGCGGAGGGCAAGCGCGTCCTCGTCCACTGCCGGACCGGCACCCAGCGCACGCCGGCGGTCGCGCTGCGGTATGCCGTCGACCTCGGTGTCGCTCCCGAGCTCGCCGAGCGGTCGATCCGTTCGGCGATGCCCGCGATCCGGAGCGAGGGGCGCCTCTGGGAGGTCGCGGCCCACGGGGCCTGACGACGTCCTCCCCGACGACGGGCGTCGGGACCAGAGGTCCACCTTCGGCCGGCCCAGTGCGGCAGGTGCGCATGGGTGGGCGCGGGTACGGTGCCGGCATGGCGATCGCGACGTACAAGGACCTCTGCATCGATGCTGCCGAGCCGCATGCTCTCGGAGCCTTCTGGGCGGGGCTGCTCGGCTGGGAGCTCAACCGGCACGACGACGGCGACGCGTCCCTGCGCGAGGGTGAGCGGGTGCACGTGTGGCTCAACCGCGTCCCGGAGCCCAAGACCGTCAAGAACCGGCTCCACATCGACGTCGACGCGGAGTCGCTCGATCGCGCGACCGCTGCCGGCGCCACGGTCCAGGAGGAGCTCGAGCGCTGGACGGTGCTCCGGGACCCGGACGGTCAGGAGTTCTGCGTGTTCGTCAGGGACGAGCCCGTGACCCGGCGCTTCTACGAGCTCGTCTGGGACATCACCGGAGGCCCGGACGACGCGGGACGCGCCGCGGCGTGGTGGTCGGAGGTCCTCGGCGGACGGACCGGTGAGCAGCCGGGCGAGTTCTCCTGGGTCGAGCAGGTCGACGGAGCACCGTTCGAGTCGATGGTCTTCGTCCCCGTGCCCGAGGCCAAGACGACGAAGAACCGCGTCCACATCGACGTGACGACGGATGACGTCCGACCGCTCGTCGCCCTGGGCGCACGGGTGCTCCGCGGGAAGGGCGACGGAGGACTCCGGTGGCACGTGATGGCCGACCCCGAGGGCAACGAGTTCTGCGCGTTCACCCCGGACTGATCCGAGCCGACGGCCCGCGCCGACCCCCGGGCGCGCTCCGCAGCCGTCCCTGACACACAGGAAGGCGGCCCCGCGAGGGACCGCCTTGCTGTGTGTGAGCCCTGTGGCGCTGGGCTCGCACGGTGGGTGACCGTCGACCCTGTGGCCTGGGCGGTCACCCGCCCCGCTCACCGAAGGATGCCGTTACCGACCTTGCGGCCCCACCACTTGCCCAGGCCCCACGTGTCGCCGGCGTACGTGGCCGCGATCACCGCGATCCCGAGGGCCTCGATCCAGTGGCTGTCGATGAGCGGGTTGGTGTATGCCCCCGTGGTTCCGAGAGGGAACTCGGCGAGGTACATGAGGGCGAGAAGGACGGCTGCGCTCCAGGCGGCGATCTTGAGGCCGGCGCCGGCGAGAAGGGCGACGCCGATGCCCAGGAGGCCTGCCATGAACACCCAGTCGGCCCACGGGCCGGCGATGTTCTTGAAGAAGCTGCCGAACGGGCCTTCGGCGCCCTTCATGAATCCCTGGGCGGGCGTTCCGCCGTGGATCCAGGCCTTGGCCGTCGGGGTCATGTAGCCCAGGCCGAACATCTTGTCGATGAAGGGCCAGAGGAAGGTGAACCCGAGGACGATACGCAGGCCGGCGAGGAAGCGGCGGGCCCAGAGCGAGCGGACGACCTCCTCCTCGAACGTGACGACGCCCTCCGTGGGGTGAATCAGGCTCCGACGGTGGGGGGCGACGTTCTCGTGCTTGATGGTGGCCATTGATCTCATCTCCAGAACTATGTGCGTTCCGGCAGCTTCTCTGTCGGTACTACTGACTGTAGTAGTTATCGCCGCAGGTCACAGGACCTAGCCATGTGATCTAGCAGTCACTCTCGCGCCGGTGTCCAGCTCAGCGACGAGGCGTGCGGATGAGGGTGGGCACCTCGACCTCGCCGGGCGCGTCCGCAAGCTCGCGGACCATGTCGGCGAGCTCGTCGAGCGAACGCGACACGGCGGCATACGACCCGTCGAGGCGGATCGGGCGGCAGAGGATGCGGGTCCCCGCGTTGCGGATGACGATCTCCGCCTCGGGCGCCCGGTCGGTGTTGCAGTGGATGAGCAGACCCGTCGAGAGGCCCATCGCCGTCGTGTAGGCCACGAGCTGGAGGTAGTCGCGAGAGGCCATGTAGCCGTCGGCGCCCATGGAGTACGAGGCATCGCCGACGAGCACGACCTCGCTCCCCCGGCGTACGACGAGATCGGGCGCCATCGTCACGGCCCGGCCCTCGTCGAGCCAGACGTCCTCCTCGCTGTCGATCCGCAGGTCGGGCGCGAGACGTAGGTCGAGCTCCTGGACGATCCAGCGCTGGAAGAGGTCGTCCATGTCGACCATGAGGCTGTTGGCCTGCTGGTCACCGGCCTCGTGGCTGAGCGACATCGCCTGCAGGACGAGCCGGCTGAGGCGCATCGCATCGGCGTAGTGCTCGTTGAGCCGGGTCAGCGGCACAGGCACCGCGTGCTTCGTCGCGGGCGTGTCGCTGACCCCGTCGAACCGCCCGAGCACGCGAAGCGCCTCCCGGCGCACCTGCGGCGCGAGCTGCGGCCACGAGAGCATCGCCTCGAGCGTGCAGCGGAAGAGCTGGTTCTCGGAGATGTCCGCCGTGAAGTCGTCGAAGCGGCACTGCGGCTCCGCGGCGCTCCACGGCCGACGGGCGAACTCCTCGACGAGCAGGCGCCCGCGAATCGTCCGCATGCGCTCCTCCCGACCCACGTAGCCGTGGACGAGACCACGCATGGTCGCCGAGTCGATGAGCCTGATCGCGAAGTAGGCGACGCCGTCGATGAGCTCGTCCGTGTCGGACCACGTCACCTGCTCGTGCTCGAAGGCCTCTGGCGAGACCCCCGCGCTCAGCATCGCGAAGAAGTTCGTCACCGAGACCTTCGGCATGACGCGCACGACGAGGCCGGGCACGGCGAGCGCGCCGACCCAGCTCGTCGCCCCGATCGTCACGACGTCGGGGTCGGCCGTGGCGTGGATGACGAGCCGCTCCCCCGCGGCCGCGACGAGCGCCGCCCGGGTCTCGCGGGAGAGCCGGACGGGCCCCGAACGACCGTGCTCGGGGATCGGGGTCAGCTCGACGGTGGTCATGCCGACATCATGGACGAGTCATCTCGTACTGGCCGTAGCGGGCCCGGACGTTCTCCCAGCGGAACTGGGCGAGCTCGTGCTCGCGCCCGTAGAGCTGGTCCTCGATGAACGGGTAGACGTTGTAGTCCCAGATCCGGCGCAGCGTCGCCTCGTCGTCGTCGATCCCCGGGCGCATGAAGTAGCTGTGCCCGATCTGCAGGTGCGGGCCGCGGAGCGCGCGACGGAGGTCCTCGTTGACGCGGTCGACGAGGTCGGCGACCCAGACCGGACCGTCGTGGACCTCCAGCCAGCGCCGCAGCAGGCCCTCCATCGGCCCGTCGTGCGGCATGAACGGCACGAAGTCGAAGCGGCGGCGCAAGGCCGCGTCGACGAGGGCGATCGAGCGGTCGGCGGTGTTCATCGTGCCGATGAAGTAGAGGTTCGGCGGCAGCTCGAAGCCCTCGTCGGGACGGTAGGACGTCTTGACCGAGTGCGATCGGTACTCGAGGAGGAAGAGCAGCTCACCGAACACGCGCGGGAGGTTCGCACGGTTGATCTCGTCGATGATCATGATGTGCGGCGTGAGCGGGTCGGCCTCGGCCGCCTCCGCAAGGAGCGCGAGCGGCCCCTTGCGCAGCTCGTAGACCATCTGGCCCTGGTGGTCGATCTGCGGGCGGAACCCCTCGAAGAAGTCCTCGTAGGAGCTGCTCGGGTGGAACTGGACGATGTCGCGCTTGGCGGGGTCGGGCTGCAGCGCCTGGGCGAACCGCTGCGCGAGGTAGGTCTTCCCGGTGCCGGGCGGCCCGTAGAAGATGACCTGCTTCTTCTCCTCGAGGAGGCTGCGGATCTCGCGGAGGAAATCCTCCTCGATGAGCAGCTCCTTGGCCGCCTCGCCCAACGCGTCGTGGTCGGGCATGAGCGCCTTGTCGGACCGGCGCATGAGCCAGAAGGCGAGCTGGGCCTGACCCCACGGGTCGTCGGGCAGCAGCGGGTCGAGGGTCTGGCGGAGCAGGGCGTTGGTCTCGACGTGGAGCCGACCCCGCGACTTGCCCTCGGTCCACTTGGCCGGGCCGCCGAGCCGCCCGAGCATCGCGATCTTGCCCGAGTCGCCACCCGTGGCGAACAGAGGCAGCCAGTGCTCGGGGTGGGCGATCGCGAAGAGCTTGATGACGACGCTCTCGCCGAAGCCCTGGACCGGGACGTCCTCGGAGCTGAGGACGCGGTTGATCCGCTCCTCGTCGCGGCCCTCCCCCCACAGCAGCTCGCGGACCATACGGGCGAGCTCGTCGATGCCGGCGGCGTCGAGGGCGTTGATCGAGCTGATGAGGACCGACTGGGCGCCGATGTCGCCATAGCCCCGCGTGGAGACGATGCGCTTGAAGGTCGGCAGGTCGAACGTCTCGAGGCCCTCGCGCGAGAGGCAGGCGGCGAAGACCCGGCGCTGCTCCTGGTGCCAGGCGTCGCGCTCGTTGGGGTACGGACGCTCGGCCTTGAAGATCTCGACCTCGGACTCGAGGTCGATGACGGGGGACATCTCGAGGCTCGGGTCGTCGAGGGCGCTGCGCTGGCTCGACGTCATGAACCGCAGCAGCGGGGTCAGGGCCCGCGCGGTCGTGACGATCTCGTCGGCGAAGTCGGCGCGACCCAGGGCGGCGTCGCCCTTCCACCACCGGCCGACGAAGGTCTCGCCGCCGGGGTACTCGCGGGCCATCGGCTCGATGCGCTCGACACGGTTGTCGTCGTGGACCCGCAGGAAGTTCATCCCACGGGGCAGGTGCTCCTGGACGAGGGAACCGACCTCGCGGTGCTGCTGGTCGCTCTCGCCCTCCCAACCGCCGTGAAGACCGAAGGCGACCCCACCCGGGGTGACCCAGAGCCGGAAGCCCGGGGCGCCGGCGCCGCCGACGAGGATCCACGAGGCGTAGAGGTCGTGACGGTAGGCGGAGTCCTCCCCGCCGTGCTGCTGCAGGGCGAGCGTCGGGGCCTCGAGGTAGAGGCCGGTCTCGCCGGACAGGCGCTCGATGAGGCTGTCGGATAGGTGGTCGGCCTCACCGCGGAGCTGGCGGGCCAGGTCGGCGGCCCGGTCCTGCTGCTTGGCCGTGGCGTAGCCCGTCGACGGGCGGAACTCGGCCGCGATCTCGGCGGCCTCTGCACACAGGTCGAGGATCTTGGGGGCAATGCCGACGAACGCCTCGGTCTCCTTGAAGTACCAGAGGATGCGGGCCGCGTAGCGCGGGTCCTCGGGGCGCAGGTCGGCGCAGAGCGCCGCGAACGCGACGTAGCGCTCGGCGTGGCTGAGACCACGCTCCAGCCAGCCGAGCCGCTGGAGCATGTGCGGCGCGTTCTCCCACATGTGCGGCCACGCGCCCGCGTCGTCGGTGGACCAGAAGAGGGAGAGCACGTATGCCGTGTGGGCCGGTCCCGGGGCCCGCTGGCCGCGGCTCCCGCCGCGGGCGAGGAACGCGTCGACGGCGTGGAGCTTGTCGGCTGCGTCGAGCGGCGAGGCCGGGGTCTGGAGGGCCCGGGTGAGCAGGGCGACGACCTCGGCGTGCTCCTCCTCGGCGCGACGCACGAGGGCGGCGACCCACGGGCCGCCGATCGGGCCGAACCCGACATACGGGCCGTCCTTTCGGGCCCACTGGTTCATCGCCTCCTTGAAGGCGACGAGGTCACTCGAGGCGACCAGGTCGGCGAGGATTTCACGCAGCTCGCCATTGCGCTCGGGACGCTCGGCGTCGAGCTCGGCGAACAGCGCCTGGGCGTCGCTGTCGGCCTGGGCTGCTCGCTCGATGAGCGCATACTTCGCGCGCCAACGCTTGACGTCGACACTGTCGCTGCGTGACATGGTGCTCCCTCGCACGCCGTGGTTCTCTGGCGTTGTAGTTGCTGCGCTCGCGGACGTGGGCGCAGGACCGCCGCAAAGGTTACCTGCCAGTCGTCGATGCGCTTAATCCAAGGCCGCCCCGCATGCTCGTCCCGGCGTGTCCCTCCCGGGTGTGGGTCAGGCCACCCGCGACGAGCACGATTCGTCCGGGCCTCGGTCCTGCTGTTGACCGGCGTTTGCCCCAGTTGGTCGTCGTGTGCCGTGGTGCGGCCCGTCCGTTCCTTCATCCGTCCGGTAGCGGGCCGCTCATGCCTCGTCGGTCTCGGACGTCTTCTCTCGCGGAGGGATGATGGCGTCCTCGTCGACGGCGTCGGCCATCCAGCGCGTTGCGGCCCGGTCGCCCTCGACGTCCGCGAGGTAGTGGTCCGGCGGAGCCGTGGGTTGGCCGCCGAACCCGGAGGGGTCGTCGTCCTCCTCGGCATCGACCCCGTCGGGCTCGGGATCCGTCACGGTCGCCTGCCCCGGTCCGGGCCCCGACCCGGGCTCGGACTCGGACTCGGACTCTGGCTCTGCCTCTGGCTCTGGCTCTGGCGCAGCCAAGGAGGCCGCCTCGGATGCGGCCGTAGGGTCCGGCTGCGGCGCGACCGCCGGTGGTTCGTCCGTGTCGCTGCGTGACTCGGCGCTCGGCTGACCGCCCGCCTCAGGGCCGGCCTCAGCGCTCGACGTGCTCGGCACGGTGCTCGACGGGGTGGGCGACTCGGACGGCGACTCGCTGGCCGGCCCGAGAACGGTCCACGTCGCAGCGTCCGCCCCCTCGAGTGGCTCCGCAGCGGCCGCGGACCCGTCGTCCCAGGCGAGCGCGTCCAGCTCGAAGCCCTCGTCGGCGCGCGCCCCCCAGCCGTAGGCGCCCGTGCCGACCTCGACGGCGCCTGCGGAGACGTCGCCGACCGGGAGGTAACCGGGCGGCAGCTCACCCGAGGGAAGATCTCCGACGAAGCCGTACGGATCGGTGTCGAGACGGGTGTCGATCCCGGGGTCGCCTGCAGTATCGCGTCCGGGGACGTCCCCGGCATACGCCGCGGATCGGGGTGTGGTCGACGGGTCGGGCTCGCGCTTGACCATGAGGTACCACGTCACGACCGCCCCGGCGGCCAGGGCGAGGACGAGCAGCGCCCAGGTCATCCGAGCCCGCCCATCGCGGACTCGGTGGGACCACCGTCCCGGACGGCTGCCCGTCGTTCGGGGACGAGGAACGCCGCCGCAGCCGACGCACCGACCGTCCCGATGCAGAACGCGACGACGCTCCAGAGGAAGACGTGCAGGATCCCCGCTCCGGCGCCGATGAGGGCGAGGACCGCCGGGACGAGGACCACCGCCACCCACCACTCCGGCCCGAGGTCCGTGCGGTATCGGCCCGTGACCGTCGTCCCGTCCCCGGTGCCGGGCTGCAGCATGTGCCTCTCCTCTGAGTCGCTCGGGCTCCCCTGACCTGGGGACCACACCGACGCTACCCCTGCGGAGGGTTCCACGAGGGACGCGGCGCCCAACATCAGGCCGCGGAGTCGTCCGTCCGGTCCTTGGGGTAGGCGACGACCCCGCCCGGTGCCGCGATGGCCACGCCGAGCAGATCGACACCGGCCGCGCCGCAGACGGTCTCGAAGACGGCTCGCAGCCGACGGTCGCGGGCGGTCGGCCGCGTCCCCCCGGGCCTGGCGATGGCCATGACGACCGACACGACCCCCTGCTCCGCGGCGCCCGGGAGGAGCACGCGCAAGCCGTCCTCGACCGTCTCGACGCTCGGACGGGAGCCGCCGTCGTCGATGCAGATCGGCTGGAGCAGCCTGCCGTCGGGATGGCAGAGGATGGCATAGACCGCGCCGGTGGCGCGCGACTGCTCGGTGACGATGAGGTCGATGACACCCTCGAAGATCTCGGGGTCGGTGACCGGACGGGTGGGCCAGCTCTTGGGCAGCTCGTCGAATCGCATGGCCCGAGCATCGCTGACCACCGTGCGACACCCCGCCCCTTTTCCACAGGCCCACGAACCGTTCCGCCCTCACCTCGGGGGTGTGGATGGCGCCCGCCGGGACCGACCTCGCCCGGCCCGGTCGATGGGTACCGTTGCCTCGTCACGCCGCCCACGCACCGGAGGGGACGCATGCCGAACCCGGCCCGACGTCCAGCGAGCCTGACCGCGACAGCCCTGTCAGCGGCATACGCGTCGTGCGAGCTGTCCCCCGTCGACGTCCTGCGCGACGTCGGCGCGGTCATCGAGGCGCGAGAGCCGGAGCTCAACGCCTTCTGGGTCCTCGACCTGGAGGCGGCGCTCGACGTGGCCCGGGCGAGCGAGGCACGGTGGCGCGCCGGGACCCCGCTCGGACCGATCGACGGGATCCCGGTGACCGTCAAGGAGAACCTCGCCCGCGTCGGCGTCCCCATGGCCGCCGGCAACGCCGCGGTGACCCACGTGTGGCCGGAGCGGAGCAGTCCCGTCGTCGAGCGGATCGAGGAGTCGGGCGGGATCATCCTCGGGTCGACCGTCATGCCCGACTGGGGGATGCTCAGCTCGGGCGTCTCGAGCCTGCACGGTGTGACGCGCTCGCCGTGGGACCCCTCGCTGACGACGGGCGGCTCGAGCGCCGGGGCCGGAGCCGCGGCCGCAGCCGGGTTCGGGCCGCTCCACGTCGGCACCGACATCGGCGGGTCGATCCGTCTCCCGGGGACGTGGCTCGGTCTCACCACGCTCAAGCCGAGCGCCGGGCGCGTTCCGCTGGACGCGCCCTACCTCGGGCGCGTGGCCGGTCCCATGGCCCGGTCCGCCGCCGACGCCGCGCTGCTCCTCACGGTCATCAGCCGTCCGGACAACCGTGACTGGACGAGCCTGCCGCCGACCCCCCTCGATCTGCGGCTCGACGCCGAGACGTATGCCGCTCACGACCTTCGCGTCGGCCTGCACCTGGATGCCGGGTGCGGCCTGCCCGTCGACCCCGAGGTCCGCGCGGCCGTCGAACGCGCGGCCGGGGTGTTCGCGTCGGCAGGCGCGCGCGTCGAGACGGTCGCCCCGTTCCTCACCGACCGCATGCTCAGGGACGTCGACGAGTTCTGGCGGGTGCGCTCCCTCGTCGACCTCGAGGCGCTGCCCGAGGAGGCCCGGGAACGAGTGCTGCCCTTCATCCAGCGGTGGGTGTCGGCCGTGCGCGAGGTGGACGGCCGGGCGGTGCTGCGCGACTACGCGAGCATCATGGCCATGCAGCGGGCGACCGTCGAGGCGACCGGGCCGTTCGACCTCGTCCTGTCGCCCGTGGCCCCGGTCGCGGCCTTCAGGGCGGAGTGGCCGATGCCGTGGGGCGAGGACGACCTCGGCATGGCCCACATCGGCTTCACCGTGCCGTACAACATGTCCGGTCAACCGGCCGCGTCGGTCAACTGCGGCTTCACCTCCGACGGACGGACGATCGGCCTCCAGGTGTCCGGACGGCGGTTCGACGACGTCGGCGTCCTCCGTGCCGTCGACTGGTACGAGCACCAGCGCGGTCCCGAGGCGACCCCGGACTGGCCCATCGCCCCCGCCCCGGGTTGAGGTGATTCGCCCGCTTCCGTCTGGGGCGATTCACGTCAGAGGAGCCCGGTAGACGCCCAGCCAGTCTTCAGGCAACCATCAGCGGACTCTCGACGTCCTCTCGGCCCAGGGCTAGATTTCTGGGATCGGTGTCCGTGTGGACGCCCCAGACGGAAGGACAACGATGTTCGGACGTTCTCGCACAGTCGCGTCCCTCACGGCCGGGTGCCTGGCCCTGGCCGCAGCAGGCACCATCGCATCGTCGGCCGGCGCCGCCCCGACCACGTGCGCCAGCCGGGTCAACAGCACGGTCGACAAGCTCCTCGAGTGCGTCGACCTTGCCGGGGTCCGTGAGCACCAGGCGGCCCTGCAGGCCATCGCCGATGCCAACAACGGCACACGTGTCTCGGGGTCCCCCGGCTACGACGCCTCGGTCGACTACGTCGCCGGCCGGCTCCGGGCGGCGGGCTGGCGGGTCGCCGAGCAGGACTTCCAGTTCCAGACCTTCATCGTCCTGTCGCCGTCGGTGCTCGAGCAGGTGTCCCCCGCGCCGGTCGGGCCCGTCGCGAACGCGATCATGTCCTACTCCGGCAGCGGCGACGTGACGGCGTCGGTCACGGCCCTGCCTGCACCCGCGGCCGACGCGACACCGGGCTGCGAGGCCGCCGACTTCGCCGGCTTCACCCCGGGCACCATCGCCCTCATCTCCCGCGGCGCGTGCACGTTCGCGATCAAGGCGTCCAACGCGTACGCCGCCGGCGCGATCGGCGTGGTCATCTACAACAACCAGGCGGGCGAGATCAACGGGACCCTCGGCAACGGCTTCACCCTCAACCTCCCCGTCACCTCGGTGACGCAGGCGGTCGGGCAGCAGCTCGCCCAGACGCCCGGGCTCGTCATGCGGCTCAAGACGGACACCTTCCGCGGGATCGCGACGACGACGAACGTCCTCGCCGAGCTGCCGGGGAAGAACACCGGCAACGTCGTCATGGCCGGCGCCCACCTCGACTCCGTCAACGCCGGCCCGGGCGTCAACGACAACGGCAGCGGCTCTGCGGCCCTCGTCGAAGTCGCCGAGAACCTCGCGAAGGTCAAGCCGCAGAACACCCTGCGCTTCGCCTGGTGGGGCGCCGAGGAGGCCAACCTCGTCGGATCGACCTACTACGTCAACACCCTGCCGCAGGCCGAGCTCGACCGGATCGCGCTCTACCTCAACTTCGACATGATCGGCTCGCCGAACCACGTGTTCTTCATCTACGACGGCGACGACTCCGACGGCGTGGGGGCCGGTCCTGGACCCGCGGGCTCGGCCCAGATCGAGAAGACGTTCGAGAAGTTCTTCACCTCACGAGGCCTCCCCTTCAAGGGCACGGACTTCTCGGGACGCTCCGACTACGGGCCCTTCATCGCCTCTGGTGTCCCGTCCGGCGGGCTGTTCACCGGTGCCGAGGGGATCAAGACGGCCGAGGAGGCGGCGCTGTGGGGCGGGACGGCCGGCCAGGCCTACGACCCCTGCTACCACCAGGCCTGCGACACGTACGCGAACAACAACGCAGGGGCGCTCGAGACGAACTCCGACGCCGTCGCCTACGCCACGCTGTCCTACGCGATGAGCACCAACCTCATCAACGGCACCAAGAGCAAGGGCAACTTCCGGCCCGCGCCCGACGAGCACGCCCCGGTCGAGCGCTGACCCACGGCGCCGGGGCGGATCTCCCTGCAGTCCGTGAGGATCAGGGAGATCCACCTCGGCGCGGGCGGCGGCCTGACCCGCGGGAGCACGCCCGACGGCATACCGGCAGAATGCGAGGCTCACCAACCGGTCTGAGGAGTGCGTTTTCTGTGGTTGTGCAGTCGGTCGAGCAGCGGATCGCCGAGGAGCTCGGGGTTCGCGATGGTCAGGTCACGGCAGCTGTGGGGCTGCTCGACGGGGGCGCGACCGTGCCGTTCGTCGCGCGCTACCGCAAGGAGGTGACGGGCGGCCTCGACGACTCGCAGCTGCGCACGCTCGAGGAGCGGCTCGGCTACCTGCGCGAGCTCGAGGACCGCCGGCGCACGGTCCTCGAGTCGGTCCGCGAGCAGGGCAAGCTCGACCCGGCCCTCGAAGCGCAGATCATGGCCGCCGACACCAAGGCCCGCCTCGAGGACATCTACCTGCCGTACAAGCCGAAGCGCCGCACCAAGGCGCAGATCGCGCGGGAGGCGGGACTCGAGCCGCTGGCCGACCTCCTGCTCACGTCCCCCGACACCGACCCGGCCGCTGCCGCTGCGGGCTTCGTCGACGCCGCGCGCGAGGTGGCCGACACGACGGTGGCCCTCGAGGGCGCGCGGGCGATCCTCGTCGAGCGCTTCGCGGAGGACGCCGACCTCATCGGCGACCTCCGCGAGCGGATGTGGAAGCAGGGCCGGGTCGGCTCGAAGGTCCGGGCCGGGAAGGAGGAGGAGGGCGCCAAGTTCTCCGACTACTTCGACTTCTCCGGGTCCTTCGCGTCGATGCCGTCGCACCGCGTCCTCGCCCTCTTCCGCGGAGAGAAGGAGGACGTCCTCACCCTCTCGATCGACCCGATGCCCCCGACCGACGAGCCACCGGTCGGTCCGACGGAGTACGAGCGGGCCATCGCCCACCGCTTCGGCATCGCCAACCGGGGACGGCCCGCCGACACGTGGCTCGCCGACACGGTGCGCTGGGCCTGGCGCACGAAGATCCTCGTCCACCTCGGGATCGACACGCGCATGCGACTCCGGGCCGCCGCCGAGGACGAGGCCGTCCGCGTGTTCGCGGCCAACCTGCGCGACCTGCTCCTAGCCGCGCCCGCCGGTGCCCGGGCCACGATGGGTCTCGACCCCGGCTTCCGGACCGGCGTCAAGGTGGCCGTCGTCGACGCCACCGGTCAGGTCGTCGCCACCGACGTGATCTACCCGCACGTGCCGCAGAACCAGTGGGACCGCTCGATCGAGACCCTCGCGCGTCTTGCGGCGGCCCACCGCGTCGAGCTCGTCGCCATCGGCAACGGCACCGCCTCCCGCGAGACCGACCGGCTCGCCGCCGAGCTCATCAAGCGCCACCCCCAGCTGGGACTCACCTCGGCAGTCGTCTCCGAGGCCGGCGCGTCCGTCTACTCCGCGTCGGCGTTCGCGTCGCAGGAGCTGCCCGGCATGGACGTGTCCCTGCGCGGCGCGGTCTCCATCGCGCGCCGCCTGCAGGACCCGCTCGCCGAGCTCGTCAAGATCGACCCGAAGTCGATCGGCGTCGGCCAGTACCAGCACGACATCTCCCAGGTCGCCCTCTCGCGCTCGCTCGACGCCGTCGTCGAGGACTGCGTCAACGCCGTCGGCGTCGACGTCAACACGGCGTCGGCTCCCCTGCTGACCCGGGTCTCCGGGATCACGGCGAGCCTCGCCGAGAGCATCGTCACGCATCGCGACACCCACGGCGCCTTCCGGTCGCGCACGGCGCTCAAGGACGTGCCACGCCTCGGACCGAAGGCGTTCGAGCAGGCGGCCGGCTTCCTCCGGATCACCGGCGGGGACCCGCTCGACGGATCCGCCGTCCACCCGGAGGCCTACCCCGTCGCGCGGCGCATGGTCCAGGCGACCGGTCACGACCTCACGAGCCTGATCGGCAACTCGACTGTGCTGCAGTCGATCTCGCCGAAGGACTTCGTCGACGGGAAGTTCGGCCTGCCGACCGTCACCGACATCCTCGCCGAGCTCGACAAGCCCGGGCGCGACCCGCGCCCCACCTTCAGGACGCCGACGTTCAAGGAGGGCGTCGAGGAGGTCAAGGACCTGAGGCCCGGCATGACCCTCGAAGGCGTCGTGACCAACGTCGCCGCCTTCGGCGCGTTCATCGACATCGGCGTCCACCAGGACGGTCTCGCACACGTGTCTGCGCTGTCGAAGAGCTTCGTGCGCGACCCGCGCGAGGTGGTCAAGCCGGGTGACGTCGTCATGGTCAAGGTCCTCGACGTCGACATGCAGCGCAAGCGCATCTCCCTGACCCTGCGCCTCGACGACGAGGTCACGCCGGGCGGTCCGGCGACGGGCCCGCGCCAGGGTGGCGGCCGTCCCGCGCCCGGCCGTGGGGGCCAGCGCGGCAACGGCGGCCAAGGGCGCGACGGCGGCAACCGGCCTCGCCGGGACGAGGGCGCCCCCGTCAACAGCGCGATGGCCGAGGCCCTGCGCCGCGCGGGCTACCAGGGCTGACGGCCCCGAACCTGCGGTCGCGTCCTCCCGTCTCGGGACGGACGCGACCGCTCGACCGAGCACAGCAGACGACGTATGCCGTCGAGCTGGCCCGGCGGCCCCGGCGGGACTGCCGCTCCGCCTCGCCCCGCCCGGCGGCAGTCGCGGGCCGTGGGCTGCCGGCTCGGTCAGCTCTCCGGGGGCGCGCGGTGGAAGACGGCCTCGACGTTGTTGCCGTCGGGGTCGCGGACGAAGGCCCCGAAGTAGCCGGGGTGGTACTCGGGCCAGAGGCGCGGCTCGTGGAGGGACTCGGCCCCGAGGTCCATCGCCTTGGCATGGAACGCCCGCACCGCGTCGACACCCTCCGCCTGGAAGGCCACGTGGACCTCACGGTTGGGCTCGGGGCCGTCCCAGCCGCTGATCCAGAAGACCGGGTGACCCTCGGGGCCGTAGCCGATCGCGACGCCGAAGTCCATCTGCCGGGTGAAGCCGAGGACGCCGAGGACCTCGTCGTAGAACCGTGCGCTCGCGGTCAGGTCGGAGCAGTTGATACCGAAATGGTCGATCATGACCCGAGGCTAGAGGCACCCACCGACACGCACCCCCGAACTGGCTGAGCGGCATACGTCTCGAAGGCATTGTCATCCCGGCCAACCTTTGGTCGACTGTCTCTGGTGGGTCCAGCCCATCCGGGGCCGGACCCGAGCGGACCGGAGGTGCCCATGAGCAGTTCAACGCAGTCGATCCCCGAGGACGCCGAGCTCGAGGGGTCGCCCGCCGGCGTGCACGCCAGCGTGACCGTGGAGGCGCCCGTCGCGAAGGTGTGGGAGCACCTCATCAGTCCGCGCGGGACCGAGGCGCTCCTCGGCCCGGGCGTGACCCTCGGCAGCAAGGGCCAGTCGTGGCACAGCGCCGACGGCCCGCACGGAGTGGTCCGCAGCTACCACCCCCTCGAACAGCTGCGCGTCACGTGGCACCCGGCCGAGGACGGCCCGCTCAGCCTCGTCGACGTCCACCTCGTGGAGGACGGCACGGGGACGCGCCTCGACCTCTACCACGAGGGACTCGGCATCGCCGAGGACGGCCCCGGCGACAAGCACCGGTGGGACGAGGCTCTCGAGCGCGTGGCGACGACCCTCGGCGGCTGAGACCCGGCCACCGCCGGCAGGACGCCCGTCGGCGCAGCGCCGGAAGTTCTCCCAATCACCTGAAACGGCGGCTCGACGCGCGTAGCGTCGAGTCGCCGTCTCGTTCGGGTCAGGGTCAGGGGGTCACGAGGCGGTGCGCCCGGTATCCCGCCGTCGGCGCGCTCGGGGGGCTCCTCGTCAGCCGTGGAGACCGATATGAGTTCGATCCGCACGACCCGCTTGATCCTGACCAGCCTCACGGCGGCACTTCTCGCCGTGCTCGTCCCCGCCACCCTCACGTCCGCCGATACCCAGAGCTGGACCATGGGTGGTCACGACTATGCCAACTCGCGCTCCAACCCGGCGCAGACGGCCATCTCCCCCGGCAACGCCCGGCTGCTGGCCACGAAGTGGACCTTCACGACGCATGGCGACGTGTCGGCGACACCGGCCGTCGTCGGCAAGGCCGTCTACTTCCCCGACTGGGGTGGCTATCTCAACAAGGTCGATGCCACGACCGGCACCCTCGTCTGGCAGAAGAAGCTCTCCGACTACGGCTACAACGACGACCCGACCCTCGTGTCGCGCACGAGCCCGGCCGTCGTCGGCGACGTCGTCTACATCGGCGACCAGGGCGGCGGGAGCTTCTTGACGCCGCGACCTGCCCGGCTGCTCGCCATCAACGCCAATACCGGTGAGCTCCTCTGGAGCTCGGTGATCAACCCGAGCATCTACTCGATCATCACGCAGTCACCGATCGTCCGGAACGGCGTCATCTACGTGGGCGCCGCCTCTGCGGAGGAGAACGTCGCGGCCTTCATCCCCGGCTACGAGTGCTGCACCTTCCGTGGCTCGTTCAGTGCGGTCGACGCAGCGAGCGGCCAGGTCATCTGGACGACCTACACGGTGCCCGAGGGCTACTCGGGCGGGGCCGTCTGGGGCAGCACCCCGGCCATCGACGCGAAGACGGGCGCGGTGTACATCACCACCGGCAACAACTACTCGGTCCCGCCGGCCGTCAAGCAGTGCCAGCTCGACGGCGGGTCCCCGGCTCAGTGCCTCGACCCCAGCGACCACGTCGACGCCGTGATGGCGCTCGACCCGGCGACCGGTCTGGTCAAGTGGAGCACGGGCGTCCAGGGCTTCGACGACTGGATCGTCTCGTGCATCGTCGGCGTGCCCAACTGCCCGGTTGCCGCAGGTCCGGACTTCGACTTCGGATCGGGTCCGAACCTGTTCTCGGCGACGACGAACGGCAAGAAGCGCGACCTCGTCGGCGCCGGGGCGAAGAGCGGCATCTACTGGGCCCTCGACGCCACGACGGGCGAGATCGTCTGGTCGACCCAGGCCGGGCCGGGCTCGACCCTCGGTGGGATCGAGTGGGGCACGGCGACGGACGGCAAGCGCATCTACGTCGCCGAGGCCAACTGGAACCGGCAGCCGTACCCGAACGGGTCGACGTTGCCCGCCTACGGCTCGTTCGCGGCCCTCGACCCGGCGAGCGGGCAGGTCCTGTGGCAGGTGCCCGACCCGAGTGCCGACTCCCCCCTCGGCGCCGTCTCGGTCTCGAACGGCGTGCTCTACGGAGGGTCGATGAGCGGACACATGTACGCGTTCGACGCGGCCACCGGTGCCATCCTCAAGGATCTCGTCGGCGAGGGCTCGAGCAACGCCGGTCCGGCGATCAGCAACCAGGGCGTCGTCTACTGGGGCAACGGCTACGGCCGCTTCGGTCTCGGCACCCCGAGCACGACGTTCTACGCGTTCTCCATCAAGGGTAAGTAGGCGCGTCGCGAGAGGCGGGCCCGGCAGTCACCCCGGGCCGGGCCCGCCTCCTTCGCGCCACCCGGTCCCCGCCATACCCAGTCGGGGGATCCCCTAACCACACGTCCATGAAGGGGGCAAGAGGTATGCCGCTGGGTGGGCACCAGCGCCCACCCAGCGGCATACCTCGTGATGGGGTCCGGACGAGGCCGTCTGCTAGCGCACGACCATGACGGGGCAGCTCGCCTCGTGGATGACCGTGTGGCTGACCGAGCCGAGAAGCAGCCCGGAGAAGCCGCCACGCCCGCGTGAACCGACGACGATGAGGCCCGCGCGCTCGCCGAGCTCGGCGAGGGTATGGCCGGCGTCGCCGTAGAGGACCTCGGTCTCGATCGAGACGTTGGGGTAGGCGGCACGGACGTGGTCCGCGGCCCGGCGCACCGTCTCCTCGGCGTGGTCGCGCAGCTCGTGGGTCTGGGACGTCCCGGCCTTGGCGGTCTCGGCGTAGGTCCACGCCTCCATGGACACGGCCATCGCGACGCGGACGATGTGAAGCTGCGCGCCGGACGCGTCGGCGAGCTGGGCGGCCATCTCGAGCGCGCGCACCGACTCGTCGGAGTCGTCGACGCCGACGATGACGCGGCGGTCCGGTCCGGGCATCACGAGGTCGTCGGGATGCTCGCGCACCTGGCTGCGCACGACGACGACCGGGCAGTGTGCGTGCGCCGTCACGGCATAGGCGGTCGACCCGAGCAGGCCGCCGAGCAGGCGTCCGCGGCCGCGGCACCCCATGACGACGAGGTCGTGGTCCTTGGAGCTGTCGACGAGCTCGGCGGACGGGCTGCCGATCGCGTGGAGCATCGCGACGTCCTTCGGGTCGAGGACCTTCTGCGCGCGAAGGACGCCGGCGTCGAGGACCGCTCGGGACACCTCTCGCAGGGAGGGAGCGATGTGGACCGGGTCGTAGGCGGGAAAGGCGGGCACCATGGCGAGGTCGACGCAGTGCAGCAGGGTGAGCTTCTTGCCCTGGCGGTGAGCCGTCTCGGCGGCCCAGTCGAGCGCGACCCGGGATCCGACCGAGCCGTCGTAGCCGACGAGGATCGAACCTTTCTGGGCGTTCATGTATACCCCTTCCCGAGGTGTGAGGGCCGGGACCGACTGCCCGCCCACCCTCATCCTCCCGCCGTCACCGGCCGCCGTGGGGCCGATGTGAGGACATAGACAGACAGAACCGTCGCAACGCCGTATGCGGCCGGGTCCCGTCCGGAGCCACGGTTCGTGCCGCGGCACGTCCGATCGGGCCGCGTACCCGAGCTCCAGGGTTACCGTCGAAAGGTGAAGCCATCGGCGGAACCCGTGCAGGCGCGCCCGCATCCGGTCGTCGCGCGACCGGGGATCGAGCGGATCAGCCCCAACGACCTCACGACTCTCGCGACCGACCGCGGACCGGTGCCGACGAACATCGGGGCCGTGCTCGTCATGGACGGCGGCGGCGAGGGGGCTGGCGACGGCGGCGCCGAGCTCGACCTCGCGGCGGTGCGCAGCCTGCTCGGTCGCAGGGTCTGCCGGGTCCCCCGGCTGCGTCAGGTCCTCGAGACGGTGCCGATCGGTGCGGGGCGGCCGGTCTGGGTCGACGATGCGGCCTTCGCGATCGAACGGCACGTGACGGGCCGCGTCGCCCACGACGAGACGGAGCTGCTGCGTGTCGCCGCCGACCTCGCCTGCACGAGGCTGCCCCGCGACCGGCCACTCTGGGCGGCGTGCTGGGTCAGCGGCCTGCCGGACGGGCGCGGCGCGCTCATCCTGGTCATCCACCACGTCCTGACCGACGGGTTGGGCGGGCTGGCCGTGCTGGCCGAGCTCTGCGACCCGAGCGATGACGACGACAGGGCTGGTTCCGGAGCCGCGTCCCGGGATCTCGCGCCCGTGGCTCGGCCGTCGTCGCACACGCTCAGGGCGGATGCCGGCCACGACCGGCTGGTCGCCCTCGGTCATGCCTGGGGCAGCGCACGAGCGGCCGTGCGTGGGGTCAGAGAGCTCATGGTGGCGCGCGGTGGCGCGAGCGCGAGCACGGGAGGCCGTGGAGCCCGGCGTGAAGGTGTTCGTGCGGATCGCCGTGGGTTGAGGCTCGCCGCGCGGACCTCGCTCAACCGCCCGACGGGTTCCCGGCGCCGGCTGAGCACCGTCGAAGTCGCTCTGGCCGACGTTCGAGAGGCGGCACACGCCCATGGGTGCACCGTCAACGACCTGCTGCTCTCGGCCATCGGCGGGGCCGTCGGCGGCGTGCTGGCCCAACGCGGCGAGCACCCGGACGAGCTCGTGGTCTCCGTGCCGGTCTCCGTGCGGCGGTCGACGACGGCCGATCGCCTGGGCAACGACACCGGCGTTGCACCCGTCGCCGTGCCGGTGTCGGCGCACCCCGGGGAGCGCCTCGCCGTCGTCGCGGCGAGGACCAGCCGTCAGAGGGCGGCGGGGTCGAAGGGTGCCTCGGCGGTCCCGCTCGGCGTGGTGTTCCGCCTCCTCGGCCGCATGGGCCTCTTCCAGGTCTTCATCGACCACCAGCGCCTCGTCCACACGTTCGTCACCAACGTGCGCGGCCCCTCGGCGACGCTCCACTTCGCCGGCCGACGCGTCGCCAGGGTCGTGCCCTTCGCCCTCACCCCGGGAAACGTCGGGGTGTGCTTCGACGTCCTCTCGTATGCCGGTCGCCTCGTCGTCACGACCGTCGCCGACCCCGACGTGGTCCCGGAGCAGGACCTGCTCACGCAGCTCGTCGGCGAGCAGATCACCGCGCTGACGCGGCCGAGCTGAAGGACGGGGCATCGGTGGTTGCCGGCTGCCCGGTCGGGTATGGGACAGGGCATCTGAACAGCATCCAGTCCCGACGCGAAGGAGACGAGCCATGGCTGTGACCAGCTTCCAGGACCTCCCACTGGCCGACCGCGACCGCCAGTGGGACGGCGACGCCGCGGAGTCGAGGGTGCGTTCGTGGGCGAAGGCCGACGACGGGCCCAACGAGCGCTACCGCGACGCGCACGTCTGGTACGACGCGGACAAGAAGGACAACTTCACGGCCTACAAGCTCCTCATCGCCGACGTGGTCGGCGGCAGGCTCGTCGCGGTGCCACGCGGGGTCATGGCGGCGGCTGCGGTGATGCAGGGGTCCAGGGGCGGCGTCGACCTGCCGAGTCGAGACGTCGACCGCGTGAAGAGCCACCTCGCGAAGTACTACGCGAAGATGGACGAGACCGCCCCCTGGGACGACAAGGGCTGAGCTCCCCTCGCGGCCGGCCGCGACGTCTGCCGGGCCGTCTGGGCCGTGACAACCGCCCGGACGGGCCGCCTTTCCCTTCGAGGGACGGTCGTCGGCGGGAACCAACATCATCCGTGGCGGGCTAGGCCCTCCGCTTCGAAGGGGACGACGCTTGGTCACGTGAGCGGTCACGCACCTCCCCCGGCCCCGGAGCGCGGCCCTTCCGTCGCCCGATGGCTCGAGTCGCAGCGCAAGCGCCTGTGGGCGCACCTCGCCGACGCCGCGGCGCGGCGGACCACGTCCGAGGCACCGGCCCCCGAGCCCATTAGCGCTCAGCCGCCCGCGGCGGTTCTCGACCTGCTTCGCAAGCTCGGCATCGCGATGTCGCGTGCGGGAGACCCCGCAGACCGCGTCACCCAGATCCTCGAGCAGGTCGCGACGGTCTATGCCGCCACGGGTGTGACCTTCTTCGTCGTACCCACTGGTGTCTTCGTGCGGATCGACACGGGGAACACCAGCACGATGGACTTCGAGGCCGGCACGAGCGCGCCGTTGCGACTCGACCAGGTGGACGCGCTCTACCGGCTCATCGACGACATCCGCCATGCCGCCCTCGACGTCGAGGGAGCACACCGGCGGCTCCACGACCTGCTCACCTCGCCCCCGAGGTTCGGCGCCCTCGTCGCGATTCTCGGCAGCGGCATCCTCACCGTCGGTCTCGGGCTCATGCTCAACCCCACGCTGACCGCCCTGCCCGTGTACCTGGTTCTCGGTCTGCTGGTGGGAGGCATGCGATGGTGGGCGGACCGGGAGGCCACCCTGTCGCTCGTGCTCCCGGTGGCGACCGCCTTCGCCGTGACGTGGCTCGTGTTCGAGTGGGTTGCCGAGCTCATTGACGTCGCCCCGCTCGACATCGTGGTCCCGGCGCTCGTCACCTTCCTCCCCGGGGCCGCGCTCACCATGGCGACTGTCGAGCTGTCCACGGGCGACATGCTCGCGGGCTCATCCCGGCTCGTCTACGGGCTCGAGCGTCTCCTGCTGCTGACGTTCGGGATCGCCATGGGCGCGCAGGTTGCCGGGCCGATCTCGGGCTCGGGCAGCCCTGCCGCTCATGCACTCGGACTGTGGGCTCCCTGGGTCGGGGTGCTCGTCTTCGGCCTCGGGCAGTACCTTGCCTCGTCCGCGCCGCGGGGCACCCTGGCCTGGCTCCTCCTCGTGCTGTACACCGCCTACGCCGTCCAGGCGGGGACCGGGCGTCTCCTCGGTTCGCTCGGTGGGAGCTTCGTCTCGGCGGCGGTCATTCTGCCCTTGTGCTACCTGATCCAGAGCCGACGCAGCGGACCTCCTGTGCCCGTCACCTTCCTGCCCACCTTCTGGCTGCTCGTTCCCGGGGCCCTCGGGCTCCAGGGCGTCGCCCAACTGGTCGGCGCGGACGAGGCTGCGGGCCTGACCGACTTCCTCAACGCCCTGATGTCCATCGTCGCGATCGCGGTCGGGGTCCTCGTCGGGGCCGGAGTGTCCGAAAGGGTCGGCAGGATCACCTCCACCTGGCGCGGGATCTGAGGCGGAGCGCAGTGGGCCAGCACGGATGCCGCTCAGCCCGGGAGCGCTCGCGGGCTGAGCGGCATACGTCATGCAGATCGGTCAGTGCGAGACGGCCTTGAACGCGTCGACCTCGCCAGAGCCGAACCAGCTGTTGTGGCCCACGCCGCCGGAGCAGGTCTGCGGCGTCGTGAGGTCGAGCTGGCTCGGGAAGAAGGCGTACATCGACACGTCGGCCGGGCACGAGAGCGAGTTGGTGGCACCCGTCAGGGCCGCGGCGAGGGCTCCGCCTCGAGCGCCTGTCGTGCTCGCGATCAGGGCGGCGACCCCCACGGCGTGCGGGGAGGCCATCGACGTGCCCTGCTGGTAGCAGTACAGCGAGCCGTTCTCGAAGAGCCGGCGGCTCGCCAGACAGTTGTTGATGGCGCCGAGCGGCCAGTCGGACAGGACGCGCCCGTTGGGCGAGGCTGCCGTGCGCTGGAGGATCGAGTCACCGCCGGGGGCCGCGACGTCGGCGGTCGAGATGCCGTACGACGAGTAGAAGGACTTCATCTGCAGGTTTCCTGTCGCCGTGACGCCGACGACACCCGAGACCTCGACGGGAACGACCGCACAGGCGTTCGTGACGGTGCGGTCAACGGGAGTCGTGTTGTCGGGGCTCTGGTTGTCCATCGTGGGGTGCGAGAGGTCGTCGGCGAAGTTGCCTTGGGCCGCGACGACGGTGACGCCCCGGGCCTGGGCATACCGGATCGCGCGACGCTCGGCCTCCCAGATGGCGCGTTGCACCGGGTCGTTCTTGCAGTTGAAGAGGTACGGGTCGGCGAAGTAGCTGTTGTTCGTGACGGTGACGCCGTGCGTTGCCGCCCACATGAAGCTGCAGACCACCGCCTCGGGGAAGAAGAAACCGTCGGCGTCTCCGGCACGGATCCCGGCGATGCGCACGCCTGGCGCCACCCCGACGATCCCCGTGCCGTTCGCGGCTGCCGCGATCGTGCCGGCGGTGTGGGTGCCGTGACCGTTCGCGTCATTACCGATCGCAAGAGGTGCCGACGCACCGCTGGTGCAGTCGGTGCTGTTGGCCGCGTCGTAGACCGGCGCGAGGTCGGGGTGGGTGAAGTCGAGGCCGGTGTCGATGTCACCGACGAGCACGGAGGAGCTCCCCGCATTGATCGCCTGTGCCTCGGGCACCTTGATCTGCCTCATGTCCCACTGGAGCCCGGAGAGCGAGTCGCCCCACGTCGTCGGCGCCGCCGGTGCAGCGGGTGCGGTGTCGCTCGTCGCATCGCTCGCGCCGTCTGTCGTGTCACCGACCTTCGTCGCGAACCCGGCTGTCGCCGAGACGCCCTGGATGCCGCTGCGGCCACTCACGGTCGCGGCGAAGTCTGCGGATGACGAACGGGCGATGACGACCCCGATCGCGTCGTACGACGCGACGACGGTGCCCCCGGCAGCGGTGACCGCCCGGGACGCGCCTCCCGCAGCGGCGCCGTCACGAGCGAGGACGATGTAGGTCGAGGCGGCCTGGCCTGACGCGCTCGCCCCGAGGGCGGTCGCGGTGAGGGCCGTGCCCGCGCCCAACGTCACCGCGGTGGCGGCGACGAGGAACCGGCGTGATCTCCCCCGAGATACGGAATTCGACATGGATGCTCACCTCCACGGCGGCGGCAGGTGTGCCCCGCCGGTCAGGCCGTCCCCTTCGGCGACCCTCTCGCGACGCTAGACCCGCTCGTCGGTCAAGGAGGGCGAAACGCCCGAACTTTCTCGACTGCAGCACCGGGTCGCCGGCCGGGGATGCCCGATCGCCGACGGGAACCGAGAACGAGCGGGCTACAGCTGGATGCCCCGTGTGAGGGCGCCGTCGACGACGAGGTTCGTGCCACTGATCCGGCTGGCCACGGGGCTGGCGAGGAAGACGACCGGCGCGGCGACCTCCGCCGGGGTGCCCATGTGGCCGGTCGGGTTGAGCCCCACCGCCATCTCGAAGAGCGCCGGGTCGCCGGTCTCGATGGACGCCCACACACCGCCCTCGAAGTAGGTGTTGCCCGGCGAGACCGTGTTGGCGCGGATCCCCTTGTCAGCCAGCTGGAACGCGAGCCCGTGGATGTAGCCGACGATCGCGGTCTTCGCGGTGCCGTAGGGCCCCGAGGCGAAGTCGGACTCGCGCCCCGAGACGCTGGAGATGGCGATGATCGACGCGGCGTCGCTCCGCTCGAGGTGGGGCATGGCCGCTCGCACCAGACGCACCGTGTGCATGACGTCGACGTTGAGGCTGCGCTGCCAGTTCTCCTCTGTGTCAGGGATGGCGAGGGCGCTGACGTTGGCGACGACGACGTCGATGCCGCCCATCGCCTGCGCGCAGGCGTCCACCCATGCGGCGAGGGCCTCGGCGTCGCCGACGTCGACGACCGAGCCCGTGGCCGGTCCCCGGCCGCGCAGTCCCTCCTGCGTCGTCGTGACGGCGTCGGCGTCTCGGGCGCAGTACCCCACGGTCGCGCCCTCGTCGAGGAACGCCTCGACGATGGCCCGGCCGATGCCGCGCGTGCCGCCGGTGACGAGCACGCGCTTCTCGCTGAGCTGGAGATCCATGGTCTCGGCCTTTCGTCGGGGTCGGTCAGGTACCCACCTCCCGTTCGATGTTTTCCACGGTCACGTGTGACCGTGGAAAACATCGAACGGGAGGGAGGTCTGGGGTCAGGTCATGCCGAGGGAGTGCGCCCGGGCCCGAAGGTCCGCGTGGATCCCGCCGAAGGCATCCGCGGGCGGGAGCAGCGCCTTCGCCGCTTTGACAACGACGCTGTAGTTGGCGTCGACGACGTTGGCGACGGGCACCTCGGCGATCTGCGAGCAGAGCTGGTAGGCGTCCATCGTGTGCAGCCCGAGGAGCCGGGCCACCCAGTGGACGAGCTCGGCATTGGCGATGCGCCATGAGTCCTCCATCGGCCGGCTCGAGCCGACCGTCATCCAGTGGGTGTCGTCCTCGATGCGTGGCCAGCCCGGAGCGCTCCCCTTGACGAGGTCGACGATCAGGGTCGTCGTCATGGCCCCCTCGACCGCGGTACCGCAGGCCTCTCCCTCGCCCTGCCGGTAGTGACCGTCCCCGATCGAGAAGAGCGCGCCCTCGACGTTGACTCCGAGGAACACGGTGGACCCGGCACGCATCTGCGGGGTGTCCATGTTGCCGCCGAACCGCTCGGGGACCAGGGAGGAGCGGGCCTCTCCCCCGGCGGGCGCGACGCCGACGGTCCCGAGCATCGGCTCGAGCGGCAGCTCGATGCGGTGGTCGCTGTGACGGGCCGCGAAGGCGACCGTGCCCCGGTCGCGGTCGAGCTCGTAGATCCACGTGGTGTCCGGCAACGGGTGCTGGAGGGTGACGACCCGGTCGGTGCTCGTCATCCCGCCGAAGAAGGGGATCGCCGCCGAGGCACCCCAGTCGCGTGCCGGCTCGAGCGCGACGAGGTGGAGCACGAGCGTGTCGCCGGGTTCGGCGCCCTCGACGTAGAAGGGCCCGGTCTGGGGGTTGACGAAGCGGAGGTCCACCTTGGCGCTCGACAGGTCGTCCACCGTGCGCAGGGCCCCACCGAAGGCGTCGTCGGACCAGAGCCGCAGCGCGGTCCCTGGCTTCACCCGCATCACCGGTGCGGCGCCGCCGAAGGTGTAGGCGTACTGCTCGGTCGAGGGCGTGTACTCGATGACGTCCATGCTCGAAACTACCTCCCGTCACTGCGGATCCGCAGGTGATCGGGCCGCAGGTCGGTCACCCGGGTCACGCCGAGCAGCGCCATCGTCGATGAGACCTCGCCCAGGAGGATGTCGGCCGCGCGCTGGACCCCGCGCTCGCCCCCGGCCATGAGTCCGTAGAGGTAGGCGCGCCCGACGAGCGCGGCCCGAGCCCCCAGGGCGACGGCCGCGACGACGTCGCTGCCCGACATGATCCCGCCGTCGACGTAGACCTCCGCCCGGTCGCCCACGGCGTCGACGACCGCCGGGAGCACCTCCAGCGGAGTGGCGGCCCGGTCGAGCTGGCGACCGCCGTGGTTGGACACGACCACCGCGTCGGCTCCCGCGTCGACGACGGCCCGCGCGTCCTCGACCGTGAGGACGCCCTTGACGACGATCGGTCCCTGCCACGCCGATCGGAGCCACGCCAGGTCGGCGATCGTCGCGGCCGGGTCGAAGAGCCGCCCGACGAGCTCGGCGACGGTTCCGTCGGAGCGGTTCAGGGACGCGAACTCGAGGGGTTCTGTCGTGAGCAGATCGAACCACCATGCCGGGTGGAGGGCGCCGTCGACGAACGTCCGGAGCGACAGGGACGGCGGGATCGTCAGGCCGTTGCGCACGTCGCGCAGGCGCGGGCCCGCGACGGGGGTGTCGACCGTCAGCACGAGGGCCTCGTAGCCCGCCGCGTGAGCGCGGGTGACGAAGTCGCGGCTGGCCCCGCGGTCGCGCCACAGGTAGAGCTGGAACCACCGTCGTCCCTCGGGGGCCGCGGCCGCGAGTGCCTCGATCGACGTCGTGCCCATCGTCGACAGGGCGTACGGGATGCCCTCCCGCGCCGCCACCCGGGCCACCGCGGGCTCTCCCTCGGTGTGCATCATCCGGGTGAACCCCGTGGGGGCGAACACGAGCGGGGCGGAGGCCGGTCGCCCGAGGAGGGTCGTGGTCGAGTCGACCACCGAGACGTCGTGCAGCACCCGGGGCCGGAACTCGATGCGCCCGTAGGCCTCCCGAGAGCGCTGCAGGGCCACCTCGTCCCCCGCCCCGCCGTCCGTGTAGTCGAACACCGCCCGCGGTGCCCGGCGGCGCGCCAGGCGGCGCAGGTCGGCGATCGATGCTGCGGAGGCCAGGCGACGGTCGGTCGGACTGAGCGAGGCGCCGCGGGGCTGCAGCAGCGGCTGCAGCTCGGACCATCTCGGACGCCGGCGGGCGGTCACCTCTGAGTTCTACACGACCGTCGGCGCCGCCGGAAGCCGCGTGGTGCACGATCCCGGCCGTATGCCGCTCAGCGGGCGAGTGCTCGCGCGCTGAGCGGCATGCGGGCTGGGCGGCATACGGGCTGGGCGGCATACGGGCTGGGCGGCATACGGGCTGGGCGGCATACGGGCTGGGCGGCATACGGGCTGATCGCCCCCTGTGGGATCGGCCATTCCGATGACCCTCGCGGGGCTCGTGCCTAGTGTGGAAGGTGGCCAGTCGGCCCTCCGGGACGTCCGTGCTGGTCGTGGACGAGCGCCCCTCCCCTGTCCCCGAGGCGCCTGCCAGGATCCGCCCCGGGAACTGGAGGTCGTCATGACGACACATGCCCCATCCCCAACCTCGAGCACGTCGAGCACCGGACGGGCGGGCAGCGCGGGCCTCGACCCGGCCGTTCGCATCGGGCTCTACGAGACGATGGTCCTCTCCCGGACGTACGAGGAGGCGATCCTTCGGGAGTACCACGCCGACAAGGGGCCCGGCTTCGACATCGGCAAGGGGCTCGTCCCGGGAGAGATGCACCTCTCGGCCGGGCAGGAGCCCGTCGCCGCCGGGGTCTGCGCACACCTGACCACGGACGACGCGGTGACGGCGACGCACCGGCCGCACCACTTTGCCGTGGCCCACGGCATGGACCTGCACCGGATGACGGCCGAGATCTTCGGCCGGGAGACCGGCCTCGGCCGGGGACGCGGCGGCCACATGCACCTCTTCGACCCTGCCACGCACTTCTCGTGCTCCGGGATCATCGCCGAGGGCTACCCGCCCGCGCTCGGGCAGGCGTTCGCCTTCTCGCGGCGCGACACCGACCAGATCGCCGTGGCGGTGACCGGTGAGGGCGCCGCCAACCAGGGCGCGTTCCACGAGTCGCTCAACCTCGCCGCGCGGTGGACGCTGCCCGTGGTCTTCGTCGTCGAGGACAACGACTGGGCCATCTCGGTGCCTCGCGACGTGGCCACGGCGATCCCCTCCAACGCCGACCGGGCCGCGGCCTACGGCATCCCCGGCGAGCGCATCGAGGACAACGACGTCGAGGCCGTCTACGACGCGGCGCAGCGGGCCGTGGCCAGAGCCCGAGCCGGTGACGGTCCGTCGCTCATCGAGGTGCACACCCTGCGGATGTGGGGTCACTTCGAGGGCGACGCGCAGGGCTACCGGCCCGAGCTCGCCGAGGTGCCCGAGCACGACCCCATCCCGCGCTACGAGCGCCTCCTCCGCGATGCGGGAGTGCTCGACGAGGACGCGGTGTCCCGCATCCGTGCGACCGCGAGCGAGCGTGTCGAGGACGCCATCGCCTTCGCCAAGAACAGCCCCCTGCCCGACGCGGCCACGGCCACGTCGTACGTGTTCGCCTGAGGAGACGACGATGACCATCACTGACACCCCAACCGCCTCCACCCCGACGAACCGTCGCCTGACCACCTCGAAGGCGATGGTCGAGGCGATCGCCCAGGAGATGGACCGGGACCCCTCCGTCGTCTACCTCGGCGAGGACGTCGGCGCCTACGGCGGGATCTTCAGCTCGACGACCGGCCTGCTCGACCGCTTCGGCCCCACCCGGATCATCGACACCCCGATCTCCGAGACGGCCTTCATCGGCCTCGGCATCGGCGCCGCGGTCGAGGGGATGCGCCCGATCGTGGAGCTGATGTTCGCCGACTTCATGGGCGTCTGCCTCGACCAGATCTACAACCACATGGCCAAGATCCACTTCGAGTCCGGCGGCAACGTCGCGGTGCCCATGGTGCTGACGTGCGCCGTCGGCGGCGGCTACTCCGACGGCGCACAGCACTCGCAGTGCCTATGGGGCACCTTCGCCCATCTGCCGGGCATGAAGGTCGTCGTGCCGAGCAACCCGGCCGACGCGAAGGGCCTCATGACCGCGGCGATCCGCGACGACAGCCCGGTCGTCTACATGTTCCACAAGGGCGTCATGGGCCTGCCGTGGATGGCGAAGAACGCCCGCTCGATCGGGGACGTGCCCGACGGCGAGCACGTCGTGCCGATCGGCAGGGCGGCTGTGGCCCGCGCGGGCACGGACGTCACCATCGTGACGGTCTCCCTGTCGGTGCACCACGCGCTCGACGTCGCCGAGAAGCTCTCCGGCGAGGGCATCGACGCCGAGGTCATCGACCTGCGAAGCCTCGTCCCCCTCGACCGGGAGGCGATCCTCGCCTCGGTGGCCAAGACCGGCCGCCTCGTCGTCGTCGACGAGGACTACCTGTCCTTCGGCATGTCCGGCGAGGTCGTCGCGACGGTGGTCGAGCACGACCCCACTGTGCTCAAGGCGCCGGTCCAGCGGGTCGCGGTCCCCGACGTCCCGATCCCCTACGCCCACGTCCTCGAGTACGCCGTCCTGCCTCGCCCGGAGCGGATCGAGGCCGCGGTCCGCCGGGTGGTGGCCGGATGACGGACGTCCTCTTCCCCTCCCTGTCGAAGGAGACCCCCGATGCCGAGGGCATCCTCTCGACGTGGTTCGTCGGCGAGGGCGCCGCGGTCACCGCCGATCAGCTCATCGCCGAGGTGCAGGTCGACAAGGTCGCCGCGGACGTGCTCGCCCCGGTGGCCGGGGTCGTCCATCTCCTCGTCGAGGAGGAGGCCGTCGTCAGCCAGGGGACCCCGATCGCGCGCATCGAGTGACCGAGGCCGTATGCCGCTGCGCCGGCGAGCGCTCGCCGGCGCAGCGGCATACCTGCTGGGTCCTAGCCGCCGAACGCCTGCTCGTAGGCCGCCGCAAGGTCGGGCGTCCACTCCGCGGAGAAGCCGCACCCGGTCACCTGGCCACCGGTCGCGGTGACGAGGTATCGCCTGCCCTTCTCGAAGGCGACCCCGCCCTCCAGCGACGGCGAGCGGTCCCGGGTCGTGAGCCTCACTTCAGTCGAGCCATCGCCGCCCTTGTACCACCGGTCCACGTCGAGCATGACCGAGCCGTCCGCCACAGCGGTCGCCGTGCCTGAGAGGGCCACCTCCATCGGCCTGAGCCCGTCGACGGAGAACCGCATGCACATCCCGGCCGCGTTGCCGCCCGGCAGGGCCAGGGTCATCACCGCGGCGGGCTTGGTGACCGACGGTGTCGGCTCGCCGCCCCTGCCGAGTCCGATGCCGGCCATTCCCGCAGCGAGGACCGCTGCGGCCGCCGCGCCGATCGCCCAGGCACGGCCGCGGCCCCGCTCCCTGCCCTGCTGCTCCTCGTCCCTCACGTCGTGCTCGACGTCCGTCTTCATGATGGCCTCCGCCAGGTCGTCTACCCATGAGTCGGCCAGTCCGGTGTCGTGCGCTGAACCGGTCTCGCCGGCCGGGTCCGCGGCCCGCAGCCGGGCCAGGAGCTCGTCGTCGTTCACCGTGGCCTCCTCCCTTCATCGGGTACCTGTCCGCCGAGGGGCGCGTTCTTTCCGAGCTCGCGGGCGAGGGCCTTCTTCGCCCGGTGCAGGCGGATGCTGACCGCGTTGGGGGTGAGACCCGTGACCGTCGCGATCTCCCGCGGCGCGAGCCCCTCCCAGGCCCACAGCGTCACGACCTCGCGGTCGACCTCGCGCAGACCGGCCAGCGCGGCATGGACCTCGGCGTCGGCATCCGACTGCCCCTCTGGTGCGAGCAGCGCCGGGCGCCGCTCGAGACGCCCGAGGCGGTCGACGAGACGCAGGTGACGCTGCTCGGCCCGGCGCGCGTTGGCGACGCAGCCCCGCGCGACGGCATACGTCCAGGGCAGCGGGTCGTCCGGTGGCACGTCGGCCAGCCTGCGCCACAGCACGAGCAGCACCTCCGCGACGACGTCGTCGACGGCCGCAGCGGAAACCCGGCGGACGAGGTAGCGGCGCAGCGGGGTCGCCACGTCGTGCGCGAGCGCGGTGAATCGCGCCGTCTGGTCGGCGTCGGACATGGTCTCCACACTCCCATGTGTCCGGGTGGGGTCCGGTTCTTTCTCGGCCGGGCGCTCGGCCGGCAGCGGTCGGCGTCCCGATGTGGCAGCCCGACCTCGACCCGGGCCTGGCGCTCTTCGCCTTCGACGCCACGCCGGGCAGCGGTTGGCCCCAGTTTTCGCGTCCCGCCGCGGACCCGCCCCGGTTTCACCATAATTGGGACGAAGCCGGAAACGGCGTGGGATCTCCACGGGCAGGGGCGCGTAGTGAGCCGACAGCTGGCCTTCGTGATAGCAGGCGTCGCCGCCGTGATCGGCGTGCTCCTGGTCGTCCACCTGTGGCGCTGGTCCCGCGCGCACCCCGGCCAGTGGGGCGCGGCACAGTCCCTCACCGCCCTCGGGCTTGTGGTGTCCCTCCTCGCGGTGATGCTTCCGCTCGTCACGGCGAACGGCGGCGAGGACCCCGCCGTGGCCACGTACCGCCAACGGGTGTCATCGACCTGTGCGAGCCTGCAGGCGTCCACCAACCCCCTCATGGACGCCATGAACAGCTCCGGCAGCATCGACCGCGCCAGGCTCGAGAAGGGCCTGCGCAACCAGGTCAAGGCCGCCGAAGGTGCCGTCGCCACGCTGTGGCGCACGGCGCCGCCGGATGCGCTCGCAGACGCGTCGGCGGCCGCCCGACAGTCCGCCGACGCCTTCTTCCGGACCATGAACGGCGAGCTCGACCGGATGAGCGAGGAGCTCCCCCGGACCGCGAGCCTCCAGCAGGTCTCGGCGTACTTCGGCTCGCTCGACGCCGCGGTCCGTCCGGCAGCCAGCGAGTTCGCGGCCGCCATGACCGAGCTGGCCGGGAAGCAGTGCGGCGTGACCACCGCACCAGCCGGCTGACCCCCCGCCCGCTGAGCGGCCCACGGGCCGATGCGCGACTCGCCCATTCCGGCATCGATCGGGCAAGGGCGGGCGTAACCTCGTCGGGAGGGCCCGCTCCGCATCACGTGGGGGTGACCATGGATGCTTCAGCCGTCGCCACTATCGCCGCCGCCCTCGTCGCCGCGCTGGCGGCACTCACGTCGGCGTGGTTCGCGCAGCGGTCTGCAGCCGCGAGCCGCATGCACACGGCGGAGGCGCTTGCCGTCAAGTTCCGAGAACCCTTGCTCCAGGCGGCCTTCAACCTGCAAACGCGCATCTACAACATCTTGCGTCAGGGCTTCCTCCGGAAGTTCACGACTGGCCCACACCCTGAGCGAGACGTCGCGTACTCGATCGACAACACGCTCTACCTGTTCGGCCAGTACTTCTGCTGGGTCGAGATCCTGCGCCGCGAGTCGCAGTTCCTCGACCCGCGCAGCAGGGAGCGAGAGCGGGCAGTCGCCGACCAGCTCGAGAAGATCAGGGACGCCTTCGCCTCGAGCGATGTGCCGGGGGCCACCCTGCGCATCTTCCGGGGAGAACAGCGGGCCATCGGCGAGGTCCTGCTCGAACCGGCCGGAGGGGACGGGCCCGGGGTGGCTCGGTGGGACTGCATGGGGTACGCAAGCTTCGTCGAGCGCCTGGGGAGCGAACGTCTGGACCGCTGGTTCTCGCCGCTGCGCGCGGACATCGAGGCCATCAGGTCGGACCCCGGACTCGGCCGTGCACGTCTAGTCCTGGTGCAGCACGCGCTTCTGACGCTCGTCGAGATTCTGGACCCAGAGGCGGGACGGACCTCCGGACGTATGCGTGAGCGACTGTGAGGAAACCGTATCTACGGACCTCCTGAGGTCCTCATACTCGTTAGAGGGCTACTTGCCACAGGGGGCAGGGGCCCGAGGGGGCTTGGGCCATGGCGAATCAGCCGGATGCAGCGCACTTCGAGATGGTGGCCAACCGTCTGCTCGACGGGGGCGTCGTCCCGTTCCTCGGCGCGGGGGTGAACCTCTGTGGTCGTCCCGAAACGGCGCACTGGGAGCGCGGCCGCTACCTCCCCAGCGGGAGCGAGCTCGCGAGCCACCTCGCTACGGGGATCGGCCTGCGGTACCCGTACGGCGACTCCTCCGACCTGCTACGCGTGTCGCAGTACGTCGACGTCAGTCTGGGCAACGGCCCGCTGTACGAGGCCCTGCACGCTGTCTTCGACGCGGACTACTCACCGACGCCGGTTCACCGGACCCTCGCGGCGGTTCCGGCCTTGATCCGCGCCCGGGCCGCCGGTGCGCACTGCTTCTACCCGCTCTACATCACGACGAACTACGACGACGCGCTGGAGAACGCCTTCCGTGACGCAGGCGAGGAGTTCGACCTGCTGACGTACATCGCCGATGGACCGAGCTCAGGAAAGTTTCGGCACACCCGGCCCGACGGGACCTCCGAGGTCATCCTCGTCCCCAACAGCTACACCGGCCTCACCTGTGACGAGCGGCCTGTCATCGCCAAGATCCACGGAGCCGTCGACCGGCACGCCGAGCAGGACGACAGCTTCGTCATCACCGAGAACCACTACATCGAGTACCTCAGCCGCTCGGACACCGCCCAGCTCATCCCCGTGAACATCCTGGCCCGGATGCACCGGTGCAACTTCCTCTTCCTCGGCTACAGCCTGTCCGACTGGAACCTCCGTGTGATCCTCCATCGGCTCTGGGGCGATCGCGGGCTGAAGTACAACTCGTGGGCGGTCCAGCCCCAGCCGGAACGCATCGAGGAGAAGGCCTGGGCCAGGCGCAATGTCGAGCTCCTCGACATGCGGCTGGAGGGGTACACCACCGAGCTGGACTCATGGCTGACGCGGGCGCTCCAGCCGGCGACGGAGTCACCATGAGTACCGACCTGTCCGCCGCGGTCCACTCCGAGACGTCGCTCTCGGAGTGCCCCTACCGCGGACTGCAGCCCTACGGCGAGGAGGACGAGGAGTACTACTTCGGGCGCGACGCAGACCGCGACCTCGTGATCGCCAACCTCATGGCCAGCCGGCTGACTGTGCTCTACGGGCCGAGCGGTGTGGGCAAGAGCTCGCTCCTGCGCGCCGGAGTCGTGAGCAGGCTGCGCCGTATGCCGGACTCGGCGTTCAGCTATCTCGCCGTCGGTCACGCCGTCGTCGTCTACCACGCGACCTGGCGCGAGGACCCACTGAGCGGGCTCGGGACGGCCGTCCGCGAGTCGATCCCTGCGAAGCTCAAGCCGCCGGACTTCGTTGCGCCGGAAGGGCCCCTGTCGCTCGAGCTCCTCCGCGAGGTCAGCACCGCCCTCGATGCGGACATCTACCTCCTGCTGGACCAGTTCGAGGAGGAGTCGCTCTACGTCGCCCCCGACGAGGCAGAGTCCCTCGCGATCGAGCTCGGCCGGATCGTCTCGGCCCAAGGGCTGCGCGTGAGCGTCCTCATCGGGGTGCGTGAGGACGCGCTCGCCAAGCTCGACTCCCTCGAGGCGCACGTCCCCGGCCTCTTCGCCAACAACCTCAGGCTCGACCACCTCGGGGCTGCGTCCGCACGCCGAGCCATCGAGCAGCCGCTCGCGCGCTACAACGTGGGTCGGCCGACGGAGCAGCAGGTGAGCATCGAGCCGTCTCTCGTGGATGAGCTTCTCCAGCAGCTGCGCACCGGACACCTGTCCGTGGCCGAGTCCGGTGCCGGCGGACGGGACGAGTCGGCGGTCACGATCGAGACACCGTTCCTCCAGCTCGTCATGACCCGGCTGTGGGGCGAGGAGCGGTCACGCGGCAGCCGCGTCCTGCGGGAGTCGACGCTGCACGAGCTGGGTGACGCAGAGCGGATCGTGCGGACGCACCTCGACCACGTCATGGGACAGCTGACGGACGCCCAGCGCGACACCGCAGCCGCGGTCTTCCGGTACCTCGTCACTCCTTCGGGGATGAAGATCGCTCACACCGCTGCGGACCTCGCCGAGTACGCCGGCCTCGACCCGTCGGCGCTCATCGCGCTCACCGAGGAGCTCGCCTCCGGCAGCGAACGGATCCTGCGACCCGTCGAGCCACCGGTCGACCGACCCGGTGCGCCTCGGTACGAGATCTTCCACGACGTCCTCGCGCCGGCCGTCCTCGACTGGCGGCGTCGGTACGTCGACGAGAAGGAGCGGGAGGCCGCGGAGCGATCTCTCGTCGAGCAGCGGCAGGAGGCCGAGCGACTCCACCGCGAGACCACGCAGCGACTTCGACGGTCTCGCCTCGTCTCCGCTGCCCTCTTGGTGTTCCTTCTCGTCGCCGTCTATGCCGTCGTGGACTCTCGACGCAGTCGGGACGCAGCGAACGCCGCCTCGACGGCGGCGAACTCGGCCACGACTCTGTCCGACGCGATGGAGCGCCTCGCGAGCGACCCGGCCACCGCGCTCGGGCTCGCGGTCAAGGCGCGGGACATGGTTCGGAACGCTGCGACGGAGAGCGCCGTGAGGGTGGCGCTCGATGCGGACCGGCAGCGGCTGCGGGTCAGGGCGGACAACGGGACGGTCAACGTGGCCGCCTTCAGCCCGGACGGCACCGCCTTCGTGACGGGTGGCTCGGACGGGGTGGCCAAGCTCTTCGACGCCGGAACCGGCCGCCAGGTCCGAGTATTCGGCGCGCCGCAGTCCACCGGGTCCACCGCTCCCCCATCCGTCGGCGACGGACTGGTTCCCGGAACGACCTCCACGACGCATCCGACGCGCGGTGAGATCACCGCCGTCTCCTTCAGCAAGGACGGGACCCTCCTGGCGGTCACGTCGGGCGCTCCCGAGACCTCCGTGTACGCAGTCGACACGGGCAGGAACGTGCTGAAGGTCGAGGGCTACGTCTACTACATGACCGCCGTGTGGGGCGCCCGCAAGGGCGAACCGGTTCTCTACACCGGCGGCTACGGCAAGCCCGCCCAGGCCTGGCTGGCGGGTGTCGGCACGCGGCTCGCGACCTTCGGCAAGGACGGCACGGACTCGGCCAGCCTGGACCTGAGCGCCGATGGCAGCCGTCTCGTGACGGCCGGTTCGGGTCGCGCGACGGTCTATGACACGCGGACCGGCCGGGCCCTGAAGGAGACGATCGCCGGGCCGACCGACATCGCGGATGTCGCCTTCGCGGGGAAGGGCTCCGACACGGTCGCGATGTGGTCCCACCCCCACGGTGAACCCTGGTCGTTCGGTCTCTGGACATGGCAGACCTCCACGTCGCCCAAGGCCATGAACCGGGCCGCGCGAGCGCCGTCGGAGATCGTGGTCAGCGCCGACGGCTCCCGGGTGGCCACGGTGTTCGGCAAAGGGGTCGAGATCTTCGACGTCGCCTCCGGAACCGAGCTGAACCGCCTCCCGGACCAGCCGGATCTCCTCACCGCCGTCCGGTTCAGCCAAGACGGGGAACACGACGTCACCGCAGGGGTTGGCGGACAGGCGCTCGTCTGGCGGGTCGGCGCCGTCGACCTCGCGCCCGTCGACAGGCTGCTCGGCCACGCAGGGGCGATCAGCGACGTCCGATACTCACCGAAGGATCCAGGCCTCGTGTTGACCACCGGGTGGGACGGCTCGGCGCGCCTGTGGGAGCTCACCCCGCGCACTGTCGTGGCCGAGGTCGACACGTGGATGCAGGGAGCCGACATCAGTCCGGACGGCAGCGAGATCGTCAGCGTGAGCGACAGCGGCGAGGTCCAGATCTCCGACCGTGCCTCCGGCAAGCTCACGAGCGAGGAGTGGGCGGACTCCGAGCTCGGCAAGTACGACTACCTTCGCGTGGCCTGGCTGCCCGACGGCAAGCGCGCCGTCCTTTCCACGTCGGCCGACTCGGCGCCCCGCATCTGGGACAGGAACGGGTCGACCGATGCACGGGTCCTCGAATTCGACGACCAGCTCACCTACGGTCTGGCGGTCGATCCCACCGGACAGACCGTGGCCATGGGCGACCAGCGCAACCGCCTCGTCATCTGGGATGTCGAGTCCGGGAAGATCACGGCCAGGCTGAGTGGCGGCGACACCAGTCACCACGTGTTCGACGTCACGTTCGTGCCGCACACCTCGCTGGTCGCTGGAGCCAGCACGGATGGCGTCGTGCGTCTCTGGGACCTCTCGCAGCGCACCGCACGTCCGCGCACTCTGGGTTCGCCGGGATCGGCCCCGCTGACCGCCGTCACGTCGTCCGCGGATGGCGCGTGGATCGCGGCGGCGACCACGAGCAACCTCATCCGGATCTACCGGGTCAAGGACGGCACGCTCGTCCGCGAGATCCAGGGCCCGACCACCTACCTCGGCGACCTGGCCTTCAGCCCGGACGCGTCTCTCGTCGCCGTGGCCGCCGGTGACGGCGCCGTCCACGTGTGGGACCGCGCCACCGGTGAGCTCCGGGCCGTCCTGCACCGTCACGGAGGTGCGGTCAACACCGTGGAGTTCACCAAGGACGGCAAGCAGCTGGTCACGGCCAGCGACGACGGCACGACCGCCATCTTCGCGTGCACGACCTGCGGGGCCTTCGACTCCGTGATGGAGGCAGCACGGGCCCGGGTTGCGGCACGGTCGAACAACAGCATGGTGCCGATGGAGAAGCGCTCGGACGCGACGGCGCTCGGTCAGCCCGCCCAGGCGACGGGCTGAGACGCAGCGACGTATGCCGCTCGGCGGGCGAGCGCTCGCCCGCCGAGCGGCATACGTGGCTCGGTGCCTGACGCCGGGGGGGTCAGGCGACGCGCGTCTGGGGCGCGTTCTCCATCGTCTTGGCGGGGTCGGTCTCGACGATGTCGCCGAGGGCGGCGTCGATCCGCTTCATGAGCTCGGGCTCGAGCTTCACGCCGGCGGCCTTGACGTTCTCGGCGACCTGCTCCGGGCGCGAGGCACCGACGAGCGCGGAGGCGACGTTGGGGTTCTGGAGGACCCACGCGACCGCGAGCTGGGCCATCGTCAGTCCCGCGTCGTCGGCGACCGGCTTGAGGGCCTGGACGCGCGTGAGGACGTCGTCGTTCATGAACCGCTTGATCATGTCGGCGCCGCCCTTCTCGTCGGCGGCTCGCGAGCCGGAGGGGGGCTGCTGGCCCGGGAGGTACTTGCCCGTGAGGACGCCCTGGGCGACCGGGCTCCAGACGATCTGGGAGACCCCGAGCTCCTCGCACGCCGGGACGACCTCGGCCTCGATGACGCGCCACAGCATGGAGTACTGCGGCTGGCTCGAGATGAGCTGGAAGCCGAGCTCCTTCGCGAGCGCGACGCCCTCGCGGATCTGGTCGGCAGTCCATTCGCTGACGCCGATGTAGAGCGCCTTGCCCTGGCGGACGATGTCGGCGAAGGCCTGCATCGTCTCCTCGAGTGGCGTCTCCGTGTCGTAGCGGTGCGCCTGGTAGAGGTCGACGTAGTCGGTCCGGAGGCGCTTCAGCGAGCCGTTGATCGACTCCATGACGTGCTTGCGCGACAGGCCCGTGTCGTTCTTGCCGCCGGGGCCGGTCGGCCAGTAGACCTTCGTGAAGATCTCGAGGCTCTCGCGGCGCTCGCCCTTGAGGGCCTCCCCGAGGACGGTCTCCGCCGCGGTGTTCGCGTACACGTCGGCCGTGTCGAAGGTCGAGATGCCTGCATCGAGGGCGGCGCGCACGCACTGCGTGGCGACGTCGTTCTCGACCTGGGAGCCGTGGGTGAGCCAGTTGCCGTAGGTGATCTCGGAGATCTTGAGCCCGCTGTTGCCGAGGTATCGGAATTCCATGGTGCCCACCGTATGCCGGTCGGCGGGCGCGCCGCAGACGGGCTCGGGTCGCGGCCGGCGCTGCTTGGGCCGGGCCGCCACCGGGTACGACCTCTGCATGACCTCCATACCGACATACGCAGAGCAGAAGCCACGCCTTCCTCTCGCCGCCCAGGCGGCGACTGCACTGGAGGCCGAGGACCGCCTCGACATCGTCGCCGACCGCGTGAGCCAACTGACCGGTCGGCTGGCGCGGTCCGCCGCCGGCCCGGCGCTGCGCGGCGAGTGGCTGGGCCACGCACTCCATCCGCTCCTCACCGACCTTCCCATCGGGATGTGGACGGCCATGTCGGTCCTCGACTTCCTCGGCGGGAAGGAGGCTCGACCGGCCGCGCAGCGCCTGCTCGGGGTCGGGCTCCTCGCCGTCGCGCCCACCGCGCTGTCGGGCTGGGCCGAGTGGCACGAGGCCGATCGCCCCGCACAGCGCGTCGGGCTGGCCCACGCGGCCCTCAACATCGCCGGGATCGCCTTCTACGCCCGCTCGTGGTCGGCACGCCGCCGCGGCCACCACCTCCGCGGCGTCGGCCTCTCGGTGGCGGGCGCCTGCATGACCGGCGCGGCCGGCTACCTCGGTGGCCACCTGGCCGCGGTCCGGAAGGTCTCGACCGTGCATCCCGGGTTCGAACGGCACGACGAGCCTGCAGTCAGGAACCCGACCATGAACGGGAGTGCCATGCATGACGGGAGCGGCGCCCGAACCGGGCTGCTCGAGGTCGTGACCGGCCAGCACGCGAGGATCACGGCGCTCGCGCGGCGGGTCTCCTCGACGGCGGGCGTGGAGCGGGCCCACGCGCTCCAGGAGCTGCTCTCCTACCTCGCCGGCCATGAGGCGGTCGAGGAGGAGCTCATCCACCCGCTGATCCCGACGGTGGGTCAGCGGGAGGTCGGCGTCCAGCGGGCTCGTGAGGAGGAAGGCGCGGCCCAGCAGATCGAGCGACTCGAGGAGCTCGACTCGGACTCGCCGACGTTCGGGATGCAGTTCGGGCTCCTGGAGGAGGCCATCTCCCACCATGCCAAGGCCGAGGAGACCGAGGAGCTGCCCCGCGTCATCTCCCGCCTCAGCCGCGACGACGAGGCAATGATCGTCAGGGCCTTCACCGCGCAGGAGGCCGGCGTCCCGGAGCGCCACGGGACCTTCGCAGAGATGCTCCGGTCGGCCAAGGCGGACGTGCGCGCCCTCTCCGCCTGACCCGACGCCGCCTGACCCGACGCCGCCTCGCCCGGCCGTCTGAGACCGAGCCCGTACGCCGCCCGCCCGGCCCCGTGAGCCGGCGGAGCGGCATACGGGCTGGGTCGACGCTGGGTGCCGCTGCGAGCGCCGTCGGCAAGGCTCGGGGAGGATGGGCGGGTGAGCGTGGTCGTGGCGGTGCTCGGCATCGCGGTCGTCGTCCTGACGTGGGTCAGCGTCCTCGGGGTGCTCGTCGTCCCCCGGCGCACGCGCGAGCCCCTCACGCGTGCCGTCAACGCGCTGACCGATGCCGGCTTCAGGCTCCTCACCACGCGCGTGCACAGCTATCGCCGTCGTGACCGCATCCTCGCGGGCCAAGCGGCCGTCGTCATCCTGGTGCAGCTGGGCGCGTGGCTCTGCCTCTTCTACCTCGGTTTCGCCCTCATCCTTCACAGCATCGACCGCAACGGCATCCGTGACGCCTTCGCACAGGCAGGATCGTCGCTCTTCACGCTGGGCTATGCCGGTCCGGACACGGGGCCGCTCAGCGTCGTCGACTACGTCGCGGCCGCGACGGGGCTCGTCGTCGTCGCGCTGCAGATCGGCTACCTGCCGACGCTCTACAGCGCGTTCAACCGGCGCGAGACCGAGGTGACCCTCCTCGCGAGCCGTGCCGGGACCCCGGCCTGGGGCCCCGAGATCCTCGCCCGAACGCGTTTTGGCGTCGGGGAGGACGACGAGGGCGCAGTGATGGACGAGTTCTACCTCGGCTGGGAGCGGTGGGCCGCCGACGTCAGCGAGAGCCACGCCAACTACCCCGTACTCATGCGCTTCCGGTCACCTGCGAAGTACTCCTCGTGGGTCGTGGCCCTCGTGGCCGTCATGGACTCCGCAGCCCTGTGGCTCGCCCTCTCGCCCGGTCGCGCTCCTGCGGTGGAGGCTCGGCTCGCCCTGAGGATGGGTTTCACCGCACTGCACGAGATCGCCGAGACGCTCGGGATCCCCTTCGACCGGGACCCGGACCCGGACGGAGAGCTGGCCCTTTCGTACGGGGAGTTCCTCACCGGCATCGAACGGATCCGGTCGACGACGTTCGTCATGGAACGCAGCGCTGAGGAGGCGTGGCCGGACTTCCGCGGCTGGCGGGTGAACTACGAGCCCGTGGCGTACGCCCTCGCAGAACGACTCGACGTCGTGCCGGCCCCGTGGACCGGCACCCGGCGAACGGGCGACGCCACGGTCGAGCCGATCCGGCCACCGAACCGCCGGCCGACGCCCGCGGCCCCACGCTCCACCGGGTCCGATTGATGTGAAACGCCCCTGGCACCGGGTGTGAATCACATCAACCCGGGCCCGTGACGGTTACCCTCGACCGAGGTCCGGAGCCGGGAGGGGACGACATGCGGGTGACGATCTTCGGCGCAACCGGGTCGACGGGTCAGCTCCTCGTGGAGCGCGCCCTCGGCCAGGGTCACCTCGTCACGGCGTTCGCGCGGAATCCTGACCGGCTCGAGCCCAGGCCCGGTCTCACCGTCGTCGGCGGTGCGATCGACGATCCCGACGCCGTGGGGCCCGCGGTGTCAGGCGCGGACGTGGTCATCAGCCTTCTCGGGCCCGGCCGCGACCGGTCCAGCGTGCCGTCCCTCGTGCCAGGCATGCGGACGATCGTGACGGCGATGGAGGCCGCGGACGTCAAGCGACTGGTCGCCACGCTGACTCCGTCCGCCCCCGACACCAGCGACGGCAAGGACCTGCGAGTCACCCTGCTGGTCAAGGCAGTTCGCTTCACTCTCCCCTACGCCTACAACGCCGTCCGCGGCATGGACGAGGTCATCCGCTCCTCTGCGCTGGACTGGACCATCGTCCGCGTGCCGGTGCTCCACGACAACCCCACGAGCCTCCCCGCGGTGACCCGTTCCGTCGGCGAGCCGGGCAGCATGCGGCTCGCGCGGGCCGGTCTCGCAGCCTTCCTTCTCGACGCGGCCCAGGACCCCGCCTGGATCCGCCGGGCCCCCTTGCTCGCCGACACCCCACCGAGCGCCACCCTCGAAGCCGGCTGAACGGCATACGGCCGACGGCGACCGGCCCGAGCGAGCTGCGGAAAGGCGTCACGGTCGGCCGGCGTCCGGCGCGCGCGAAGGTGGAGCCGGGCCGTCGAGCAGATAGGTCGTCATCGGGCCCTTTCCCTTGACGACAACGGTGCCCCGACGGCGGACGGAGAACGTGCCTCGCAGTGCGTCCGCGACGCGCTCGGTGACCTGGATCTCGCCGGGGAGCCCGTGGGACTCCATCCGGCTGGCGGTGTTGACCGTGTCGCCCCACAGGTCGTAGATGAACCTCCGCCGGCCGATCACGCCGGCGACCGCCGGGCCGGTGTCGATCCCGATGCGCACGGCTAGCCAGCCGTAGCCGGGCTCGCGCGCGATGGCTGCGAGCTCGGCACGCATCGCCAGGCCGGCCCGCGCGACCGCCTCGAGGTGGTCCGGGCGTCGGTCGGGCACCCCCGCCGCGAGCATGTAGGCATCGCCGATCGTCTTGATCTTCTCGACCCCCTCTGCATCCGCCACTCGGTCGAAGGCGGAGAACACCCGGTCGAGCACCGCGACGAGCTCGTCGGGTGCCATGATCTGCGACCGCTCAGTGAACCCGACGAGGTCGGCGAAGAGGACGCTCACGTCGTCGTACTGCTCGGCGATGACGCCCGTCCGCTGCTTGAGTCGCTCCGCGATCGGCTCAGGAAGGACATTGAGCAGCAGGCGCTGCGACCGCTCCTGCTCGCCCTCGAGCGCGAGGCGGGCCAGCTCACGCTGCTCGACGAAGTACCCGAGCATGACGTACGCGCTCACCGTCACGCCGATGACGTTGAGCACGAACAAGGTGACGACCAGGCCCGTCGGCAGGATCGCCGGATGCCGGGCAAGGCTCGGGTCGATGGCGGCGAGCAGGACGAGCTCGGCGAAGACGGCGACGAGCCAGGCGAGGGAGCCACGCACGCCCAGCAGGGCCAGTGCGGCAAGCGGCACGAAGGTCGACCAGAGGACCATGCCGCTCGACGCGACGAAGCCGCCGAGCGACGCCTGGAGCAGCGCGGGCAGGACAAGGAACATGAGCAGCTGCGTCGTCCGGAAGACCCCGAACCTCCGGGTCCGCGCCAGCACGACGACGCCGGCAACCGTGACCACCTGGTAGAGGGCGGGGATCGCCGCGGAGCGTGGATCGCCATGGGCGAGGTAGATCACGACCCAGACGCAGGAAAGCAGCACGATGAGCAGGGACGCGAGGATCAGCATCCCCTGCCGGAGCATCGCGTCACGTGAGTCGCCGGGCCGCGCGCCGAGCGCGGAGAGCCGCTCGAGGAGGCGCAGGACCGCGCCCCCGGGTCCGCCCGGGACCGGCGTCGGCAGGACGTCGGCTGCGCCCATGGGCCGATGCTACGGCGCCGGCACAGGTCGACGACACGAAACGGCATACCTGTGCCCCACCCGGAATCCTCAAGTGCACTCGAACGTTGAACCGGGTGCGCACGGCCGGCGTCTAGAGGTCGTGCGCCGTGGCGAGCAGGAGGTGAGGCCATGCAGAACCACAACAGGTACGAAGAGATCGAGGAGCAGGACGGCACGATCCTGCGGTATGCCCACCACGAGAACGGCGACGGGCTCGTGGAGTCGACCGCGGTCGTCGACCCGTCTGCCTACGTCGCGAGGTCGGCCTGGGTCGACCCCGGCGCGCGAGTCGAGGCCGGTGCCCGGGTCGGCGCCGGCGCGTGGGTGGACCGCGACGCCGTCGTGCACGCGGGGGCGGTCGTGCGCTCGAGCGCCCACATCGGCGCGGGGGCCGTCATCGGCCGCGGAGCGAAGATCGGTTCGCGCGTCAAGATCGGTTCGCGGGCGCACGTCTGGGACGGCGCGCACGTGGCCGAGGACACCATCGTTCCGGCGGGCGCCGTCGTGCGTCGCGACCGGAGGGCCGTCAGCGCGGCAGCCTGACCCTGCGGCTCGGCCGATAGCCTGACACTGCGGGCTCGCCCGACGGGCGGGTCGCGTCTCAGGCGATCCCGAGCTGGAAGGCGACCTGCGCCCCGCCGATCTCGCGGACGGTCTGCGGGTCGCCGACGACGACGAGCCGGTCCGTGGCAAGTGACATGCCGACGTAGAGCATCTCCTTGGCCCGCTCGGGGCTCTTGGTGTTGACGCAGAGGACGACGGCCTTGCGCTCGAGGCCCTTGCAGCCGAGGACGTGTCCGTAGAAGACGTCGTCCTTCTCCCAGAAGGAGCGCCAATAGCCGGTCGGACCCTCCGACTCCCACCGCTCGGTCTGGATCGGGTGGCGTGAGCCCATCGTGAGAAGGGCGACGTGCTCGGGACCCCATCCCTCGCCGAGGAGCCGGTCGACATGGTCGTCGGCGACGTCGACGACGTCCCCGCGGGCGCACGGGACGAACGTCACCTCGGCCCCCTCGCCGCCGCGTAGGTGCATGCGCATCGGTGCGAGCGGCGCGAAGGCCTTGGCGATCTGCCGGGTATTGCGCAGGTTGTGGTCGAGGACCAGCGGCACGAGCGGCACCGGGGGACGCCCGAAGCGCGCGAAGATGCGCTGGTTCTCGTCGGAGTAGACGTAGAGCCCGCCCTCCTCCTCGTCCTTCAACGCCTTCATGAGCGGGTGCCACCAGTGGTCGGCGAAGTCCTGCGCCTCGTCGACGATGACGGCGTCGAAGCGCTTTGACTCCGGGAGCTCGGCGGCGATGTCGCGCATCTGCTCGGGCTGTCGTCGCGGTCGGCGAACTCTTTGATGCCCCAGTGCCGCGCGAGGTCTTCGAAGTTGCCCACGAAGGCGGGCCGGTGGTGTCGGTTGGCCGTGGCGAGCTGTCGCTTGAAGTACTCGCTCAGGCCGATCGAGTAGCAGAGCAGCGCGACGCGCTGCGGCTTGCGCTCTCCCTGTCCGCGCGTCAGGTCCTTGGCCTGGGTCAGCGCCAGGATCGTCTTGCCCGAGCCCGCTCCCCCGCGGACCTCCATGCGCGTGATGAGACGGGTGACCTTGAGGAGAGCGGCCTGTTCCTGGGTGAGACGGTCGGCCGCGGCCTCCTGCTCGTCCGCCTCGGCCGTGATGGCGTATGCCGGGAAGCTGCGTCCCAGCACGATCTCCTGGATGAGTGCTCGAGGGTGGTGAAGGGGAGCACGACGGCGTGGCCCCAGCGGACCCGCGTGCGCGAGGTGTCGCGCCAGCGCGGATCACGCTCGACGTACGCACGCAGGGCGTACTTGCCGTCCCGACACTGGTCGACCGGATGGATCACCTTGTGGCGGTTGAGGTTTCCCTGGTGCCACTCGCCCCGGTCGTCCACCCAGACGTCGCCGCCCTTGACTTCGAGGACCACGATGCCGACCTCGGGCATGAGGACGACGAAGTCGAGCTCGTAGTCCTTCTTCTCGTTCGTGAGGCGCAGGTTCGGGAGGACGACCCAGTCGTCGCCCTTCTGCTTCTGGAGCAGGTCCCAGACGATCCGCTCCGCCTCGTTGGAGAACTGCTGGCTACCCCCGTCGGTGATCACGGCGCCACACTATTGGCCCGGTTCGTCCGAAGTGCCGGAACCGCGCAGGCAGCGCCCCGATCGGCTACCTGCGCGGGGCCTCGGCCCGAGCAGCGGCCGGAGACGCGGTGACTCGTCATTCGAGAGCCGCCCACCTGCGGGGCTCCTGTGTTGTGCAGACTGTGCGCATGGCGAAGGTGATCGACGGCGCGCTCTCTGAGTCCGCCCTCCGTTCGGCAGCAGGAGAGCGGATCTTCGGCCGGGGTGAGGACATGGTCGAGCAGGTTCGCGGACTGCGCCTGGAGCCCGGGAGAGCAGCGGCGAGCGTGCAGGGCAAAAGGGTGCACACGACGTCGCTGGAGTGGTCTTCCGCCCATCTCAACGGCACGTGCTCCTGCTCGCCGCATGATCGAGAACACTGGTGCCCGCACATGGTCGCGGTAGGTCTCGCTGCCCTCGACTCGGTTCACATACCGGCGGCCGACGTCTCCTCGTCGCCAGTTCACCGGTACCTCGCCCAGCTCGACAGGACCGAGCTCACCGATCTCGTGAACGAGCTCGCCGCTCTCGACGCGGCGGCGACACGGCTCCTCGAGTCTCGGGCTGCCCTCGCGACCGGTGACCTCTCGACGCTCGCCGAGGAGCTGATGGAGGCCGTCAAGCGCGCCACGTCTCCGCGTGGCTTCATCCACTATCGGCGCACCTTCGAGATCGGAAGCGACATCCAGAGCGTGCTCGACGACCTGGAGGAGCTGGTCGACCACGGTGGATCCGACGTTGCTCGCCCGGCCCTCCTCAAGGCCCTCACCGCGACTCGGCGCCTGACCCTGCACGCGGACGACTCGGGTGGTGTGATCGGGGACGCCTGCCAAGCCGCCGCCGACCTGTACGCTCGCGCGTGCCGAGAGGGAGACCCCGACGGCGTCAAGCTCGCGCGCTGGCTGCTGAAGTTCCGCAAGGACAGTCCCGGATGGCCCGAGACGCCACTCGATGGCTTCGCGCCCGCGATGGGCGACAAGGGTCTGGCTCTCTACAGGAAGGGCGTCCTGGAGCTCGACGTCGAAATGCGTGGGCGCGATCAGATCGAGCGCTTCGGCGTCGACCAGATGTTGCTCGAGCTCGCGGATCACGACGGTGACGTCGAGGCCGCGATCGCAGTGCTGTCTCGTGACCCCAAGAGGCTCGCCTACGGGGAGGTCATCAACCGGCTCGTCGCTGCCGGACGCGAGACCGAGGCCCTGGCCTGGACCGACCGGGCGGTAGCAGCCGGACGCGTTGGTCTTCTCGAGGGGTACGGGCAACGCAACGAGTACTGGCTCGACCCCGTTGAGGTCGCAGACCGGTATTTGGCGCACGACCGGCGCGATGATGCCCTCGCCGTGCTGAGACGCGCCTTCTCCCGACAACCCGGCCGAGCGGCATACGAGGTCGTGGGGCGTTTCGCCGATCGCCTGGATCACGGAGCAGTCGAACGCGCATGGGCCCGCGACGAGGCCCGCCGCGCCGCCCAAGGGCCCCACGCGACGGGTCAGGCGCTCGTCGAGATCTTCCTCGGCGATGGGGACCTCGAGGCGGCCTGGGGCGCTGCCGACGAGTTCGGACCGGGGGACGCGTGGTCGCGCCTCGCGGAGGCGAGCAAAGAGGTCCGCCCGATGCAGGCCGTCGCGTTGCACCTTGCCGCGCTCCGGCCCAAGCTCGAGCGCGCTGACCCGCGAATGTACGCCGAGGTCGCCAAGCAGCTCGTCACGATGCGGGCGTTCTACGAGGCGGGTGGCGCCCTCGATGCCTTCGAGGCACTAATCAGGGAACTGCGCGAGACTTACCGTCGCCGTCCGACGTTCATCGCGGCCCTCGACAGGGCCCGACTGCCCGGACGCACCTGAGCGGGAAGGCCCTACCCAACCTGACGGAACCGGTCGAACTCGATCTCGAGCAGCGCTGGGTCCGGGTACTCGGACCTCGCGCGAGGCAGGACCATCAGCCTCTGGTTGTGCCGGGCCTTGAGCCCATGCTCGAGCATCGGGCCGTCGATCTCTTCGAGGAGATCGGCCCTGATCTGGACCACGAGGTCAGGACGAATCCCCAGGATGTTGGCATCGAAGGCGGCATGGTGGATCTTGCAGAGCGCCAATCCGTTTCGGACAGAAGCGATCCCGCGGTCGTGGCTGTCGGCGACGATGTGAGCGGCGTCAAGCAGCTGACCATGGCGAAGCGCGCAGACGGCGCACTGGGTGTTGTAGGCACGCATGACGGTGGCTCGGAACACCGGCTGGTGCACCCGCTGCCTCGTCTCCCGGAGGACGTACCGGAGGACGTGCTCCTCCACCGGGCTGTCCGGGCGGGTGAGACCGAGGGTCTGCTCGTGGGCGACGACGAACTGGTGCTGTTGCGGTTCTTCCGCGATGAAGAAGACGGGGAAGATCGGCTGGTAGCGGCCAGGGCCGACCCCGAAGAACCAGATGAGGGGCAGACCGCGCTCCATGGCCGCTCGGAGCGCACGGTTCTCGGGATGGTCACCGTCGTCACCTCGCCATTTGTAACGGATGAAGCCGTCGGGGCCCTGGCTGTCCTCGTACGGTCGCGTCGCGCCCTCAGGCTGGTACACCGTGCGAATCGAGAGAGCCGCGTCGAGGACCGCCGGTTTGCGAATGCCCCGCTGGGCGTCCATCAGCGGAACATTCCGGCCCTCGAACTCGAAGTCACGCAGCTCCTCCGAGTGAATGGAATCCAGACCGTCGTTCGTCCGGACCGTGAGCCAGGCCATCGCAGCCCGTCGCAACGCCATGTCTTGCTCGGGCCCCCAGGTCGCCATGGGTGCAGCTTGCCAGGTTCTCGCGGGGGGATGCGGGCGGCGTTCATCGGATTCGGCGCGAGTGTCCGATGGCCGACGCAGCGCCACCAATACCTCTGTCCCGGAGTCACTTCGCGGTAGAGAGCATGGACGCCTGAGCAGGTCGCGATCGGTACTGGCCGCGCTCGATCGTCCGGATCCGGTGGCAGTTCGCGCAGACGCACTCGCACTTGACGAGCTCAGCGACGATCTCGGTCCAAGGACGATTGTTGGCGATGAGCTTAGACACAGGGGCAACCTTGTGCCCCCGCACATGATCGAAGTCGAGGCTCCTTGCCCAACCCTGCCAGTCGCAGTCATGGCATCCGAGCCCCAACTTCAGAAGGTCGATCCGGTCTTGGTGATCCAGACGTCGCTGCCATGACGGAGGCAATCGGTCTGCCTTACGCATCGTTGACGGTTGAGCGGCGGCTGTCGCCAGTCGATGGCATCGAGTGCACCGCGGCAAGCATTTGGCGAGTTCCTCACGGATCCGCTTTTCCGAGGCACACATCGTGACCATCCTCGAGACGTTGTCGTGCTTCTCTGCCGGGTCGAGATGATCCGGTTCGATCGCCCGGACGTCTGCATAGCCACAGTCGGCGCAGCCCTGACGCTTCCAGTCGATGACGATCGCCTGCAGGCGAGCACGCGCCTTCTTGAGCTCCCAGGTAGCGCCATGACGGTTTCTCCGGTCGCGCTGCCACTGGCGCGACTGCTTCCGATACTCCTCATTTGCCCAGCGCCGCTGGTTCCTGGCCGCCGTCTTGGCCTTGCCCTCCTCGCTCTGCCGTGCCCGCCGCTGGGCCTCGCGACAGATGCCATGCAGACCGCTGTACCTCCGGGACTCCTTGTTGAATGCCGAGGCCGGATGCTCCGTCTGACAGGCGGGACACCAGATCGGAGTGTCCGGACGCACCTCATGAGCGGGCGGCCTCCTGTGTCGCTTTCTCTTCTCCGACATGGCAACTCCCGGACTCGGCGTTGTTACCCCTTTCTACCTGCCGGCGCGGACAGCGCTGGTTGACAGCCCGAAGGGCCCGGACGATCGTCCGGGCCCTTCGGGTTTGCTGATTGGTCAGCTGCAGCCGCTCGTGCTGCCACAGCCCTCGCACACGTAGCACGATCCGGCCGGGCGCATCTTCGTGCCACACGTCATGCAGATCGGCGCGTCGGCGGAGATCCCCATGAACTTCTCGAGCAGCTCGGCCGAGCTGTGGACCTCACTGGAGGCCTCGCGGGCAGACGCCGCACCCGCCCCGGACTTGAGCTCGTCGGCCTTGTCGACCACCTTCTCCTCGGCCTTCTCCGACTTCGGCTCCGCCTTGCGGACGACCGGAGCCGACTGCTGAAGGGTCTCGAGCTCGTCCTCGAGCTCCTCGTCGGACTCGACAGAGTCGACCGCCTCGTAGGAGCCCGTCTCGAGCTGGCGAGCCCGCTCCTCCGCGGTGTGGATGCCCATGAAGGAGCGCGTGTCGAAGTCGAGGTAGTCGAGCGCCAGGCGGCGGAAGACGTAGTCCATGATCGACTGCGCCATGCGCACATCCGGGTCGTCCGTGAGGCCGGCCGGCTCGAAGCGCAGGTTGGTGAACTTCTCGACAAAGGTCTCGAGCGGCACGCCGTACTGGAGGCCGATCGACACGGCGATCGAGAAGGCGTCCATGACGCCGGCCAGGGTCGAGCCCTGCTTGCCGAACTTGAGGAAGATCTCGCCCAGGGTGTCGTCGTCATAGGTGCCGGCCGTGAGGTACCCCTCGGCCCCACCCACGGCGAACGAGGTCGTCTGCGAGGAGCGGCGCTTCGGCAGGCGGCGCCGAACCGGGCGGTACTCGATGACCTTCTCGACCTTGACCTCAGCCTCAACCTTGTCGGCGTCCTTCGACTTGGCCTTCGAGTCCGACAGCGGCTGCCCGACCTTCGATGATTCGCGGTAGCACGCGAGAGCCTTGAGGCCGAGCTTCCAGCCCTGCATGTAGACGTCAGCGATCTCCTCGACCGTCGCCGTCTCGGGCAGGTTGACCGTCTTGCTGATCGCCCCAGACAGGAACGGCTGGGTCGCGGCCATCATCCGGACGTGCCCCATCGGGGAGATGGCCCGAGTGCCAACAGCGCAGTCGAAGACCTCGTAGTGCTCCGGCTTGAGGCCAGGCGCGTCGATGACGTGGCCCTTGTCGGCGATGTACTCGACGATCGCCTCGATCGACTCCTGCTGGTAGCCGAGCTTCTTGAGCGCCCGCGGGATCGTCAGGTTGACGATCTGCATCGAGCCGCCGCCGACGAGCTTCTTGAACTTGACGAGCGAGAAGTCCGGCTCGATGCCGGTCGTGTCGCAGTCCATCATGAAGCCGATAGTCCCCGTCGGCGCCAGGACGGAGGCCTGGGCGTTGCGGTATCCGTGCTTCTCGCCGAGCTTGATGACGTCGTCCCACGCCTTCGTGGCGAGCCTGTGGATGTCGGTGTCCATCGCGTCGAGCGTCTTGATCTCGTCGTTGGCCCCCTGGTGCTTGCGCATGACGCGCTTGTGGGCCTCGGCGTTGCGGGCGTACCCGGCATAAGGACCGACGACGCCGGCCATCTCCGCCGACCGCTTGTAGGCGGCGCCCGTGAGCAGCGAGGTGATCGAAGCGGCGAGCGCGCGGCCGCCGTCGGAGTCGTAGCCGTGCCCGGTCGCCATGAGCAGCGCCCCGAGGTTGGCGTAGCCGATGCCGAGCTGGCGGTAGTTGCGCGTCGTCTCGCCGATCGGCTCGGTCGGGAAGTCGGCGAAGCAGATCGAGATGTCCATCGCCGTGATGACGAGCTCGACGACCTTCTGGAAGGTCACCGCGTCGAAGGTGTCGTCGTCACGGAGGAACTTGAGGAGGTTGAGCGAGGCGAGGTTGCACGACGAGTTGTCGAGCGACATGTACTCCGAGCACGGGTTGGACGCCGTGATGCGGCCCGTCTCGGGGTTGGTGTGCCAGGCGTTGATCGTGTCGTCGTACTGGATGCCCGGGTCGGCGCACTCCCACGCCGCCTTCGCGATCTTGCCGAAGAGCTCGCGGGCGTCGACCTCCTCGATGACCTCACCAGTGAGGCGAGCGCGCAGGCCGAACGTCCCGCCCTCCTCGACGGCCTTCATGAACTCGTCGTTGACGCGGACCGAGTTGTTGGCGTTCTGGTACTGGACGGAGACGATGTCCTTGCCGCCGAGATCCATGTCGAAGCCCGCGTCGCGCAGCGCGCGGATCTTGTCCTCCTCACGCGCCTTCGTCTCGACGAACTCCTCGATGTCGGGGTGGTCGATGTCGAGGACGACCATCTTGGCGGCGCGGCGCGTCGCGCCACCCGACTTGATCGTCCCGGCGGACGCGTCGGCGCCGCGCATGAACGACACGGGGCCGCTCGCCGTGCCGCCCGAGCTCAGGAGCTCCTTGGACGAACGGATGCGGGAGAGGTTGAGTCCGGCGCCCGAGCCGCCCTGGAAGATCTTCCCCTCTTCCTTGTACCAGTTGAGGATCGAGTCCATCGAGTCGTCGACGGAGAGGATGAAGCACGCCGAGACCTGCTGCGGGCTCTTCGTGCCGACGTTGAACCAGACGGGAGAGTTGAACGAGAAGACCTGGTGGAGCAGGGCGTGCGTGAGCTCGTGCTCGAAGATCTCGGCGTCCTCCGGGCAGGCGAAATAGCCGTTGGACTTGCCGGCGGCGACGTAGGTCAGCACGACGCGGTCGATGAGCTGCTTGAGCGAGGTCTCGCGGGCCGGGGTGCCGACGGCCCCGCGGAAGTACTTCGTCGTGACGATCGTGCTCGCGTTGACCGACCAGAAGTCGGGGAACTCGACGCCGCGCTGCTCGAAGATCGTCTCGCCCGTCTTCCAGTTCTGCTGGACGACGTCGCGCTTCTCCCAGGTCACCTCGTCGTAGGGGTGCACGCCCGGGGTCGTGTAGATGCGCTCGATCGTGACGCCCTTCTTCGCGCCTGCCTTGGAGCGTGAGCTGCGGTTTGCCATCTCCGTCATGGTTCTGCGGCCTCCCTGACCGTGGTGGGACCCCCCGAGGAGTCTCCGTGGGATTGCTCTTCTTCGTCTTCTCGTCAAACGTCAGTCTCTCGCCGACCACCGACAGCGGGGTGGGTCTGCGACAGAGTGGCTGGTTACCGCTGCGCGCCGATCTCGGGCGCCGTCTCAGGCTTCCCGAGCGCGTCACGTTCGGCTCGAAGGAGCGCGATGGCCCCCTCGAAGTCCTCGAGGCTCTCCCACGCCTGGTAGACGCTGGCGAACCGGAGGTACGCGACCTCGTCGAGCTCGCGGAGCGGTTCGAGGACGGCCATGCCGACCTCGTGCGCCTCGATCTCCGCGTTGCCCTGCGAGCGAATTGCCTCTTCGACCTTCTGTGCGAGCAAGGCCAGGTCGTCCTCGGTGACCGGGCGGCCCTGGCAGGCCTTACGGACACCGGAGAGCACCTTGGCCCGGCTGAACGGCTCGGAGGCCCCGGAGCGCTTGATGACGTTGAGACTCGAGGTCTCGAGCGTCGTGAAGCGCCGGTTGCACTCCGGGCACTGGCGCCGACGACGGATGCACGTGCCGTCGTCAGTGGTGCGTGAGTCGATGACCCGGGAGTCGGTGTGCCGGCAGAACGGGCAGTGCACCTGCGCCCACCTTCCCTTCCGATCGGTCGTCGTCCGACACCCATCCCGTATGCCGCTCAGCCGGGTCGCCCCCGGCGGCACCTGAGCGGGCACCTGGGGACACGACTGGGGACGGTCTGGGGATGACCTGTGGGTAAGTCCCGATGAGCTGGGGACTAGATGTGGACGTCTTACATCCATGTAACTACTAGATGTAGGGGTAACTCTAGGCAGGCCGTGACCTGACCGCAACCCTCGGGCGTGTCGCGACGCCTGTGGCGCGGGCCCGTGCCCCTGACCTGCGCAAACGTCTCAGGAGTCCCATCCGTCCCCGCGTGTCGCGAGACGATCAAACCACCCCAAACCCCATATCTAGGGCCCCTGCCAAGGTCCGACCCCAGATCCAGTGGCCCATCCACCCGCGTCCCCGCCGCTACAGGAGCGGCGCGAGGTCCCCCCATCGTGGGTCGGCGGCCCGCTCGGCATGCGACACCCGAACGACGAGGTCAGGTCGACCTGCGGCCACAGCGACGAGGTTGTGCTCGCTGACGGTGCCGGCTGACAGATAGTCCGAGTGGCCCGAGGCCGATGTCCACCCGTTCGCCCCTGCGGGTTTGGTGGCGGCGAGCCATGTGGCTCCCGTGACCCAGGTCGCGGGCGTCCCGTGCACGAGCCAGCCGCTCGACGCCACGAGGTCCCACGGCGCCCGGATGACGTTGAGCGCGCCGGGCTTGAGCCCGGTCTCCTCGATCCGGGCAAACGGCTCCCCGGGCGAGCCGAAGAGCGCCACATCGTCGACGCCGCTACGCAGCAACAGGGCCCTTCCGGCGAGGACCGCGCCGTAGGAGTGGGCCCACCAGGTCTGATGGGCAGGACGGTCCCGCGCGGCGTCGAGCCCATTCGCGAAGGCCGCGAGCTCGTCTGCGTTGTCGCGCGCGACCTCGCCGCTGAGGACGCTTCGTCGAGCCGTGACGATCTCGTGCATCTGCGGCGCCTCGTAGCCCAGCCACGTCACGACCGCGACGTCGCCGGCGCCGGCAACCGCCTTGGCCTCCTTGCGCATTCGCGCGAAGGTCGTGTCGTATCTGCCGAGGTCGCCGCGCACCGTCGTCGAGAGCCCACCGACGAACGTCGCGACGTGCTGGGCTCCGTCGACATCTCCGAGAGCCACGATCGCCTTGACGTTCCTCCCGCGGGCGTCGACGAGGAGCAGGCTGCGCTCGACCCCGTCCCGGCGTGCAAGGACGTCACGGATCGCACGCAGGTCGTCAACGCGCTCCTGCGCCTCGGTCCGTTCGGTCGCGTTCCACGGCGTGGCCTCCGCGATCGCCTGCCGGAGCCGCACGGATGCCGCCCGCTCGGCTTCCGCGAGCAGGGCGAGGTTGGCGGCGTGCCGGGCGCGAGCCGGGAGTCCGTCGCGTGGGCCGACCCACTGCGGGTGCTCGCGGATCGCCCACGCACGCTCCTCCGCTATAAGGCCGCGCCACCAGGCCGCCGAAGCGAACGGCAGGTCGACCGAGGGTTGGGCGTCGGGGCAGACGGCCGCGGGCCACGACCCGGAGGACGAGCAGGCCGGCACGGGAAGCTCCGTTCCCGAGCCCGTCGGCCCCGGCGACCACCACGTCGGGGATGCTGGCGGGGGCGGAAGGGCCCGGAGCCCGACGACACCGGGGTCGACCGCCGCACGGGCTGCCGCGACGATGACCCGAGCGAGCTCGACATCGGTGGCGTCAGCCTCCCGTTCGGCCTCCAGCAGGGTCCGGCGGACCTCGAGGGCGAGCAGCTCGTCCGCTCGGGCGCGGACGGCCAGCAGGACCGTGTCGCCCGAGGTCGGTCGCGCTGGGAGGACGAGACGTCCGTCGAAGTCGACCCACGCCCCCTCGCGCTCGGCCCGTCTCTCGGCGCGGCGAACGAGGTCCAGGGCCGCCTGCATCCGGGCAGCGGCTCGGACCACGGCCGCGGTGGTCACGCCGATGCGGGCGGCCACGTCCTGAAGTCGGACGACGATCCACCCGTAGCGGTCCGCTGCGCTGGCGGAGGCCGCCCCTGACCATGAGACTCCGACGGCGCGCCGCCGCAGCAGCACCTCGAGGGCGGCCACGACCCGACCCCGCTCGGCGTCGAGGTCGTGCCCGATGCCAGAGACGCCTGCGGGCCGAAACCTCCGGATGTCGGTCACGCCGAGCCGGGTCACCCGTGGCCACCCAGGTGGCGGGCGACGACGGACTCGACCTCGGTGTACCCAGCAGCGGTCGCTGTCAGCCCGTCCGCGAGCGCCCCGACCTCCCTGGCCACAGACGCGACCTGTCGGTCCCACTCGGACCGGGACTCGGCCAGGCACCGCGCCACCTGCCCGCCCGGCAGGAAGGACGCCAGCGGCCCCAGCGCCGCACCGACGCGGACACCCGCGAGCAATCGGCCTGCTCGCTCGACTCCCCCGGCGTCGTCCGCGACCGCATCCGGCTCAACCCTGCGACGCATGATGCGCTCCCTCACTTCTCGTGGCCACCAGCCCGGCCGCTCCCTTGCCCCGACGCTAAGCGCCAACCACTCGACCTCGCGCCGCACCGTCCACCGGCCCCTCCCCGGTTCGGCGATTGTCCCCAGGCGAGCCGACGTCGACGCACGTCGGACGTGGAGGCCCGCTCCCGAGACGGCCCCGACAGGCCTCGCACATGACGCCGTTTGGCTGGGGCACACCACGAACGCCGCACCCCTGGGGCGGGGTGCGGCGCCCGGGCGAGCACGACGGGGTCGAAGCGTCGTGCCCACGAGCCGCTGGTGGTGGAGCCAACGCGGCCGATCAGGGGGGCCTCACACTCGGCGCACGGCCACGCGAAGGCGGCTGGGCGGCATACGGCCTGGCGGCCGTCGAGGGAGGCGCACGTCTGAGGGTCAGGGTGAGGGGATGAACAGGGTCTGGCCGGCGAGGACCCCGGAGCTCGACATGCCGTTGGCGACCTGGAGCTCGACGACACCCTCGGAGATCGGGAGCTGGGGCAGCTCGCGCGCCGCGATCTCGGACAGGGTCTGGCCCGCCTTGACGACGATCGACCGCGGTCGCTCGGAGGCGGCGGCGAGCCGGCCGCCCACGGCCACGGCGAGCGCGCCCAGAACGAGGGCCACGAGGACGGCGATCACGAACCGGCCGCGTCGGGTGAGCCTCATCCGTGGCTGGGCGTGACGCCCCCTGCCGACAGCGTCTCGGCCGGTGGGGACGAGGACGAGATGCGGACGGGGGCGGGAGACCGTCGACGGCTGCTGGTCTGGCTCGAGAGCGGAAGCGCTCATGGTGTCCTCCCCTTGCGTGGTCAGGTCCAGACGCCTTTACGAACAGGTGTTCGATAGAACGTCTGTACGAGTTGTAGCACGGACGACCGAGGAAGTCGAGACACGCGTCGAACAGATGTTTGGAAACGGTGTTCGATCCTCGTACGCTGTCCTCACACCACAGACCTCACCAGTCACCACCGACACCGGCTGCACACGGGGTGGGCACGGCGACGACGACGAGCAGACAAAAGGGGACACCATGGGCGTGACCGAGCTTCCCGACCGCGACAAGGGTGACGGGCTCACCGTTCGCCAGCGGCGCGTGCTCGAGGTCATCCGCAACTCCGTCGACCGCCGCGGCTACCCGCCGAGCATGCGCGAGATCGGTGAGGCCGTCGGCCTCGCGAGCCCGTCCAGCGTGTCCCACCAGCTGGCCGCCCTCGAGCGCAAGGGCTACCTGCGCCGCGACCCCAACCGTCCCCGGGCGCTCGAGATCGTCTCCCCCGACGCGCCGGCCCATGAGCTCGGCTACCGCGGCACGAGCGGCGCGTCCGTCTCACCCATCACGGCCGACGACGGACCGGCCGACACCGAGACCGGCTCGGGCGACGCGCGCCCCGACGCGGCCTACGTCCCCGTCCTGGGCCAGATCGCGGCGGGCGTGCCCATCCTCGCCGAGGAGGTCGTCGACGACGTCTTCCCCCTGCCCAGGCAGATCGTCGGCGAGGGCCAGCTCTTCCTTCTCAAGGTCGTCGGCGACTCGATGATCGAGGCGGCGATCTGCGACGGTGACTGGGTCGTCGTGCGCCAGCAACCGACGGCCGACAACGGCGACATCGTCGCGGCGATGCTCGACAACGAGGCCACGGTCAAGACCTTCAAGCGCGTCGACGGGCATGTCTGGCTCGTGCCCCACAACCCCGACTTCTCCCCGATCGACGGCGACCAGGCGACGATCCTCGGGAAGGTCACCGCGGTCCTGCGCCGCATCTGATACCGCCACCCATCGAAGGCCCGGTTCGATGTATGCGCGCGGCCCAGAGCACTCGCGGATACATCGAACCGGGCGCGGTGGGCGGCATACGGCCGGCCGGGGTCAGAGGTGGAGGGCCTCCGCGAGCCGGTCCAACGTGTCGCCGAGGGGGCGGTGGAGGCGGATCGTCGCCTCGGCGTCCCCGCGCGTCGCGGATCGGGTGACGATCGCGACGGGGATGCCGCGCTGGTGCGCCCGGCGGACGAACCGGTAGCCGCTCATCACCGACAGCGAGGAGCCGAGGACGAGGACGGCGCCTGCCGTGTCGACGAGCTCGAAGCACCGCTCGACGACGGACTTGGGCACGGACTCGCCGAAGAAGACGACGTCGGGCTTGACCGTGTCGTTCCCGCAGACGAGGCAGCGCGGCGTGTGGAACGACTCGACGAGGGCGTCGGCGAGGACGATGTCGCCGTCGGGGCGGACCTGCTCGCCCCACTGCGAGCCGACCGCGGCGGCCGCCTCGGCGAAGCGGTCCATGAAGCCGGGGTTGGCCTCGGTCATCCGCTCGTGCAGCCCGATCCGCGAGGTCACTTCGCCGCACGTGAGGCACACGGCCCGGTCGAGCGAGCCGTGGAGCTCGACGACGTCCTCGGCGCCGGAGGCCTGGTGGAGGCCGTCGACGTTCTGGGTGATGATCGGGCCGACGTAGCCGTGCTGCTGCAGGCGCGTCACGTGGTGATGGCCGCGGTTGGGGCTCGCCGCGTTGAACCGCTGCCAGCCGATGTAGCTGCGCGCCCAGTAGCGACGCCTGGCCTCGCCCGACCCGGCGAACTCGCCGTACGTCATCGGCTCGACCCGACGCGTGCCGTCGGGTCCCCGGTAGTCAGGGATGCCCGACTCGGTCGACAGGCCGGCACCACTCAGGACGACGACACCGCCGCCGCTGACGAGGTCGACGAGGTCGTCGAACGTGCCGAGGTCGGTCACCTCGAGCGGCAGGTGGCGCGTGGTCGACAGGCGCGTGCGGGCGGACGGGGTGGTCGGCTGGGGCACCGGACCAGCCTACGTCGGGGGCGGGAGCCGCGCGTTCTCGGTCGAACTCGGGCGGTTCGATGTGAAGGACCGGCCCTCGACAGCCAGCGACATCACATCAACCCACCGGCAGGGTGCCGGCGAATCCATAATCGACGGTTATGATGGACGCATGATCGATGCTGCTGGCCTGCGGGTCATGAAGGCCATTGCCGATGAGGGAAGCTTCACGAGCGCCGCCAACGCGCTCGGCTTCACCCAGCCGGCCATCTCACAGATGGTGCGCCGCCTCGAGCAGCGCACCGGGACCGTCCTCGTCGAGCGCTACGGCCGCCAGGTCCGGCTCACCGAGGCCGGTCAGGTCCTCGCGCGCCACGCGGTCAGCGTCCTCGCCGCCCTCGACGCGGCCGAGGAGGAGATCACCGCCATCGCCGGCCTGCGCGCCGGGCGCGTCCGCCTCCAGGCCTTCCCCAGCTCGTCGGCGACCCTCGTGCCCAAGACCCTCGCGATCCTCAAGGCGAAGCACCCCGACATCACCGTCACCTTCACCGAGGCCGAGCCGCCCGAGTCGCTGGCGGCCCTGCGCCGCGGCGACTGCGACGTCGCCGTCGCCTTCGCCTACGAGGGCTTCGACCTCGGCGAGCTCGAGGAGGACCTCTCGCTCCTCGTCACGCGCAAGCTCCTCGACGACGAGGTCCGGCTCGTCGTCCCGGCCCGCCACCCACACGCCCAGGACGAGACCGCCCACCTCGGCGACTTCTCCGACGACGAGTGGATCGCGGGCTGTCCCCGCTGCCGCAGCCACCTGCTCTCCCTCGCCGACCACGCCGGGTTCCGGCCCAACGTCGCCTTCGAGACGGAGGACTACGTCGCGCAGATCGGCCTGGTCACCGCCGGGCTCGGGGTCGCGCTCGTCCCCGACCTCATCCTCAACGCCGCCAAGCACGAGGACGTCGCGACCCTCCCCCTCGCACCCGCGTCGCGCCGCCAGATCCTTGCTGTGACGACCGCCGACCTCCAGCGGGTCCCGGCCGTGGGCGCTGCCCTCGACGCCCTCTGCGAGGCCGCCGGCGCTGCCGTCAAGCAGCCGACCGACGCGCTCGCGGGCGCTCCCGCCTGACCGCGCCGAGCGGCATACGCCTCGGGTCGTATGCCGCTCAGCCCCGGCGCGCACACGCCGCGCGCGAGTGTTCGTGGCCGGGAACCGAGCGCGCGGGCGCTCCGGTCGGCAGAATGCAGGCATGACACGGGTCGCGGTCGCAGCCCCGAACCCGGTCGCGCTCCGGGCAGGGCTCGAAGCCGCGGCTGACGGCGGCAACGCGGTCGACGCCGCGATCGCCGCCACCCTCGTCACGCTGAGCACCGAGCCCGGGATCGTCAGCCTCATGGGGGGCGCCTACGTCTCCGTCTGGCCGGCAGCCGGTGACGCGGTCGTCATCGACGGCAACGTCGAGATGCCCGGACGCGGGCTGGACCCGTCTGCGTTCGGCCGGGCCGTGCGACACGTGAGCACGAACTACGGCGGCGGCGTCACGATGGGTGCCGGTCATGGCTCGGTGGCGAACTCGGGCGCCCTGCACGCCGTATGGACCGCGCGCGAGCGGTTCGGAATGCTGCCGTGGAGGCGCCTCGTCGAGCCGGCCGCGGTGGCCTGCCGCGACGGCTACCCCGTCGGGGCCTCCGCGGCGCTCTACCTCGCGATCGTCCGCGAGTCGCTCTTCGCGGAGGACCCGGAGGCTCATGCGCTCATCACCGGCTCCGACGGCCATACTCTCGAGGCGGGCGAGGTCACGACCAACACCGACCTCGCCGACATCCTCGAGCTCCTTGGCGCCCAGGGCATCTCGCTCGTCACCACCGGCGCGGTCGCACGAGTGCTCGTCGACGACATGGCCGCGAACGGCGGCCTCGTCACCGACGACGACCTCACGGCCTACGAGGCCGTCGTCCGGCGGCCGACGCTCCGAGCCGTCGGCGGCTGGACCATCGCCCTCAACCCGCCGCCCGCCATTGGCGGTCCGATGCTCGCCGTCATGCTCGGCGAGCTCGCCCGTCGCGGCGCCTGGACGTGGTCCGACGCGATCGAGATCCAGGAGCGCGTCCTCGGCCACCGGGTGTCGGTCCACGACCGGTCGCGCGACCTCGACGCCGACGGGCACGCCCTCCTCGAGGCGGTGGAGCGCTACGGGCTCGCCGGGCTCCCCACGTCGTCGTCGACGGCCCACGTCTCGGTCGTCGACGAGGACGGGACCGCGTGCGCGATCACGATGTCCTCGGGCTACGGGGCCGGGATCGTCATCCCCGGAACGGGCATCCTGCTCAACAACGCGCTCGGCGAGCCGGAGCTCAACCGTCTCGGGCTGCACGCACTCGCTCCCGGAACCCGGCTCGCGTCGAACATGGCGCCGACGACGGCCCGTGGGCCGGGTGACTCCGTCCTCGCGATCGGCTCGCCGGGGGCGGACCGGATCACGACCGCGCTGATGCAGGTGCTCGGGCAGGCGTTGCTCCACGGGTCCGACCTTCAGCACGCGATCGACGCCCCTCGGCTGCACGTGCGTCATCACGACGACGGCACGGTGAGCGTCGAGCACGAGCCCGACGAGGCCATCTCCGACGCCGTTGCCGGCTGCGGCCTGGCGGCGCACGCCTACCCTCGTCCGCACATGTACTTCGGCGGGGTCGGCGGGGCTGTGCTCGGAGACGGGAAGCTCGTCGCGGCCGGCGACGCCCGACGCGAGGCCGCCGTCGGCGTCTCCCCGTGACCTCGGCCGGAGCGGCGTCGGCAGCACCGGACCGCCCGGTCCGAGGTCCCTCGGATGTCACGGAGCCGCCGGGGTGGTCCCAGCGAGCGTCGCGTCGCGCCCTCGGACGACGATCCCGGCCGCGGTGACGACGAAGGCGACATCCCCCTCGATGTCGGTCCGATGGACCTCGAAGCCGCGCTGGGCCAAGGCGTGCAGCGTGCTCGGTGCGGGGTGTCCGTAGTCGTTGTCCTCGCCGACGCTGATGACCGCGAGACGCCCGTCGACCTCGTCGAGGAGGCGGTCGTCGCGGTTGCTCGAGCCGTGATGGGCCACCTTGAGGACGTCGATGGTTCCCCAACGCACCGGGTCCGCGCGGGCCCGCCGCACGACCTCGGCGGCCGCCTCCCGCTCGATGTCGCCGGCGAGAAGGACCGTGATCCCGCTGACGTGCAGCGTCAGGACGACGGACCCGTTGTTGGGGACCGACCCCGCGTCGATGCGCCGGGCCGGCCACCACACCTCCGCCATCACCGGCCCGACCGCGATGGACTGGCCTGCGTGGAGGGAGTGGACCGGGATGTGCGCGTCGTCCGCGGTCCGGGCCGTCTGTGCGGACTCGCCGGGCGGATCGGCGACGGGCGAGACGAGCAGCTCGCCGACTCGACGGCCCTCGAGGACACCCGGGAGCCCGTCCACGTGGTCGGCGTGGAAGTGCGTGAGGACGACGACATCGACGGCCGCGACCCCGAGCCGGTCGAGGCAGCCGTCGATGAGGCCCGGGTCCGGGCCGGCGTCCACGACGATCCCCCGGTCTGGACCGGTCCGGACGACGAGCCCGTCGCCCTGGCCGACGTCGCACGCGACGAGCACCCAGCCCGTCGGTGGCCAGACGAGCGGCGCGGTCGGCACGGCGAAGGCAGAGATGACGAGGACGACGGCGACGGCCAGCATCGGTCGGAGTCGCGACCGGTGCCACAGCCAGGGCCCGAGGGCGATGAGAAGCGCCGTCGCCACCGCGAGCAGGGCCGCCCCGGCGGCCGACCCGTCCCAGTCGACGGAGCCGAAGGGGGCATCGGCGCACACGCGCGCGACGCGGGCGATGCCCAGCGCGGGCAGGGCTGCGCCCCAGGCGACCCAGCCGGCCGCGCCGACCCCGGCGACCGAGAGCAGTGCCACCGCCACCCCGACGATCGTCGTCGGCGCAACGAGCGGCGCCGCCAACAGGTTGGCCACCACGGCGATGAGCGACACGCTCCCCTGGAGCGGGACGACGATCGGCGTGCAGACCGCCTGGGCCGCGACCGGCACGGCGAGCACCGGGCCGAGCCGAGCCATCCGGGGCGGGAGGCGACGGCCGATGGCCCTCCCCCACGGCTGCGCGAAGAGAAGGAGGCCGAGCGTCGCGACGCTCGAGAGGGCGAAGCCGTAGGACCGGGCGAGCCACGGGTCCCACACGAGAAGGACAGTGACCGCGCCGGACAGGGCCGGCACGCCCGCCTGCCGGCGCGACGTCGACAGGGCGAGGAGCCCGACGCACCCCATGACAGCGGCACGGACGACGCTCGGCTCGGGGTGGGCCAGGGTGACGAACCCGACGAGGACGGCGAGCGCCACGGCCGGCCGGAAGCGGCGTCGCACCCCGAGCAGGCCGCACCCGCCCATGGCAGCCGCGAGGACGAGGGTCACGTTGCTCCCGGAGACGGCGCTGAGGTGGCTCATCCCGGTGTCGAGCATGGCCTGGGTGAGGTCGACCGGGGTCCGGGAGGTGTCGCCGATGACGAGGGCCGGCACGAGCCCGCGCGCGTCGGCGGGCAGGGCCGCGGTCGCCGCGCGGAACCGTGCCCGCACGTCGGCCGCCGCGTCCAGGACGGGACCGGGACGTCCCGTGACCTGCGGGCTGCCCTTCGGCTTCGCGACCGCGACGACGTCGTCGCCCGGCTCCGAGGGCCCGAGCCGGACGACGGCTCGAATGTCGTCGTGCCAGGCGAGGGATCCCCACTCGACGCCACCGATGACGAGGACCGGGGCGCTCACCGCCGTCGTGGTGCCACGCCCGAGCACCTCGGCGACGTCGACGCGCACGACGAACCTGGCCGGTGCCGAAGCCTCCCCGCCCGGCCGGGCTCCCCGCTCTGCCACAGCCCGAGGCTCGGCGAGAACCGTGCCGCGGATCGTGACGACGGCCCCCTCGGACGCGAGCTCCTCGAGGGGGCCCGTCGAGCGGACCGTCCGATGCCCGGCGGCGGAGACGAGGAGCAGCGCGATCACCGCCAGGGTGAGCGCGACGAGACGGCGACGGGGTCCGGGCCGTGGTCGGGTGCGCCGGCCGACGAGCATCGCCGCGACGAGCGTCGCCACGGCAGACCCGCACCAGACGCCGGTCACCGGCGCGAGGAGCGCCCCGAAGGCGATGCACGGCCAGGCCACCAGAACGGGCACGAGGAGCCGCAGGTCGACTCGGCGCTCGACCGGGACGATGCGTCGCGTTCGCGCCTGCTCGTCCGACGGGGCGGCAGGCCTCACACCGTCACCTTGGGACGCAGCTGGGCCATCAGCTTGTCACCGATGCCGCTCACCTCGCCGAGCTCGTCGACCGACGTGAACCGTCCGTGCTCGGTGCGCCAGTCGAGGATCCGCTGCGCGAGGACCGGTCCCACCCCGGGAAGGCTGTCGAGCGACGTGAGGTCGGCGGTGTTGAGGTTGACGAGGGCGGCACCGCCCGAGCCCGACCCGCCCCCAACGGCGCCCACCGGCCCCGATCCCCCGCCGCCGGGAGCCGGGACCGCTTCGCCGGGCTTCGGGACACGCACCTGCTCGCCGTCGACGACGAGCCGGGCGAGGTTCAGGGCCGAGAGGTCGGCGCCGGACCGCGCCCCACCGGCTGCGGCGATCGCATCTGCCACCCGGGCCCCCGACCGCAGGCGGACGAGCCCCGGCCGGGCGACCTGGCCGACGACATGGACGACGATCTGGGCCGCCGGTCCGGGGGCTCCCGAGGGGGCGCTCGCGGCCCCGGAGGGACCCGCGAGCACGACGGAGCCGGCTGCGGTCGCTCCCGACCCGGGCGCGCCCCCATCCGTCGTGCGCACCGCCGGAGCGCCGGCCGCAAGGGCGGACGCGCCGCGAGCCGGGCTGGCCGCGTCGGCCGCACGCTCGGCCCAGAGGATCCGGATGGCGAACGCGCAACCGAGCGCGACCACGAGCGCGAGGACGGAGAGCACCGCCGGGCTGGAGACCGACCACCGCCCCAGGCGAATTGGCTCCGGCGCGGTCAGCAGGCCGGGTCTGCGAGCCCGGCGGAGGTCGATGTCGAGGCGTTCGAGCTCCGCGGCCAGGTCAGCGGGCTCGTGCGCCTCCGTGGCAGCGCCGGGACGGGTCGTGTGACCGCCACCTTCCGCGCCCTCCTCGGCCCCGAGCGCCCTCACACCCGCGACCTCCTCCCCGTCGTACAGCCCGGGAAGTGCGTCCCCTCCGGGACGCGACGGAATCCACCCGCCGGCTCGCCCACCGCTCAGCACCTGGGCGACCCGCTCGAGGTCAGGCGTGGCTGGGGCGCGGCGGAACGGCATACGCCGAACGTAGGAAAGCGACCCGTCAGCCGACCCGAGCCGCGCGCGGTCCTGGGGACAACGACAGCGCGGCGCCCGGGATGTGGGCAACCTCGGTCACCAGCCGAGACGGCACGCGTGTCGATTGGGCGGCTCGCGACGCCTGGTGAACACTGCACCAATGGCCCGGCACATCATGACCCTCACGTGCGACGACCGCCCCGGCATCGTCGCGGCCGTCTCGTCCGCCCTCCTGCAGGTCTCGGCCAACATCATCGAGAACCAGCAGTACTCCGACGAGGACACCAACCTCTTCTTCATGCGGACGGTGTTCGACTGCAACGCGGCCGACGTCGAGCGGGTTCGCCAGGCCATCGCCACGAGCCCCGCGGTCGTGAGCGCGGCCCTGTCGGTCCGTCCCGCGGACGAGCGCTGCCGCACGATCATCCTCGTCAGCAAGTTCGACCACTGCCTGCTCGACCTGCTCCACCGCTGGAAGAGCGGGGACCTGCCGATCGACATCGTCGGGGTCGTGTCCAACCACGAGGACTGCCGCGGCCTCGTCGAGTACTACGGCCTCCCGTTCACGGTCATCCCCGTCACGCCGGACACGAAGGCCGCCGCCGAGGGACAGCTGCTCGAGATGGTCGCCGCGCACGACGTCGGCCTCGTCGTCCTCGCTCGCTACATGCAGATCCTGTCCGACGGCCTCTGCCGTGAGCTCGCCGGTCGGGCCATCAACATCCACCACTCGTTCCTGCCGGGCTTCAAGGGCGCCAAGCCCTACCACCAGGCCCACGACCGCGGCGTCAAGCTCATCGGCGCCTCGGCCCACTACGTGACGGCCGACCTCGACGAGGGTCCGATCATCGAGCAGGACGTCGTGCGCGTGACGCACGCCGAGACTCCCGAGCGCCTCGTCGCGATCGGACGCGACGTCGAGCGCCGCGTCCTGTCCCGCGCCGTCCGCGACCACGCGGAGAGTCGCGTCTTCCTCGCGGGTCGCCGCACCATCGTCTTCTGAGACGACCTGCCCGTATGCCGCTCGGCCCGCCCGCGGCAACGCGCGGGGCGCTTCGGCTGGGACGCACCGGTGCCTCGCGGCCAACACATAGCCCACTGATAAGAACTGCCCCAAGATCTTCCAGATTGCCCACCTAGCGTCGCCGTCAGAGAGCAGCTGCCCTCGACGATGCAGGGAGCGGTGGGAGATGGGGCGATCCAGGCGCGGAACCAGGGGCGGTTCGCGGCGAAGTCGACGCGCGATCGGCGTCGTGGTCGCCGCACTCGTGCTCGTGGGTGCCGGGGGTGCCTTCGCCCTGAGCCATCGGTCGGCGAGCGCCCAGGCCCAGCCGCGCACCCTCGCGGCCTCTCGTGGCACCGTTCAGCAGACGGTCTCGGCGACCGGAACGATCGAGCCCGCGACCGAGGACGATCTCTCCTTCCCGTCCTCGGGAACCGTCGACAGCGTCGGCGTCTCCGTCGGACAGAAGGTGACCAAGGGAGAGGTCCTCGCCTCGATCGACGCGACCTCGCTCCGGAGCCAGGTGACTCTCGCGCAGGCTGTTGTCACGCAGGCGCGGGCCCAGATCACCGCGGCGGCCACGAGCGGCTCGGCCAGCCAGATCGCGGCGGCGAACGCCCAGCTCGCCTCGGCCCAGGCCAAGCTCGCGGCCGCCCGAGAAGCGGTGGCCCAGGCGCAGCTCACCTCGCCGATCGACGGCGTCGTCGCCGCGGTCAACATCAAGGTCGGCTCGGCGGTCGGCGGCTCGGGGTCGTCCGGGGCCGCGGGGGCGTCTGGATCGTCGGGAGCGTCGAGCAGCGGCTCTGCCGGCGCCGGCGCCGCACGGTCGAGCGGTACGTCCGGCTCGGGCTCCGGCGGCGCGAGCTCCTCCTCTGCCTCCGCCTCCTCCGGATCGGCGATCTCGGTCATCTCCACGAGAGCTTGGGTGGTGGACACGGCAGTTGCCAACGCCGACCTGCCCAACCTCAAGCCGGGGCTGCAGGCCCAGATCCTCCCCACGGGGTCGCGCACGACGATCTTCGGCACCGTCGAGTCGATCGGCATCGTGGCGTCGTCGAGCTCGAGCGGCACCTCACAGTTCCCGGTCGTCGTCGCCGTGACGGGCACGCCGGCCGGGCTGTACGCCGGGACGTCGGCGACCGTCTCGATCATCGTCAAGCAGCTCGACAACGTCCTGACGGTCCCGACGGCGGCCCTGAGCAGCAACAGCGGCCGAACCACCGTGACGGTGCTGCGAAACGGCCAGAGCGTCGCCACCGCCGTCACGGTCGGACGGGTCTTCGGCGCCCGGACCGAGATCACCGCGGGGCTGGCCGACGGGGCCATGGTCGTGCTGCCCGACACGTTCGGCACCCGAGGCACCGGCGGCACCCGGGTCGGCGGAGGCTTCGGCGGCGGTGGCGTCGGTGGCGTCGGTGGCGGACTCGGTGGCGGATTCGGTGGCGGTGGCTTCGGTGGCGGTGGCGGTGCTGGCGGCGCCGGTGGCGTCGGCACCAGGAACGGTGGCTGACACCGTGGCGTCGCTGCCGGTGTACAGCGACCTCGAGCGGGGCGACGAGGCCGTGCCGATCCTCGAGCTCGTCGACGTCGGCAAGACGTACCGCAGCGGCTCCCTCTCCGTCGACGCGCTGCGCGGGGTGACGCTCTCCGTCGCCGAGGGCGACTTCGTCGCGGTCATGGGCCCGTCGGGCTCCGGGAAGTCGACCCTCATGCACATCCTCGGCTGCCTCGACGTGCCGACGAGCGGTCGGTACCGCCTCGCCGGCGAGGATGTGAGCGACATGGACGAGCGCCAGCTCGCGGACGTGCGCAACCGACGGATCGGGTTCGTGTTCCAGCAGTTCAACCTGCTCCCGACCATGTCGGCGTGGCGCAACGTCGAGCTCCCGCTCGTCTACGCAGGGGTGCCCCGGGCGGAGCGGCGAGCCCTCGCCCTGGAGTCCCTGGCACGGGTCGGGCTCGCGGACCGGGTCGAGCACCGCCCTGGCGAGCTGAGCGGAGGCCAGCAGCAGCGTGTGTCCGTCGCTCGCGCACTCGTCACCGATCCCAGCCTCATCCTCGCTGACGAGCCCACAGGAAATCTCGACTCGGTGTCGACGGCCGACGTGCTCGGCCTGTTCCGGGAGCTGCACGAACAGGGCCGAACGGTCGTGCTCATCACCCATGAGTCGGATGTCGCACGCCAGGCGGCCCGCACGATCCACCTTCTCGACGGACGCATCCTCGACGACTGGGCGCTGGCGGAAGGCCCACGGCCGTGACGTGGCTCGAGACCGTGCGCACGGCATACGACGCGATCCTGACGAGGAGGATGCGCTCGACCCTGACGACGCTGGGAATCCTCATCGGAATCGCGGCGGTGATGCTCACGGTGGGGCTCGGGCAGGGGGCCCAGGCCAGGGTCGCGAGCCAGATCAACGCCCTCGGATCCAACCTGCTCATCGTCTCGCCGGGCAGCGCGACCGCGGTGGGCGGCGTACGGGGAGGGCGCGGATCGGCCACGACCCTGACGACGGCCGATGCGGCTGTCCTCGCCGACCGGCAGGTCGTCCCCGACGTCGCCGCTGTCGCGCCCGTCACGACTGCGTCGCAGAACGTCGTCGCGAACGGCCAGAACTGGACGACGACCGTGATCGGCACGACCCCTCAGTGGCCGTCCGTGCGGGCTCGCACGGAGGCCGCCGGGCGGTTCTTCACGCCGTCGGAGATGAGCTCCGGCGCACCCGTCGCAGTCATCGGCTCGACGACGGCCCAGCAGCTCTTCGGACTCCGGTCGCCCGTCGGCCAGGCGCTGTCCGTCGGAGGCGTCCCGTTCACCGTCATCGGCGAGCTCAACACGGCCGGCTCCACGGTCGGCGGCGACCAGGACGACCAGGTCGTCATCCCGGCCACGACGTTCGCCGACGACTTCTCGGCGGGTGGGACGTCGGTGTCGTCGATCTACCTCGAGGCGCGGGACCAGCAGGACCTCTCCGCCGCCTACCAGGAGGCGACGAACGCGATGCTCACGTCGCACGCCGTCACCGCGGCCACGGCCGACTTCCAGGTCAACAGCCAGGAGTCCCTCGTCCAGACCGCGACGAGCACCGCTCGGACCCTCACCGTGCTCCTCGCCGGTATCGCAGCAATCTCCCTCCTGGTGGGCGGGATCGGCGTCATGAACATCATGCTCGTGTCGGTCACCGAACGGGTCCGTGAGATCGGCCTGCGCAAGGCGCTCGGGGCGACACCAGCTGTCATCCTGCGCCAGTTCCTCACGGAGGCAAGCCTGCTCGGCCTCGTCGGTGGAGTGCTCGGGGTCGCCCTCGGACTCGTCGGGGCGATGGTCCTCCCCCAGTTCCTCGGCCAGCCCGTGTCCGTCTCGGCCGCGGCCGCCCTCGGCGCCCTCGCCGTCTCCCTCGTGATCGGCATCGTGGCGGGGGTCTACCCCGCGAACCGTGCCGCCCGCCTCGCCCCCATCGACGCCCTGAGAAGTGAGTGACCGACCATGAAGCGCAACCTCATCACCATCATTGCGGCGGCCGCCGTACTCGGTCTCTCCGCCTGCAGCACTCCCGCCCAGTCGTCCTCGCTCCCCGCAGGAGGCCAGACGAGCGCCGGAGGAGGCTCGGCCGGCAGTCCCGGCGCCCCCGGGGGTGCTGGTCGTGGTTTCGGCGCCTTCCCCGGCGTGTCCGGTCTGGTCGCGGCCATCACCGGGCGGACCGCCCAGGTGCAGGGGACCACCCAGCAGACCGCCGTCACCTGGACAGGCTCGACGCGGTTCACCGACCAGGTGCCCACGTCGGCCGCCGCGGTCAAGGTCGGCGAGTGCGTCATGGCCCGACCCGCTCGCGTTCCCGGAACACCCAGTGGCGCACCGTCGGGCGGGACGGGCGGGACGGGCAGCACGCCGACACCCGCCCCGGGTTCGGTGACCTCGGTCGCGGCCGCCACGGTCGAGCTGCTGCCCAGCCAGGGCGGCACGTGCTCCTTCGGCCGCTTCGGCGGCCGAGTCGACGGCCAGCCGTCAGGGACGCCGACAGGGAGCATGCCGACCCGGCCGACCACCGGTCAGGGCGGTGGGCAGGGCGGAGGACCGGGCGGGTTCGCGCGCCGGCTCGGCGCCATCGGCACGGTGACCGCGGTGGGGGCCGGTCAGTTCACGGTGACGCCGGTGATGCGGGTGGGCGGGACCGCGGCCACGCCGGTGACGGTGACCTATACCGCCGCGACGAGCTTCACTCGGCTGGTGGTGGCGACGGCCGCCGCGATGAAGGTCGGCACCTGCGTGACGGCCCAAGGTCGGACGGACGACACCGGGGCTCTCACCGCCATCTCGATCGCCATCAGTGCCCCGGTGGGCGGCTCCTGCCAGACCGGCCTCGGCGGACGCGGCCTGGGCGCTGGCAGCGGCACGGGAAGCCGAGCTGCTCCCGCTGCGGGGGCCGGGAATGCCTGAGAAGCCACGCGTCGGTCGTGGGCCACTGATCGTCGGCGGCTCCCTTGTCGCGGTCCTGCTCGGCGCCATCGCCGTCTTCAGCGCGTCCTCGAGCGCCGGGTCGACGACTGCTGCGGACTATCGCACCGCAGCGGTGAGCAGAGGTCCCGTCGCGCAGCTGCTCACGCTCAACGGCACGGCGCAGCTGACCGAGCAGGTCACGGCCGCCTTCCCTGCGAGCGGCGTCGTCACCGCGGTCACGGTCAAGGTCGGGGACCACGTCTCCGCGGGTCAGACGCTCGCCACGATCGACCCGACAGGCCTGCGAGCCAACCTCCTCGCTGCCCGAGCGAGCCTCGCCCAGGATCAGGCCTCCCTTATCTCCGACCAGACCGCCCCGGCACCGGCGGCGTCAGGCGGGTCGGTTGCTTCCACCGGCTCCAGCTCGTCCGCCGCCGCGGCAGGCTCCGGCACGGCGCGAACCTCGGCGTCCTCATCCCGGACGGCCCCCAGCGCTGGCGGCGCGAGCTCGAGCGGACCGTCCAGGACAGGCGGCACACCCTCGGCCTCGGGCGCGCAGGGCGGATCCGGAACGGCGAAGCTCAGCACGGCCGCCGTGCAGGGCGCCCTGGGAGCTGCCCAGCTCGCCCTGCGCGCTGAGGAGCAGACCTGTGCCCCCGTGACGGGGACGCCGGTCACGGCCGGTGGCAGCCACGTCACTGCGTCGAGGGGCATCTCGGCCGGCCTCGGAGGCACGACATTCGCGCCCGTCCTGGCTCGGAAGGCAACCGTCCCAACCCCGACGGCATCGCCGGGCTCCGACCCCACCACAGCAGTGCCAGGGCCGAGCCCCTCGGTGACGGCGACCAGCACCCCTACGCCCACCACTGGAGGCGTCGCGCCCTCGGGCGAGCCCACGGGCACCCCCACCGGCACTCCCACCCCGACGGCGTCGCCGACCACCCCTCCCCCGGTCACCGGGGGCACGATCCCGACAGCGGAAGAGCTGAGGGCCTGCGCCGCAGCCATGGACTCGGTCTCCCGCGCCCAGAAGGCGGCGGGGGCTGCCCTGTCCAGCTTGGCGACGCAGGTCGTCCGCGAGCTGAAGGTCATCATGCAGGCAGCCGCGACGAACGTCGCGTCGTCCGGCAGCGCGGGCCGCACCACCGGGTCAGGAGCGACGAGCGGCTCGGCCGCGTTGTCGACCGCTCGGCCCTCGGGTTCGCCCGCCACCCCGAGCGCTGGGTCGTCGGGCACGAACGGGAGCGGGAGTGCGGGCGCCGGCACCGCCTCCGCGACCAGGGTGGCCGCCGACGAGGTGGCGATCCTGCAGGACCAGGCGGCCGTCACCCAGGCGGAGGCCGACCTCGCGGGGGCAACGCTCAAGGCTCCGATTGCAGGCACCGTGGGCCAGGTCGGTCTGACGGTGGGGCAGCCAGCAGCGGCCTCCCAGGGGATCGTGATCGTCGGCCCCGGAGCGGCGACCGTCACGGTCGACATCCCGCTCGCCGACATGGGTCTCGTTCACGCTGGCCTGTCGGCCGCTGTCACGCCTGCGGGGGACGTGACGCCCGTGCCGGGCACGCTCCAGTCCGTGAACCTGTTGCCGGCATCGACCCAGTCGACGACTCCGTCGTACCCGGCGACCGTCCTCGTGCCGAACCCGACCCGGTCGATGTCGAGCGGCTCGATCGTGACGGTCGCGATCACCGTGGGGCAGGCCCCCGACGCCGTACGCGTCCCGGTCTCCGCGGTTGCCGGGCTTCGGGCGGGGACCGGTGACGTCGAAGTCCTCTCGGGCGGCGACGCGCGCGCGCAGGCCGTCACCGTCGGTGTGGTCGGCGACGGCTACGCGCAGATCCTCACCGGGCTCGCCGCGGGCGACCGGGTGGTCCTCGCCGACGCGGCGGCCGCCCTCCCCTCGAACCAGACAGCGGGTCTGCGCGGCCTCGGGGGAGGTTTCGGTGGAGGTGTCGGCGGCCGCTTCGGCGGAGCAACCACCGGGACTGGGGCTGGACGCGCGGGCGGGTGAACGCAGCATCCAACGGTCCCCGCCATGCCGTATGCCGCTCGGCTGGCCCGCGCGGCGAGCCCGGCCGGCGCCTCGGGCACCAGCTCCTACGGCACTGCCCAGCATTGTTGAGCAGTGCCGTAGCCCGCGGGCGCCCCGCCCCCCGACCCCTTACGACACTGCCCAGCATTGTTGACCAGTGCCGCAGCCGCGGGAGCCAGGGTCAGTGGTTGACCAGGACTGCCTGCGCCTCGCGGACCGTGATGGTCGTGACCGGTCCGGGCACCGTGACCGTCGAGGGAATCGGGTCCCACCTGGTCCCGTCCAGGCTGAAGTCGGCTCCGAAGGTTGTCAGCACCCGCGTCGGGAACTCGCCACGCTCGCGATACACGTGGGTGATGTCTCCCTTCGGGTACACGCCTCCGGTGCTCACGGTCGGCCCGTAGGTGGTGCCGTCGCCGAACACGTACGTGAACCCGACGAGCTTGGGGCGGATCCGCACCGGTATGCCGCGCAGCACGGACTGGTCCACCTCGCCGGGCGCGAAACCCCCCGTCGACCAGTCGACGCGGTAGAACGTCGTCAGGTTGACCAGGGTGATGTTTCCCTTTGGCTGGCTGCTGACTTGCGGCTTGGCCCACGGGGTTCGCATGAACTGGGCCTTGAGGTCGGCCATCGTCAGCGTCGGCCGCGCGCCTGGGGCAACATCCGAGGCGCACGTCAGGCCCTTGCTGTCCCACGGCTCGAGGACCACATCGCCCGCGACGGTTCGGCGCCAGATCCTCAGCAGCGGCCCCAGCTCCTCCGGCGGGCAGTCCCGCAGGGCGTGCTGGCAGGTCGACTCCTCGTTCGGGGAGTCCGGGTGGACCTGCGGGCAGTCGTTCAGCGAGGCGTACTCGTAACGCGGGGCATCAGCGGCCCGGTCGACAATCAGCCCGCCACCATCGCCGGGATAGTTGGGGAGCGCCAGCACTTCTTCTCGAGAAAGCGTGGACACCTCCGCACCGGATTCGGTGGTATCACACGAAAGGAAGTTTCCGCAGTGCCCTGAGGCGTGCGTGGCCCAAGTTGTGGTTGCGGATGTGACAAGCAACCCTGCGGTGACGACGAGGCAAGTCAGCGCATGCTTCGATCTCACTTATTTCGCCACCTGCAGTCGTGAGATGTACCAACGGCCCTCGTATGCCAAGGTCGCCACGAAAGCCCCCGAATCCGCCTCCGTGGTGTCGACTTGTCTTCCTGCGGCGTCAACTATGGGCACCGCATACAGCTTCACCCGCACGAGCGCTGTGCGCTTGCCATCGACGAAGCTCAGTGGCTCGAAATCGGTCACCTTCAGCGCGTCTCCCACATGGTGCTGGCGTTCAGCCTGAAGCGAAGAGACTGAGTTGTAGAAGGTCGCGCACATCGGACAGGAAGCCATCGCAAGCCCGTCGAGCAGGGTCGGATCGCCAGCCTTAGAAGCCTCGTTGAGTTGCCGGAGGTAGAAGGCCGCGTACGCCGCGGCGCCCTCCATGGTCTCCGCGCGGGCGGCGGCGGGGATCCGCGCCAGCACGGGGTCCACCGTCGTAGTCGCTCGCAGCGCGCTCGTTGTCGGCGCGACGCTCGTGCTCGTCACCGCCGGGCTCGAAGGCCCCGCAGGCGTCGAGGTGGGAGACCCTCCCCCGCCCGAGCAGGCGCCGAGCGCGAGCACCGCCGCCAGCCCGGCGGCATACGGCCTCACCGTCCATCGTGAATGTGCCATGGGCATCCCCTGTGTCATCGTGGCGACTCGGCTGTCAGGGTCAAACAACCCCAAAGCCGGTCAAACGTTCCCACAAGAGTGCCCGCTGCGCACCCCGAAGCGTGCGCGTCATCCACAGGCCCCTCCTCCGCGTCAGGTCACACGCCGCTGGCGCCACCAGCCGACGGCGTTGTTCTTGTGCCGCCACAGCACGATGGCGGCGATCGCGGCCAGCCAGACGCCGGTCCAGACGTCGCCCGGCGCATGACCGACCCAGACGAGCACCGCCACGACGATCATCGAGAGCGCCCCGAGGATCGACCCCGCAGCCACCCACCGGGTCAGCGCGACCGACACCGCGAAGACAAGCAAGACGACCAACGCCACCCACGGGTGGACGCCGAGGATCGCGCCGAGCGTCGTCGCCACGCCCTTCCCGCCGTGCCCGTGGAGGAACGGCGAGTAGATGTGGCCGAGCACGGCGGCCAGCCCGACGGCGTAGGCGGCATGGGGCCCGAAGGCCTGCGCAGCGATGTACGCAGGCACGAAACCCTTGAGCACGTCGAGGACCCCGACGAGGACACCCCACTTGCGGCCGAGCACGCGTCCGGCGTTCGTCGCGCCGGGGTTGCCCGAACCGGACGTCGCGAGGTCCTTCCCGAGCACCCGGGCGATGATCGTCGCGGGGTTGATCGCCCCGACAAGGAACGCGGCGACGATCCCTGCCACCCAGGCGGCGAGGGTTGCGGCGTTCACGACTCCCGGCCAGCAACGATGGGCTCGCCGGCGCGCGGCGAGACGGCGATGGCGACGGTGCCGGGTCCGACGTGCGCCCCGACGACCGCCCCGAGCTCGACGACGAGGACCCGGCGCGCTCCGGGCAGCTGGTCACGCGCCCACCCCGCGATGGCCTCGGCGCGCTCCGCCGCGTCGAGGTGGTGGACGGCCACGTCGACCGCCACGCCCCCCTCGGCGACGTGCTGCGCGACCATCGCCTCGATCCGGGCGATGGCGCGCGCGGTCGTGCGGACCTTCTCGATGGGCACGATGCGCCCGCCCCTGACCCCGAGGACGGGCTTGATCGCGAGCGCCGACCCGAGCAGCGCCGACGCCGCGCCGATGCGCCCCCCGCGCCGCAGGTGCTCGAGGGTGTGGACGTAGAAGAGGACCTTCGAGGGGGCCAGTCGCTCGTGGACGACGCGTGCGACCGTCGCGAGGTCCGCACCCCCCGTCGCGGCCTCGGCCGCGGCGACGACGGCGAAACCCATTGCCATGCCGATCGTCTCGCTGTCGATGACCTCGACCGGGATCGATGCCTCGGCAGCGGCGAGGCGCGCCGCCTCCACGGTGCCGGACATCTGGCTGGAGAGGTGGATCGACACGACGTGGGTCGCCCCCTCGGCCGCCAGCCGCTCATACGTCTCGAGGAACACCTGCGGCGTCGGGCGTGACGTCGAGACGACGGTGTACTGCCGCAGCGCGGCCGCGACCTCGTCGGCGGTGATGTCACGGCCCTCGACGTGGTCGGCCCCACCGACGACGACATGGAGGGGGACGACCTCGATCGCGTGCTCGCGCAGGAGGTCGTCGGGCAGGTATGCGGTCGAGTCCGTGACGACGCGCACGGCCACGCGTGGTTCCGGGACGCTCACGCCGGTCTCCTTCCGCCCACCGAGGACACGACCAACGTAGCGGACCATGCCGAGAGGCCAGGCGCGATCGCGCCCGCCCCGCGCGGTGGGGTCCGGGCCGGGGTCGGGGCGATCTGTCATGGCCATCGGGCGACGACGATGGACAGCCAGTCCAGGGCAGTCCAGGTCAGAGCGGGACGACGTTGACGAGCTTGGGCGCCCGGACGATGACCGTCCGGATACCGTTCGCAGTCGCGGCCCTGACCTTGTCGCGTGCGAGGACGAGCTCGCGCAGCTCGTCCTCGGAGATGTCGGGCGCGACGTCGACGCGGTCGCGGACCTTGCCCTTGATCTGCACGACGCAGGTGACCTGGCTCTCGACGATCTTGGCGGGGTCGCTCACGGGGAAGGCGGCGTATGCGACGCCGCCGTCGTGCCCGAGGCGCGCCCACATCTCCTCCGCGATGTGCGGGGCGACCGGAGCGAGCATGAGCACGAGCGCCTCGACGACCTCGCGCGGCGGGACGTCGAGCTTGGTCACCGCGTTGTTGAGCTCGATGAGCTTGGCGATGGCGGTGTTGAACCGCAGCCCCTCGTAGTCCTCGCGCACGCCGGCGATCGTCTGGTGGAGCTGGGTCGTCAGCGCCTGGTCGGGGCTCACGTCGGCGACGCGCACCGCACCGGTCTCCTCGTCGACGACGTTGCGCCACAGACGTTGGAGGAAGCGCTGCGAACCGACGACGGCACGGATCTCCCACGGCTTGGACAGCTCGAGCGGGCCCATCGACATCTCGTAGACGCGGAAGGTGTCGGCGCCGTACGCGTCGTACATCTCGTCGGGGCTGACCGAGTTCTTGAGCGACTTGCCGATCTTGCCGTACTCGCGGTTGACGAGCTGGCCCTCCCAGACGAACGTCGGCTCGCCGTCCTTGCCCGGCTCCTCGCGCACCTCGGAGGCGGGGACGTACTGCCCGCGCGAGTCGGTGTAGGCCCACGCCTGGATGTATCCCTGGGAGAAGTACTTGCGGAACGGCTCCTCGCTCGAGACGTGACCGAGGTCGAAGAGCACCTTGTGCCAGAACCGCGCGTAGAGCAGGTGCAGGACCGCGTGCTCGACGCCGCCGACGTAGAGGTCGACACCACCCGGGTCACGGGTCCCTGCGGGCGCGCCGGCGACCGGCTCGGCGTGCCGCGCCATCCAGTAGCGCTCGTTCTCGGGGTCGACGAGGGCGTCGTGGTTGGCCGGGTCGAGGTAGCGCAGGTAGTACCAGCACGAGCCGGCCCAGTTGGGCATCGTGTTGGTCTCGCGGCGGAACCGGCGCAGGCCGCGACCGTCACCGAGGTCCATCTCGACGTTGACCCACTCGGGCACGCGCGAGAGGGGCGGCTCGGGCGAGCTCTGCGCGTCGTCCGGGTCGAAGGTCTTCGGCGAGTAGTCGGGCACGTCCGGCAGGGTCAGCGGCAGCTGCTCCTCCGGGACGGCATACGCGACGCCGTCCTCGTCGTACATGATCGGGAACGGCTCGCCCCAGTAGCGCTGGCGGCTGAAGAGCCAGTCTCGGATTCGGTAGTTGATCGTGCCGTGACCGATGCCCCCGGCTTCCAGGTGGGCGATGATGCGGGCCTTGGCGTCGTCGATGCCGAGGCCGTCGAGCGACACGGCGTCGTTGGCCGAGTTGACCGCGACGCCATCGCCGACGAACCACTCGGTGAGCGGCATGTCGGCCTGCTCCGCGGTCGGGGCGACGACGCGCACGATCGGGATCGAGAACTTCGAGGCGTACTCGAAGTCGCGCTCGTCGTGCCCGGGGACGGCCATGATCGCGCCTGTGCCGTAACCCATGAGGACGTAGTCGGCGACGAACACCGGGATCGACTGTCCCGTCAGGGGATTCGTGGCGAACGAGCCCGTGAAGACGCCCGTCTTGTCCTTGCCCTCGGTCTGCCGTTCGACCTCGCTCTTGCGGGACGCGGCCAGCCGGTATGCCGCGACCGCCTCCTTCGGGGTCGCGCTCGCGGCCGCGTGCTGCCCCTTCCAGTCGTCGTGGGTGCCCTCGGGCCAGGCCCCCTCGGGGACGAGCGAGTCGACGAGGGGGTGCTCGGGGGCGATGACCATGAAGGTCGCGCCGAAGATCGTGTCGGGCCGTGTCGTGAAGACCTCGATGCCGCCCGTCTCGCCCGTTCCGAGCACGACGGGGAACGTCACGCGCGCGCCGTGGGATCGCCCGATCCAGTTGCGCTGCATGAGCTTGACCTTCTCGGGCCAGTCGACCCCGTCGAGGTCGTCGGCCAGCCGGTCGGCATACGCGGTGATCCGCATCTTCCACTGCGAGAGGTTGCGCCGGAAGACGGGGTAGTTGCCTCGCTCTGAGCGTCCCTCGTTGGTGACCTCCTCGTTGGACAGGACCGTGCCGAGACCCGGGCACCAGTTGACCGGTGCCTCGTCGGTGTAGGCGAGGCGGAAGCCGTCGAGGACCTTCGCCTGCTCGGTGGAGCCGAGGTCGGCCCACGCGCGACCGTCGCCATCGGGGATGGCTCGCTCCCCCGACTCGAGCTCGGCGACGAGCTCGCTGATCGGCCGGGCGCGGCCCTTAGCACCGTCGGCGCGGACCGCGTCGGCGTCGTACCAGGCGTCCCAGATCTGCAGGAAGATCCACTGCGTCCAGCGGTAGTAGTCCTCGTCGATCGTCGCGAACGTCCGGCGGTTGTCGAACCCCAGGCCGAGGCGCCGCAGCTGGCGCCGCATGTTGGTCATGTTCTCCTCGGTCGTCTTCCGAGGGTGCTGCCCGGTCTGCACGGCGTACTGCTCCGCGGGCAGGCCGAAGGCGTCGTAGCCGAGGGCGTGGAGGACGTTCTTGCCGAGCATCCGGTGGAAGCGGCTGTAGACGTCGGTCGCGATGTACCCGAGCGGGTGGCCGACGTGGAGGCCGACTCCGGACGGGTAGGGGAACATGTCGAGCACGAGCAGCTTCTGGCCGAGCGCGCCGACCTTCTCCGGCTCGGCCCAGGGGCCGGCCGGGTTCGGGGCGTTGAACGTGCCCTCCTCCTCCCACCGGTCCTGCCACGCGATCTCGATGTCGCGGGCCATCGCTGCGGTGTAGCGGAAGGGCGTCTCGTTGGCGGACGCGGTCGGGGTGCTCGGAGTGATCGGAGCCTGGCTCATGTCGTCTCTTTCGTCGCTTCGCTGGTCTGGTCGCGCCCCTCGCGCCCACTGCGGGGGCAAAAGAAAACCCCTCGCACAGGAGGGGAGCCGCGTTGATGTCGGGGAGCCCCGACTTTCGTCAACGCGGCTGCGGAAGGAGCAGCAGACCAGCCATGGACCCAAGGTTAGCGCAGTGCCCAAACCAGATGCTCCTGCACATACGGGTCGACCGACGACGGGCACCCGCAGCCCGGCTCGAGCCGGACGACCAAGCCGTCAGGCTCGGCACGTCGGGCATTCAGGCTGTCAGCGGAGCAGGCCCACGACGAGGAGCACCTGTGCCGCGTGATAGGTGACCATGACGGCGAGCGGCGCCCACCGACGCTCGTGCACGAACCGGTCGTGCCCGAGGATCGTGTCGGAGGCGAGGAAGACGAGACTCCCGAGGAGCACGACCCAGTCGCCCCGCCAGGCGGCGACGAGGACGAGGCCGACGAGGACCAGCTCGTAGACGAAGACCGGGACCCGCTGCGGGCCGGCATGGCGAACGACCTCACGGCCGAACCGCGCGAGCACGACGAGCAGGAGCGGCACCGTGGGCAGCAGCAGCCACGGGAACCCCCCGGTCCCCGACGACCGGGCGATCGCCCAGATCCACGCGACATGGGCGAGCAGGAAGGACGCCAGGCCGACGAGGAACCGGGTCTCGGTCGCGTTGAGCAGGGCGATGTCGCCGACCAGGCTGAGGCCGAGCGCGACGAGCACCGGGGTCAGCGGCGGCGCGCCGGCGACCCGGCCCTCGGCGTAGAGGGCCCAGGCGAGGCCCATGAGCAGGACCATGAACGTCGGCTTCGTGACCCGCTCCACGGCGTGGTCCCCGAGCGCGACGGAACGCCAGTTGAGCAGGGCGGTCACGCCGAGCGCGAAGCAGAGGACCCATACGGGGTTGGTCACGGCGACAGGGTCCCAGCCCGCCGCCGCCGGCGTCGGCTGACACGCGGACACCCGGGTCGTCGCCTCAGGGACGTCTGTCAGACTCAGGCAATGCCCATGCGCCAGTTCCAGCACACCGTGACCCCGGACAACACCGCCGCCAGCGTCGGCAGCGGTGACCTCGAGGTCCTCGCCACGCCGGTCCTCATCACGTGGTGCGAGAACGCCGCCTTCACGATGTGCAAGAGCTCGATCGCGGCCGACCGCACGACGGTGGGCACCATGGTCAAGTTCGAGCACGTCAAGGGCAGCCCCGTCGACGCGGTGGTCACGGTCAACTGCGCCGAGCCGATCAACGACGGGCGCCGGCTCGTCTGCCACGTGACCGTCATCGACTCCGAGGGCGAGGAGATCGCCCGCGGCGAGGTGCACCGCGCGGTCGTCGACCCGGAGCGCTTCATGAGCAAGTGCCAGCGTCTCGTCTGAGACGCTCCTCGCGCCCGACCCGGGCGTGACCGACGACGGGCCGAGCGGCATACCGCCTCGTCGTCCACCTCCCTCCCAGCCGCTTGCGCCACCCTGAACAGGTGATCCTCGGTCTGCTCGGTGCCCTCGTCGCGGCCGTCGCCTACGGCGCCGCGACGATCCTGCAGGCCATCGGCGTGCGCAGGCTCGCGAGCCGCCCGCCCCGTCCCTCCCTGACCGACACGCTCCGCGCCGGCTGGCCGTATGCCGCCGGGCTGGGCCTGGACGGCCTCGGCTTCCTCGCGTCGGTGGCCGCCTTGCGTACCCTGCCGCTCTTCCTCGTCGAGTCGACGATCGCCTCGTCGGTCGCCGTGACGGCCGTCCTCTCCGTCCGCGTCCTGCACGTCCGGCTCCGCCGCGCAGAGGTGGTCGCCCTCTGGACCGTCTGCGTGGGGCTCGTCGGGCTCGCTCTGTCTGCCACCGAGGGCGAGGCCCGGCCGGGCGACGCCCGCACGGCCGCGTGGCTGCTCGCCGGCGCGGCCCTCGTCGGTCTCCTCCTCGCGCTGGGACTGCTCGACCCCGTCCGGGCTCGCGGGTCCGTCGTGCTCAGCCTGGCCGCCGGCCTCGGCTTCGGCGGCGTCGGAGTCGCAGCGCGGGTGCTGCCCATCCCGGACCCCTGGTGGCACGTGCTCGACTCGCCGACCGTCTGGGTGCTCCGCGCGCTGATCCTCCACGCCGTCCTCGCGACCGTCGCGTCCGCCTTCGCCCTGGCCCGCGGACGGGTGACCACGGTCGCGGCCATCACCTTCGCCACGGAGACCGTCGTCCCCGCGGTCATCGGTCTGGTCTGGCTCGGCGACGGCGTGCGCGCGGGGTGGGCGCCGCTCGCCCTGGCCGGGTTCGCCCTGACCCTCGGTGGCTGCATCACCCTGGCGGGGCGGGCCGAGCCGGCCGAGATGGCCGAGGTGGCCGAGGTGGGCTGAGCGGCCTGAGCCGGCCTGAGCCGGCACGGACCGGTACGGACCGGCACGGGCCACGCTCAGAGCACGAAGGCGTCGCCCTCGCGGTGGAAGCCGAGCCGCTCGTAGTACGGGTCGACCATCCCCGGCGGGGTGAGGACCTTGCGGTAGCCACGCCGGCGGAACGGCCCGTCGGGGCCGAAGACGAACTCGCCGGGCGACAGGTCGCGGAAGCGTGGCGTGACGTAGTCGAGGAGCAGCTGCGCGGTCCCGGCACCCGTCTCGTGGACGAGGACGACGCCGACGGTCTCGTCGCCCTTGAGGACGAGGTAGGCACGGTCACCGGTGAACGGGTCGTGGACGAAGCCGGGGTTGAAGTGGCGGATGTCGGCCTCGTGAACCCGGATGACGTGCCGCAGGTACGTGTCGTCGCCCTCGACCTCGAGGACCTCGTAGGCGTCGGCGTCGTGCTTCGTCCGGCTGGACTGCCAGAGGTAGTAGATGTTGATTGCGGCGAGCACGATGTTGAGCCCGACCATCGGCCAGACCCCGACGATCGCGTTGTACACGATGAGGATGGCACACCCGACGAGGTTGATCAGGCGCAGCCGCGTCAGCTGCGTCTGGAGCAGCGACCAGACCAGGACCGCCGAACCGAACCAGCCGAGCGCCTCGAGCCACCACCCGCTCATGGTCGGACTGTAGTGGTCGGCGGCGGCCCGTGCCCGGGCTGCGTCGGATTCGCCGGAACGCTCGGGAGCCCGCCTGGCCCTTCCTAGACTGGCGACATGGGCCGACTCGATCGCCCGCCTGCCGCCCGGACGGGCCCCACCGGCCAGGACGCGCCCGCTGCACGCGGCGCTCCGGCCCCTGATCGGCGAGGTCCGCCGGCCCCCGGCGAGTCGCTCTCCGTCGCCGCCGCGGCGACGCTCGCCGCGAGCGAGGTCACGGCCCGCCTGCACGTCGACCCGACCCGCGGCCTCTCGCGGGACGAGGTCCTCCGCCGACGCGCCCGGTGGGGACCGAACGCGGTCGCCACGCACCGGGCCAGGCTCCTGCCCGTCCTGTGGCGGCAGGTCCGCTCACCGCTCCTCGGCCTTCTCCTCGCCGCCGCGGTCGCGTCGTACTTCGTCGGGGAGCGGACCGACGCGGTCATCATCGGCGTCATCGTGACCCTCTCGGTCGGCCTCGGCCTCGTCAACGAGTACCGCGCCGAGCAGGCGGCCGAGGCGCTGCACGACCAGGTCCGGCACCGGGCGGTCGTCGTGCGTGACGGCACGACGGAGTCGGTCGACGTCAGGGACCTCGTCCCCGGCGATCTCGTCCACCTGGGCCTCGGCGACCTGGTCCCGGCCGACCTGCGCCTCCTCGAGGTGAGCGAGCTCGCCTGCGACGAGGCCGTCCTCACCGGGGAGGCCGAGCCCGTCGGCAAACGGCCCGACCCCGTCGCCCCGGAGACGCCGCTCGCCGAGCTGGCCTCGTGCGCGCTCATGGGGACGATCGTCACGTCGGGGAACGCTCTCGGCGTCGTCGTCGGCACCGGTGCGCGGACCGAGTTCGGCACCGTCGCCGCCGGGCTCGCGACCCGGCACCTCGAGACGGAGTTCGAGCGGGGTCTGCGGCGCTTCTCGGTCATGCTCGTCTGGGTCGCCGGGGCCCTGACGAGCTCGATCCTCGTCATCAACGTCATCCTCCAGCGCCCCTTCATCGACGCACTGCTCTTCTCGCTCGCGATCGCCGTCGGCATCACGCCGCAACTGCTGCCCGCCGTCGTCTCGACGAGCCTCGCCGCAGGGTCGGCGCAGCTCCGACAGCACCGGGTCCTCGTCAAACGGCTCGTCTGCATCGAGGACCTGGGTGACATCGACACGGTTTTCACCGACAAGACCGGCACCCTGACCGAGGGCCGGATCCGCTTCGCGCGGGTCGTGCCTTGCCCCGGGATCGACCCCGACGAGGTTCTCCTCATGGGACTGCTCGCCACGGAGTCCCCGCTCGGCGTCGGCAACGCGCTCGACACGGCCCTCTGGGAGTCGGCCGCGACCGCGCGGATCCGCGACGCAGCACGCGCGCGACGCCGTATCGCGACGCTGCCCTTCGACCACGAGCGGCGGATGGTGTCGGTCCTGCTCGACGACGAACCGCCGACACTCGTCACGAAGGGGGCCCCCGAGGCCGTCCTCGGTCGCTGCGTCGAGGTCCCCGCGTCGATGCCCGCAGCCCTCGACGAGGAGTTCCGCGCCGGCAACCGCGTGGTCGCCGTCGGAACGAGACCGATGGTGCCCGGAGACACCCTCGACGTGACGGACGAGGCCGGGCTGCGCCTTGTCGGGCTCCTCGTCTTCCACGACCCGCCGAAGTCCGACGCCCGCGAGGCCCTGGGGCGCCTCGAGAGCCTCGGGATCGACGTCAAGGTCGTCACCGGCGACAACCCGATCGTCGCGCTCAAGGTGTGCCGCGACCTCGGACTCGGCGAGGGCGCGCTGACCGGCCCCGAGATGGCCCACCTCGACGACGAGGCCCTCGCCGCGAGGATCTCGGAGGTCACGGTCTTCGCCCGCGTCTCCCCTGAGGACAAGTCGCGGATCGTCCGGGTCCGCCGCCGCCTGGGCGGCGGGGTGGCCTTCCTCGGCGACGGCGTCAACGACGCGCTCGCCCTGCACTCCGCCGACGTGGGCATCTCGGTCGACACGGCCACCGACGTGGCCAAGGACGCGGCCGACATCCTCCTGCTCGAGAAGAGCCTCGACGTCCTCGCCGACGGCGTTGCCGAGGGCCGGCGGATCTTCGCGAACACGACGAAGTACGTCCTCATGGGCACGTCGAGCAACTTCGGCAACATGTTCTCGGCGGCGGGCGCGTCGATCTTCCTCACCTTCCTGCCGATGCTGCCGTCCCAGATCCTGCTCGGCAACCTGCTCTACGACTCGAGCCAGCTGACGATCCCGACCGACCGCGTCGACGAGGAGCAGCTGCGACGGCCCTCGCACTGGGACATCGGCTTCATCCGGCGGTTCATGGTGACGTTCGGCCCGCTCAGCTCACTCTTCGACTTCGCCACGTTCGCGGTCATGCTCTGGGGATTCCATGCCGGCCCGGAGCTCTTCCGGTCGGGCTGGTTCGTCGAGTCGCTCGCCACGCAGACGCTGGTCATCTTCGTCATCCGCACGCGGAGGGTGCCGTTCTTCCGGAGCCGGCCGAGCGTCCCGCTCGCGCTCTCCGTCGTCACCGTCGCGACGGTCGGGGCGGTGATCCCGGCGACGCCGCTGGCCGGGCCGCTCGGGTTCACCCCACTGCCGTGGCCGTTCTTCGCCGCGCTCGCGGTGATGGTCCTCGCCTACCTGGCCCTCATCGAGATCGGCAAGGTCCTCTTCTACCGGACCGCCGTGGCGCGGGCCGCCCACCCGGCCCCGCCGACACCGAGACGGCGTCGCGTCCGCCGTCGGGCCTCCCGCTTCACGACGACCCACCCGCGCCAGGGCTCTCGCCGCCGTCCGCGCGGCGGGGCCGAACCGGCTCGGGATGCCCGACGAGCTTGAGTCCCACGACCGACCCGACGATCCCGGCGATGAGCAGCGCCTTGGCCACCGATGCCTGCTCCTCACCGAAGGCCATCGCCCAGGCGACGGTCAGCGCGGCCCCGAGACCCGTCCACACGGCATACGCCGTGCTCATCGGGATCGAGCGCGCCGCCCTGGCCAGGCCCAGCATCGACAGGACGATCGCCACGCCGAAGAGGGCTGCCGGCAGCGGACGGCTGAGGCCGTCGGAGGCGGCGAGCGCCGAGGCCCACACGGCCTCGAGGAACGCGCTGAGCACGAGCAGGACCCAGGGCATCACGACACCGCCTTGAGGCCGGCGACACAGACGACGAGCACGAGCAGCAGTGCTCCCCGGGCGAGCCCGAGACGCTCCTGCCGGCGCAGCACGGCAAGCAGGACGGTGCCGACGGCGCCGATGCCGACCCACACGGCATACGACGTGCCGGCGGGCAGCTCGGTCATGGCCCACGCGAGCCCGACCATCGAGAGGGTGCCGCTCGCGGCGAAGAGACCGGTCGGGCCCGGTCGGCGCAGGCCGTCGGACGCGCCGAGCGCCGTGGCCCAGACGGCCTCCATGACGCCGGAGAGGACAAGGACGAGCCAGTGCATGGTGGGAGCCGTTCTGGCCGTCTTGTCGCTGGGCGGGTACGGCTCCCTCGTCCGCGGACGCGGCGGGCGCCCGAGTCGATCGTACCCGGGGTGGCGGACGTCCCGATTCGTCCCCCGGGCGCGACCAGCCCGGCGTAGCCTCGATGCACGATCAGGTTCCTTCGCCGGACAGGGATCCCATGGCTCGTGACTATGTCGACTTCGACCTCGCGATCGTCCACGAGGGGCAGGGGTATGCCGCACACGTCGTCGCGTCGCCCGCGGGCTCCGCGTCATCCCCCTTCGCGCTCCCCTTCACGCCGACCGACCTGGCCCAGTTCATGGTCGCGGTGGGTCCGCCGCGGGTCGCCTCGCGCCGCGTCGTGCCGGCCACGGCGCGGGTCGTCGACGTGCAGGACTACGGGGGCCGGCTCGGCGACGCGCTCCTGTCGGGCGCGGTCGGCGACGCGTTCCGGACGAGCCTCGCCGGAGCGGCCGCGGAGGGGAAGGACCTGCGATTCCGGCTGCGCCTGTCCGATGTCCCCGAGCTCGAGCCGGTGCCGTGGGAGTACCTCTACGACCGGCGGCTCGACCGGTTCCTGACCCTGTCGAAGGAGACGCCGGTCGTGCGCCTCATCGACTCGGTCGACCGGCCGCCCGCGGTCACCGTCGAGCCGCCGCTGCGCGTCCTCGTCATGATCTCGAGCCCGAGCGACCTGCCGCCCCTTGCCGTCGAGCGCGAGGAGCAGCTCCTGCGGGCGACGACCGGCGACCTCGTCGCGAGCGGCCAGCTCGAGCTCGTCGTCCTCGAGACGGCGACCCTGACCGAGCTGCAGCGCGCCCTCATCGACGACGTCCACGTCTTCCACTTCGTCGGGCACGGCGGGTTCGACGCGCAGAGCCAGGAGGGCGTCCTCGTCCTCGAGCGCGACGACGGGACGGCCCACCGCGTGAGCGGGGCCCGCCTCGGCACGCTGCTCCACGACGCCCGCGACATGCAGCTCGCCGTCCTCAACGCCTGTGAGGGAGCCCGGACGTCGGGGCGCGACGCCTTCTCCGGCGTCGCCCAGACCCTCGTGCGTCAGGGCCTGCCCGCCGTCGTCGCGATGCAGACGGAGATCTCCGACCGGGCGGCCCTCGTCTTCAGCCACGAGTTCTACTGGTTCCTCACCCGGGGTCTCGGCATCGACGCCGCGATGTGCGAGGTGCGCAAGGCGATGGCGGTCTCCGACGAGGCCTCCGAGTGGGGCACGGCCGTCCTGCTCCGCTCGGGCAGCGACCAGCCGTTCACCTTCACCGCCGCCGCGACGGCAGCGAGCCCGAGCCGCGAGCGTCGACTCGAGTCGCTCTACGACGCGGCCCAGGGCGCGCTGGCGGCGCAGGCCCCCGAGACGGCCTTGCCGATGCTCGAGCAGCTCGCCGCCGAGAAACCCGACTACGCCGACGTGACGACGCTCCTCCAGCGCGTCCGCCCGGTCGTGGAGGGCAGGGACGGCCCAGGTGAGACGGAGGCCGAGGCCGGGTCGGGGCTGGGGTCGGGGCTGGGGTCGGGGCTGGGGTCGGGATCCGCGTCGGGCGTGGGTGAGCCCGGTGACTCGGCGGGACTCGGTGACTCGGGGGGACTCGGTGACACGGCGGGACTCGGTGACTCGGCGGGACTCGGTGACTCGGCGGGACTCGGTGACTCGGCGGGACTCGGTGACTCGGCGGGACTCGGTGACTCGGCGGGACTCGGTGACTCGGCGGGACTCGGTGACACGGCGGGGCCCGGGACGGGAGTGGGTGAGCTCGGCGACTCGGCAGCCGGTCCCGGTGCGACCGACACGGAGCAGCTCCAGGGCACCGGCGGCGCGTCGCCACGGCCCGATCCGGGGCGGGGCCGTCGCCTCGGCCTCGCGGTGGGCGCCGGCGTGCTCGCCCTCGCCGTCGGAGGCGGGATCGCCTGGTGGCAGCTGGCCGACCACGGGGGTGGTGGCGGCACCGATGGCGGCACCGATGCGGTCATCGCGGCGTGCGGGCCCGCCGTGGACATCGCGGCCGTCGACCGGGCGATCGTGGCGTCGTGCACCGTGACCCCGCCCCGGATCGACGGGTCATTCGACGACTGGTCGTCGGTGCCGTCGGTGGCCGTCGACGCACAGGTCTATCCCAAGACCCCGATCGACGACGGCCTCGCGGCACGGTGGCAGACCGTCTGGGACCGCGACGCGCTCTACGTGCATGCCGTCGTCACGGACCCGGTCCACCGGTTCGTCGACGTGTCGAACCCGGCGCAGTTCTGGCGAGGTGACGCCATCTCCTTCGAGTTCGGGCCCGATGCCCGCGAGCTCGGCACCTCGGCCGGTCTGCGCAACGGCCAGGACCGGCACGTCATCATCGGCCTGACGACCGATGGGGCGGCCGCGTCGATCAACCTCGCGGTGGGCGGCGACTTCCCGGCCGGGGGCGCCGTTCCCGCGATCACGGCCGCCCGGTCGCTCAGCGACTCGGGGTACGAGATCGAGGCTCGGGTGCCGTGGCGTGAGCTCGGTGTCACCGCACCGCCCTCGCGTGGTGCCGTCTTCGCGACGAACCTCAACGTCAGCGACGCGGCCCGGACCCGAGCGTGGGAGCTGCGGAAGATGGTGAGCAGCAACCCGGAGCGTACGGTCCAGCGTCGCCCAGCGATCTGGCAGCCCCTCGTCCTCGGCGACCCGGCCGGCGGCTGACGTGCCCTCCCGGTTGTATGCCGTCCTCGTCGGCATCGACGCCTACCCGCCGCCCATCCCCCGGCTCGCCGGCTGCGTCAACGACGTGACGGCCTTCGCCGAGACGCTGAAGGGACGGACACCGGCGGGGACGCTCGAGCTGACGATGCTCACGGACGGCGCGGCGACGAGGGCGGCCGTCGTCGAGGCGATCTCCACCCAGCTCGGTCGCGCGTCCGCAGACGACACGGCCCTGCTCTACTACAGCGGACACGGCTCGCAGCAGGCCTGTCCCCCGGAGCTGTGGGCCGGTGAGCCCGACCACCGCAACGAGACCATCGTCCTCGTCGACAGCCGCCAGCCCGGCTGCTGGGACCTCGCCGACAAGGAGCTGGCGACGCTGCTCACAGGCGTGGCCGCGTCGGGATGCCATCTGCTCGTCGTGCTCGACTGCTGCCACTCGGGCGGTGGCACACGTGACGTCGAGGAGGACGTGCGCCTCGCGCCGGAGGACCCCAGGCGGCGGCCCGTCGGCAGCTTCCTGCCAGGGGTGGCTGACGCGGCCACCGGCGGACCGGCACCGGGCGCGGTGCGCGGACTCACCGCTCGCTGGGGAGGCCCCGTGGGCCGCCACGTCCTGCTGGCAGCCTGCCGCGCGGACGAGAAGGCCAAGGAGGTCACCGTCCTCGGCGCGCACCGCGGAGCCCTCTCGGCCGCCCTCGAGACCGCCCTGCGCGAGACCGACGGCCTGCCGACCTACCGCGACGTCCTGCGGATCGTGTCGGCGGGCGTCCAGCGGCGGGTGGTCGAGCAGCACCCGCAGCTCGAGGCGGTCGACCCGGACGAGCTCGACGAGCCCTTCCTCGGCGGCGCGGTGTCACGCACGGCCCGCCTGCTGACCCTGAGCCACCTGCCCGACGGGTGGAGCATCGACGCAGGGGCCGTCCACGGCGTTCCCGAGCCGATCGGCGACGACACGACCGAGCTCGCCGTCTACCCGCTCACGTCCGAGACGACCGGCGCACCGCTCGCGACGGGCGCGGTGACCCGGGTGCTGCCCGACCGGTGCCTCGTCGCCCTGTCGCGCCCGCTCGACGAGGACTACGTCTATCGGGCCGTCGTCACCTCCATCCCGCTGCAGCCCCTCGCGGTGGCGGTGCTCGGCGACGAAGCAGGCACGGCCACCCTTCGCGACGCGGCGGGGGCGGCCGACTCGACGCTCATCGCGCTCGTCGACGACCCGACCGGGGCGGACCTGCTCGTCGAGGCGCGTCCGGAGGGTTTCGTCATCACCCGTCCCGGCGTCACGCGCCCCCTCGTGCCCACCGTGGCGGGCACGGGTCGCGAGTCACGTGTCGTGGCCGCACTCGAGCACGTCGCACGGTGGGTGCGCCTCTCGGGGCTGCACAACCCCGCCACCCGGCTCCCCGCGGGGGCCCTGCGCCTCACCGTGACGACGCCCGGCGGCCCCGCGCCGCCCGGCTCGCTTGTCGAGCTCTCGTATGCCGGTGAGAACACTCCGTCCTTCACCCTCACCATCACGAACACGACCGACCAGACCCTGTGGGGTGCCCTCCTCGACCTGACCGAGACCTACGGCGTGTTCACCGACGCCTTTCCCTCCGGCTCGGTCGCGCTCGGGCCGGGCGAGTCGACGAGCGTCTCGCTGTCCGGCGAGGTCTCCGACGCGCTCTGGGCGGCCGGCACCGTGGCGGTGACCGACCAGCTCAAGCTCGTGACGAGCACCCTCGAGTTCGACCCACGCTCGCTCCAGCAGGACGAGCTCGACGTCCGCGCCGTCGGGAGCCAGACCGTGCTCCGGGGCGGGACACCGCCTCGGAGCACCCTCGAGCGACTCCTCACACGGGCCACGACGCGTCGTCTCGCACCTGCCCAGGAGGAGGCGGTCGCGGACTGGCGCACCGACGAGGTGCTGGTGCGCACCGCACGGCCGCCCGTGACCTGAGACAAGCGCCACGATCGCTTGACTCTCGGGCGCCCCGGCGATGCCCTTGAAGGGATGACCGAGGGCTGGGGCTACACCGGGTCGCCACCGATGCGGACGGCGGTCGGCGAGGTGACGCTCGTCGAGGGCCGGACCTTCTGCATCTCCGACGGTGTCGGCGACCTCGGCTCGTCGGCCCTCGAGGGGCTCTTCGTCCACGACACGCGGTTCCTCTCCCGCTACCTGCTCCGGGTCGACGGGGAGGATCTCGAGCCACTGTCGGTGGCCTCGACCGGGCCGTACACGGCGACGCACGTCGCCCGGCGCAGGCCCCGCGCGGGCGCCGGGGACAGCACGCTCCTCGTCGTCCGTCAGCGTTTCGTCGGCGACGGCCTCGTCGAGGACATCACCCTCGAGAACCTCGGACAGGAGACGACGGCACTGAGCCTCTCGCTCGCCGTTGACGCCGACTTCGCGAGCCTCTTCCAGGTCAAGGAGGGTCGCGTGCACGACGGCGGGGCGATCGTCGCCTCGGTGGAGGGACAGGCGGTGCGACGGGTCCTCGACCACGGGACGGAGTCGCGGGGCGTTGCCGTGTCCGGCACGGGCGATCCCGTCCTGAGCCGTGGGGGGCTCGCCTGGCACCTCGTCATCGCGCCACGCGGGCGCTCGACGGTCTCGGTGCAGGTGGTCCCCGACATCGACGGCGTCCCCCTCAGCAGCCCGTACCACGGCGACGTGCGGTCGCCGGAGAGCCACCCGGCAGCACTGCACGCCGAGTGGCGACAGCGCGCGCCGCACGTCCACTGCCCCGACGAGCACCTCGAGCGGCTCGTCGCGAACGGCATGGAGGACCTCTCGGGGCTGCGCATCACCGACCCGCTCCACCCGGACCGCGTCGTCATGGCCGCGGGGGCACCGTGGTTCATGACGGTGTTCGGCCGTGACTCGCTGCTCACGAGCTGGATGCTCCTGCCGACCGACCGGAGGGTCGCCCACGGCACGCTCCTCACGCTCGCCGGGCTCCAGGGCGAGAAGGTCGACGCGGCCAGCGAGGAGGAGCCCGGGAAGATCCTGCACGAGATCCGTTCGGGTCTGGCCACCCTGCCCGCCACCCTGCCGACCGCCCGCGGTGGCCACGTCTACTACGGCACCGTGGACGCGACGCCGCTCTTCGTGATGCTCCTCGCCGAGACCCGCCGCTGGGGACTTCCCCCCGACCAGGTGGCCGCTCTCCTGCCGCACGCCGACCGCGCCCTCGACTGGGTCGAGCGCCACGGTGATCGCGACCGTGACGGCTTCGTCGAGTACCAGCGGGCCACGGACCGTGGCCTGCTCAACCAGGGCTGGAAGGACTCCTTCGACGGCATCAGCTTCGCCTCCGGAAGCCTGGCCGAGCCTCCGATCGCCCTGGCCGAGGTGCAGGGCTACGTCTACGCGGCTCTCCTGGGCCGGGCCGAGCTGGCGTCGGCAACCGGTGACTCCGCACTCGCGGCGGACTGCACAGCGCGGGCTGCCGAGCTCAAGGAACGGTTCAACGCGGCCTTCTGGCTGCCGGACCGGGGCTACTACGCCCTGGCCCTCGACCGGTACAAGCGACCCGTCGACGCCATGGCCTCCAACATGGGTCACTGCCTGTGGACCGGCATCGTCGACGAGGCGTATGCCGCTGACGTCGCCTCCACCCTGCTCGGGCCCGAGATGTTCACCGGCTTCGGAGTCCGCACTCTCGGTCGCTCGATGGGGGCCTACAACCCCATGAGCTACCACAACGGGTCGGTCTGGCCCCACGACAACGCGATTGTCGCCGCCGGGTTGCGCCGGTACGGGTTCGACGCGCAGGCAGAGCGGGTCGAGCTCGGGATCATCGAGGCCGCGGCCGCGTTCGGGGACCGGCTCCCCGAGCTGTTCTGCGGCTTCGGCAAGGAGGAGTTCTCCATCCCGGTCCCCTTCCCCACGTCGTGCGCGCCGCAGGCCTGGGCGGCCGCCACCCCGTTCCTCCTGCTCCGCTCGATGCTCGGGCTCCACCCGGACCTGCCGTCGACCGCCCTGACGCTCCAGCCCGCCGTGCCGGACCGCTTCCTGCCTCTCGAGGTCGACCGCGTCCACGTCGGGTCAGAGATCGTCGGAATCTTCGTCGACGAGCACGGATGGAGCGTGCGCCCGCCTGTCGCCGGACCGGACGAGGCGGCGAGCCCATGAGCGCACGACCGGTTAGGCACCCATCCGCCCGGGTACGACGCTGGCACGGGCGGCGTCGCGGAGGTCCCGCCCGTCCCGCACGGAGAGGGGACGCCATGTCCATGACGATCACCGCGGAGGCAAGCGGTCGGGTTCACGAGACCCCGCTACGGATCGCGATGGTGGCCCCGCCCTACTTCGGCGTCCCGCCGGAGGGCTACGGCGGCGTCGAGGCGGTCATCGCGTCGCTCGTCGACTCGCTCGTCGACCGCGGTCACCACGTGACGCTGCTGGCGGCCGGTCACAACGGGACGCGGGCCCAACGCTTCGTCCGCACGTTCGCGCAGCCGTCGTCCGTCCGGCTCGGGGACGCCGTTCCCGAGGTCGTCAACGCCGCACGGGTGGCCCAGCGCCTCGCCTGCGAGGAGGTCGACCTCGTCCACGACCACACCCTCGCGGGTGCGCTCCTCGCGATCGGGCGGCGGACACCCACCGTGGTGACCGTGCACGGCCCCACCACCGACCTCGCCGAGCTCTACCGACCGCTCGGGAAGGCCGTCCAGCTCGTGGCCATCTCGGACGCGCAGCGGGCCGTTGCCCCTGACCTCAACTGGATCGCCACGGTCCACAACGGTATCGATGTCTTGAGCTACCCGTTCGTCGAGGCCAAGCTGGACTACGCGGTCTTCCTCGGCCGCTACCACCCCGAGAAGGCGCCGCACCTGGCCATCGACGCCGCCCGGGCCGCCGGCGTGCCGATCCTGCTCGCAGGCAAGTGCACCGAGCCCGTCGAGATCGCCTACTACGAACGGGAGATCCGCCCTCGGCTGGGACCTGACGTCATCGACACCGGCCCCGCGGACGCGACGCGGAAGCGGCGGATCCTCGCAGAGGCGCGCGTGCTCCTCTTCCCGCTCTGCTGGGAGGAGCCCTTCGGACTGGTCATGGCAGAGGCGCTCGCCTGCGGAACGCCCGTGGTCGCGCTGCGCCGCGGATCGGTCGCGGAGGTCGTCGTGCACGGGGTCACGGGAATCGTCGTCGATACGCCTGACGAGCTGCCCGCTGCGATCCACAGAGCCGCGCTCCTCGATCCCCGCGACTGCCGCGCCGACGTCGCCACCCGGTTCGCCGCCGAGACGATGGCCGACGGGTACGAAGCCGCGTACCACCGTGTGCTCGCTCCCACGAGCCGACCCGTACGCGTCGCGCGCTGACGCGCGAGCTCGCACCGGGATGCGAGCGGGGACCGGGGCCGGCGGGTCCCTGACGATTCGGAGAAAGCCGTCATAAGGGGCCCCCACCACGCGTAGCCTCGAAACACAACGCTGGATCATTCGAACGCACCGGGCATCTGGTGGATGGAGGTCCGAGGTGCCAGTCGTTGACAGGGGGCCGTTCCGTGACGGATATCCAGAACCCGACCCGGGGTCGGGTGGTCGCGCAGGGTGAGTTCAGCAACGCGACCCGCTACCTCTGCGCCGCCGCCTACCTCGACTCGACCTTCATGCGACGGGTCCTGGAGGAGGTCCTCTACCCGGCCCACCGTGGCGTGGCCCCGTCGTACGGCATCGACGTGGCGCCCATCGCGCGACACTGCCTGACGGCCAACAAGCGCGTCCTGGCGCGGGACGGCGTCATCTGCCTCCTGCTCACCGTGCTGGTGGTGTGCCTGCCCTCGGATCTCGCTCTTCTCGTGCTTGCCCTCTACGGCGTCGTCCTGCTCCTGCGGCTCCTCACGGCCTTCGCCGCCCGTGACTTCAGCTCGATCGTCGGGACGCTGGTCGTCCTGCTTGCAGCGGGTCTGCTGCTCCTGCTCAACACCAGGGTGCAGGCCTCTGCGACTCCCTCGCTCGAGTACGTCCTCGACCCCAACGGTGGGTTCCAGGTCGCCGAGGTGGGCGGCAGCGGCGTGGCGACCACGGCGATCGCCGTCACCATGGCGCTCGCGGTGGTCGGAGTGCTCGCCTGGCACCGGATCTCCGTCCACGCCACGGTCGTCAACGAGCTGCAGCGCGAACGGTTCTCCACCTCGGCAGCGCCGGAGGAACCGCGGTGGGCGCGGCGCCGGCTGAGCTACCTCGACCACATCCGTGACTCGAACGTCACGGTGTTCTCAGAGAGTGTGACCACGAAGCCCTTCGTCGGCTCGGGTGACATCACCCGGGCCTGGTCCTTCGCCATCCCGCTGCGTGAGGCCACGGGCACGTTCGTGCCCAGCCCGCTCGGCTCGTCCGGCGACGGCGGCGGAGCCCGGCCGCCGAGCCGGCCCGACGGTGAGTTCTCGGCCCTGGTGCTGTACGACCGGCTCAGGCGCGCGATCGCAGGGCTGGCCACGGCTGACCTGCCCGAGAACGAGCGGCTGCAGGCACTGTCGATCCGCGACCGGCTCTACGTGTCCGGGATGCTGCCCGAGACCTCGCCGTATCTCGACCCCGACAGCCACCTGCCCGTCACCCGCGTGGACTGGGACCACGTGCTGCGGGTCGCCAGCGGCGAGCGGGGTCCGGAGAGGCACTACCAGGTCACGCGGATCTCGGCCTGGGAGGGCGAGGTCGAGGTGTCCGTCTTCATCTACACCGCCGTCCAGGGCAGCATGCTCTTCCTCGAGCTCGTCGCCACGGTGCTTCCGTCGATCAAGCCCGTGTACCACGAGATCGATGCCTACGAGAAGCTCAACGGTGGGGTCGCGGCCCGGTGCGTCGGCTCCTCGGTGCTCGACCTCGTCAGGGTCGCACCGATGTCGCCGGTGCACCTGGCGGAGTATGCCGTGCGGGCGCTGACCCGCACGATGCGGGCGAGGCAGGAGGAGCGGTCGATCTCCGACCGGCTGTCCTTCGACTACGGCGCCCGGATGAGCGTCCGAGAGCTCGGGGCACGGCAGTCGCCGGTCTTCTTCCAGAACCTCGACGCCGAACAACGGGTGGCCCTCGTCGAGCGTCGCGTCGTCGCATCGGTCGTCGACACGCTCGAGGAGTTCGGGCTCGACCCCCAGGAGTTCGGATCACGGGTGATGAACCTCTACAACAGCACGCTGATCAGCAACTCGAGCGTCCAGAACTCCGCCCTGGCCAGCGGCTCGAGCCCCATGTCCAGGATCGCGAACTTCGCCTCGAACGCGAGCCACGCGGCCCGCACCAACCCAGGGAGCCCGTCATGACAGGACCTCGACCCGACCCACAACCAGCGTCGATCACCATCCACAACTCGACGGTCGACTCCTCGGCGCTGGCGGCCGGGGCGGGCGCATCGGCCGAGGTGACCATGAGCGCATCGCGCACCAACGAGGCCACGAAGGAGGTGCTGACCCTGATCGCCCAGCTTCGGTCCCACCTGGACGCGCTCGAGGACGCCGACGCCCAGACAGCCGTCATCGTGGCCCAGGCGACGGGGCAGCTCGACGCCTTGGAGAAGGAGGTCCACCGCGAGCCGAGACGCCGGGAGCACCTGACCGGGATGCTGGACGGCGTCGTCAAGACCGTGGGCGGTCTCGCATCCCTCTCCCAGGTGGTCAGTGCCTTGGTCACCGCCGTGGGCGCTCTGCTGGGATAGCCGTGACGTGCGAAGTCTGCGGCACGGAGGTCCCGCCCGGTCGGGTCGAGTGCCCGCTGTGCGGAACGCCGGTCAGACACGTCGAGTCGAAACCCCCGACTGAGGGTGTGGGAGGTCCGCCCCCCGCGGCCGCGGAGCGCGCATACCCGCCACCCCCGCCGGAGCCACAGCCACCAGCACCACCTCCCGCAGCGCCCCGCCGGCCTGAGGTTGCGCCGCCCGGACCGGGCTCCTCGCTCGGACCCCCGCACCCGCTTCGGTCGACGCGCCCACCGGGGCCCGAGCGACCGAAGGCCGTCGGCGACCCTCGGTGGGCCTGGTCGTCGCGGCCGCGCTTGCGGTCCTCGCTCTGTCGGCCCTCGTGTACCTGTTCATGCGCAACGCCCAGGACTCCGGCAGCGCCTCGGGGCCCACCTCGGTGACATTGGGCCCCTCTCTCAGTCCGTCGACCCTGACGACCGGCAGTCCGAGTGACGAGACGCCGACCCCGACCTCAAGCGCTCCGACCAGCCCGGCCACGGATACGGCAACGAGCGCAACCACCAACACGGCGACGGACTCGGTCCCGGTCCCGGTCCAGACCACCGTGGGAGTCGTGCAGCTGGACCCCAGCCTCGTCAACGACTCGGCCGCGCGCCGGGCTGCGACGACCTTGTCGGCGTTCTTCACCGCGATCACCGAGCAGCGGTTCCGCGATGCCTATGCGCTTTACACCAGTGCGGCCCGCAGACGCCTGGGCAGCTATTCGGCGTGGTCGGCCGGTTACGCAACGACGAGCTATGCCGGGATCACCCTCACCTCGACCGACGCCGGGACAGGCGGAGCGATGACCGCCCACGTGACGTTCACGTCACACCAGTCGCCGAGGGATGCACCCGACCGGGCGTCGGACTGCCTCGTCTGGGACCTCGCCTACCGACTGGTTCCGGCCGTCGGCGCCACGCCGCTGCGCATCGACCGGGTCGAGTCCGACGCGCCGACGGGCGCAAAGCCGTTCCATGCCTGCCCGTGAGCAGGGCCAGCGACCGCCGAGGGCCACCAGGCCGACCAGCCGCTGGGCGGCCAACCGCGGGGCAACCAACCGCAGGGCAACCAGTCGACGGAAAGCGGAGAGGGACCGGACGGATCCGTCCGGTCCCTCTCGTCTGGTGGAGCTGAGGGGACTCGAACCCCTGACCCCCTGCATGCCATGCAGGTGCGCTACCAGCTGCGCCACAGCCCCTTTCGGGTGTCTCCTCCGTGAGGCGACTGCGTAACCATAGCCAATATCCGGGCCAGACCTCAAATCGGCCGGACGAGCCCCGGACCCGGGTCCTTCAGACCCTCCAGGGACCGAGGTTCCAGCCGGCGATCCGCCACCGAGTGGCCTCGGAGAAACTCTCGGACACCTCGACGAGCTCGATCCAGTGGCAGTTGTCGACACCACGGAAGATCGCGTCCGAGACGTCCTGGGACAGGCCGACGAGCTCGGCGGCAGCGGCCCGACCCGAGACGCCGTGCGCCACGACGATGCCGGTCTCACCGGCAGCCAGCGCCTCGGCAACGTCGCGCACTGCCGCTCCGGCCCGGGCGGCGACGTCGGCACGCGTCTCACCGGTGACCCCCTTCGGCACGTCCTCACCGCGGTCGAGCGCGGCGACGACCTCGGGGTAGCGGGCCCGGACCTCGTCGGCGTGGAGTCCCTGCCACTCCCCGACATGGACCTCACGGAGCCGGGCGTCGAGCCGCACCTCGAGCCCGGTGAGGGCCGCGATCGCATCGGCCGTCGCCGCAGCGCGCTGGAGGTCGCTGGAGACGATGAGCACCGGATGGTAGGCCGCGAGATGCGGAGCGGCCGCGAGCACCTGCTCGCGGCCGCGTTCGGACAGCTCGGAGTCCTTGTGGCCCTGCCAGACGCGGGCCGCGTTGTCGACGGTCTGGGCGTGCCTGACGATGACGATGCGCCGCGGGCCCGGCCCGGAGGTCACGCCTCGTCGTCCTCGGCGGCCGCCGCGACGGGCCGGGCAAGGGCCTCGACGGCTGCGAGGTCGACCTCGGGGCAGTCCTTCCAGAGGCGCTCGAGCGCGTAGTACTCGCGCTCCTCCTCGTGCTGGACGTGGACGATGATGTCGCCGAAGTCGATGAGCACCCAACGGCCCTCGCGCTCGCCCTCGCGGCGGATCGGCTTGCAGCCCTGCTCACGCAGCCGGTCCTCGACCTCGTCGACGATCGCGCCGACCTGCCGCTCCGAGGCGGCGGAGGCGAGGACGAAGACGTCCGTGAGCGGCATCTGGTCGCTGACGTCGATGGCGAGGACCTTGTCGGCGATCTTCTCCTCGGCGGCCAGCGCGGCCACCTTGGCGAGCTGGAGGGAACGGGGGGTGGCGGTCACGGTTCTCCTGGTGACGGGGAGGGGTCGGCAGCGCGGATACCGGCGGGACGCGACCCAGCGGCATACAGGCTGTACTTGTTGATGTACTGGACGACGCCGTCGGGCACGAGGTACCAGACAGGCTCGCCGGCGGCGACGCGGGCGCGGCAGTCGGTGGAGCTGATCGCCATGGCGGGGACCTCCTGGAGCGTGACGCGCTCCTCGGGCAGCCCCTTGTCGGACAGCTCGTGCCCCGGCCGGGTCACCCCGATGAAGTGGGCGAGGTCCCACAGCCCATCGGCGTCCTTCCACGAGAGGATCTCGGCGAGGGCGTCGGCCCCGGTGATGAAGAAGAGCTCGGCGTCGGGCCGTGCAGCGCGGATGTCGCGCAGCGTGTCGATCGTGTAGGTGGGACCGGGTCGGTCGATGTCGACCCGGCTGACCGTGAAACGGGGGTTGGAGGCCGTCGCGATGACGGTCATGAGGTAGCGGTCCTCGGCAGGCGAGACGTGCCGCTCGGCCTTCTGCCACGGTTGCCCCGTCGGCACGAAGACGACCTCGTCGAGGTCGAAGAGCGACTGCACCTCGCTCGCGGCCACGAGGTGGCCGTGGTGGATGGGGTCGAACGTCCCACCCATGACGCCGAGGCGCATGCTCAGTGCTGCGACCCGTCGTGCTCGATCGCCTGGTGCGGCTCGGCGTGGTGGCGGGGCGCCTGGATCTTGTAGGCGGTGTTGCGGAAGCTCCACGTGACCGCGAGCGCGACGAGGAACAGCGCGAAGGTGACGAGGAAGTAGGCGATCACGGGCATGGGGAGCTCGCGGGCGGCCTGCTCCGTCGCGGCAAGCGTCAGGACACGATCAGACATGTGGCCAGCCTAGCGCCCACCCGGGACGGTCGACGCAGGACGTCTCCCCCCAGTGCCGGCGTATGCCGCTGGGCCGGGTTCGCCGGTCGGCCGCGGCTCAGCGCTCTGCGGGACCACCCGCCACCGCGGCGTCGAGGACGTCGAAGCCGACCGTCGCGAAGGGCTCCACGCCGGAGGCGATGGCGTCGTACACGACATCGCTCGTCCGACGTGCCAGCTCGATGATCTCGGGAGGATAGTCGAGGTCGACCTGGTGCACTGCGAACTCGTCCTCGTCGTCGACGAAGAGGTGACCCTCGCGACGCAGGACCACGTCGAGGTCGAGATCGACCATCGTGACCTCCCACACCGCGGGGGCGAGCTGCCGCCACGTGGCCGGGGTCGCCATGTCGACGTAGAGGCTGATCGGCTTGGACCGGGGGTAGAACCCGGCGACCCAGCCGGCGTCGCGGGGGACCAGGGAGACCCACGGGTCCTCCGCGACGAAGCAGACTCCCGGGCGGGAGCACACCGTCCCCGCCGGCGCGAAGAACCAGTGGCCGTGCTCGTCGGCCCGCAGGTAGCGGGCCGTCCACTCCCAGTGGCGGCCGCCACCCCACTTGCTGAAGCGCCCGTGGACGGCGTCACCGGGGCGCGGGGCGGCCTTCGAGGTCACGAACCGTGACGCTAGCAGCGCGTGATGCCATGGTTCGTCCACAGGCGGGTGACAGTTCCCCTCACCCCACGGCCGTACCCTAGAACCCATGGTGCCCGAGCTGTCCGTCGTCATCCCCATGTACAACGAGGAGGAGGTGCTCCCCCTCCTCGTCGAGCGGCTGCGCCCCATCCTCGACGGCCTCGCGACCTCCTACGAGGTCGTCGCCGTCGACGACGGGAGCTCCGACCTCACCGCGGCCCTGCTGCAGCGCTACCACCGTGAGTGGCCGCACCTGCGCGTCATCCGGCTCCGGGCCAACGCCGGTCACCAGGCCGCGATCTCGGCCGGGCTGGCGAGCGCCCTCGGCGACTACGTCGTGACGCTCGACGCGGACCTCCAGGACCCGCCCGAGGTCATCCCCCTGATGCTGAAGGCCGCCAAGGACGACGGCGTCGACGTCGTCTACGGCGTGCGCAACGACCGGTCGACCGACACGTGGTTCAAGCGGGTGTCGGCCCGGGCCTTCTACCGGCTCATCGGCCTCATGTCGCAGACCTCCGCCCACTCCGACGCCGGTGACTTCCGCCTCATGTCCCGGGCCACGGTCGACGCGGTCAACAGCCTCCCGGAGCACAACCGGGTCCTCCGGTTCATCGTCCCGGCCCTCAACTTCCCGTCGGACACGGTCGAGTACAAGCGCGACGAGCGGGCGGCCGGCTCCTCGAAGTACCCGCTCATGAAGATGATCAAGCTCTCGCTCGACTCACTCACCGGTTTCTCGACCGCCCCGCTGCGCATGGCGACCTTCGCCGGCCTCGGGGGTGCGGTCCTCGCAACCATGCTGCTCATCTACACGTTCGTGGCCCGGGCCCAGGGCCACACCGTCGCGGGCTGGACCTCGACCGTCGCCATCGTCTCCGGGGTCGGCGCCGTCCAGCTCGTGTGCGTCGGCATCCTCGGTGAGTATATCGGGCGGATGTACGCCCACATGCAGGGCCGCCCGACGTACTTCATCGCCTACGACTCACTGACGACGGTCGGGCGTGAGCACAACCCGACGAGCACGCCGCTCCCTGCCACCCCGGCGTCGGGGCCTCTTGCCGGCGCGCCCGTCCCGGACGCCGCGCCGGTCGCCACCCCTGCTCCGGTCCCTGCTCCGGTCCCGGCGGCGGCCTCCGTGCCCGCCACGACGTCGGGCCCGGCGGTGACGGAGCCGGCCCAGCGGCATACGTGAGTCGCTGAGCGCCTGCGGGGCCGACCCGCGGGCGGCCCCGCTGGCCTGCTCGTCCGGGCTCAGCCGCGCGGCTGGGCCCGGACGAGCAGGCTGACCCCCGGAAGGCTCTTGACCGGCAGGTAGCGCTCCGCCGTGATGATCGTGCGCAACCCGAGGTTGACGACCGGGTGGAGGTCCTCGAGATCGGAGCCGTTGCTCCTGCGGCGTCGCACCGCGACCACCGGGCGGAGCAGGACGTTCCACGACTGGACCTGCTGGACGTCGAAGCCGCCTCGCTCGAGCAGGTCGACGAGACCCTGGCGGGTGTAGCGGCGGATGTGGTCGACCGCCTCGTCATGGCTCGACCAGAGGCGCGGGTCGGCCGGCACCGCGACGAGGTAGGTCCCTCCCGGCTTGAGGACGCGCCGGACCTCACGGACGGCGCCGTCGTCGTCGTGAAGGTGCTCCAGGACGTCGAAGGAGACGACGAGGTCGAGCGAGGCGTCGGCGATCGGCAGCCGCGTCGCGTCGCCCCGAAGCGTCGCCAGACCGCGATCGTGCGCCACCTCGGCGCCCTCTGCGCCGTACTCCAGCGCGACGGCGTCCCAGCCGTGCTCGCGCAGGACGCGGGTGTTGCCGCCGCCGGCGGCCCCGATGTCGATGGCCCGGCCAGGGGCGAGACCGCTGATCGCCGTGGCCAGGAGGTGCCGCCGCTCGCGGTACCACCAGTGGTCGTCCTCGAGCTCGGCGAGCTTGCGGACCTCAGTACCTTCCATCCTCGAATCCTACGCAGACGCCGTCCGGGTCAGCGCACCTGCCCGTCACCGTCGACGACCCACTTCGTCGTCGTCAGCTCGGGCAGCGCCATCGGACCGCGGGCATGCAGCTTCTGGGTCGAGATGCCGATCTCCGCGCCGAAGCCGAACTCGCCCCCATCGGTGAACCGGGTGCTCGCGTTGACCATGACGACGGCGGCGTCGACCTCCGCCGTGAACCGCCGGGCCGCGCCCCGGTCCTCGGTCACGATCGCCTCCGTGTGACCCGTCCCGAAGCGGCGGATGCGGTCCATCGCCTCGTCGAGGTCGTCGACGAGCGCGACGCTCAGCTCGAGTCCGTGCCACTCGGTGCCGAAGTCGGCCTCGCTCGCGATGGCGTATGCCGCTCCCGCCGCGTCCGCGTGCGGCGCGACCTCGGGCGAGACGTGCAGCCGCACCCCCGCCCCGGCCAGGTCGGTCAGGACCTTCGGCAGGAAGTCGACGGCGACGTCACGGTGGACGAGGAGCGACTCAGCCGCGTTGCAGACGCTCGGTCGCTGCGTCTTGGCGTTGAGGGTGATCGCGAGCGCCTTGTCGAGGTCGGCGGCGCGGTCGACGTAGACGTGGCAGACGCCGATCCCGGTCTCGATGACCGGGACCGTCGACTCGCGCACGACGGTCTGGATCAGGTCGGCACCACCGCGCGGGATGACGAGGTCGACATGGCCGCGAGCCGTCATGAGCGCGCGCGCCGCGTCGCGGCCGCCCTCCTCGAGGAGCGTGACGGCGTCGGCCGGCAGGCCCTGCTCCGCCAGGGAGGCACGCATGGCCTCGACCAGCGCGTGGTTGCTGCCGGCCGCGGCCGACCCTCCGCGCAGGATGACGGCGTTGCCCGACTTGAGGCAGAGGCCGGCGGCGTCGACGGTGACGTTGGGTCGCGCCTCGTAGATCATCCCGATGACGCCCATCGGCACACGCACCTGACGGATCTGCAGGCCGTTGGCGAGGGTCGAGCCACGGACGACCTCCCCGACGGGGTCGGGCAGGGCGGCGACGTCGCGCAGTGCCTGGGCGACGGCCGCGACCCGGGCCTCGTCGAGGCGCAGCCGGTCCTGCAGGCTCTCGGACATGCCCGCGCCACGCCCACGCTCGAGGTCCCCGGCGTTGCCGGCGAGGATCGCCGGGGTCGCCGCCTCGACGGCATCGGCGAGACGCAGGAGGGCGGCGTCCTTGTCGGCACGGGACATGAGCGCGAGGCGTCGGGAGGCGACGCGGGCCCGGTCGGCGAGCGCGGTCACGTGCTCGACGACGGCGGGGTCGATGGCTGCGGACATGCCTCAAGCGTAGGCGCGGGCGCCGATCACGAGCACGCGGATCTCGCCCCTCGGCCGCACGTCGACCGCCCCTCGACCCCATCGTGTGTCCGGCGTTTAGCAGGGTGCCAGGCCGGGCGCCCGCCCGATGGTCGTCTCGACACCTGGCTGCCCGACCCGCCGGGGGGCTCACCCCTCACTAGAGTTGGGCCGTGTCCCCCCGTTCGGTCATCAGCAGCGCTCGCCGCCTCGTCGTCAAGGTCGGGTCGAGCTCGCTGACGGGATCCGACGGCGACATCGACCACGACCGGCTCGTCTCCCTGGCCGACGCGCTGGCCCGCAAGCACGCCGAGGGCACGCAGGTCGTCCTCGTCAGCTCGGGCGCCATCGCGGCCGGGCTCCAGCCGCTCGGCCTCAGCACTCGGCCGCGCGACCTCGCGACGCAGCAGGCGGCCGCCTCTGTCGGGCAAGGCGCCCTCCTCGCCGCCTACACCCACGCGTTCGGGATGCATCGGATCACGGTGGGCCAGGTGCTCCTCACGGCGGACGACGTCACGCGACGGTCGCACTACGCCAACGCCCGACGCACCCTGGAGCGACTCCTCGACCTGCGGGTCCTGCCCATCGTCAACGAGAACGACACGGTCGCGACGAGCGAGATCCGGTTCGGCGACAACGACCGGCTCGCCGCCCTCGTGGCTCACCTCATCGACGCCGACGCGCTCGTCCTGCTGTCCGATGTCGACGCGCTCTACGACGGTCCGCCGAGCAGGGCCGGGACGTCCCGGATCCCGCTGGTTCGCGGCCCCCAGGACCTCGCCCACGTCGTGATCGGGGGCAGCGGCTCGAAGGTCGGCACCGGTGGGATGACGACCAAGGTGGAGGCGGCCCGCATCGCGACCGCAGCCGGTGTGACGACTGCGGTCACCGCGGCCGACCGGGTCACCGAGGTCCTCGGGGGCGAGGACGTGGGGACGATTTTCCTGCCGATGGGCGTCCGGGGCCGGTCGCGTCGGCTTTGGCTCGAGCACGCCACGACGGCCCGCGGTCGCCTCATCATCGACGCGGGCGCCGTCGCCGCGCTCGTGCACCGAAAGAAGTCGCTGCTGCCCGCAGGCATCACGGCCGTCGAGGGCACCTTCCACGACGGGGACCCCGTTGACGTCTGCTCCCCCGACGGCGTCCGGATCGCCCGCGGCCTCGTCAACTACAGCTCCGCCGAGCTTCCGAGCCTGCTTGGTCGCTCGACCCGGGAGCTCGCGGCCGATCTCGGCCCGGAGTACGAGCGCGAGGTCATCCACCGCGACGACCTCGTCGTCCTCTGACAACGGCAGCCGCTCCCCCGGCCCCCTCCCCGCCTTCCTCTCGCACAGCTTCTCCGCCCCGGCGAAGAAACCGCGGCCGGAACCCCGTCCCACGCCACAGCTTCTCCGCCGCGGCGAGGTGGTGGAGCGGGTGGGATCCCAAGACCGCGAGACTCGTCGGGCCAGGGCCCGACCGGGGCAGAGACCGAGCGCGGGTCTCGACGGGAGGAGGTACGCGGCATACGACATGGTGGTGGCCGCGAACGCGGTGTGCGCATTCGCGGCCACGACCGGCCCGCTGCCTCGATCAGTGGTGGGTAGCCCCCTCGGCTCCGTAGCCGGAGAGCGACCGCACCTCCATCTCGGCGTACTTCGCCGCGTTGAACTCCTTGCTCGTCACGGTCCCGAGGTAGCCGAGGACGAACCCGAGCGGGATCGAGATGATGCCCGGGTTGTCGAGCGGGAACCAGTGGAAGTCGACGCCCTGGAGCATCGACGGGCTCTTGCCCGTCACCGGGTCGACCGGCTTGCCCGACACCACCGGCGAGAACAGGATCAGCGTGATGGCGCTGACCAGACCGCCGTAGATGCTGAAGAGCGCGCCGCGGGTGTTGAACCGCTTCCAGAAGAGCGAGTAGAGGATCGTCGGGAGGTTCGCGCTCGCGGCCACGGCGAAGGCCAGCGCCACGAGGAAGGCGATGTTCTGGCCCATCGCGAAGATGCCACCGACGATCGCGATCGCGCCGAGCACGAGCGCGGCGATCCGCGCGACCTTGACCTCCTCCTCCGGCGTCGCCCGGCCGTGCTTGACGAGCGTGTTGTAGACGTCGTGCGAGAGGCTCGCGCTCGCCGTGATCGTCAGGCCGGCGACGACCGCAAGGATCGTGGCGAAGGCGACGGCGGAGATGATGCCGAGGAGGATCTCACCGCCCAGCTCGAAGGCGAGGAGCGGAGCCGCGGAGTTGGCCCCGCCGGGAGCGGCCTTGATCGCCTTGGCCCCGACGAGCTCGGCAGCGCCGAACCCGAGGACGAGGGTGAAGAGGTAGAAGATGCCGATGAGCCAGATCGCCCACTCGACCGACTTGCGCGCCTCCCTGGAGGTCGGGACGGTGTAGAAGCGCATCAGCACGTGCGGCAGGCCGGCCGTCCCGAGGACGAGCGCCATCGCCAGGGAGATGAAGTCGACCGGGTTCTTGTACTGCAGGCCGGGCTGGAGCAGGTCCTTGCCGGTCGCCGCCACCGACGCGTCAGACGCGTCGCCGAGCAGGGTCGAGAGGTTGAACCCGAACGTGCCGAGGACCCAGAGCGTCATGAGGCCGGCACCGATGATGAGCAGGACCGCCTTGATGATCTGAACCCAGGTCGTGCCCTTCATCCCGCCGTAGATGACGTAGAAGATCATGATGATGCCGACGACGACGATGACCATCCGCTGGCCCCAGGCGTCGGTGATGCCGAGGAGCAGGGCCACGAGTCCACCGGCGCCGGCCATCTGGGCGAGCAGGTAGAAGAAGGATACGACGAGCGTGGAGATCGCCGCGGCCATCCGGACCGGGCGCTGGCGCAGCCGGAAGCTGAGGACGTCGGCCATCGTGTACTTGCCGGTGTTGCGCAGCAGCTCGGCGACGAGGAGCAGCGCGACGAGCCAGGCGACGAGGAAGCCGATGGAGTAGAGGAAACCGTCGTAGCCGTTGATGGCGATGGCTCCGGCGATGCCGAGGAACGAGGCCGCCGAGAGGTAGTCGCCGGCGATGGCGATGCCGTTCTGGCGGCCGCTGAAGGCGCGCCCCCCGGCGTAGTACTCGGCCGCGCTGCGGTTGTTCTTCGAGGCGCGGATGACGATGGCGAGCGTGACGACGACGAACAGCGCGAAGATCGCGATGTTGATCGTCGGGTTGCCGACGGTCGTCGTGGCGGCGGGGGCGAGGGAGGGGAACAGGGCACTCATCGGTTCTGGCTCCCCATCTTCTCGGCGACGGCCTTGGCCCGCGGGTCGAACTCGCGGTCGGCCCAGCGGACGTAGATCATCGTGATCGCGAAGGTCGACACGAACTGGAGGAGCCCGAGGATGAGCCCCCACGTGATGTTGCCGAGCACCCGGGTGCCCATGAAGTCCTTGGCCCACACGGACAGGAGCACGTAGAGGAAGTACCACGCGAGAAAGAGCGCGGTCATCGGGAAGACGAAGGAGCGGAACTTCGTCCGCAGCTCGGCGAACTCATCGGATTCCTGCATGGCGACGTAGACGTCGTCGACCACGCGTTCTGGAGCGTCTTTGCTCACAGTTGCCACCTCCACGGGTGATTGTTCGAGGGTGATGGTCGGACCTGCTGGGCTGCCCGGCGCCGGACGCTGCCAAAGCCCCTGTCATCGGCAGGAGAGGGGACGTCCTCTCGCCGGTCACCGCGCACCCGCCGGACCTGGTCCGGCGAAGGTCACCGTAGATGGACGCGAGGCCGGCGTGGCGGGCCCGCGATGCCCGCGTCGCCCAGCGGCGCGGAGCGTTCGCCGTATGCCGTGTCACCTGCGATGAGCGGTCGCGCCCGCGCGACGAGCGGTCAGTGCTCCGGCTGGAACGGACCCCGGTTGAGGCTGATGTGCTCCGGCGCGTGGAGCCGGACCATCGTCTGCGCCACGTGCTCGGGACGGCGGCCCGGGGTGGCGAGCGAGACGAGCACCATCGTCGCAACAGCGAGGGGCATCGTGACCGCGGCGGGCTGGGACAGCACGGCCCCCAGCCAGCCGTCCCGGTCGACACCGAAGGTCGTCGCGACGACGGCGGACATGGACAGGCCGCCCCCGACGACGAGCCCGGCGATGGCGCCGACCGGGGTCAGGCCCCGCCACCAGATGCCGAGCAGCAGCATGGGGCAGAACGTCGAGGCCGCGACGGCGAAGGCGAGCTCGACGGCGTGGGCGACGGGAACCCCGGCCGAGATGAAGGTGAGCATGACGGCGACGCCGACGGTGAGGACCGTCGAGAGGCGGAAGGCGCGGATCCCGTGGTACGGCCGACCTCCCCAGCGGAAGAGGTCCTGGCTGAGGACGCCCGCGACGGACACGACGAGACCGGTCGAGGTGGACAGGAACGCCGCGAAGGCACCGGCCGCGAGGAGCGCGGTCAGCCCCTCGGCGAGCGGGCCCTCGAGCACGCGGCTCGGCAGCTCGAGGACGACGGAGTCGGTGCGCCCGCTCGCGACGAGGTCGAAGGCGAGGAGCCGGCCGAGGACGCCGTAGAGGATCGGCAGCAGGTAGAAGCAGCCGAGCAGGGCGAGGACGACGAGCGTCGTGCGTCGGGCGGCCCGGCCGTCGCGGTTGGTGTAGAAGCGGACGACGACGTGCGGGAGCCCCATCGTGCCGAAGAAGGTGGCGACGACGAGGGAGTAGGTCAGGTAGAGGGCGTGCTCGCGCCCCAGCGGCTCGACCCACTCGGCGGCGTCCAGCGCAGCGGGGGTGGCGCGTCCTCCCCCGTTCGACGCGGCCCCCAGCAGGAAGAACAGCGGGGTGAGGAGGGCCACGAGCTTGAGCCAGTAGTGGAAGGCCTGCACGAGGGTGACGCTGCGCATGCCGCCGGGGAGCACGTTGAGGCAGACGACGAGGGCGACGGCCACCTGACCGACCCAGGACGGGGCGCCGGTCAGGGTGCGCAGGGTCAGCCCGGCACCCTGGAACTGCGGGATGAGGTAGAGCAGGCCGATCGCCACGACGAGGGCGCTCGAGACCCGTCGCGCGCTGAGCGACTCGAGCCGAAGCTGGGCGAAGTCGGGCAGCGTGTAGGCACCGCAGCGCCGCAGCGGGGCGGCGACGAAGACGAGGAGCATGAGGTAGCCGGCGGTCCAGCCGACCGGCAGCCAGAGCATGTCCACCCCGCGGGCGAGGATGAGGCCGGCGACGCCGAGGAACGACGCCGCCGACAGGTACTCGCCGCTGATGGCCGACGCGTTGAGCGTGGGGCCGACCCCGCGCGAGGCGACGTAGAAGTCGCTCATGGTCCGCGAGAACCGCAGGCCGAAGGCTCCGACGGCGAGCGAGGCCACGGACACGAGGACGACCGCCACGATGCTCGCGGCGTTGTTCATCGCCCGTCCAGCAGGTCGCTGAAGGTCGCCTCGTTGCGCTCGGCCTGGCGCACGTAGAGCCACCCCAGCACCCAGATCTCCGCGAAGGCCACGACGGAGAGAAGCAGCCACGGCAGGGGTATGCCGGCGACGGCGAGCCGCCCGACGGCCGGCACGAGGTCGAAGAGGAGCGGGAGGGCACCGAGTGTCAGGCCGAGGACGGCGACGACGAGAAGCGCCAGGCGTAGCTGGCTGCGCATGAGCGAGGTGATGTAGACCTCGCCGAGGCGGGTCTGGGCATCGATCTCGGAGGCGATCGACACGGACCGGGCGCGCGCGGCCGACGTGCGGGGACTGGTCACGCGCACCCGCTGCGGGCCCGAGTCGGGGCTCACGGGGTTCCTCTCCCCTCCGGCTGGGCCCGTCGGACGAGGAGGTCGCGCAGCGCACGCGTGTGACGCCGGCTCACGAGCAGCTCGTGGCCGCCGACCATGACGGTGCAGCGCCCGCCCTCCGTGCGCCACTCGGCGATGTGCCCGAGCGAGACGAGGAACGACCGGTGGATCCGCACGAAGCCTGCGTCGCGCCACTGCTCGGCCAGGGTCGTCAGGGGGACGCGGACGAGATGGCTCTCGGCGCGCGTGTGCAGCCGCGCGTAGTCGCCCTGGGCCTCGACGAACAGCACGTCGGCTCGGGCGATCCGGCGGCTCACCCCGCCCAGCTCGACGACGATGGTGTCGTCGGCCGCGCCCGCGGGTGCCTCACGGCCCTCGATCCGCCGGGCCACCCGTCGGACTGCCTCGGCGAGCCGCTCCTCGCGGACCGGCTTGAGGACGTAGTCGACGACGTAGAGCTCGAAGGCGTCGACGGCGTGCCGCTCGTGGGCGGTGACGAAGACCACGGGCGGCTGCGTCGAGAACCGGGTGAGGACGCGGGCGAGGTCGAGCCCCGTGAGCCCCGGCATCTGCACGTCCATGAAGATGGCGTCTACGGCCTCCTCGTGGAGGATGCGCAGGGCGGCCTCGCCCGAGCCAGCCGAGAGCACTTCTCCGATGCGCTCGTCGCGCTCGAGCATCCAGACGAGCTCGTCGAGGGCAGGTGCCTCGTCGTCGACGGCGAGGACGCGCAGAGGGCGCGTCCGTGCACCGTCGGTCTCGCTGGCGGCCCCGGCCTCGGCGACGTGCTGGGCTCCGGTCACAGGTGTACCCCCGGTCGGAACTTCGGCAGCCGGACGACGACCCGCGCCCCCGCGCCCTGCGCCGTCTCGACGACGAGGCCGTACTCGTCGCCGAAGGCGGCCCGGAGCCGCTCGTCGACGTTGGCGAGGCCGACCGAGTCGGTCGCCGGGTCGCCGGCGAGGGCCCGGCGGACCCGCTCGGGGTCCTCCCCCACGCCGTTGTCCTCGATCGTCACGACGCACTCGTGGTCGGCGTCGTGAGCGAGGATGCTGATCTCCCCGCGGCCGGGCTTACCCTCGAGGCCGTGCCGTACGGCGTTCTCGACGAGCGGCTGGAGGCAGAGGAAGGGCACGACGACGGGGAGCACCTCGGGCGCGACCCGGACCGTCACGGCGAGCCGGTCGCCGAACCGCGCCTTCTCGATGACGAGGTAAGCCTCGATCGAGCGCAGCTCCTCGGCGAGGGTCGTGAACTCCCCGTGGCGACGGAACGAGTAGCGGGTGAACTCCGCGAGGTCGAGGAGCAGCTCGCGGGCACGCTCGGGGTCGGTCCGCGTGAACGAGGCGATGGCCGTCAACGAGTTGTAGATGAAGTGCGGACTGATCTGCGCCCGGAGGGCCCTGACCTCGGCCTCCATGAGCCGGGTCCGCGAGGCGTCGAGCTCGGCGAGCTCGAGCTGTCCGGAGACCCAGCGGGCGACCTCGTTCGTGGCCCGCACGAGGCCGGCGGAGGCGTGGCTCGTGAAGACCTGGAGCGTCCCGACGACCTTCTCCTCGACCTCGAGCGGCGCGACGATCGCCTGTCGGACGACGCACGCGGGGTCGGCGCACGTGACGTCCTCACCGTCGACGACGACGGTCCGGCCGTGCGTGAGGGTCCCCGCGGCGACCGTCGACGGCTGGCTGGCGTGACCTGGGTGGCCCCCGTCCCAGGCCAGCGTCCGGCTCGTGTCCGTCATCGCCACGGCGGGCGTGCCGAGGAGGGCCCGCAGGTGCTTGAGGGAGCGTTCGGCGGCCGCCGGGCTGAGCCCCTCGCGGAGGGGAGGGGAGGCGAGCAGGGCCGTGTGGAGGGTACGGAAGGTCGCCCGGTCCGCCTCGGTCCCGAGGTGGCCCCGGCGCCACAGCGCGCCCCACGAGCTCATGGCGCAACGATAAGGGCTGGCCGGCTCCGGAAGACGTCGGGCGACCGCCGGACCCGGCGTGCGGTCGGGTCGGCCTGCGGACAGTCAGTCGGTGGTGTCGTCCTCGTCACGCAGGTGCCAGAGGCCCGCGCGACGCTCCTGCTCGAGCTCCTCCTGGGTGGCGGCACGGGCGGCATACCGGTCCTGGTAGGCCTCGCGCTTCTCGTCCCGCGTGGGACGCGAGGACTCGGACAGGCGCAGGTCGGTGCCGCGCGAGCCGAGCAGCTCGGCACCCGACTGGAGCGTCGGCTCCCAGTCGAAGACGACCGCGTCGTCGGTGGCCCCGATGACGACCGTGTCGCCCGCGACGGCACCGACCTTGTAGAGCTCGTCCTCGACGCCCAGGCGGGCGAGGCGGTCGGCGAGGTAGCCGACGGCCTCGTCGTTGGAGAAGTCGGTCTGGCGGACCCAGCGGATGGGCCGCTCGCCCGTGACCCGGTAGAAGGGCCCGTCGGGACCGTTCTCCTTCGTGACGGTGAACCCCGTGTCGTCGACCGAGCGCGGCCGGAGCACGATGCGCTGCGGGACGACCTGCTCGACCTCTCTGCGGGCCGCCTCGACGTGCCGCGCCATCGCGTAGGTGAGCTCCTTGAGGCCCTCGTGGGCGACGGCGGAGACGATGAAGACCTCCAGCCCCCGGGCCTCGAGGTCGGGCTTGACCATCTCGGCGAGCTCGCGCGCCTCGGGCACGTCGGCCTTGTTGAGCACGACGATGCGGGTGCGCTCGGCGAGCGGGCGGCCACCGAGGTCGGCGTCGGGCACGTAGAGCGACAGCTCGGTCTCGATGACGTCGAGGTCGCTCATCGGGTCACGCCCGGGCTCGAGCGTCGCGCAGTCGATGACGTGGACGAGGACAGAGCACCGCTCGACGTGGCGCAGGAACTCGAGGCCGAGGCCCTTGCCCTCGTGGGCGCCGGGGATGAGGCCCGGCACGTCCGCGACGGTGAAGCGGCTCGAGCCGGCGGTGACGACACCGAGGTTGGGCACGAGGGTCGTGAACGGGTAGTCGGCGATCTTCGGCCGGGCCGCCGAGAGGACCGAGACGAGGGAGCTCTTGCCGGCGCTCGGATAGCCGATGAGCGCGACGTCGGCGAGCGTCTTCAGCTCGAGCACGACGTCGACCTCCTCGCCGGGCTCGCCGAGCAGCGCGAAGCCGGGGGCCTTGCGGCGCGCCGACGCGAGGGCCTTGTTGCCGAGGCCGCCGCGGCCGCCGCGGGCGATGATGTGCTCGGTGCCCATGCCGACGAGGTCGACGAGAATCGTTCCGGAGGAGTCCTTGACGACGGTGCCCTCGGGCACGGGCAGGACGAGGTCCTCGCCGTCGGCGCCGTTGCGCTCGTCACCGGCACCGGGCTTGCCGTTGTCGGCCTTGCGGTGCGGGTGGCGGTGGTACTCGAGGAGCGTCGTCGACTGCGGGTCGACCCGCAGGACGACGGAGCCCCCATGGCCGCCGTTGCCACCGTCGGGGCCGCCGAGCGGCTTGAACTTCTCGCGCTTGACGGACGCGACGCCGTGGCCACCGGAGCCCGCGCTGAGGTGGAGCACGACGCGGTCGACGAAGTTCACTGCCATGAGAGGTCACTCTTCCAGATCAAGGGTCGGCGGCGGCATACATGGGCTTGAGCCGGGTGGGTGGCACTCGCGAGCGTGCGAGACTGCCACCTCATTCCGGTATGCCGCTCGGCCGGCAAAGGCGGAAGGGCGGGCCACACGGCCCGCCCTTCCGGAGAAATCAGCTGGTGATCGCGAGGATCACTCTGCAGCAGCGGTCTCGAGCTGCTCGATGTTGACGGTCTTGCGGCCACGCTTGGTGCCGAACTTGACCGCACCGGCCACGAGGGCGAACAGCGTGTCGTCGCCACCGCGGCCGACACCCTCACCCGGGTGGAAGTGGGTGCCGCGCTGGCGGACGAGGATCTCGCCGGCGTTGACCTGCTGACCACCGAAGCGCTTCACACCGAGGCGCTGGGCATTCGAGTCGCGACCGTTGCGGGTCGAGGACGCACCCTTCTTGTGTGCCATGTCAGTCCTTCTCTCGTGAGTCTGGGTTGAGGATCCGGGTGGATCAGGCGTCGATCGCCGTGATCTTGACCTGGGTCAGCGGCTGACGGTGGCCCTGACGCTTGCGGTAGCCGGTCTTGTTCTTGTACTTCATGATGACGATCTTGGGACCCTTGGCCGCCTTGACGACCTCGGCCTTGACCGAGACCTTCGCCAGCTTGTCGGCGTCGGAGGTGACGGTCGTACCGTCGACGACGAGGAGCGGGGTGAGCTCGACGGAGTCGCCGGCCTTGCCCGTCACCTTGTCGATGAGGAGCACATCGCCCACGGACACCTTCTCCTGGCGGCCACCAGCGCGAACAATCGCGTACACGTCAAACTCACTCTCTACTCAATCAGGATGGACGCCGCTTTCGGCACCGGCCCGTCAACACGGGCCCGGTGGGCGCACCGAGGATCTAGATTACCGGCTCCGGGGTTCCGGACCAAACCGGCGTCAGGCCTGCTCGCTCCCGGCGCCGTCGCCGCCCGCACTCGCGTGACGGGGCGGTCCAGCGGGGGCGACGACCCGCCCGCGGCGACGTCGACCTCGGGCGACCGGTGCCGGCTCGGCCACCGGCTCCTGGACGGGCTCCTCAGCGGGCTCGTGCGCGGGCTCGTGAGCCGGCTCGGGGGCCGCACCGACGGCGTCCGGGACCTCGGACTCGACCTCGACCGCGGGCTCGGTGTGCTCGGTCGCCTCGACCGAAGAGGCGTCGTCACCGGACCACGGGCCGGAGTCCTCGGGGAAGGCGTGCACCTGCCCGTCCTCGTGACCGGCCGGCACCGTCGCCGCACCCTCCCCCCTGCCGAGCGCGTGCTCGTCCGAGCGGACCCCCACGTGGTCCTGCGGGTGCTCGTCGCCGTGCGCCGCGCCCTTGATGGCCGCCGCGTGGGCCGCGGCGGCGATCTGGGCCGCCGTCGGGCCCGCGGGCTTCGTCTCCTGCGCCGCGCCTCCCGTCGGCTGGTTGGCGGG